>NZ_JABBXF010000136.1 GCF_013030945.1 Streptomyces morookaense | reverse complement strand
TGCTGTAGAGTCGTTCACGCAACGCCGCGAGAGCGGAAAGTGCAGCAAGGTCCTGTGGAGCAGTTTGGAGTGCTCGCCACCCTGTCAAGGTGGAGGCCGCGGGTTCAAATCCCGTCAGGACCGCATGAGTTGAAGGCCCGGATCCATTGGATCCGGGCCTTCTTGCACATGGGCTTGCAACTCAACCTTGACTGGGACACGTGCCAGGGGTACCCAGTCAGTGGGAGGTGCTGCCCCCATGCCCACGACCATCCGCACCGACGCCGCTCGGCATGAGACGCGGGCGCTGCTGCGCGCCCATCTCGCGGCCGCGTCGGGCTATCGCCATCTGACCAGACACTGCCCGGTCTGTCACCGCCTCCTGCGGCTCGCCCAGGAGGCGGCCGACGCGGTGCCGGAGCAGAACGCTTCCTGACCGCCGGCACCGCGGCCAACGGCGGCCGCTCCCGCGGCAGTCGGGCTTCACTACCGCAGCAGCACGGCGCATTCAAGAAACCTGCGCTGTGATGGGAGTCACGTAAAGAGTTCCCACGGATGGGGAACTCGCACCCTCCGGACAACCAGTCAATTTAATATGTGCAATTGCACTGCCCTGCAGAGGCCGTACGACGGCAAGGGTGACGGCATAAAAAGATCGCGCTGGGCCCGGCGGAGCCCAGCGCGATCGACGACTCGCCCAAGTCGGTGGGCAGGGAACCTGTTGGGGCAGGCGCCCTCGTCGTTTTGCTGCTTGGTGAAGCTGTGGTGCCTGAGTGGGCGGCGTCCGGGTTGGGGGCCCCGGTCAACACCCGTTCATTTCAGTTGTTCAGGCCTCGCTGCGCTGCTGCGGAATGCCCGCCAGCAGGGCGCGGACCTCCGCTTCGCGGTAGCGCCGGTGTCCTCCGAGCGTGCGGATGGACGTGAGCTTGCCTGCCTTGGCCCAACGGGTGACCGTCTTGGGGTCCACGCGGAACATCGTGGCAACCTCAGCCGGGGTCAGCAGCGGCTCGGCATCAGGGGTGCGAGCGGTCATGAGCGGCCTCCTCGGGAGAACCGAACCATCACGTCGGTTCTTTCCTCTAAATTCTGCACCTTGACCCGCGTTGCCCGAAATGGCGGACGCGGGCCGAGTCGGTTATAGGACGAACGGCTTGTCCTCGGCACTACAACTACACCATCTGTCCAGCCACGTCGGCCAAACCGATGGAATTGCCCTCTCAGGTGTTCAACCTCGACGGAAGCCGACCGACCGTGCCATAGCGGACAGTCACGCCACCGTGACGATCAGTCACAGCGGGATCAGGGGTCACCAGACCCGCCAAGGAGTGCAATACCGATCTATCCGCCCTTAGTTGGACGGAAGGAGCCCTTCCCGGACTCCTTGTCCTATTTTGCCACGGCGATGGGCGATGGGCGCAAGACCTGACGAAAGTGCGTTAGGTCACGGTTGCCGCAATGGCCCGGATCGGGACCTAGGTCCTGGGGACACCCTGCCAGACCCGCGGTCCCGATCCCGTTCAGTTGGCGAACTGGCGGTCCCGCACGGCCCGCCAACGCTCCGTCAGCCGCTCGTAGGCCTCTCCGGCCCGCGCCCCGTCTCCCGCCCGCAGCGCCGCCAGCCCCTCCTCGGTGTCCGCCGCGGAGCGGTCCTCGGCGAGGTGTGCCTCCGGAACCATATGCACCAGCCCGCCGTAGTCCAGCTCGACCAGCGACCGCGGATGGAATTCCTCCAGCCACCGCCCCACATCTACCAGGCCGTCGATGAGCGGCCCCTCCTCGATGGTGTCCCGGAGCGTGCGCAGCCCCCGGGCGACCCGGCGCCGGGCCTGGACCATAGGGGTGCGGTAGCGGAGCACGACCTCCTCGCCGCCCGGCTCGCCCTTGCCGTACTCCCGCTCCTCCCCCGAGAAGAGGACGAACCAGCGCAGCGGCACCTGCCACGTCGCGGTGCGGATCCACGGGCGGGCGTCCGGGTTGCGCTCCTGCCAGCGCTCGTAGTCCGCCTGCGCCTGGCGGCGGACCACCGGGGGCAGCGCCGCGTCCAGCACCGGCGCCGGCAGCCGCGCCGCGAGATCCTCCAGCGCCAGCCAGCCGCGCAGCCGGGTGCGCCAGGGGCAGACGCAGACGACGCCGTCCACGACCGCCACAAAGGCGTCCCCGCTCTCGTGCACCGGGACCGGTACGGGCGGGGTGGGCAGCAAATCGGCCAGCGAGCGGCGCAGTTCGTCCTGGGCGGAGGGCAGAGCCGTCCGGCGGGCGTAGCGGGCCCAGTGCGAGCGCTCCGGTTCGGGGAAAGCGCCCAGCGGCTCGTAGACCCGCAGGTATGCCGCGTACGGGACGGTCACCGACGACGCCAGGCCCACGCTCGCTCCCTCAAGCCGCTGGAGAAGGGGGAGTTGACGGGCGCCCTCCCCATACGGTCCAAATCGTCCCACGGCGCCGGACCACGGGAGGGTGATCCTCGGCACGGGACCGGTCCACGGGCCTGCCAGGCCCTACCCTCGTGCCAACCGGCCCTCCGCCACCCCGAGGAGGGCGACCGACGCGACATATGGAGTCACCACCGTGGCTGACGTACGTCCTCTTCCCGGCGCCGCCGACGGCGTCCTGCACAGCCTGTTCACGTCCGACCAGGGCGGTCATGAGCAGGTCGTGCTCTGCCAGGACCGCGAGACCGGCCTCAAGGCCGTCATCGCCCTCCACTCCACCGCCCTGGGCCCCGCCCTCGGCGGCACCCGCTTCTACCCGTACGCCTCCGAGGAGGAGGCCGTGCAGGACGCGCTCAACCTGTCACGCGGCATGTCGTACAAGAACGCCATGGCAGGGCTCGAGCACGGCGGCGGCAAGGCCGTGATCATCGGTGATCCCGAACAGATCAAGACCGAACAGCTGCTGCTCGCCTACGGCCGCTTCGTGGCCTCGCTCGGTGGGCGTTACGTCACCGCGTGCGACGTCGGCACCTACGTCCAGGACATGGACGTGGTGGCCCGCACGAACCGCTGGACCACCGGCCGCTCTCCCGAGAACGGCGGCTGCGGCGACTCGTCCGTGCTGACCGCCTTCGGCGTCTTCCAGGGCATGCGGGCCGCCGCGCAGACGCAGTGGGGCGAGCCCACGCTGCGCGGGCGCCGGGTCGGCATCGCCGGCGTCGGCAAGGTCGGCCATCACTTGGTCGAGCACTTGATCACGGACGGCGCGGAGGTCGTGGTCACCGACGTCCGGGCGGACGCGGTCGCGCGCATCACCGCCCGCCACCCGCAGGTCACCGCCGTCGCGGACGCGGACGCGCTGGTCCGCACGCCGCTCGACGTCTATGCCCCCTGCGCCCTGGGCGGCGCGCTCGACGACGCCACCGTGGCCGCCCTGACCGCCACCGTGGTCTGCGGCGCCGCCAACAACCAGCTCGCCCATCCGGGCGTCGAGAAGGACCTCGCCGACCGCGGGATCCTCTACGCGCCGGACTACGTGGTGAACGCCGGTGGCGTGATCCAGGTCGCGGACGAGCTGCACGGCTTCGATTTCGACCGCGCCAAGGCCAAGGCGACGATGATTTTCGACACGACGTTGGCGATATTCGACCGGGCACAGGCCGACGGCATCCCGCCGGCCGCCGCGGCGGACCGGCTCGCCGAGCAGCGCATGGCCGAGGCACGCGCCTCTGTTCCCCGCCAGGCCGAGCACCGCTAGCCCGACCGGGTGAACGGTGCCCGCACAGGGGTCCCCACAGAAGGCCGCCGGGAGGTGGGAAAGGAGAGATCCCTCTCACCTCTCGGCGGGTCGGCGCCCAGGACACGTTAAAATCGCAGCTGACCAGCGGGGACAGGGCGCCTCGCCGGTTGTGCTGCGTGGCACGTCATGCGGGCGACGTACCGTATGGCCGCGGAAGCAGGTACCGTTGAAGCCCTACAGGCCGGACACCTATCCCAGGGGTCCGCTCTGACTCATGAACGTGAACGCGTGTCAAGACTCTGGGGCCGTCGAGCCCCGTCAATGAGGGGGTCGAGCCATGGGGCGCGGCCGGGCCAAGGCCAAGCAGACAAAGGTCGCCCGCCAGCTGAAGTACAACAGCGGCGGGACCGACCTCTCGCGTCTGGCCAATGAGCTGGGCGCAACGCAGCCGTCGAAGCAGCCGCCGCAGAGCGAGCCGCTCGAGGACGAGCTGGACGACGACCCGTACGCGCAGTACGCGGCGCGTTACAACGACGAAGAGGACGAGGACGAGCACAGCGCGTCGTCCGATCAGTCCGTCTATCGTCGCCGCGCTTGACGCGCTGACATTCCTCACAGACCCGGTCCGGGGCCATCCGCCTCGGGCCGGGTCTGTGCTGTCCTTCGGGTGCGGGTCCGCTGTGGCTGGTCGCGCAGTTCCTCCCCCGGCTATCGCTGGGGGAGGTGCCCCCGGCGCCCCTACGGGGCACGGGGCTACGGGACTCGTCAGCTCGCGTACTCACCCGTCAGGGTCACCGCTTCCTCGTGGTCCCCGCGGTCCACGATCTCGCCCGCCACCCACGCGTCGACATCGCGGTCCGCGAACGTGGCCAGTGCCACGTCCACCGATTCCTGCGGGACGACGGCGATCATGCCGACGCCCATGTTCAGGGTCTTCTCCAGCTCCGGCCGCTCGACCCCACCGAGCCTGCCGACCACGTCGAAGACCGCGTCCGGTGTCCAGGTCGACCGGTCGACGGTCGCGTGCAGGCCGTCCGGGATCACCCGGGCCAGGTTGTTGGCGAGTCCGCCGCCCGTGATGTGCGAGAAGGCGTGCACCTCGGCCGTCCGGGTCAGGGCCAGGCAGTCGAGCGAGTAGATCCGGGTCGGCTCCAGCAGCTCCTCGCCGAGGGTGCGGCCGAACTCCGGGACCTCCCGGTCCAGCTCCCAGCCGGCCCGGTCGAAGAGCACATGGCGGACCAGTGAGTACCCGTTCGAGTGAAGTCCGGAGGAGGCCATCGCGATGACGGCGTCACCCTCGCGGATGCGCTCGGCACCCAGCAGCCGGTCCGCCTCGACCACGCCCGTGCCCGCGCCGGCCACGTCGAACTCGTCCGGGCCCAGCAGGCCGGGGTGTTCGGCGGTCTCGCCGCCGACCAGGGCGCAGCCCGCGAGGACGCAGCCCTCGGCGATGCCCTTGACGATCGAGGCGACCCGGTCGGGGTGGACCTTGCCGACGCAGATGTAGTCGGTCATGAACAGCGGCTCGGCGCCGCAGACGACCAGGTCGTCCACGACCATGCCGACCAGGTCGTGGCCGATGGTGTCGTACACGCCCATGCGCCGGGCGATGTCGACCTTGGTGCCCACGCCGTCGGTGGCGGAGGCGAGCAGCGGGCGCTCGTACCCCTTGAGGGCCGAGGCGTCGAAGAGGCCGGCGAAGCCGCCGAGGCCGCCGACGACCTCGGGGCGGGTGGCCTTCTTCACCCACTGCTTCATCAGTTCGACGGCGCGGTCGCCCGCCTCGATGTCGACGCCCGCGCTTGCGTAGCTGGCACCGGTGGTCTCAGACATTGCTGGGAACTTTCGTGTCGTTCGATACTGCGGGGCTGCGGAGCGCTACGGGCGGCGCAGGGCGTCGGCGGCGTCGTGGCCGCCGGCCAGCTCGGTCTCCAGGAGGTGCTTGCCGAGCCGCTCGGGGTCGGGCAGCTCCATCGGGTACTCGCCGTCGAAGCAGGCGCGGCAGAGGTTCGGCTTGGCGATCGTCGTCGCCTCGACCATGCCGTCCAGGGAGATGTAGGCCAGCGAGTCCGCACCGAGCGACTTGCCGATCTCCTCCACGGTCATGCCGTTGGCGATCAGCTCGGCGCGGGTCGCGAAGTCGATGCCGAAGAAGCACGGCCACTTGATCGGCGGGGACGAGATCCGGATGTGGACCTCGGCCGCACCGGCCTCGCGGAGCATCCGGACCAGGGCGCGCTGGGTGTTGCCGCGGACGATCGAGTCGTCGACGACCACCAGGCGCTTGCCGCGGATGACTTCCTTGAGCGGGTTGAGCTTGAGGCGGATGCCGAGCTGGCGGATGGTCTGCGAGGGCTGGATGAAGGTCCGGCCGACGTAGCTGTTCTTCACCAGGCCCGAGCCGTACGGGATGCCGCTCGCCTCGGCGTAGCCCACGGCGGCCGGGGTCCCGGACTCCGGGGTCGCTATCACCAGATCGGCGTCGGCCGGGGCCTCGGCGGCGAGCCGGCGGCCCATCTCCACACGGGAGAGGTACACGTTCCGGCCGGCGATGTCGGTGTCGGGACGGGCGAGGTAGACGTACTCGAAGATGCAGCCCTTGGGACGGGCCTCCGCGAAGCGGCTGCTCCGCACGCCGTTCTCGTCGACGGCGACGAGCTCACCGGGCTCGACCTCGCGCACGAAGCTGGCGCCGACGATGTCCAGGGCGGCCGTCTCGGAGGCCACCACCCAGCCGCGCTCCAGGCGGCCGAGCACCAGCGGGCGGATGCCCTGCGGGTCACGCGCGGCGTACAGCGTGTGCTCGTCCATGAAGACGAGGGAGAAGGCGCCCTTGACGTCGGGCAGCACCTTGGTGGCCGCCTGCTCGACGGTCAGCGGCTTGCCGTCGTCGTCGGTCTGGCCCGCGAGCAGGGCCGTGACCAGGTCGGTGTCGTTGGTCGCGGCCACCTGGGTGGCGCGGCCGTTCTCCCGCGGCAGGGCGGCGACCATCTCGGCGAGCTCGGCCGTGTTGACCAGGTTGCCGTTGTGGCCGAGCGCGATCGAGCCGTTCGCCGTGGCCCGGAAGGTGGGCTGGGCGTTCTCCCACACCGAGGCTCCGGTGGTGGAGTAGCGGGCGTGACCGACCGCGATATGGCCCTGGAGGGAGCCGAGAGAGGTTTCGTCGAAGACCTGGGACACCAGTCCCATGTCCTTGAAAACGAGGATCTGGGAGCCGTTGCTCACCGCGATGCCCGCGGACTCCTGTCCACGGTGCTGCAGCGCATACAGCCCGAAATAGGTGAGTTTTGCGACCTCTTCCCCCGGAGCCCAGACACCGAAGACGCCGCATGCGTCCTGGGGGCCCTTTTCGCCGGGGAGCAGGTCGTGGTTGAGTCGTCCGTCACCACGAGGCACACCTTGAGTCTATGGCAGGGACGAGGTTCATCCGAACCGGGGACGGGCGGGATGTCTCACACCACGCTGAGCCACGCATTGCGCACAGCGCATCACGGGCAGCGTCATCTCCTCAGCCGAACAGGGGGAGTTGCTCGGAGATGTCCGCCCGTTCGCCACTCGCAGTGACGGATGCTGCTGCCACCGCTTCCGCCCAGGCAACGCGCCCCGCGGCGAGGCGGATCCAGGTCAGGGGGTCGGTCTCCACGACGTTGGGCGGGGTGCCGCGGGTGTGCCGGGGGCCCTCGATGCACTGGACCACCGCGAAGGGCGGGACACGGACCTCCACGGAGCCGCCGGGGGCCCTGGCGGCCAGGGTGTCGGCGAGCAGGCGGGTGGTGGCCGCCAGGGCCTGGCGGTCGAAGGGGATCTCCGTGCCGAGGGCGTCGGCGAGATCGTCGGTGTGGACGACGAGTTCGGCACAGCGGGTGACCAGGAAGTCGTCCAGGCGCATGGCGCCGGAACGGACCGCCAGGAGGCGGTCCGCGGGTGCGACGGCGGTCAGTTCGGCGAAGCGGGCTGCGATGCCGTCGAGGAGGTCGAGCGGCTTGGTGTCCGCGGCCGTCTTCCGGGCCACTTCGTCGGCGTGCGCCGCCAGTTGCGCCGTCGCGGACGGCCACTCCACCGGGGTCATCTCGCGGGCCGGCGCGGCCGGGGCTTCGAGGGTGCGGTTGACGACGCCGACGGTGAGAGGGATGTGGGTGACGAGCTCGCGCACCGTCCACCCCGGAAGGCGGGTGGGCAGGGCGAGTTGGCCCTCGCCGAGACCGGCGACGGCGGTCCGCACATGCTGCAGCTGCGCGGTGACGGCTGCCGCCAGCTTGGCGGAATCGTATTTACGGACACGCTGAGTTGGAGGCATGGCCCCAGCGTAGGGGCCGCCCCCGACAATCCCCGGCAGCCGTGCCGGAGCGATGGGGCACGGCTGGTCGGGGGCGCCGTGCACAGTTCGGCACCCCCAACCCGCTTGTGCCGCAGGCGACTACGCCAGCAGTGCCGGAATCGTCGCCTCGTGCGCCTCGCGCAGCTCCTCCAGGGGGAGGCTGAACTGGCCCTGGACGTCGACGGAGTCGCCGTCCACCACGCCGATCCGTACCGCCGGCAGGCCCCTCGCCTCGCACATGTCCGTGAAGCGGAGCTCCTCGCTGCGCGGGACCGAGACGACGGCACGGCCTGCGGACTCGGAGAAGAGCTGCACGAACGGGTCCGTCCCGTCCGGGAGGACGAGGCGGGCGCCCTTGCCGCCGCGCAGGCAGGACTCCGTCACGGCCTGGATCAGGCCGCCGTCCGACAGGTCGTGCGCCGCGTCGATCATGCCGTCGCGCGAGGCCGAGATGAGGATCTCGGCGAGCAGCCTCTCGCGTGCCAGGTCCACCTTCGGCGGCAGTCCGCCCAGGTGGTCGTGGACCACCTGCGACCAGGCCGAACCGCCCAGTTCCTCGCGGGTGTCGCCCAGCAGGTAGAGCAGCTGGCCCTCCTCGCGGAAGGCCATCGGCGTACGGCGGTTGACATCGTCGATGACACCGAGCACCGCGACCACCGGGGTGGGGTGGATGGCCGTGTCACCGGTCTGGTTGTACAGCGAGACGTTGCCGCCGGTCACCGGCGTGCCCAGCTCCAGGCAGCCGTCCGCCAGGCCGCGGGTGGCCTCCGCGAACTGCCACATCACCGCCGGGTCCTCGGGCGAGCCGAAGTTGAGGCAGTTGGAGATGGCCAGCGGCCGGGCGCCGGTCGCGGCGACGTTGCGGTACGACTCCGCGAGCGCGAGCTGCGCACCCGCGTACGGGTCGAGCTTCGCGTAGCGGCCGTTGCCGTCCGTGGCGACGGCGACACCGAGGTCGGTCTCCTCGTCGATGCGGACCATGCCGGAGTCCTCCGGCTGTGCCAGCACCGTGTTGCCCTGCACGAAGCGGTCGTACTGGTCGGTCACCCAGGACTTGGACGCCTGGTTGGGGGACGCGATCACCTTCAGGACCTGCGCGCGCAGCTCCTCCGGGGTCTGCGGCCGCGGCAGCTTCGCCGCGTCGTCCGCCTGGAGCGCGTCCTGCCAGTCGGGACGGGCGTACGGGCGCTCGTACACCGGGCCCTCGTGGGCGACGGTGCGCGGCGGGACGTCGACGATCTGCTCGCCGTGCCAGAAGATCTCCAGCCGTTCGCCGTCGGTGACTTCACCGATGACGGTGGCGATGACGTCCCACTTCTCGCAGATCTCCAGGAAGCGGGCGACCTTGCCGGGCTCGACGATCGCGCACATGCGCTCCTGCGACTCGCTCATGAGGATCTCCTCGGGCGAGAGGGTCGCGTCGCGCAGCGGTACGCGGTCGAGTTCGACGCGCATGCCGCCCGAACCGGCGCTGGCCAGCTCGCTGGTGGCGCAGGACAGGCCCGCGCCGCCGAGGTCCTGGATGCCCTCGACGAGGTGCTCGCGGAACAGCTCCAGGGTGCACTCGATGAGGAGCTTCTCCTGGAAGGGGTCGCCGACCTGGACGGCCGGGCGCTTCGCCGGACCGGTCGAGTCGAAGGTCTCCGAGGCGAGGACGGACACGCCGCCGATGCCGTCGCCGCCCGTGCGGGCGCCGTAGAGGATGACCTTGTTGCCGGCTCCGGAGGCCTTCGCGAGGTGGATGTCCTCGTGCTTCATCACGCCCACACACAGGGCGTTGACCAGCGGGTTGCCCTGGTAGCAGGAGTCGAAGACGACCTCGCCGCCGATGTTGGGCAGGCCCAGGCAGTTGCCGTAGCCGCCGATGCCCGCGACGACGCCGGGCAGCACCCGCTTGGTGTCGGGGTGGTCGGCGGCGCCGAAGCGCAGCGGGTCCATCACGGCGACCGGGCGGGCGCCCATGGCGAGGATGTCGCGGACGATGCCGCCCACGCCGGTGGCCGCGCCCTGGTAGGGCTCGATGTAGGAGGGGTGGTTGTGCGACTCGACCTTGAAGGTGACCGCGTAGCCCTGGCCGACGTCGACGACGCCGGCGTTCTCGCCGATGCCGACGAGGAGGGCGTCGTTCTCGGGGGCCTTCTCGCCGAACTGGCGCAGGTGCACCTTGCTCGACTTGTACGAGCAGTGCTCGGACCACATCACGGAGTACATCGCGAGCTCGGCGCCGGTGGGCCGGCGGCCGAGGATCGCGCGGATGCGCTCGTACTCGTCCTGCTTGAGGCCGAGTTCGGCCCAGGGCTGGGCGGTGTCCGGGGTTTCGGCCGCGTGCTTGACCGTGTCCAGGCTCATGCGTTGACCAGCTTCTTGAGGAGCGAGGTGAAGAATCCGAGCCCGTCCGTGCGGCCGGTGCCGATCAGCGGCTCCACGGCGTGCTCGGGGTGCGGCATCAGGCCGACGACGTTGCCCGCCGCGTTGGTGATGCCGGCGATGTCGCGGAGCGAACCGTTCGGGTTGCCGTCGAGGTACCGGAAGGCGACGCGGCCCTCGGCCTCCAGCTCGTCGAGGGTGCGCTCGTCGGCGACGTAGCGGCCGTCGATGTTCTTCAGCGGGACGGAGATCTCCTGGCCCGCCTCGTAGTCGGCGGTCCAGGCCGTCTGCGCGTTCTCCACCCGCAGCTTCTGGTCGCGGCAGATGAAGTGCAGGTGGTTGTTGCGCAGCATCGCGCCGGGCAGCAGGTGCGTCTCGGTGAGCACCTGGAAGCCGTTGCAGATGCCGAGGACGGGCATGCCCGCCTTCGCCTGGTCGATGACGGACTCCATCACGGGCGAGAAGCGCGAGATGGCGCCCGCCCGCAGGTAGTCGCCGTAGGAGAAGCCGCCGGGCAGGACCACGGCGTCGACCTGCTTGAGGTCCTTGTCGCGGTGCCACAGCGGCACGGGCTCGAGGCCGGCGATCCGGACGGCGCGCTGGGTGTCGCGGTCGTCGAGGGTGCCGGGGAAGGTGATGACTCCTACGCGTGCGGTCACGAGTCGACCCGCACGGTGAAGTCCTCGATCACGGTGTTGGCGAGAAACGTTTCCGCCATCTCGTGGATACGGGCGAGGGCGGCGTCGTCGACCGGACCCTCCACCTCGAGTTCAAAGCGCTTGCCCTGACGGACGTCGGCGATCCCCTCGAAGCCCAGGCGTGGCAGTGCGCGCTGCACCGCCTGCCCCTGCGGGTCGAGGATCTCCGGCTTGAGCATGACGTCGACTACGACGCGTGCCACTGGCACTCCCGGTGTGTGGTGCGTGAGCTGAAGCGGTGAGCCCACAGTACCGCCCCGAAAAATCTACGCGCATAGATATGCTGGAACCATCCGGCGTGTTTTCGCGTCAGCACCGACGACACCCGGGAAAAAATTCCGGAAAAAAGCCCGGCGGTCACCCGGTTCTCATTGCACCGCCCGGCCCGGACGGAATTAACTGGGCTTCACCCCGCAATGCCCTTTGCTGTACAAATGAATATGTATTGGCCGAGAACACGTCGGCAAACCATAGAAACCCCAGCATCGCCGCAGGTCAACGCGGCGATACCGGCCGAAAGGACCGATTTCCGTGGCGCAGCGCGTAGTGGTCACACTCTCCGACGACATCGAGGGCGGGGAAGCCGCGGAGACCGTCGCCTTCGGGCTCGACGGCAAGTCGTACGAGATCGACCTGAACACAGCCAATGCGAAGAAACTGCGAAAGCTGCTGGCGCCTTACGTGGCGGCCGGCCGCAAGAAGTCGCGGTCGGGGCGTGTCTACCGCCGCACGTCCGTCGCCCCGGACCCGGCGGCGGTGCGCGCCTGGGCCCGCTCGCACGGGATGGACGTGCCGCCCCGCGGGCGCATCCCCAAGAAGGTCTACGAGGCGTTCAACGAGGGGGCCTGACCGCCCCCGGCCCCCGCGGCGCCCGCCCGCTCCCGCCCGGCCGGACCCCCGGCCGGGCACCGATTTGCCAAGCACCCCCGGTGATCAGCTAGAGTCTGGATCAACGCCGAGGGGCAAGTCCGGGAAACCGGGCGGCACTTCGGAGGTCATGCGGGTGTAGCTCAGTAGTAGAGCGCCCCCTTTCCAAGGGGGAGGCGCAGTGTGCGATTCCTGTCACCCGCTCTGACCGTTCACCGGCCGCATCCGCGGCCGCGTCGGACGGACATGCGGGTGTAGCTCAGTAGTAGAGCGCCCTCTTTCCAAGAGGGAGGCGCAGTGTGCGATTCCTGTCACCCGCTCTCATCGCTTACCGACCACTCCTCGGAGTCCGGTACAGTGGTGTTCGCGCCGCCCGGTGAGAGCCGGTCGGAGGCATTGCGGACGTAGCTCAGTTGGTAGAGCA
>NZ_JABBXF010000135.1 GCF_013030945.1 Streptomyces morookaense | reverse complement strand
CGGCGCGGGGGCGGCGGCAGGCGTGCCGCCTCCGGACGCCTTGCGGGGCGAGGGCGCGAACCAGTCGCTGGTCTTGTCGGCGGCCTTCTCCGCCACCGGCTCCGCCGCGGCGGGGGCCTCGGGGGCGGCCGGGGCGGCCGGAGCCGCCTTGGCGGCGGAAGCGGCGGGCGCCGCAGGCGCAGCGGCCTGGCCCTCGTCGGTGTCGCCCCCGGCGACGGGGGTCCGCATGACGACGGGCGGGATGGGCCGCGAGCCCGGGATGTTGATGCGGATCCGCGTCGTCAGCGTGGTCTCGGTCAGCTTCGGCTCGTCCGGCCCGGCAGCCGCGGCCGCGCCGTCCGTGCCGGGGCCGGAGGCCGTCCCGTACGGCGGCGTGCCCGAAGGGTAGGCGGTGGCTCCGCCGCGACCCTGGGGCGTGGAGGACGAACTGTCAGATTCACGGCTCAAAGCAGGTTCTCCCGGTTACTCTTTGCCGCCCTCGTTGACCTCGCTCGGGGTCACCCATCGCCGGAGGCCAGGGGGAGGCTCGGCGGCGCGCACCACCATACTGGGCACCACGGGCGCATATTTGACGACCGCCGGATCAGGCCACGGGCCGTCGTAGCGGCAATCGCACCGACGTCAGGCAGAAATGGTCACGTCACTTGCCAAGTCGGGCCGCAGGCCCGCCCGGTTGCGGCGGCTTCGGGAGCGTGGCACACATCACAGCCACGATCATCCCGCCCAGCAGGAAGACGTACGAGCCGATCCCCGCGCCGAACAGGAAGTCGCCCTCCGGCCGGGTGGCCGAGAGCATCAGCACGGCGACGAGCCAGCCGGCCCCGGGCGCGCCCCCGCCGATCCGGGTGCCGACGGCCTTCAGTCCGCCGTAGCAGAGGCCCGCGATGCCGAGCAGCGCGAGCAGCAACCCGCCGGGGAACCAGCCGCCTTGGACGAGCGACCCGGCGACGCCCACGGCGAACCCGAGGACCGCCAACAGGACATACGCCACGAGGCGCCCGAAACTGGGCGGAGCGACAAGGCCGTTCATGCGTCCACTCCTGCGAAGAGGTCGTGCTCCCGGCCGCCCTCGGCACCGGGTCTGCCCTTGACGAGCCGGTAGTACTCGCGCGGGAAGAGCGGCTGGCCCAGGTCGTTCGAGAGGGCGAAGAAGGGACCGTCCACGGCGATCTGCGTGGCATGGGCCCGCATCGCGGCCGCCTTGGCGGGCGCGTACGCGGCGGCGTCGATTTCGGTGGTGACCTCCGCATCCGGCAGCACACCGGGCACATCGGACGCGGTGGCGACGCCGGGGAAGGCAACCTCCTTGCCCAGCGCCCGCAGCCGGGCGAAGCCCTCCTCGACGACGGAGAGCGGGACACAGTTCCAGTAGACCTTGGCGATCGCGTGCGGCTCGCCGAGGTCGCGGCGGAAGACCGGCTCGGCCGCCAGCTCGGCGGCGCGCATGGCGACGCGATGGGCCTGGATATGGTCGGGGTGGCCGTAGCCGCCGTCCGGGTCGTAGGTGACGAGCACCTGCGGCCGCACCTCCCGAATCACCTCAACGAGGGATGCGGCGGCCTCGTCCACGTCGGCCTGCCAGAAGCACCCGGGGTGCTCGTTCTGCACGGAGGCCATCATCCCGGAGTCGCGGTAGCGCCCGGGACCGCCGAGGAGGCGGTGGTCGGTGACGCCCAGCTCCTTCATCGCGGCGGCGAGTTCGCCCCGCCGGTGCGTGCCGAGGGTGTCGTCCCGGTCCGCGGCGAGGTGCGCCAGCTCCGGCGGGATCACCTCGCCCTCCTCGCCGAGTGTGCAGGTCACCAAGGTGACATGGGCACCCTCGGCGGCGTACTTGGCCATGGTCGCGCCGTTGTTGATCGATTCGTCGTCCGGGTGCGCATGCACCAGGAGCAGCCGGCGGCCGGGAAGGTCGGTCATGGCTCCAGCCTACGAGCCGCGGCGGCCCGCCGGGGAGCGGGCCCGTACACCGCGGGTCACAGTTTGAAGCTGCTGATCATTCCCGTGATGCTCGTCGTCAGCTGGCGGATGGTCGGCCCGAACGAGGAGCTCGACAGATAGAAGCCCAGCAGCATGCAGAGCACGGCGTGGCCGGTCTTCAGTCCGGACTTCTGGACCAGCAGGAAGACGACGATCGCCAATAGCACCACCACGGAAATCGAGAGTGCCAAGGCGGTTCACCTCCAGGTACACGCGGTCGGGTCGGACGAAGGCATGCTCGGGCGGGACACGGCGCGGGGATGCCGAAGACATACCCACGGTGCGCGAGCGATCATAACTTTCCGTGCCCTCGCATGACTCGGTGCACGGAAGCAAACCCGGGGCGCACGGCGAGTTCTCGCCGTTCCGGACGGGCCCGGTGGTACGAGCCGTAGGCTCGCGCACATGACCGGACAGCTCTCGTTCCCCCGTCAGCACGCCCGCACACAACGGTTCTCCCTCGGCGCACCACGGTCGTTCTCCGTGGCGCCCGACGGCACACGGGTCGTCTTCCTCCGCTCGCGTTCCGGTACGGACCGGGCAAATGTCCTGTGGGTGCTCGACCCGGAGACGGGCCGGGAGTATCCGGCGGCGGATCCCGCCGTCCTGCTGGGCGGCTCCGCCGAGGAGTTGTCCGCCGAGGAGCGGGCGCGGCGCGAGCGCACCCGCGAGGGGTCGGCGGGGGTCGTGGGGTATGCGGTGGACGACGCCGTCGAGTTGGCCGCCTTCACCCTCTCGGGGCGGCTCTTCGTTGCCGAACTGCGCAGCGGCACCGCCCGCGAACTCGACGTCCCCGGCCCGGTGATCGACCCGCGCCCCTCCCCCGACGGCCGCAGGGTGGCCTATGTCTCGGGCGGCGCCCTGCGGGTGGTGGAGGCGGACGGCACCGGCGACCGGGCGCTGGCCGAGCCGGAGGGGCCCGGGATCGTCTGGGGGCTCGCCGAGTTCATCGCGGCCGAGGAGATGCACCGCTTCCGCGGCTTCTGGTGGTCGCCGGAGGGCGATGCGCTGCTGGCCGCCCGCACCGACGACGGGCCCGTGCAGCGCTGGTGGATCGCCGACCCGGCCAACCCGGGCCGCGAGCCCGCCGAGGTCGCCTATCCGGCGGCCGGCACCCCCAACGCCGAGGTGACGCTCTCCCTGCTGCGCCTGGACGGCACCCGGACGGACATCGCGTGGGACCGGGACCGCCACCCCTACCTCGCGCGCGTGCACTGGTCGTCGGCCGGTGCGCCGCTGCTGCTCGTCCAGGCGCGGGACCAGCGCTCCCAGGCGTACCTGACGGTGGACCCGGGCACGGGCGGCACACAGGTGCTGCACACGGAAGAGGATCCGAAGTGGCTTGAATTGTTCGCCGGTGTGCCCGCCTGGTCCCCGGACGGCGAGCTGGTGCGCATCGCCGACCGGGACGGCGCGCGGGTGCTGCTGGCCGGCGACCGGGCGCTCACCGGGCCGCAGTTGCACGTCCAGTCCGTGCTGGACGTCGCCGCCGACGGCGTGCTCGTCGCCGCGTCGGCGGGGCCGGAGGCGGCGGACGACGAGACGGGCGAGATGCATGTGTACCTCGTCGGCGAGCGGGGCGCGGAACGGCTCTCGGCGGAGCCGGGCCGCCACTCGGCCGTGCGGTCGGGCGCGTTGACGGTGCTCGTCTCGGTGTCGATGGAGCGCCCGGGGGCCCTGGTGCGGGTGCTGCGCGACGGCAAGCAGACGGCCACGGTGCCCTCGCACGCCGAGACGCCGGTGCTCACCACGCGCGCCCGGCTCACCCGCGCGGGCTCCCGCCGCATTCCGTGCGCGGTGGTGCTGCCCTCCGGATTCCGGGACGGCGACGGGCCGTTGCCGGTGCTGATGGACCCGTACGGCGGTCCGCACGGGCCGCGGGTGGCCGCGGCGCACAACGCCCATCTGACCTCGCAGTGGTTCGCCGACCAGGGATTCGCCGTGGTGGTGGCCGACGGCCGCGGCACCCCGCACACCTCCCCCGCGTGGGAGAAGGCCGTCCACGAGGACTTCGCGGGCGTCACCCTGGACGACCAGGTCGACGCGCTGCACGCGCTCGCCGGCGAGTACCCGCTGGACCTGACCCGGGTGGCCATCCGCGGCTGGTCGTACGGCGGTTACCTGGCCGCCCTCGCGGTACTGCGCCGCCCCGACGTCTTCCACGCGGGCGTCGCGGGCGCCCCGGTCACCGACTGGCGGCTGTACGACACCCATTACACCGAGCGCTATCTGGGGCACCCCGACGAGCGGCCGGAGGTGTACGCCCGCAACTCCCTCGTCACGGACGACGGGCTGTCCCAAGTGGCGGAGCAGCACCGCCCGTTGATGATCATTCATGGCCTGGCGGACGACAACGTCGTCGCCGCGCACACCCTGCGGCTCTCCTCGGCGCTGCTCGCGGCGGGCCGGCCGCACGAGGTGCTGCCGCTGTCCGGGGTGACGCACATGACCCCGCAGGAACAGGTCGCCGAGAACCTCCTCCTGCTCCAAGTCGACTTCGTCAAACGATCTTTGGGCCTGCTGAAGCCTCAGGGGTGATACGGTCCGCGGCGTGCTTGACCTTGCTGTCAAGCACGCCGCCACCTCGATCTGCACAACCTTCGCTCAAGATGCGGCGGAGCCCCGCGTCTTCCCCCGCAGCCCCCTTGACTGCGCCGTAACTCCATTGCCAGAGTCCGCTCAACCCAACGTGTTCGATATGTCACTCCGTGATCAACACACCGGGAACCGAGACGACTTGGCGGGGGATGCACGCGATGACGAGCCCTTCCCGGAGCACCGCAGGCAGCGCCCCCGACGACGCGGTGCCCGCCGCCGCAGGGGCGCCGGTGGGCCGCTCGCCCGGGCAGCTGATGTGGCGGCGCTTCAGACGCGACCGCTCGGGCGTGATCTCCGCCTGGATCGTGGGCTTCTTCTTCCTCGTCGCCGTCGCCGCCCCGCTGATCTCCATGGTCTACGGCAAGAACCCGACGGAGACGTACGGGCTCGACGAGACCGGCCTGCTGAACCCGTTCGGCTACCCGATCGCCCCCAACGGCGGTATCTCCGGCCGCTTCTGGTTCGGCATCGAGCCGACCCTCGGCCGCGACGTGCTGACCCAGCTCGTCTACGGCATCCGCACCTCGCTGCTGATCGCCACGGCGGCCACGGTGCTGTGCGTGGTGACGGGCATCCTGGTCGGGGTGACGGCCGGCTATCTGGGCGGCCGCACCGACTACTTCCTGGGCCGCTTCATCGACCTGCTGCTCGCCTTCCCCCAGCAGCTGTCGTTCGTCGCGTTCACCCCGGTCGTCTACTCCCTCTTCGTCAGCCCCGAGAAGGAGACCCCGACCTATCTCCGGGTCATCACCCTGATCCTGGTCCTGTGGGTGCTGGGCTGGATGGGCATGGCGCGGCTGCTGCGCGGCCAGGTACTCAGCCTGCGGGAACGGGAGTTCGTCGAGGCGGCGAAGGTCACCGGGGCCTCGCCCTGGCGCATCATCACCAAGGAGCTGCTGCCCAATCTGTGGACGCCGATCCTGGTGCAGTCGACCCTGATGCTGCCGACCCTGGTGACGGCCGAGGCGGGGCTCTCCTTCATCGGCGTCGGCGTCGTCGAGCCCACCCCCGACTGGGGGCGGATGTTCGCCAACGGCGCCAAGTTCTACGAGAGCGACGTCACCTACATCTTCTTTCCCGGGCTCGCGATGATCATCTTCGTGGTCGCCTTCAACCTGCTCGGGGACTCCGTCCGGGACGCCTTCGACCCCCGCACCCGGCGCTGACCGCCCCGGCGGCCCGAACCGGCACGCTCCACCGTCAACCGACAGGACCGTCAACCGACAGGCAGGTGCAGATCGATGAGGACGACAGTCAACCGCAGGGCACGACGGACGGCCGTGGTGCTGGCCGCCGGTGCCCTGGTGCTCTCCGCGTGCAGCAGCGGGGGCGGCGGAGGCGGCGGGGCGACCGACAGCGCGGGCCCCGGCCAGGACAAGAACGTGGCCGCCAACTACTCCATCGGCACCGCCGCGGACTCGACCGGCCCCGCCCCCACGCCCTCGGGCGCCAGAAAGGGCGGCACCGTCACCGTCCTCCAGCGCGACGCCTTCCACCACCTGGACCCGGGGCAGATCTACTACGGCGACATGCTGATCAGCCAGCTGCTCTACAACCGCTCGCTCACCGGATACAAGATCGGCACGGACGGGAAGGTCAAGGTCGTCGGCGACCTCGCCACCGACACCGGCACCTCCTCCGACGGCGGGAAGACCTGGAAGTTCACGCTCAAGGACGGGCTGAAGTGGCAGGACGGCTCGCCGATCACCTCCCAGGACGTCCGCTGGGGCATCGAGCGGCTCTACGCCTCGTTCGAGACCGACGGCCCGCAGTACATCCAGCAGTGGCTCTCCGGTGACGGCACCAGCTACCGCAAGGCGCTGCCCGACGGCCCGTACGACGGCAAGCACCTGCCGTCCTCGGTGCTGGACACCCCGGACGACAAGACCATCGTCTTCCACTTCCTCAAGCCGCACGCGGACACCCCGTACGCCACCGCGATGCCCAACATCGGCGCCGTGAAGGCCGACAAGGACGGCAAGCAGAAGTACGACAACGCGCCCTTCTCGTCCGGCCCTTACCAGGTGGCCGACTACAAGACGGGCAAGTCGCTGACCCTGGTGCGCAACCAGGGCTGGGACCCGAAGACGGACCCGATCCGCACGCAGTACCCCGACAAGTTCGAGATCAGCTTCGGCCACCAGTTCACGGACTCCACCCGGCGGCTGCTCGCCGACCAGGGGCCCGACAAGTACGGCATGTCGTACACCAACGCCGTCGCGCCGGAGATGGTCGAGCAGGTGCTGAAGGACCCGAGCACCAAGGCGCGCCGCCTCATCGAGATCCAGCCCTACCTCGACGTCATCAACTTCAACATGGACCGGCTCAAGGACATCAGGGTCCGCAAGGCCCTCGCCTACGCCGTGCCCAGCGGCCAGATCATCCAGCAGATCGGCGGCGCGACCGCCGGGAAGCTGGCCACCAACCTGGTGTCCCCCTCCATCCAGGGCTACCAGCCCTCCGACCCGTTCGGGAAGAAGGCCAAGCCGAACGGCGACCCGGACAAGGCCAGGGCCCTGCTGAAGGAAGCGGGCAAGGAGGGCCAGGAGATCGTCTACGCCTACGCCAACACCGACGTCCAGCAGAAGGTCTCGGTGGTCGTCGCCCAGGCCCTGGAGCGGGCCGGCTTCAAGGTGCAGAAGAAGGAGATCGACTCCAACGTCTGGGACAACTCGATCGCCGAGGTCAAGAACGGCTTCGACATCTTCCGCACCGGCTGGGGCGCGGACTGGCCGGTCGCCTCGACCGTCGTCCCGCCGCTCTACGACGGCCGGGTGATCTCCGACGGCGCCCAGAACTACTCGCACCTCAACGACCCCGCCGTCAACAAGGAGATCGACCGCATCAACGCGGTCCCCGACGTGAAGCAGGCGGCGCCCGAGTGGATGAAGCTCGCCGACAAGATCCTCACCGATGACGTGCCGGCCGTGCCGACCTACGCCAACCTCCAGTTCTCCCTGTGGGGTTCGGGGCTCGGCGGCGTCAAGTACCACCCGGTGTACGGCTACCCGGACCCGTCCGGCGTCTTCGTGAAGTAGCCGCGGTACCGGCCGGGCCGCACGGG
>NZ_JABBXF010000134.1 GCF_013030945.1 Streptomyces morookaense | reverse complement strand
GGCGTCTTCGTGAAGTAGCCGCGGTACCGGCCGGGCCGCACGGGCCCGGCCGGCCGCCGCCGCTCCGTCCCGCCCCCCGTCCCGCCCGCCCCGCCCGAACCGTGAGGCAGCGCAGCCATGCTGAGATTCCTCGCCCGCCGGACCGCCGGCGCGCTCGTCATCATCCTGCTGATCAGCGCGATCACGTTCTTCCTCTTCTTCGCGCTGCCCTCCGACCCGGCCCGCATGTCCTGCGGCAAGAACTGCACCGCCGACGCGCTCGCCGTCATCCACAAGAACCTGGGCCTCGACCAGCCGGTGCCCGTCCAGTACTGGCACTACATGGTGGGCATCTTCACCGGCCGCGACTACTCCGTCGGCCACTGCGCGGCCCCCTGCTTCGGCTACTCCTTCTCCAACCAGCAGCCGGTGTGGGGCACCATCGTGGACCGCTTCCCCACGACCCTGTCGCTCACCCTGGGCAGCGCCGTCGTCTTCCTGACCGTCGGCGTCGGCTTCGGCATGATCGCCGCGGCCTTCCAGGGCCGGTGGCCCGACAAGTTCTTCAGCTCACTGTCGCTGATCGCCAACTCGCTGCAGATCTACTTCGTCGGCATCCTCGCCCTCGCCGTGTTCGTCACCGGCCTGCACTGGGCGGACAACCCCGCCTACTACCCGATCACCGAGAACCCCGGGAAGTGGTTCACCGGGATGCTCATCCCATGGCTGGTGCTCTCCATCATCTTCGTCGCCAACTACACGAGGATGACCCGCTCCCAGATGGTCGAGCAGCTGGGCGAGGACCACGTCCGCACCGCCCGCGCCAAGGGGCTGACCCGGCGCACGGTCTTCTTCCGCTACGCGTGGCGCGGGGCGCTCGCGCCCATCGTGACCATCTTCGGCATCGACCTCGGCTCGCTGTTCGGGGGCGCCATCATCACCGAGTTCACATTCAGCCTGCACGGGCTGGGGAGGCTGGCGGTGGACTCCGTCGGCCAGACCGATCTGCCGACGCTGATGGCGGTGATGCTGATCAGCTGCACGGCGATCGTCGTGGCCAACATCGTGGTCGACGCCGCCTACGCCTTCATCGATCCGCGGGTGCGGCTCGCGTGATTCCGCACGCCCCTCAGGGAGTTCAGCACCGTGACCGCATTCCTGTCCGTCAGGGACCTCCACGTCCGCTTCGACACCGAGGACGGCACCGTCAAGGCCGTCGACGGCCTCTCCTTCGACGTACGGAAGGGCGAGACCCTCGGCATCGTCGGCGAGTCCGGCTCCGGCAAGTCCGTCACCAACCTCGCCGTCCTCGGCCTGCACGACCCCCGGTCCACCGAGATCCGCGGCGAGATCCTGCTGGACGGCCAGGAGCTGACCGCCGCCCCCGAGTCCGTCCTGGAGAAGCTGCGCGGCAACAAGATGGCGATGATCTTCCAGGACTCGCTCACGGCGCTCTCCCCCTACTACACCGTCGGCCGCCAGATCTCCGAGCCCTTCCGCAAACACACCGGCGCCTCCAAGCGGGACGCCCGGCTGCGGGCGATCGAGATGCTGGAGAAGGTCGGCATCCCCAACGCCGGGCTGCGCGTGGACGACTACCCGCACCAGTTCTCCGGCGGCATGCGGCAGCGCGCCATGATCGCCATGGCGCTGGTCTGCGACCCGGAACTGCTGATCGCCGACGAGCCGACGACGGCGCTGGACGTCACCGTGCAGGCCCAGATCCTCGACCTCCTGAAGGACCTCCAGCAGCAGACGGGCGCGGCGATCGTGCTCATCACGCACGACCTCGGCGTGGTCGGGCACACGGTGGACGAGGTGCTGGTGATGTACGCGGGACGGGCGGTGGAGCGCGGCACGGTGGACGAGGTGCTGCGCGAGCCCCAACACCCGTACACCTGGGGCCTGCTGGGCTCGATGCCGCGGCTGACCTCGGACGTGACGGAACCGCTCACCCCGATCCCCGGCACCCCGCCGAGCCTGCTGGCACCGCCGCCGGGCTGTCCCTTCCACCCACGGTGCGCCTTCGTCTCCGACGTGGGCGGGAACCGCTGCCGCTCGGAACGCCCGGAACTGCCGGCCACGGGCCGCGGCTCGGCCTGCCACCTGACCCCGAACCAGAAGCGCACGACCTTCACCGAACGGATCAAGCCCCGGCTGGGCTGAGGAGCGAGCGGACGTGGCGGACATGAGCGAGATCCTGGTGGCCGAGGGGCTGACCAAACACTTCCCCATCAAGGGCGGCTTCCCGGTCAAACGGACGGTCGGCGCCGTCCAGGCCGTCGACGGCATCGACCTCGCCATCCGGGCCGGCGAGGCCTTCGGCCTGGTCGGCGAGTCGGGCTGCGGCAAGTCGACGACGGGCCGGCTGCTGACCCGGCTGCTGGAACCGACCGCCGGGCGGATCCGCTACCGCGGCGAGGACATCACCCACGCGAGCCGCAAGGAGCTCGCCCCGATCCGCTCCGAGATCCAGATGATCTTCCAGGACCCGTACTCGTCGCTGAACCCGCGGCAGACGGTCGGAAAGATCGTCTCCGGCCCGATGGAGATCAACGGCATTGCGCCGCCCGGGGGTCGGGAGGCCCGCGTCCGCGAACTCCTGGAGACCGTGGGCCTCAACCCCGAGCACTACAACCGCTTCCCGCACGAATTCTCCGGCGGCCAGCGCCAGCGCATCGGGGTGGCAAGGGCGCTGGCCCTGGAGCCGAAACTGATCGTGGCGGACGAACCGGTGTCGGCCCTGGACGTCTCGATCCAGGCCCAAGTGGTCAACCTTCTCCAGAAGCTCCAGCGGGAGCTGGACATCGCGTTCCTGTTCATCGCCCACGACCTGGCCGTGGTCCGGCACTTCTCGCAACGGGTGGCGGTGATGTACCTGGGCCGGATCGTGGAGGTGGGCGACCGCGACGACATCTACCGGCGCCCGCGCCACCCGTACACGCACGCACTGCTGTCGGCGGTACCGGAGGCGGGGGAGGACGGCGGGACCAGGGTGGGGGCACCTCCCAGCGTTAGCTGGGGGAGCATCCGGCTGGCGGGGGACGTCCCGTCCCCCATCGACCCCCCGTCGGGCTGCCGCTTCCGCACGCGCTGCTGGAAGGCGCGGGACGTGTGCGCGGAGACGGTACCGCCGCTGGTCCGCGCGGACGGCTCACGGGAGGGCCACTTGTCGGCGTGCCACTTTCCGGAGCCGCCGACGGTGGAGCGGGACACGGAGGTGGTGATGTGAGCTCCGGGGGCCGGGGGTCGGGGGCGCCACTGAGGACTCACAAACGGGTGTCCTGCTGTTGCATGGTGCCCCACTCCCAGGTCAACCGGCCGTGCGTTTCCAACACGACCCCTGGGAGCTCGCCCGCAGTGCGACGGAAATCCTCACTCCCCCCGGCGCACCGTGAGGATTTCCGGCACCGGAACACCGGCAGCCGGCGCGCGTACCTGCACGGGGGTCAGGTGCGCGCACCCTCCTCCGCGAAGTGGCACGCCGACGGGTGCGCCGCCGGGCCCCCGCCCTCCCGGAACCATTCCGGCACCGCCAGCGGCGGCACCACCTCCGCGCAGACCGCCTGCGCCTTCCAGCACCGGGTGCGGAACCGGCAGCCCGACGGCGGGTCCGCGGGCGACGGGACGTCACCCGTCAGGAGAATCCTCCCCCGGCCACCGCCGGGAGGTGCCCCCACCCTCGCCTCCCGTCCCCGCGGGTCCGGTACCGGTACCGCCGACAGCAGGGCCTGCGTGTACGGGTGCGTCGGGTGCTCGTAGATCTCCGTATCCGACCCCGACTCCGCCAGCCGCCCCAGATACATCACCGCCACCCGGTCCGAGATGTGCCGGACCACGGAGAGGTCGTGGGCGATGAACACGTACGACAGCCCGAACTCCCGCTGCAGCCGCTCCAGCAGGTTGACCACCTGGGCCTGCACCGAGACGTCCAGTGCGGACACCGGCTCGTCCGCCACGATCACCTCGGGCCGCAGCGCCAGGCCGCGCGCGATGCCGATGCGCTGCCGCTGGCCGCCCGAGAACTGGTGCGGGTAGCGGTTGACGTGCTCGGGGTTGAGGCCCACCACCTCCAGCAGCTCCTGCACCTTGCGCCGCCGGCTGCCTTTGGGGGCCGCCTCCGGGTGGATCTCGTACGGCTCGCCGACGATGTCGCCCACCGTCATCCGGGGGTTCAGGGAGGTGTACGGGTCCTGGAAGACCATCTGGATGTTGCGGCGGACCGCCTTCAGCGCCTTGCCCGACAACCGCGTGATGTCCTCGCCCCGGTAGCGGATCTGCCCCGCCGTCGGCCGTTCCAGGTGGACGAGCAGCTTCGCGACCGTCGACTTGCCGCACCCCGACTCCCCCACGATGCCGAGCGTTTCGCCCTTGCGGACGTCGAAGGAGACGCCGTCGACGGCGTGTACGGCGCCCACCTGCTTCTTCAGCACAATGCCGCGCGTCAGCGGGAAGTGCTTGACCAGGTCGCGTACTTCCAGAAGGGGTTCAGTCTGCGTCATCCAGTGTCTCCTTCCAGAAGTGGCACGCACTCGCCCGCCCCGGCCCCACCGCGAACAGCGGCGGCCGGTCCGTCCGGCAGATGTCCCGGGCGCGCGGGCAGCGCGGGTGGAACGGGCAGCCGGCCGGGATCGCCGTCAGGCTGGGCGGCAGGCCCTTGATCGCGTACAGCTCCGCGCCCTTGCGGTCCAGGCGCGGGATCGAGTCCAGCAGCCCGCGGGTGTACGGGTGCGCGGGTGCGCGGTACAGCTCGTGCACGGGCGCCCGCTCGACGATCCGGCCCGCGTACATCACCGCGATGTCGTCGGCGACGTCCGCGACCACCCCCAGGTCGTGGGTGATGAGAATGAGCCCCATCGTGTACTCGCGCTGCAACTCGGACAGCAGGTCCATCACTTGGGCCTGGACGGTGACGTCCAGGGCG
>NZ_JABBXF010000133.1 GCF_013030945.1 Streptomyces morookaense | reverse complement strand
CGCTACCCTCCGCCGGACGTTCGCTACGGCTTGAGGGCGACCCCGGACGTGGACTCGCTCGGCAGCTGCTGAGCGGGGCAGCCGGCCAGGACCTTCTTCATCGCGTCGCGTTCATCAGGCGTGACCCACAGCTTGTACTGCTTCTTCACCGCGATCTGCCGGGCCACATAGGTGCAGTCGAAGCCCTTGTTGGCCGGGAGCCAGGCCGAGGCGTTCTTGTCGCCCTTGCCCATGTTCGCGGGCCCGTCCGCCGCGACGAGGTTGAGGGGGTCGTTCGCGAGGGCCTCGCGCCGCTCCTGCGGAAGCTTCTGGGCCCCGGTCTGCCATGCGTCCGACAGGGCCACTATGTGGTCGATCTGTACCGCCGAGGACTTCGGGCCGCGCTCGAAGCGAATCGTTTTGCCGGTGTAGGGGTCGGCAAGGGTGCCGGAGGCGATGACACACTTCGAACCCGCCTCGAACCGAGGGCTCTTCAGGTCGCGGCGCAATATGTCGTTGCGGGTGTCGCACTTGTTGCCCCCGCCGGGGGCGTTCGTGGAGTCCGTCCATGCGGCGCCGAACTGCTTGGCGCGGTCGTAACCGTCCTTCGACGCCGCCTTCTTCACGGGCAGTGCGGCGAGGGCCGCCTGCGCGGATCCGGGCCTGCCGTCGGCGTCGGCCGTGCCTTTGTGGCCGCCGCCGGAGCATCCGGCCAGGGCCACGGGGAGCAGCAGGGCTGCGACGACGGTACGGGTGCGCGCGGACAACGGGGGCCTCGTCTCGTTTCTTGATCGTTTCGTACGGACGCCCACCCTACGTGACTTGACCTCAAGTCAGGTCGAGGTTCTACCGTCGGCCCATGAACTACTCGCACCCCGACGCCGAACTCGTCAACCAGCCCATCGGCTACTGGAGCTGGGCCGCGCACAAGGCCGTCGTCACCCATATCCGGGCCGGGCTGGCCGAGTTCGGCGTGAGCCAGCCGCAGTGGTGGATCCTGAACCAGGCGGACGACGAGCACGGGAAGACCCGCGCCGAGGTGACCGCGACCCTCCGGGGCTACCTCGACGTGGAGGACGCCCTGCAGGACGAGATCGACGCCCTCGTCGAACGCGGGTTGACCGTCTTCGACGACGCGGGCCTGCTCCGGCTGACGGCCGAGGGCGCGGCCGTCCGGCTGCGATGCGCTGAACGGCAGAAGGAGATGTGGGCGCAGCGGCACGACGGCATCACGGACGAGGAGTATCTGGTCACGCTGAAGGTGCTGCAGCGGATGATCCACAACACGGGCGGGCAGGCCTGGCACCACTGAGCACCGATTGAGCACCGTTTGAGCGCCGATTTGCAGGTGCAGCCATATCGCAGCGATGCTCTGCGGATGATCGACACGTCCGCCCATCTCCTGTTCTCCTACGGCACGCTGCGTCAGCCCGAGGTCCAGCGCTCCCTGTTCGGCCGCGAGGTCCCGGGCACCCCCGCCCTGCTGCCCGGCTACCGGCTGTCCACGGTGGAGATCACCGATCCGGAGGTGATCGCCCTCAGCGGTTCCGACCGGCACCCCATCCTGCAGCCCACCGGCGATCCGGCCGACGGTGTGGAGGGCGCCGCGCTGCTCGTCACGGACGCCGAACTGGCCGCCGCCGACGACTACGAGGTCACCGACTACCGGCGCACCCTGGTGCCGCTGGCCTCGGGCGCCGAGGCGTGGGTGTACGCCCCTGCCGCGGGTTAGCGCCGGATCCTGTCCGCCCCGCGCTCCTGTACTGCGAGAACACGCCTGTGATACACGGTAGTTGACACATGGTGCCCGAATGCGGGAGGCGGGGGACATGAGCGACAGGGTCAGCGGCGTGGTGCGCTGGTTCAACCAGGCCAGGGGTTACGGCTACATCAACGGCGACGACGGCGCCGAGGTGCGGGTGACCCGCGAGGCCATCGACGACCTCACCTTCGTGACCGAGGGCATGCGGGTGACGTACGTGCCCGCCCTGGACACGGACGGCACCGTCCATGCGGAGCACGTGCGCGTCGTGAGCTGAGCGGGCAGGCGCGGGTCACTCCGGCGCGACCGCGCCGACCTCGCGCTCCCGGCCGCCCGGGTGGCGGTGGCGCCAGATCCAGAAGACCGCGCAGGACACCGCCGCCCACACCCCCAGCACCACGAAGGGCAGGGCGTGCTGGTGTCCCCCGAAGTACACCGCCGTGTGCTGGGCGTTGACCGAGGCGCCCGGCGGGAGCCAGCGGCCGATCGAGCCCAGCAGGGACGGCAGCAGCGGCCAGGAGACCGCGCCGCCGGAGGACGGGTTGCCCAGCAGGACCAGCACGCCCCACGCCGGGATCATCGCCCACCGGCCGATGAGGGTGTTGCACATGGTGAAGAACATCCCCGACGTGAACATCGTGAACGCGAGGATCAGCCAGGACTCGACGAACGGCAGCCGCAGCGCGCCCAGCCCCCAGTCCACGACGGCCGCGATGGCGAAGCCGCCCAGGAGCGCGTAGGCGATGGTGAAGGCGATGCGCTCGGCCGGGGTGAGGGCACGGGCGTGCACGCTCAGCTGAATGGAGCCGACGAAGCCGACGACCACCGCGGCGAGCGTGATGTAGAAGAGGGCGAGGCCGCGCGGGTCGCCCGGCTGGAGCGGGTTGATGTCCCGCACGGCCACCGGCACGCCGGTGGCCCTGCCGACCTCGGGCGCGGCCTGGGCCAGCAGCTGCGCCACGGTGGCTCCGGAGGCGCCGGAGACGTCCAGTGCGGGGGCGCCGGGGCGCTCCCGGAGGATGGCGAAGACCTGCTGTTCGTCCACCGCGTTCCGGGCGGCACCGTAGTCGGCATAGTGGTGCAGCTCCAGTTCGGCGCCCAGGGCCTTCTCCATCCCCTGGATGAACGCGGCGCGCTCGACCCTGGACGCGGGCACCCCGGTGACGGCCACCGGGACGCGGTGCGGCGTGGGGTTGGCCATGGCGTAGGTGTACGAGCCCGCGAACAGCCCGGCGGCCGCGGCCACGATGAGCACGAGCACGGTGGCCGGCAGGAACGGCGAGTGGCGGAACGCCGTCCAGAGCTCGCCGGGGCGTTTGCGCTGCCCGGCGGCGCCGGTACGGTTTCCGGCCTCGCCGCTCCCGTCCGCCATGGGGTCACCCTAAGCGGAACTTCCGGATCCGGCAGTTCCGGCAGAGCCCGCAGGGCCCGTCAGCGTGCCGGATCGTCCTGCACCCTGATGGTCACCTTCCACAGGACGACCAGGTGCGGACAGGCCCGGGCGGCCCGCGGGACACAGCGCTCGTAGGCCGTGATGCCCGTGGTGCCGGGCTCCTGCATCCGGAAGTCCGCCATCGCGCTGCCGTCCTCGGACGTCAACGCCGCCACCCGGTCGGCGACTTCGGGGTCGTCCGCCGTCGGCGGGCTCCACGTCCAGGTGGCGTGGGCCGAGCGGGATCCGGCGAGCCGGACCTGCAGGTCCGTACCGCTCTGCACGGTCAGCGTGCGGCCGTTGTCGGCATTGGAGAGCGTCACACCACCGACACCCGCCGCAGCGGGGGATGCCGCGCCGCCCAGCAGCGCTCCCACGGCCAGTGGCACGGTCAGCAGGGCAGAGAGCCTCATTCGTCCGTCCTCACGTGTGTCGGGGGGTGTCTGACGGCCCCCACACTGCCCGCCCGGCCCGGACCTGTCCTCACCACATCACGCCATCTCCCGGCCGCCGCGCCGGGCGCCGGAGCGCTACTGGCCGCGGACCTCCACGCAAGCGCGCCCGTAGTGCTCGGGCTTGACGTCCTTGTTGATTTCGGACGTCTTCCAGCTGTCGACGCAGATCTTCGTGTGGTCGGGGACGACGCGGCCCAGGGCCATGCCGTACTTCTGACCGGCGCGCCAGTGCCGCGCGGCGCTCCTGCCCTGGAGGCCGGGAGGACCGTGCAGCTCGAAGTAGCCGAAGAAGTCACCGCCCTTCGCGGGCGTGGCCGTGGCCCGGGCGACGTACCGGCCGCTGTTGTCGACGGTGAGGCAGACCGGCCCTTCACACGCCGAACCCGCGAAGGCCGTGGGGCCGGAGGCCAGGAACACCGCCGTGGCGCCCACCGCGCCCATCACCATGCGCACCCGCCAACGTGCTTTCGCCACCGTACGCTTCATCCGCTCCGCCCTCTGCAGTCCCGGCAACGGTCCCCGTGACCGTCCGTCGTCCGCCGAGGCTGGCAGCAATCCCCGCACCATACGCCCCTATTGCGGGAGGAAACCCCCGAAGGAGGGATGTGTATACGGTCCGTGCGCCCCCATGCAACCGTTTCGCTCCCCCATGGGTCATACACCATGCATCTCCCATTGAGCCCGTTGAACCCATTGAGGAGAGAACAGGGGGAACGTTGATGTATATGTCAGTACGTCGTGCAGCGGCTGTCGGCGCATCCGCGCTGCTGGTCGCTTCGGGCACGCTCCTGGCCGCGGTTCCGGCAAGTGCCCAGGCACCCGCGGCCGCACCGGCCGCCGTGGCGAAGCCGGTCCCGCCGAAGGGCAAGGTGGTCTCCAGGCTGCCGCTGTCCATACGCGAGCGGCCGGCGCAGGCGGCCAAGTACCTCGGCGCGCTCAAGCCGGGGACGGTCGTCGAACTGGCCTGCAAGAAGCACGGGTCGAACGTGGACGGGAACGACCTGTGGTACCTCCTCGGCAACGGCAAGCCCGGCTACGTCGCTGCGCGTTACGTGCAGAACCTGTCGCCGGTGCCGCTGTGCAAGTGAGGCACGTGAGCACGAGATGAAGCGCGGGGGCGGGCCGGTCCCGCCCCCGCCGTCCGCTCACTGCCGGAGGGCCCGCTCCACGGCGTCGAAGACGCGGTGGATCAGCTCCCGTTGCTCGTCGGCGAAGTCCTCGGCGCGCTCGCCGGCCAGCAGGCGGCGGACCGCGGTGAGGTAGGCGGTGCGGTAGGCCGCGACGGTCAGCGCCGCCGCCAGGCGCGGGCCTTCGTCGCCGGGGCCGGCGCCGGTCCCCTCCGCGATGGCCGCGGCCAGCGCGTTCTCCACCTCCTCGACGCCTTCGCGGGCACGGGCCTGCAGGGCGGGCGAGTCGATGACGACCTGCCAGAAGTTCACGAACCGGTCGGCCGATCCACCCAACGGGTGCCGCTGCTCGTGGAGTTCGATCAGCATGCGGCGCACCGCCTCCGTCGGCGAGTGCTCCGGCTCCCGCTCGCGGACCGCGCGGCCGACGAGCTCGACGGCTTCCGGGATGCGGTCGAGGAAGAGATCCTCCTTGCGCGGGAAGTAGTTGAAGACCGTCATGGCCGAAACCTGTGCGGCCTCCGCGACCTCGGCGACGGTGACACGGTCGAAGCCGCGCGCGCAGAACAGCTCCGTGGCCGCGTCGGAGATGCGTTTCCGCGTCTCCTGTTTCTTCCGTTCGCGCAGCGTCGGGCGCTGCGGGGCCGGCTGCGGGGCGGAGTGCTTGTGCTGATCCTTCACGGGGAAAATTATATAGCGAACACATCTTTTTAGTGACTACAGTTACCGCCATGGATGACAAGACCCAGGAAGTCAGGGCCACGGACTACGACGTCGTGGTGGCGGGCGCCGGCCCCACGGGCCTCATGCTGGCCTGCGAACTCGCGCTGGCGGGGACGGCCGTGCTCGTCGTCGAGCGCCTGCCGGAGCCCGACCGGACGATCAAGGCGGGGGCCATCAACGCGCCCAGCGCGGTCGCGTTCGACCGGCGAGGCCTGCTGCCCGCGATGGCGGCGGTGCAGGAGCGCCGCCTCGCGGAAGTCACCGGGTTCCTCCGCACGCACGCCCCCGACGGGCTGGACCGGAAGAACGCGCCGAAGTTCGCGGGCCACTTCGCCGGGATACCGCTGTACGGCGACCTGCTGGACACGTCCGATCCCGACTTCGCCCACCTCGGGCCGGCGGGCGACGTCGGCCTGGTGCCCCAGGCCGACCTGGAGCTCGTGCTCCTGGAGCGCGCCACCGCCCTGGGCGTGGAGCTGTGGCGGGGCGTGGAGCTCGAGGGGTTCGACGCGGACGACGCGGGCGTGAGCGTCCGCACGAGCCGGGGGACGGTCCGCGCGGGCTGGCTGGCCGGCTGCGACGGCGGCCGCAGCACGGTCCGCCGGCTCGCGGGCTTCGACTTCCCCGGCACGGCTCCCGAGATCACCGGCCACCAGGCCGTGGTGGAGCTGGAGGGCGCGGAGGCCCTGGGAGCCGGCTGGCAGGGCACCGACACCGGCATCTACGTCCACGGCCCCTTCCCCGGCCGGATCCTCACGGTGGAGTTCGACGGCCCGCCGGCCGACCGGGACGCACCGGTGACCGCCGAGGAACTGGAGACCAGCCTGCGCAAGGTCTCCGGGGCGGACGTGCGGGTCACCGCGGTGCACACCGCCACCCGCTTCACCGACAACGCCCGCCAGGCGAGCACGTATCGCAAGGGGCGTGTCCTGCTGGCCGGCGACGCGGCGCACGTGCACTCGCCGTTCGGCGGCCAGGGACTGAACCTGGGCATCGGCGACGCGATGAACCTCGGCTGGAAGCTGGCCGCCACGGTGCACGGCACGGCCCCCGAGGGGCTGCTCGACACCTACACGGCCGAGCGGCACCCCATCGGCGCATGGGTGCTGGAGTGGACCCGGGCACAGATCGCCGTCATGCGGCTGACGCCGCACGCACAGGCGATGCGCAGCGTCGTGCGCGATCTGATGGGGACGGTCACGGGCACCACGTACTTCGTCAAGAAGATCCTGGGCGTCTGGCAGAGATACGACCTGCCGGGCGACCACCCGCTGACAGGACACAGTGCACCGGACCTCGTCCTGGCCGACGGCACGCGCCTGGCCGACCATCTCCACGACGGCAAGGCGCTGTTGCTCGACCTGGGCGCCGCCGGGCCCGGTCTCCCGGACCGGGCGGAGGGGTTCGGGGACCGGGTGCGGGTGGTCACGGCCCGGTGCACCTCGCACCCCGGACTGGCGGCCCTTCTGCTGCGGCCCGACGGCTTCGTCGCGTGGGCCACGGACAGCGACGATCTCGACGGGCTCGACGCAGCGCTCGGGCAGTGGTTCGGGGCGCCTCAGCCACGCGGCGCGAGCAGCACGACCGCGGCGGAGTAGGGGGCGAGGGCGGTGGGCACCCGGCCGCGCTGCGTGGCCGGGTCCTTGTCGCCCTGCCGCCATGTCAGCGTGCGGTAGGCGCGGTAGCCGCGGGGCAGGTTCAGGTGCACCTTCTGCGTCTGCCGGGGGTCCTTGTTGACGACCACGACCGCGAGCGTGCCGTCGGCCCGGCGGAGCGTGTGCGCGGTGAGGGTGTCGCTGCCGCCGGAGACGGCGGTGGCGAGGGTGCTGCCGCCGCCCTTGAGTGCGGTGGTCAGCATCTGCATCGTGTAGTACGGCGCGAAGGGGGTCCCCACCGGGGGCTCGCACTGCTTCCCCTTCTTGCCGGTCTTGTCGACGGCGGTGAAGCATGCTCCGGACGACAGCAGGCCGAGGTCGCCCCAGTTGACGGTCTCCGTGTTCAACGGGCCGTTGTACAGGGCCCACCAGTCGACGGCGGAGGCGCCGTTCTCCAGGAGCGAGAGGTTGTTGTCCAGCAGATAGAGGGCTCCCACGGCGTTGTCCTGCTGCTGAGTGGCGTTGAGCGCCGCGGAGTTGGCCTCGCCGACGGTGATGCCGATGCGGTGCCCCCGCCCCGAGGCCCGGTCCAGGTCGGCGCGCAGGGCGCGCAGCACGGGGCCGGCGGCCGCGGTGTCGGCCAGCACGTCGGCGTCGCTCTGCTTGTGGCTGAAGGCGGCGTGGTACCAGTGGACGTCGGCGAAGTCGGCGGCCCCGGCCAGGCCGGGGGTGTTGAGGACGGTGTCGTCCCACTCCTTCATCGCCTTGTTGATGGGGTCGTCCGGTTTCGCCGGGTCGTAGGCGAACAGCTCGATGCCGATCCGGATCCCCGGGTCGACCGCCTTCATCGCCCGCGCGTAGGCGATGACGTTGCGGGCGTAGGCGGCCGGGGACTTGTCGGGGTGGGCGTCGGGCTCGTGCGGAAACTTGCGGCCGGGAATGGTGAACCAGCCGTTGAGGTACGTCTCCTCGCCGATGACCCAGTCGCGGACGCCGTAGTGGCGCGTCTTGTTGGCGTACCGCACCCAGGCCGCCGCTTCGCGGGGGTCGCCGGGCTTGGGGTGTCCGGGTGTGCTGGGGTCGGCCTTGGTGTCGGTCGGGCCCGTCCCGTAGTTGACGTGTACGAGCATGCGGGCGTCGGCGGCACGCGCGGTGGCGGCGAACCGGTCGAAGCCGAACTCCGGCGTCAGGTCCTCGTATCCGCCGTTGTCCTTGCCGTTGGGATCGGGGCTGAGCCAGCCGCCGTGGTCGAAGTGGTAGAGGTCGGTGGGCCCTCCGGCGTTGAAGGAGAGCGTGGTGATGCCCGCCTTGCGGATGAGTCCGGGCGTCCTGGCATCCTTCAGGTACGGGTTCCAGAAGGGCGTGTTGACGCCGATCGCGTCGGCGGGGACGGTGTTGGTGACCCGCCCGCCGACCGTGATCTCCGCACCTCCCGGTGCTCCCGCCGCCGCGCCGGGCGCCGAGGCGATTCCGGCCAGGGCGGCGGTGGCGACGGCCAGGGCGATGATGCGCTTGGACAAGGCCAAGTCCTCTCCAGGGGTGACTTGTTGTGTTCACCAGCATGACAAGTGCGAACGAACGCCTTGTAGTTGGCCGTGTCACCCGTGTGCGCTGACAGATGTCACATGCGGCCGGCGGCGGCCCGCACGGCCGCGGCCCGAGACGCGGGGCGGAGACCCGGACGACACGCCCATATCACCGCAATGCACCTATCTTGGCATTGAATGATTAATGGTGGGAGGCGCCTCCGACCCCTGCGAAGGACGCCCATGTGATGCTGCTCCGAAAGCCTCGCCATTCCCTTCTCGCAGGGGTCGCCCACGGTTCCCCCCGGCGGGCCCTGGGGACGCTCCTCCTGCTCACACTGGTGGCCGTGGCCGCCGCCGTGGGCGGGCACGGCGTGGGCGAGCGGCTGGCCCCGGGCGGGTGGACCCCGGCCACGGCACAGTCGACCCGGGCCGACGCCTTCCTCGCGTCGCACTTCGGCGGCGGCGAGCCGCACCTGGTGCTGGTCGTCACCACGAAGGGACAGGTGGACGCGCCCGCGGCGGCGGACGCGGGACGTGCGCTGACCGGGCGCCTGTCGTCCGACCCGCACACGGCCTGGGTGCGGGGCTACTGGCCGCAGGAGGTGCCCGAGCTGCGGAGCCGGGACGGGCACAGCGCCGTGGTCGCGGTGCGGTTCCGCGGCGACGAGCGGGCCGTGCTGGCGGCCAGCAAGGCGGTGACGGCACGGGAGACCGGGCGCACGGGGCCGTTGCAGGTCGCGGCCACCGGCGAGGCCGCGCTGTTCGCCGAGATGGAGCGGCTGAGCACCGAGGGCGCGCTGGTCGCCGAGCTGATCGTGGCGCCGCTGGTGCTGCTGATCCTGCTGTGGATCTTCGGCAGCCTGGTCGCCGCGCTGCTGCCCGTGGTCGTGGGCGGCTTCGCGGTCGTCACCACGACCGCCGTGCTGCGGCTGCTCAGCGAGGTGATGACGGTGTCGGTGTTCGTGCTGAACATCGCCACCGCGCTCGGTTTCGGACTCGCCGTCGACTACTGCCTGCTGATGGTCAGCCGGTACCGCGAGGAACTCGCCGCGGGGGCGCAGCCCGTGCAGGCCGCCGAGCGTGCCCTGGGCACCGCGGGGCGGGCGGTGGCGTTCTCCGCGACGACCGTGGCGGCGGCGCTGGGGGCGCTGATGGTCTTCCCGCTGCCGCTGACGCGTTCGCTGGCCGTCGGCGGGGCGGCGGTGGCGGTGTGCTCGGCGGCCGGGGCGCTGCTGGTGCTGCCCGCGATGCTGGTGCTGCTGGGGGCGCGCGTCAACCGCTTCGACCTCTTCGCCCGGTGGCGGCGCGGCGCCGGGCGGCCCTTGTCGCAGGGCCGCTGGTACCGGCTGGCGATGTGGGTGACGCGGCGCCCGGCGGCCGTCGCCGTGGGCACCCTGCTGGTGCTCGGGCTGCTGGCCGCGCCGGGGGCCGGGGTGCGGTTCGGCATGTACGACGACCGCATCCTGCCGCCCTCCTCGCCGGTGGCCCGGGCCTCGCAGCGGCTGCGCACCGACTTCGCCGCGGAGGCCGAGGACACGGCCACGGTGGTGCTGCCGGGCCTGCGCATCGCGCCCCCGGCCGAGGCCCTGGCCTCCGACGCGCCGGAGGAGTCCCCGGCCGCGGTGTCCGCCGCGGCGGCCGTGCACGGTTATGCCGCGCGGCTGTCGCGGCTGCCCGGCGTGCGGCAGGTGCAGACGGCGACCGGCACGTACCGCGGCGGCAGACTGACGGCCGACGCGGACGTCCGGGGGGCCGGCTTCGCCGGGCCCGCCGGGACCTGGCTGAGCATCACCCCGGCGGTGCCCTCGGTGCTGTCCCCGGAGGGCCGGCTGCTGACCGAACGGCTGCGCCGGGAGCCCGCCCCGGGGCCGGCGCTGGTGGGCGGCTCCGGGGCCCGGATGACCGACACCGAGGACACGCTGAGCAGCCGGCTGCCCGCAGCGATCCTGCTCACCGTGGCAGCCACCCTGGTGCTGCTGTTCGGCTACACCCGCAGCCTGCTGGTGCCCCTCAAGGCCGTGCTGCTCAACGCCCTCAGCCTGGCGGCCACGTTCGGGATCATCGTCGCGGTCTTCCAGCAGGGCCGGCTGGAGTGGCTGACCGGGCCGCTCAACGCCCCCGACACCACGGACGTCATCATCCCCGCGGTGATGTTCTGCACGGCCTTCGGCCTGTCGATGGACTACGAGGTCTTCCTGCTGTCCCGCATCCTGGAGGAGCACCGCAACGGCACGGAGACCCGGCTCGCGGTGGCCACCGGACTGCAGCGCACCGCGCGGCTGTTCACCTCCGCGGCGCTGGTGTTCGCCGTCGTCATGGCCTCCCTGGCCGCCTGCGACCTGGCCATGCTGCAGCTCATCGGTTTCGGCCTGGCCGTCGCCGTCGTCCTGGACTGCACCCTGGTGCGGGCCTTGCTGGTCCCGGCCGTCATGTGCCTGGCGGGACGGGCCAATTGGTGGCCCGCACGCGGCGCACGGAGCTGACCGGCACCGGCCGTAGCGGAGGGCATGACTCCGCAAACGGCCGTCAACTTCGCGTTTAGGCAAAACATTCGATATCAAGCGTCAAATACTCTTGATCTGCGCATGACCATCCCGTGAGATCGCGACAGCCGCTTCGTGCGGCTCCGGTCCTCTCAGGGAGAATTCATGCACGCAGCTCGCCTCCGGTCGCGCGCCGCGGCCGCAACGGCCGCCACCGCCGCCCTCACCGCCGTTGCGCTGACGGCCGCCCCGCTGACCGGGGTCACCGCCGCGCACGCCGCGACGGTCCCGCACACCAAGGCGGTTCCGGCCAGTGCCGGCCACACGCTGGTGCGCGCCGTGGGCAGCCCGCTCTCCATCGCGCAGTGCCAGGCCCAGTTCAAGCTGAACTGCTACGACCCGATCCAGTACCGCAAGGCGTACAACCTGGAGCCGCTGTACAAGGCCGGCATCACCGGCAAGGGCCGCACGATCGTCATCGTCGACTCGTTCGGCTCGCCGACGATCCAGCACGACCTGGACGTCTACAGCAAGCAGTTCGGCATACCCAGCACCAAGGTCGATGTCGTCAAGTGGGGCGACGTCCCCGCGTTCGACCCCAAGAACTCCGACATGACCGGCTGGGCCGGCGAGACCACCCTCGATGTCGAGATGGCGCACGCCGTGGCGCCCGACGCGAAGATCGTCCTGGTCGAGACCGCGGTCGCGGAGACCGAGGGCACCACCGGTCTGCCGGAGATGATGGACGCCGAGAAGGCCATGATCGACCGCGGTGTCGGCGACGTGATCAGCCAGAGCTTCGGCGCGACGGAGAACACCTTCCCGGGCTTCGACAAGGGTGACTTCTCCAGCATCCAGAACCTGCGGTACGCCTTCAAGGACGCCGCGAAGAAGCACGTGACCGTGCTGGCCTCCTCCGGTGACGGCGGCGCCACCGACAACACGGCCGACGGCAAGGGCTACTACAAGGAGCGCGTCAACTCCTGGCCCTCGTCCGACCCGCTGGTGACCTCCATCGGCGGCACCCAGCTGCACCTGGACGACAAGGGCAACCGCGTCAAGCCCGACAGCGTCTACAACGACCACGGCGCGGGCGGCGGCGGCCAGTCGCACGTCTTCGGCCGCCCCTCCTTCCAGAACGCCGTCAAGGGCGTCGTCGGCAGCCGCCGCGGCACCCCGGACATCTCGATGGCCGCGGCGGTCGACGGCGGCGCCTGGATCTACTCCAGCTACGACCCCACCGCGACCGGCTGGGACATCACCGGCGGCACCAGCGAGGCCTGCCCGCTGTTCTCCGGCATCGTCGCCCTGGCCGACCAGGCCGCCGGGCACCGCGTGGGCAACATCAACGAGGCGCTGTACACGCTGTACAAGCAGTCCGCGCACGGCAAGAACACCGGCATCGTCGACGTCAACGACGGGACGAACAACAGCTACCAGGGCGTCGACGGCTACACCGCCGTCAACGGCTACGACATGGCGACCGGCGTCGGCACCGTGGACGCCGCCCGCTTCGTCCCGGCCCTCGCCCGGGCGAGCCGCCGCGGCTGACGCACCGTAGGACACTCACCCGCAAGGGTGCCGGGGGAGCAGGGAACACCCTGCTCCCCCGGCCTGTTTGACCAGGCGTCACCAACCGTCACCGCATGACTGCGTGTCGTATCCGGGCCGAGCGTCGTTGAGCGCATCGGGGGCCGTTCCCCCGCCTGCTTCGCCGTCGAGAGCAAGGATCTGTGATGCGCCTGTTCCGCACTGCGGTCTCCGCCCTGGGAGGCCTCCTCCTCGCCGTCTCGCTGCCTGCCGCCACGGCAGGCGCCTCCGGCGGCGAGTTCCACTGGAGGGGCCCGGAGGGGAAGCCCTACTTCATCACCAACCCCCCGGACGGCAAGTGCCTCGCCATGGCCCAGGAGGCGCGCCAGGCGGAGAACAGGACCAAGGGGGTGGCCGTGGTCTACGCGGAGAAGGGCTGCAAGGGCGCGCAGCACCGGCTGGGCCACGGCGAGAAGGCCCCGGTCAAGTTCGTCTTCAAGAGCGTGAAGTTCGGCGGCCGCTGAGCCGCCCGCCCTCCTCCGCAGGGCAGTTGGTCCTCTTCCGCCGCACCCGTCCCGCCCCTACCCTGGCCTCCGATGACCACGATCGGGAACCGGGGGACGGGCGCCGGGCTGCGGCGCGACGCGGTGGGCATGCGCGAGGTGCTGTTCCAGAGCATCACGTCGATGGCCCCCGGGGCCGCCATCGCGGCCTCGATCCCCACCGGTGCGTCCTTCGCGGGCGGCAGTCTGCCGCTGTCCGTGCTGCTCGCCCTCCTCGCCTGCCTGCTGGCCGCCTCGTGCATCGGGGAGCTGGCACGCCGCCTTCCGGCCGCCGGGTCGCTCGCGGCCTACAGCGCGCAGGGCCTGCACCCGGCGGCCGGATTCCTCGTCGCGTGGGCGTACGTCTTCGTGGAGGCGCTGGTCCCGGCGCTGCTGATGCTCCAGATCGGCTTCACCACCGCCGGGACGCTGCACGACGAATGGGCAGGGTACCCGGCCGGCTTGTGGTGGCCGTGGGCGCTGGCGGGCGCAGCGGTCGTGACGGCCGCGGGCTTCTACGGGATCCGGGCCTCGGCGCGGCTCGGCACCGTCCTCGGCGTACTGGAGATCGCGGTCTTCCTGGTCCTCACCGTCCTGCTGGTCGTCCGGGCCGGACCGGCCAACTCCGCCTCCGTGTTCACCACCGCGCACACCCCCGGGGGCGGTGGCGTGGGCGGGGTGCTCGCGGGTGCCGCGTACTGCGTGCTGGGCTTCGCCGGGTTCGAGGCCGCGGCGCCGCTGGCGGAGGAGGCCCGGCGGCCGCGGCGCACGGTGCAGCGGGCGGTGGTCGGGGCGGCGCTGGGCGTCGGGCTGTTCTACGTGGCCGCCACGTACGCCATGACCGTCTTCTACGGGCCCGGGAGGTTCGCGGAGTTCGGGGTGGCGGGGGCGGCGTCGTGGGGCGGGGTGGCGCGGGCGTCGTTCGGGTTCTTCTGGGTGCTGGTGTTCCTGGCGGTCGTCAACTCCTGTGTGGCCAACGCCAATGCGGGCGTCAACGCCGCGACGCGTACGGCTTTCGCGTTCGGCCGTATCGGGGTGTGGCCGCGTGCCCTCGCCGTCGTGCACCCCCGGCACCGCTCCCCCGTGGTGGCGGTCGCCGTGCAGGGGGCGGTCACTCTGGCGCTGGCGCTGGGTCTCGGTGCCGCGTACGGGCCGACGACGGCCTTCTCGCTGCTGGCGACGGTCGTCGTGACCGTGGTCATGGGGGTGTACATCGTGACCGACCTCGCCTGCGCGGGCTTCTTCCTGCGCCGTCGGCGACCGGAGTTGCGCCCCGTGCGTCACCTGCTGGTACCGGCCCTGGGCGTGGTCGCGTTCGTCCCGGCCCTGCTGACGGCCGCGGGGCTGCCGGCCTTCTGGTTCGTCACCCGGCTCGCGGCGCCCGTCTCGTACGCGGGTCCGGTGGTGGCGGTGTGGATGCTGCTCGGTGCGGTCCTGCTGCTGGTGTTGCGGCGGCGGCATCCGGAGCGGCTGGCCGCGATCGGGCGGATCCATCTGGACGAGCATGCTGAGCCCGACACAGAAGCGGAGCTGCAGGACCATGACTGAGCCGAGGATCCTGACCGTACGGCCCGAACCGGGCGAGTTCGCCTGGACGTTCGGCGGTGTGCCGCCGGTGGCGCGGATCGCGCCGGGCACCGTGCTGGACCTGTACACGGAGGACTGTTTCGCCGGCCGGGTCCGCTCCGAGCAGGACCTGGTCTCGCGTGTGTGCGAGTTCCCCTTCCTGAACCCGCAGACGGGCCCGTTCCACGTGGAGGGCGCGGAGCCCGGGGACACGCTGGCCGTGCACTTCGTGTCCGTCGAACCGGCCCGCGACTGGGCCGCCTCCACCACCGTGCCGCTGTTCGGTGCCCTCACCTCCACGCACACGACGGCGTCGCTGCACGAACCGCTGCCCGAGGTCGTCTGGATGTGGCAGCTCGACCGGGCGCGCCGCACCTGCCTGTTCAGCGCCCGGGACAGCGACACCGAGATCGAGCTGCCGATGGATCCGATGCACGGCACGGTCGGTGTCGCACCCGCGAACCTGGAGGTCCGCTCGGCCCTCGTGCCCGATGCGCACGGCGGCAACATGGACACACCCGAGATGCGGGCCGGGGTCACCTGCTTCCTCGGCGTCAACGTGGAGGGCGCGTTGCTGAGCCTGGGCGACGGGCACGCACGGCAGGGCGAGGGCGAGGCGTGCGGGGTGGCGGTCGAGTGCGCGATGAACACGGTGGTGATCGTCGACCTGTTGAAGGGCGTCGCGACGCCGTGGCCGCGTCTGGAGTCCGACACGCACCTCATCTCCA
>NZ_JABBXF010000132.1 GCF_013030945.1 Streptomyces morookaense | reverse complement strand
GGCCGCGTCTGGAGTCCGACACGCACCTCATCTCCACCGGTTCCGCACGCCCGTTGGAGGACGCGTTCCGGATCGCCCAGCTCGGCCTGGTGGACTGGCTGCACCGGGACTTCGGGCTGTCCCGGCTGGACGCCTACCAGTTGGCGACACAGGCGTCCGAGTCGCCGCTGGCCAATGTCTGCGACGCGAACTACACGTGCGTGGCGAAGCTGCGCAGGGAGTGGCTGCCGCCGGGGAGCACGCACCGGGATGCGCACTGGCGGTTGCGGGAGTCGGCGAGGGCGTTGGGGTAGGGCGTGAGTGGTCGGGGCTTCGCGGCCGCCCGGAGCGCGCGGTGTGTTCGGTGCCGGCCGCACCTGCGGAGCCGAGGCGGTCCGCTCCCGCCCATGGACACGGCGGACAGGGCCGTGTCAGCCTCG
>NZ_JABBXF010000131.1 GCF_013030945.1 Streptomyces morookaense | reverse complement strand
CGCCGGATCAGCGGTGCCGCCTTCTCCAGGTCGGCCGCCGAGGCGGTACGCACCTCCAGGTCGCCGGTCTCCGAGGTGACCGATACCGCGCATATTGCACGAGAATCCCTCCTCCAGCTCGACCGCGCCCGGATCGATCTCGAGGTAGACCCAGGATCCCTCCTGCCTCGGGCGGAAGATGACGGAGGCGAGTTCACCATCCGCCGGAAAGCGATGTCTGGGTGAGAGCCGTGACCTCCATCTCAGCCCGACGGGTGGGTACCTTGTCCAACTCGTCGGGCACCGCACGTAGGTGCGGGCGCCTCGATCGGACCTGGCTCGTCTGCGGTCCTCACCGGACTGCGGCGCCGTGATCTACGGTAAGTGGCGATCTGTCCTCCGAGTGTCACTACCCTTGTCTACAACGCGTCAAGGGCAGGCGACACGAGAGGAGTGGTATCGAGCGTGGAGGGGATGGCACGTGGCGGGTCGATAGAGGTCCTCAAGTACCTGCACATGAAGCTCGATGACCACTTTCGGATGCTTCACAAACGTCGCCAGGCACTGCAGCCGGCAGCTCCTGTCTTCGCGCTGGAGCATGACCTCAGCGGCGATGACCTTGAGTTGCTCCTGGCTGCGGTGCGCGGGGCTGTGGCACATGGACTCGATGCTCGGTACCGCACCTGGTGGCTACCTTTCGTCGTGTTTGCCGCGGAGATCGGCTACGACTATGTCGGGGACGAGTACTGGCCCCTCCTGGCACAGAGGGCGCCGGGGTGGGAGAGCGGCCCGCAGTGGAACGTCCCCCGCAACCGGAATCGCATCAAGCAGTGGTTCAAGCAGTTCGCGCACGACTATGGCGGCGCGGAGCCGCGTGGCGGCTTCGCCGCTAACTTCAACATCATTGCCTGGCCCATCACACACGCTGTGATGCCAGCGGACCTCCAGCGGCAAATGGCCCAGCTTCTGTTCGAGTCGCGCGGGGTACTGAGCGCGGAACTACTGGCAGATCCCAATGCGTTGGGCGCATGTCTGGCGTCGCGCACGGGCGGATACAGTGAGCGATTCCGGATCTTCTGCGCCAACCAGAGCCTTCTGGGCCAGGTCGCGGTTGCGCTGCTCTCGGGTGACGACGAAGAGACCCCCTACCTGGTGCGATCAACGCTCGTTCGCCTGGTCGCCGGTCTGAGCAACGAACAATCGTCGCGCAGTTGGTTGGCCCGCGCCAGGCAGTCAGCAGACGTGATCCGCTCCAGCGGATTCCTTTCGAAGGCAACTGGTGACACGCCCGCGCAGAGAAATAGGCGCGTTCCGGCTGTCACCAACCCAAAGCTGCTCCTACGGCATCAGGGCGGCGGTTGGCATCCGTATCTGGAACTGCCTGATCTCACGCCGTTGCAGGCTCGGCACCAGCAGGTCGATCAAGAGCTTCGGAGTCTGCGCGCAAGGGTGGAAGGCCATCCTCGCCCGCTCGCCCGCGGACGACTGCTGTACCCCGACAAAGTGCCGCTGTCCGCCTGGCCTCGACCTGACGTTCCTGCCATCGAATTGGAGCGCGGCTCAACGGCCGTAAACAACCTGATCGCCGAGCACTGCTCCATCGATCCGGGTCCGTGGTGGGTGTTCAGGAAGCGATCGGGCGGGGTGGCTATAGAGGTCAAGGGCAAGTTCGTTCGGCCCGGCAACGAGTACTGCCTGGTCGGGCGGCTTGACAGCAAACCGCCTTCGCTGTCCTGGATAGTGCAGACGATGGCCCCAGCCGAAGGCGTGCACGCCTTCGACCTCACGGTGCCGCAGATCATCAGCGCAGCGGAAGTTGATCAGCTCGCAGCAATAGGGTTGGCAGTGGTCTCCGATGTCTCGATTCGGCCTGTCGGGTTGGTGCCAGGATCTTGGGACGGAGAAGGTGCCATCGAGTGGCTGGCCGGGGAGCCGGCGATGCTGGCCGTGTCGTGTGCTCGTGCCTCGGAGAAGTGCGTTGTGACCGTAGACCGTGGTCTCCCCATTGTGCTGGAGTTCCCGGAGGACCAATCAGAGCTGATCTTTGCTCTTGAGGACCTCGCCGTGGGCACGCATGATGTGAACGTTTCGCTACTTTCCTCAGAGGCGGGGCGCCCTCTCATTAGCGGATCGCTAGCGATCACGATCCGTGACCTGCACACCAACCGTGAAGGTGCGACGGAAGGTACGGCGATCCGGCTGTTCACTACCCCAGCGCGCCCAAAGATGACCGAGCTCTGGGACGGCCGGGCCAGTCTCTCGATCGACGGTCCGCTACAGACAAAGGCTGAACTGGCGATCATCTTGCGTGATGGCGAGGGACGGGAACTGGCAAAGCTGCATCGCAGCGTCTCAGTGCCCTTCGGTGGTAGCGCATGGGAGAGGCTGACGGATCAGGAACTGCGCAAGAAGAGACTGTTCAGCGCGTACGAAGAGGCCGAATCATGTGAAGTGTCGGTATTCCAGAACGGCATGGGCTTCGCGTCCATGGTCTGCGAACGGGGCTTCGACCCGCTCCGCTGGGTGCTCGCCAAGCAGCACAGTGGGCACCATGAGGCGCGGCTGATCGATCGCACAGGCAGCGGCGACACTCACGTGCACCTGTTTTCGGTGGAAGCTCCGCTGGTCGGCGAGCAGTACGATTCCCGTCAACCAATTGCCGTACCGGCGGCTGGAGGACTGCTGCGGGCGACCGCCGGCAAGATGAGGGCAGCGATCATCCTGCCGCCCGAGCCAAACCGTCTGCGGCAGCGTCACCCGGCTGTCCCGCGGTGCTGGGACGATCAACTCATGGAGGTCCAGCGGCTCATCGAAGGTCACCGTTGGTGGCTCGATGCCGATCTGCCTGCCGACCCGTTCGCTCATCATCAGCAGGAGCAAGTCCTCGAGGCACTCACCACGGCCCTTGTGTCCCTGGTTGCCGGACATCGGTGGGCAAAACTGGAACGCAAGCGCGATCCGGTCGGCGCACACCGGCAGCTCGAACTGCTCGATGAGATGAGCAAGCTCGTGGGGGCGGCCCCCAAACAACGTGCCGTTGCCCGGCAGATCGCAGGTCATCTCTGGCAGTGGTTGGATTCACCGGCCGCGTTGAGCGAGGGATTTGCTGATGCGATTAAGGCCCTCGTGCCGTCCAGCGGCATGGGCGACCACCATGCTGCAGCAGAGTTCCTGCTGGCGCTCGCGAGCCGGCCAGGCTCTGTCGCAAGCTGGGCGGATGCCGAACGAGACCGACTTCTGCGATGCGTGCTGCTTTCCCCTGTCCTCATACGGGCGGCTAGGTTCGCCGTTCTCGGGACTGAGGCCCTCCGGGACGCATCGAACCAGCCGGCTTTCGGGGTCGGCCGATGAACATAACTGCGCTCAGCGGCCGTGAGGCCGCCAGACGTACCGTCCACACCCTGGGCTTGGACGCGACCGCGACCGATCTGATCTCGCCTGAAGCGATCTGTTCGTCACTTCGCCGCGCAGCTTCCTTCCTTTGTCCGGCGACGCAGCGTGAACTCGTCGACGCGGTGATAGAGACACTCAGCCCTCTCGACGAGTCGTCCTTGATTACTCGCAGCCAGCTAGCCGCACAGTTGGATCTGCTGGTGGCAATCGGGGACCTCATCGAACTCCCAAGCCAGAGGAATGGTGGAGGAAGAAAGCTCTATCTTGCTCCACCCTCGTATGTGACGAAGGCGTCCGGGCGGTACCTGTTGCTCGGTGTTCGCCCCAACGGCGTCCCGCTCCTGGATGAATCTGTCGGCGCAGACGTGTGCCACGATGGCCATGCTCGGTCCATCGAACTGGATACCGAGACGGGACCAGCCCAACTGCAGGCCGCGGGCCTGCACGAGATCAACCTTGAGGACTGGCGCCGACAACCGAACACGGATCGCGCTGCGACCATCGTCGCCGCGATGCGTCAACGTTTGGACGGGGCAGCACAGTCCGGCCCTGTCAGCGACCTAAGGATCCTTGACCCCGAGGCAACGGTTCTCTATTACCGGGGCCGCTGGCGACCCCCCGCCGACGGCGAGTCTGGAGACTACATCGCCCGTCGTCCGCAGGCGTATGGCGCCGATTTGTGGTGTCTTGTTCGCGTTGAGAGCGGCACGCCTCGCGCGCTCATCGATCTGCCAACTGACGATCCTGCCGTCCCGGCGTGCGACGAGGCGTGGCGCCTTCAGGCAGCCATCGACGCTCTACGGGGAAGACCGCAGCTCGTGCGTATCCGGGCCGCCGGAGGAGCCCCGGGGAGCCGGACTCTGGATCTGTTCGGCCCCGTGCCCGGGTGGGCACAGCGTTACCTGGAACTCTTGGGACACCCTGTCCCGCGGGCCAGGGACGCATTGATCTCCTATCGCGTACCACTCTGGGCGATCGGCGAACTAACGGAGTTCTTCATGGACATGCTGTGGATGCATGTCAAGGACGAGGGAGGAGTGGCGTGACCGCGGAAGCGCCTACGATCGCAGAGACTGTCGCCAGTATTCAGGCGGCCCTTCGGGACTACATCGAGGCGACGTATCACGTGGGACACCCCACCGTGATCGAGCAGCGTCGCGAGCTGCTCAAGCGGGAGGGCGTGCTTTTCCGCGCGCCGTTCATCGAGAGTACCCCCCGCTACCAGACTGGCCGAGGCTTCGGTGATCTCGAACTCGATGCAGAGACCAGGGCGCTCCTTGTTAGCCTGAGTACACACTTCGGTGGTCACCAGCCACTCCTGTATGACCCGCCATACACGCACCAAGCGGAGGCCCTGGAGTGGACGATTCGCGACGGCCTCAGCCTTGCGGTCACGACCGGTACGGGTTCTGGAAAGACGGAAACGTTCCTCGAACCGATGCTGGCGAAGCTCGCGGCGGAGGCTGCACACAAGCCTGAGTCGTTCGCAGCACCTTCAGTAAGAGCCCTGATTCTCTACCCGATGAATGCGCTGGTGAACGACCAACTGGGACGCCTTCGCCTGCTGCTCGGCGATCCGCGCGTCACCGCACAGTTCACCGCATGGGCTGGACGGCCAGCACGTTTCGCCCGCTACACCAGTCGCACTCTTTATCCCGGTGTACGACAGGTCGAGAAGGACCAGGAGCGGCTGCGTTCGATTGAGGACTTCTACATCGACCTGATCGACCGGGCGTCCAAACCCGCGGCGCAAGGACATGGCGAGGCGTCCGCCCTCATTGAGAAGCTGCAGTCGCGCGGAAAGTGGCCGGCCAAACCGGACCTGAAGGCCTGGTATGGAGAACACGGCTCCCGCTGGAAGAACAGGGACGGCGAGTTCATTCGTGCAGTCCTCCGGCCCGATGACCCCGAACTTCTCACGCGACATGAAGTGCTGGACACGCCGCCAGACGTGCTAATCACGAACTACTCGATGCTTGAGTACATGCTCATGCGCCCGCTTGAGCGGCCGGTCTTCGACGCGACCCGAGCATGGTTGGAGAACAACCCGGATGAGAGGTTCCTCCTCGTCGTCGACGAGGCCCACCTCTACCGCGGAGCGGGTGGCGCCGAGGTGGCGCTCCTTTTGCGTCGCCTCCGCGCAAGGCTTGGGATCACGCCCGATCGGCTGCAGGTGATCTGCACGAGCGCGAGCTTTGCCAGCGCGGAGTACGCGCGCCAGTTCGCCGCGCAGTTGAGTGGCAAGTCTGCAGCCGAGTTCAAGACCGTGGAAGGGCGGCTGGCCCTGCGGGAACCCGCCACCACGGGCAACGTCCAGGACGCACACGTCCTCGCTGCCGTACCCATGCAGGCGTTCTACGACGCAGAGACAGACGCGGACCGCATCGCCGCAGTCCGTGGATTGCTGGACTATCGGGGGGTTACTGAGGAGGTGCCTGGGGCCACGGCCGGCCAACTGCTCTACGAAGCCCTCAATGATTTCGCCCCGATGAATCTGCTCGTAAACGAGACGATGGAACGGGCGCATCCGGTCGATGAACTGGGCGCCCGTATCTTTCCGATGGCGGAGAAGGATCTTGCCGACAAGGCAGCCTCTATGCTGGTAGCGCTCGGAAGCGCCGCTCGCCGGTCAACGGATGGCGCCGGACTGCTGCCATGCCGCGTGCATGCGTTCTTCCGGGGGCTGGCGGGACTGTGGGCCTGTCTCGATCCCGGCTGTTCAGAAGCTGACCGGGAGGTGTACCCGGAACCCGGGCCGGTGGGCAAGCTCTACGCCCAGCCGCAGGCAACCTGCGGATGCGGAGCCCGCGTTTTCGAGCTGTACACGTGCCGGCACTGTGGCTCCGCTTATGCGCGAGCCTATACGGACGATGTACTTGAACCATCCCATCTCTGGCACGAGCCGGGTGGGGCGTTCCAGTCTGCGACTGGCTCCATCCCCCAGCTCCAAGCGCTCGACCTACTGCTGGAGGCCCCGTCGAGTGACGAAACCAAGGTGGAGCCCGCAGACCTTGACCTTATCACCGGGCGGCTCAATCCACCGGGGGAACTCGGCGAGCGCACGCGCAGCGTGTTCATTCCTCGTCTCCGCGGGGGAGAGTCCATCGGAAGTGACGACGATGGCGAAGAGGGTGAGGCGAACGGCGAGTTCAAGCCCTGCGGTGTGTGTGGGCGACTCGCTGGCTTCGGCCGATCATCGGTGCAGGATCACCAGACGAAGGGCGATCAGCCTTTCCAGGCATTGGTGACTCGTCAGGTCGAGGTCCAGCCTCCTGGTGCGAAACCGTCCAGCGATTTCGCACCGTTGCGCGGTCGCAAGGTGCTCGCCTTCTCTGACTCTCGACAGGTCGCCGCGCGGCTTGCGCCCAACCTGCAGACATATTCGCTGCGTGACGTCATGCGGCCCGTGATCCTGCGCGGATGGCGGGAACTCGCTAATCACCAAGTTCTGGGGCCGATGCTCAGTCTGGATAAGCTGTATGTGGCTGTCATGGTCGGATCGCATGTGCTGTCAGTGCGACTGCGGCCGGAACTGCGTCCTACGGAGTCACTTCATGTGATGGGCACGGTCGCACGGGCCATCGACAAGGGTGCGCTGACAGGCAACCTCAATGAAATGGGTGCGCTCCTCACCACCGCCCCGCCGCCGCAGTCGCTGTTGCGGGCAATGTATGCAACGCTCACGGACAAGTACTACGGGCTAGCATCGCTTGGCTTGGCCTCTATCCGTGAGCGGGCGAACCTCGCCGACGAGTTGCTCGCGAAGTTGCCGGACATCGGTGGTGTCGCAGAGGGCGCCGAGGCCAAGCTCGCTCTTGTCCGGTTGTGGCTGACTGCGTGGAGCACCCCGGGGATCTGGTTCCCGTCGATGACCGACGGGGACTGGTGGAGGCAGAAGGGTGGCGTCCAGCCACACGCGGGAAGGTTTGAGTCCGTCGACCGATCCCTCGGATCGAAAGCCGCAAGGCAGAAGTTCAGGGATGGGTGGCTGCAGACGCTGCTTGCAACCTTCTGCGAATCGGTAGGTAGTGGTGCGTACCGGATTTCTGCCTCGAATTTGGCCTTGGAGCTCGGTGGGCAGTGGGGCTACTGCGAGCGGTGTCGCTTCACACAGCGGCCACTTCCCGGTAGCCACAAGTGCACCAGTTGCGGCGCTGATCGAGTCCGCACCCTCGACCCCGATACTGACCCGGTCTTCCAGGCCCGGAAAGGCTACTACCGGGCCAGCGCGGTCCGGGCTCTCAACAACCCACCTGAGCTGCCGATGAGCATCATCGCCGCCGAGCACACAGCGCAGCTTAACGCCGCACAGTCTGACGCCGTATTCTCCAAGGCTGAGGAGCACGAGTTGCTCTTCCAGGACGTTGATCTTGGCCTGTCCCGGGAGGGAGAGCAGTCGCGCGCCGCCATTGATGTGCTGTCATGCACGACCACCATGGAAGTTGGCATCGACATCGGCAGCCTGACTGGTGTAGCCCTGCGCAACATGCCGCCCTCTCGTGCCAACTACCAGCAACGAGCGGGCCGGGCCGGCCGCCGGGGCAACGCGGTCGCCACCGTGCTCGCCTTCGGCAGCGCTGACACTCACGACGACCACTACTTCCGCCAGCCAGATCTGATGATCCGCGGAAAGGTCGATGATCCGGTGCTGACGATGGACAACGAAGAAATCGTACGGCGCCATGTCATCGCGTACCTGCTGCAGCGCTACCACCAGGATCGGCTGCCGGCAATCCAGCCCGAGGACCAGCCCCAGCTCTTCGAAGTTCTTGGGAAGGTCACCGAATTCACAGGGACAACATCTCCGCTGAACCGAACAGACCTCGAAGAGTGGCTGAAGGGCAAGGAGAACACGCTACGCGAAGAGGTCGCAGCGTGGCTTCCCGATGAGCTGAGCCCCGATGCCCGTACAGCAGTCCTTCAAGACATTGTGACGAGGACGCTCTTCGAGATCGACAGGGCCCTTGAGCTTGACCTCGACGGGGCGCCAACGGAGGCCAACGCGGGGGTATCCCCACTGGCGACCACTGGAGTGGAGGGGGAACCCTCAGATGAGGAAGGCGCGGAGGAGCCGAGCGCACGACGGAGTCAGAAGAACCTGCTTGACCGTCTCCTGTACAAGGGAGTCCTGCCGCGGTACGCGTTCCCGACCGATGTGGTCGCCTTCCACGTCTTCGATGTCAACCGGTCTACGCGGTTCAACACCGAGTTCCAATATGCGGCCAGCCAGGGGCTCACGGTGGCACTCAGCCAGTACGCACCGGGCAAAGTAGTGTGGATCGACAACAAGGAATGGACCTCTGGAGCTATCTACTCACCAGTCCAGAAAGAGCGTTTTCAAGCATGGCAGGAACGGCTGCTGTACTTCGAATGCCAGGTCTGCCACTACGCCAAGCACTTCCCCCTCGATGAGGCAGAACGCGGAGAGGAGCGAGACTGCCTGGCCTGCGGTGCCGAGGGTAAGTTCGGCAAAGCCAAGACCTGGATGCGACCGCCTGGGTTTGCGCACCCAGCGGAACAGGATCCGGGAACCAGTCCCGATGACGCCCCCGCGCGCAGTTACGCGACGCGCGCCAAGCTCATGGCACCAGGGCCGACGGAGGAGACTGCCTGGACGCGTGTCACCGACCGCCTGGCACAGACATACCGCCGAGAGACTCTGCTTGTCACAAACACCGGCCCCCGCAACGAGGGATACACCTACTGCACCCGTTGTGGGCTCATCGAGCCGACCGCTATGACCACGGGAAGACTGCTCGCTACCCACAAGAAGCCTTACCCAGACGAAAAGGCGCCAGAATGTCCCGGCACCGGTTCGACCCGGGGCATGGTGCTGGGCACCGACTTCATTTCGGACGTGCTCCTGGTTCGTTTCAAGGTGGACTCGCCGATCACTCTGGGGCCAGCGAATCTCTCGACGCACATCGCACTGCGTTCAGTCGCTGAGGCGCTCACAATCGCGGCGACCCGAAGGCTGGGTATTGAGGCCACGGAACTGCAGGCGGAGTACCGGCCGGCGCTGACTGCCCTGGGCAAGGAAGGCCTGGAAGCCGAGATCTACGTCTACGACACGCTTGCTGGCGGAGCCGGCTTCACCCGAAGGGTCAACGACTACGGCGTGGAGATCCTCGAACAGACGCTGGAACTCCTTGAGGACTGCCCGGAGAACTGCGACCAGTCCTGCTACCGGTGTCTGCGTAGCTTCCGGAATCGCTTCGAGCACGGCCTTCTCGACCGCCATGTTGGTGCCAGCCTGCTGCGGTACCTGATCCACGGGACGGAACCGACCCTGAACGAGGAACGACTCGAACGATCGGCCGACACCCTCTACGAGGACCTCAGCAGTCGAGGGAGCAACGCCAACTTCACGCGTGGCGCCAAGGTCGAAATCGAGGGTGTCGGAGCAGTCACCGCGCCCATTCTGGCGCGGCGTGGCGACCAGCAGTGGATCTTCGGGGTGCATGATCCGCTGAGCCCTGGCGTGGCACCCACCGACGAACTGCGTCTGGCGAAGGAACTGGGCAGCGTGCCGGTGCATCTGATCGACGACATGGTGATCTCACGCAATCTCCCATTCGCCAGCGGCCAGGTGTTCCAGGCACTGACCTAAGCGAGAGCCGACAACGGCCCGCCGCCTCGCCTTAATCCGAGGGCGGCGGGCCTGCTGCGGCTGCAGCGGGATCCGCGCCGAAACGGCAATCAGAATGACGGTGCTGGACTGCCGTCAGGAATAGCCAGGAGGGGGTATATGCCAACAGGTGGTATCGAAGACGCGATGGGTGAAGATGACCTCGCGGAAGGCCAGGTGCCCATCACCGCACTACAGGAACACTTTAGTGTGTCGTTCACGCGGATGATCGCCTATGCGGCCGGATGCTCCATCAAGCCTCACGAGACTGACTACGAAGGCGTCGACATCACGATCGTCTCGTCGGCGGAGTACCGCGGCTACTACGGTCCCCAATTCGAGCTTCAGTTGAAGTGCACTTACCAAGAAAGCCTGCTTAAAGATGATAGCATGACTTGGCGGATGAAAGCGAAGCCATTTCGAAAACTGACGCGCAGCAAGCGATATATTCCGGCATATCTCGGCGTGCTCCTGATACCCCGTGAACCGGAGCCATGGCTGAGTGTCGAAGAATGGGGACTGTTCACGCGTAGCCGCATGTTCTGGGAGTCGGCCGAAAACCTTAGATACGACGGACCGATCAAGGACTACCACACAGTCCATCTGCCGCGTCGGAATCTTTTCACGGGTGATCAGCTTCGGGGCATCATGAAGTCCATTGGCGACGCAGAGGAGGGGCTGAGGTGAGCCGGACGGCATTTGACACGTACCGGGAGGTCGCATCTGCGTTGACTCCCGCCGCAGTATCTCAGTTCCTCGCGTCCCGAGATTGGGAATTGGAACAGCGCCAGTCAAGAGTCCGCGAAGTCTGGCGCTATCGCTCGGATGGTCCACTACTGGCAGCGCCGCGGGTCATGATCCCCTTGGCCACGGACTTTGCTGACTTCACGCCGCGGTTCATCGATGCACTGGAATCGTTGGGACACATCCATGACTGGGATGCAGGCCAACTTCTCGAACATGTCCTGGCCACGCGCGCCGATCTGTTCTTCGTTCGCCTCGACCAGCACATGACCGACGGCACGATCCCCTTCAGGCAGGCGGAAAGGACACTGCAGGGGATCCATAAGATAATGAAAGCCTCGGCTACGACAACCGCGGACCCCAATCACTCGCACAAGGGGCGCAGGCCGCAAGCGGTGGGAGAATTCCTGGAGGGAGCTGTAAGGCTCGGCCACACTAAGCCGGGCAGCTTTGTCTTCACCGTGGTGACGCGCCTGGGCGACGCCGCCGACTCCCAGCCGGCGAATGACCCCGAGGAGCCGACCACCACCTTCCCGCGGCGGGTAATGGAGACCCTGGCCAGAGGGCTGGAGGCCACGAGGCTGCTGGCGCAAGCTGGAGGAAATCAGTCCCCCATCTCTCCGGGTAGTTCGGGTCTCAGCGTGAGCCTACTTGAGTCGCTCGAAGACTTGTCGGCGCCGGAACATCTCAATTCACTGGATTTTTCTTTTGAGTGGGCTGCCGCAGAGCGAAGGCCGGACGTAGGGCTGGCAACGATTGTGTTCAATCGGGACTTGATTGTCGAATTCCCGCATATCCGAGAGCAGCTCATCCGGAGGGATGAGCCTGTCCGCCGAGAAACGCTGGTCGGACTCGTTAAGTCACTTGCGCGCGACGACTCCACGCCCAGCGGCGACGAGGCGGCGATCGTCACCGTCGCGGCGGAAGTGAATGGCAGGGCCCTGCGGGTTCAGGTTCCGCTTGCAGGGGACGATCATGGCTGGGCCATAATGTCGTACAGGCGTCAACTCCCCTTCACCGTCACCGGGGACTTGTCTTACGAGCGCCGTGCTTGGCGCCTGACGGGCGACATCGTGGTCGATTCGAGATTCCTGCGTCACATCTCAGGGTCTTCAACTCCGGACCTGGGAGAAGACTAGGGCTGGCGTGCGCTTTGTCCGAACGGTTCCCGATCGATGCCTTCAATGCACCGGTGCTCGCCGGCCGCTGGTTGCCGCACTCTTGGAGGTCCGGGTGTGTGGCAGCCAGCGACGAGGGCGATGTGCAAGCGGCTGCGTAGGTGCAGGCTAGTCGGCGAGAGGGAGCATTCCCTCGCCGACGGGCAGTTCTACGTTTTGGGGGGGCAGCGGCACGCGGGCACCGTGCTTAACCGGGCGGACCAGCCGGTGGGCGCGCATGGACTCAAGGACTTCCTTGCGTCGTGCGCGCGGCCGACACCAGCGCCCGAACCACCATTCGGCGATCTTGGCGTCAGCCTCGGGTAGTTCTGGGTCCAGCAGGTACTGCGGCTCTTCGTCGACGCCGAGTGAGTAGTCACGGAGGTTCTCGACCAGCGGAACACCGTAGAGGATGCGTTCCCGGCCGTGCCGGAGGAGTTCGTTGGCCGGCCATCCGAGTGCCGCCAGCCCCAGTCGGACCTTGCGCAGGCGAGGACTGACGCCTTCGCCGAAGAGGCTGTTCACGCGGACGAGCGAGCCGCGCAGCGCTGGCAGCCGGGTTAGTGCGTTAACGGTCTCCTCAGAGAAGTGGGAAGTTCCGAACGAGCGGGAACGTCCGAGTTCGTGGAAGCCCATCCGGGCAGTGCGGCTTCCTCCCATGACTTCGGCGGGCCAGAACAGCCGGTTGTACTGGCTTGACCCGGTGCCGTACAGAGAGGTGGTTCCGACAAAGGAGAGGCGGGCCTCGCGCATGATCGGACGGCCAGCCATCGCAGATGCGATCTCACTCGGTCGCGCGTACTTCTCGCGGTACGCTGCGAGCACAGGAGGGGAGACAGCCAAAGCTCCTACGAGCTTTCCCGCGGCCAGGGCATTGTAAGGTGCCACGGCGCCACAGACCGTGAGGTCGGCGATGACAGTGCCGACTCGCTCTCCTCGCGCGCGACGGACCACACGACGCATTTGGGTACGGGCCTTGGGATCGGTGAAGGCCTTGGCGAGCCCCTCAGCTGTGGGCGGAGACAGGTAGGCTCCGAGCAAGGTTCCGATTTCCAGAGCATCAGCGAGTGCTGCCGAACGCTTGCTGCGAAACAGGTCGGTCTTGGCGCGCTCCACCCACGCGTCGCGCCCGATGCTGCGGACCTCACGGATCGTGCTGGTCTGGTGATGCCTCTTGTGGTGTCGGTCGGCATCTTTTCGCAGTGCGGCAATCGCCTCCGGGGTGGGCGTCACCAGGTCAGTGGGTTGGAGGATGTCGTCACGCAGGAGGTCATCGACGTAGATCTCGCTCCGTTGAGCCTCGATCCGCTGGGCTAGCCATGAAGCGGCATCGTCGGTGGGCGCAGCGCGCAGATGTTCAAGGAACTGATCGGTTTCCCAGCCCATCCAGTGATCGCGTTGGGCGATCTGGACGACCGGACTGGAGATCGCTGCCAGTCCAATCACGGTGTGGAACTCGGTGGCGGCATCCCGGATCAAGATTGGCATCGAGCGGCCGGGGACGGTGGCGTAGGCGTTGGACCAGGTATGGCGGAAGTAGCGCCAGATGTCGTGGAGTTTGAATCCGGTCCTTTCGCATGTCGAGGAATCGACGATCTGGACATAGGGTTTGATGGCGTCCGCGGCCGTGGCCGCGCGCTGAAGGGCGTCTGCCAACTCACGGCCATCTCGCATCAGGTTGAAGACGGAGACCAGTCGGCCGCCGTGCTCGTGCGTGCGCTCCATTCGCTCAACGAATCGTCGAACGCTACTCCTGCAGAGTTGTTCATCTCGACGGAGGAGCTCCTGGCGTCGGATCCGGGCCTTCTCTGTCTCGCGGTCGCCGTGCGCGGATGGGGGGGCGAAGACCGCTGTGGACTTGTCCACCTTGACCGTCCAGCCCTGGTCCACGAGGTCGAGGACGCAGTGGGCGGCCGCCGCGAGCATAGGCTGTTCATAGAGTTTGGTGATCTTGGCGGCTTTGATCCAATGCTCATGGTCACCCACGCCCTTGCCGTCGGCCGCGGCGGGCTCCAGCAGGGCGCAGAGGCGGGCGAAGCCTTGGCGTTCCTGTCGAGAGGCGTCGGTCGGCAGGCTGAGGGGAAGGAACGCGGCCTTTTCTTTCATGACTTCTGGAGCATCCGTCCGTAGGTCCTGCTCCAAAGTTGCAGGAGCGTATCGCAGTTCTGGCCATCGCGGCCCAGGAGCGTTGTGGTGCGAGCAAGGGACAAGAGGAAGAGTTCGAGGGCGACGCGCAGTTCTCCTGCCGCCTCGTCGCTCAGTGTCTGCAGCGGGTGGTAGAGCGCGGCAAAGGCAGGATGATCAACGTTCAGCGTCACGTCGAGCGTGCGCCGCTTCAGGGCCGAGGTGAACATGGTCCCGACTGGGAGTTGCTGTGATCCGATCCGGTAGGACAAACCGCCTGAACCCCTCCCTGCCCTCCGGATCACGGGCAGGTCGAGATCAGCGGCCTCGGCAATCCGGCACGACGTCTCCGTCGCCGCTCGAAACTTGACCTCCTCAAAGGCCTGACGTGCTCGAGAGTTCAACAGCCGAGCAATCGACTCCAACTCTGGCCCGAGTGCTTCTTGCAGCATCTGGGAGGGCCGCACGCCCTGCTTGTTGATGGTGATGCCGAAGTGCTCATCGAGCACAGGGTCGAACTCGATCTCACAGCGCCACCAGTCGTCATAGTTCTCCTTTCGCTTCGCGCCCATCAGGTGCCAGCCGCTTGCGATCTCGCGACCGGCGCGAAGAATGGAGACCCCGGCGCCGCCCACGATGCCGACGCGTCGCTTGGTCACGTTGTCGAGCTGATGCCAGTGGTGAACCGGAAGCATGGCGAACCGAACTGTGACGAAGGCGGTCTCGCCCGATGACGAGGCGAGTTCGTAGCGCAGCGGCTCGAAGGCCAGACGTGCGCTATGCCCCTCAACGTTGGCTGTGAGGAGCAGGGGGTCGATCGGATCGACTCGCTTCCCGTTGATGGTCAAGGTGAGATCGCCGTTGCTCAGGAACCGTCGGTACATGCGTCCGAGGTCGCGGCGCAGGGCGCGTTCGAGCCAAGCGAGGCGCCGATACTCGATGCGGTCACAGCTTTGCCAGACCACCAGGCAGCCCGACCCCGTGGTGCCACCAGTCCGGCGGCGGGCGCGAAGGTCAACCGGAGCTCCTGCGACGATCGCATCAACGTCCAGGAAGACCTGGTTTGCCGCCTTGCCGTTCTGCCAAGAGGTTACCTCGACCCGCCGAGCTTGACTAAGGGATGCGGCCGGCAGGCCCATTCCGAACCGACCGAACGACTGCCGCTCGTCGAAGCGCGATGAACCGCCGAATCGGAGGCACGCCTCGATCTCTGAGCGCGACATGCCTTCCCCGTTGTCCTCGACCCGGATCTCCGGGAGGCCGCCTGCCACGGGGCGCGCGATTGTGACCGCGACCTCCGTGGCGGCCGCCTGGAGGGAGTTGTCGACGAGTTCAGCCAGGGCTGTCGAGAGGCTGACGTAGCCCGACTCTCGGACTGCGCGGATGAAGTTGTAGGAGACCAGAAGGTCGTCCTTGCGGTGGTTCTGCTGGGCCATGCCTCTCCCGATGACGTGCTCGTGTCCCTGCGTCGAGAGTAGCTGCATCGATGCCGCCTGGGAAGTTGATCGTTTCGTTGCGGCAAGGTCATTTAGGCCGGGCCGCGATCGTGACCGTGATTCGCTTCGTCTTGGCGGGTTCGGTGAGGTCCAGGCCTGATCCATCGTTCATGACGAGGCGCACGGTAGGGCGGACGGCCCCGACAGCCAACCGATAGGGCTCTGCGGCCTCGAGCAAGACAACACGACCGGTCCGCTGGAGATCAAACGAGATGATGTGGCTGGCGGTGTTGATGCTGATGATCCGCTCGACGATGTCCGTCGCAGTCACCACCTCACCTGCGAGTGCCTCGGGAGATGGCGAGAGAGACTTCAACGAGTTGATGCCGAGCACCTGGAGCGCGGCGATCTTCTGCCCCTTGATGCGGTCCAAAAGGGGCGTGATCTCGGCTGCGGATTGGATGGTGGCCATGTGAGCATCATGACTGAAGGCGAAGGGGGTGTGCGCCATCCCCTCTGGCAAAATGGGGCAACGCGGGCATAGTGCATGTCGGCGGTGAGGAGATCGAGGAGCCGCACATGTTGCCACGCTGTGCGAAGGACGACGCTTCGTCGGCGTCGAACTCTCCTTAGACTGCGCCGAGGCCGCTGAACAGCGACTCCGCGCGGAGCTGACGAAGGACGACTTCGTCCTCGCCGGGCCGGAGG
>NZ_JABBXF010000130.1 GCF_013030945.1 Streptomyces morookaense | reverse complement strand
GTCGCCGGGCGACCCGCCCGGCCGCCGCGCCCGGGGCCGCCGAGTCCGTTGCCGAGCCGGTGCGTTCGCGCCGCCGTGCCACCGCGCCCGCCGGCGCTCCCCAGGCCGCCGAGGAGGCGCAGGTGCAGGAGATCCGCGAGGAGGCCGCCGAGGCCGCGGCTGCGGAGGCGCCCCGTCGTCGCCGTGTGACCCGTCGGGTGTCG
>NZ_JABBXF010000013.1 GCF_013030945.1 Streptomyces morookaense | reverse complement strand
CCGCAGCACCGTCTGCGCCACGCTCAGCCCGTACTCGCGGGGAGCGCGCTCGTAGTCCGCGAAGACCCCGGGCAAGGCCGGTTCGCCGACATGGCCGGACGCGACGTCGATGGCCGACTCGCCGTGTTCGTTCCGCGGGCGCGCGGCGGCTTCGCGGAACGCCTCGATGTGGGCACGCAGTTCGGGCGAACGCTCCGCCAGCTCGTGGAACTCCTGGAGCGGCAGGGCCAGGACGGTGCAGGCCGTGACGGCCTTCACGGTGAAGTCCCAGGTGCCGGCCTCCGTGGTGGCGAGCCCCTGGTCGCCGAAGTGGTCGCCGTCGGCGAGCACGCCGAGCGCGGCCGGATCCCCGTACCGGCCCTCGTGTACTTTGCTGAGCTTGCCGTGCGCCACCAGCACCACCTGGTCGGCCGGCTGCCCTGCTTCCACCAGCACGTCGCCGGGGCGGAACTCCCGCTGCACGAACCGGCCCGCCAGCTCCTCCAGCACGTCCGCCCCGGAGAAGCCGCGCAGCGGCGGAAGTTCACCCAGCTCCGCCGGGATGACGCTCACCGCGGCCCCGGTGGTGACGAACTCCACCCGTCCGTCGCCCAGTGTGTGCGTCAGCCGTCGGTTGACCCGGTACGTGCCGCCGGAGATCTGCACCCAGGGCAGCAGGCGCAGCAGCCACCGCGAGGTGATCCCCTGCATCTGCGGCACGGACTTGGTCGTGGTCGCCAGGTTCCGGGCCGCCTCGGTGCTGAGGCTCAGCCTGCCCGGGGGGATTCCGGCGTCGGCGCCGGACTCCACAGACGTCGTCATATTCGAATGCCCACCCATTCGTCACGTTCATCGCGGAATTGCGCATCACGGAGCCGCCGAGGAATTCGCGCTCGCCGCCCCTCCCGAAGCTAGCAGCGCACTTGTGGGGGTGCAGTCACTCAAAAGGATGGGATTGACGGAGGATGTCAAGGTCGTACAAAAATCCCGATGCCATTGGCCACCGGCCGCTCCGTGCCGCCCGACGGATGGTTGCGAACGGTCGCGTGCGCGCCGTGCGTTCGCGTCACGAGCGTGCTCGAGCCGCCCCCGTCGAGGTTGAAGGCGTCCGTGGCCCCCAGTTTCCGCATGGCGCGGGCCAGTTCGGCGATGGTCAGCCCGGAACGGTAGTCGGCGGAGCCGTCCAGCGCCAGCAGGTACAGGCGCCGCCCCCGGTCCGCCAGGCCCGCGGCCGTGCGGACGGTGGAGGTCTCGTCGTCCAGGCCGGACAGGGCCCGGCCGCCGCGCAGGATCGGGAAGCCGCCCAGCGCGCACCGGAACGGCCCGTATCTGCGCGGCTGGAGCCACTCGTCGACGCGCACCCGGTCGCCGCGCCCCAGCTTGCGCAGCGCTCGCGCCCCGCCCTCGCGCCCCACCAGCACCACCGAACCGGAGGCGATCGTCCCGCGCCCCGGTCTCCGGGCCGTCGACGCCACCCGGCCGCCCTTCACCGTCAGCTCCCAGGTCTCGGAACTGCACGGCGCACCACGGTCGGTGTCCGTGCCGCACGTCGCCCGGAGCCGCGAGGCCCTTCCCCAGGCGGGGGTGTAGACCCCGATGCCGTCAACCGGCAGCGCGTACTGGTTGAAGCCGCTCAGGGCGAGCGAGCCGTCGCCGGTCCGCACCGCGCCCCGCAGCCGGAGCCGGTCCATGCGGCCCACCCGGTCCGTCCCCACGCCGAAGACGTCCTCCGTGGTCACGCCGGACGGCATCGCCGGGCCGAAGCGCTGGCCGTCCGGCACCGCGGCCTTGAGATCGGTCCCGCCCGCGACGGCGGGGCCGACCGGGGCGCCCGTCGCCGCCACGCCGGGGTGCTGCGCCTCGGCGATGTTGAAGAAGTCCCCGTTGACCGCCCCCACCGCGCCCCGGCGGTCGGCCAGTTCGGAGATCCGCCCCCGCGCCCCGACCACGCCCGGGTACAGCAGGTCCACCGACACCCGCTGCTCACGCAGGTCGGCCGTCAGCAGATGCCCGAACGCCGCCCCGTGCGAGCCGTTGAGCGAGAACTCCCGGTAGCTCACGCCCGGCGCGATCGCGGTGCTGCCGCCGAGGCGCAGCCCGGCGCCCTCCTCCGTGCCGGCCCAGGCCGTACCGCCGCCGATCAGCGAGACCAAAGCCGTCAGTACCGTCAGTACCGCGCGCAGGCGGCATCCACGTCTGCTCACTGTCTCCCCAGAGGTCCCGTCAACTCTGCCATGGCACAGGCGACTTCACCATGCCCCGAAAGAACGACAGGGAACGGGCCGTCGACGACCCCGGCAACTCTCGGCGCGATCCCTGTCCCTCGGCCCCGCGGGCCCGGATACTCACTGACGTCGGTACGCGCGGCTCTCGGATATCCGCCCACCGGACAGGGAGGCACCATGGCCCCTCGGACACGCAGAGCAGCCCTCGTCGCCCTCGGAGCCGCCGTCGCGGGCTCGTTCGCGGCGCCCGCCTCCGCCGGCACCCGGCAGCAGGACCCCGCGGGACGCGGCAAGCCTCCGCTGCTCCATGCGCACGCGCACAACGACTACGAGCATCCGCATCCGCTCATGGACGCGCTCTCGCACGGCTTCAACAGCGTCGAGGCGGACATCTGGCTGGTGGACGGCGCGCTGCTCGTCGCACACGACGCCTCCGAGCTGGACCCGGCCCGCACGCTGGAGGCGCTCTACCTGGATCCGCTGCTGCGCCGGGTGAGGGCCAACGGCGGCCGCGTCTACCGGGGTTACGACCTCACCCTGCAACTGCTCATCGACATCAAGACGCCCGGTGGCCCCACGTACGAGGAACTGTCGCGGCATCTGCACCGCTACCGGCCGATGTTCAGTTCCTGCACCGGCGGTCGGGTCCGTCGCGGCGCGGTGACGGCCGTCGTCTCCGGCGACCGCGGTGCGCGGGCCCCCATGGAGGCGGAACATGTGCGCCATGCCTTCTATGACGCCCGGCTGAGCGACCTCGGCAGCGGCGTGCCCGCATCCTTCGCCCCGCTCGTCAGCGACGACTGGGGGCGGTTCTTCACCTGGCAGGGTACGGGCCCGATGCCCGGGCGGGAGCGCGCCGAACTCCGGCGGATCGTCACCACGGCCCACGCGGCCCGGCAACAGGTGAGGTTCTGGGCCACTCCCGACCGGCCGGGCCCGGCACGTGACGCCCTGTGGCACGAACTGCTCGCCGCCGGCACGGACTATCTCAACACGGATGACCTGGCGGGCCTGGAGGCGTTCCTCCGAGCAGCGCGCTGAGCAGTACCGCGGCATCCGGTGCGCCCTCCTCGTCCGTCCGGGCAGGATGAATCGTACTGTTAAAAGATCATTCTTCCGGGAGCGCCACGCAGGATCCCGTTCCCGCGGAATGTCATGCTCCGTGGCGGAACGTGTGGCAGTACCGTCACCGGCCGGTGACGGCGTGCCGGGCGGGAGGACGCTGGTTGCATGGCCACTCCTCCCGACCCTCCCTACGGTCCGCCGCATCACCGCCCCCCGCCGCAGGGGCCGCCCCCGGACGGTTTCGGGCCTGCCGGGGCATCCTGGCAGCCGGACCCGCCGCCGGGTGGCGGGCGGCGGATCGCGCTGGTGGCCGCGGTCCTCGTGGCGCTGGTGGCGATCGGGGTGGGCGCGGTGTTCGCACTGGCCGGCAGGGAGAAGGACAGGCCCGGTCCCGGGAACGGGCCCTCCGGGGCCGGTCCGTCCTCGACGTCCGGGTCGGCGTCCCCGTCGTTCACGCTGCCGTCGGCGTGGCCGAGCGGATTTCCCACATCCCTGCCGTCGGGCTTCCCCACGAGTCTGCCGACGGTCCTGCCGACCGATCTGCCGACTCAGCTGTTCGGCTCCTGAGGACCGTGGACTTCGGTCACACCGTCACTCCGCCGGTACGGCCTGCACGTCGAGTTCGACTCTGATGGTCGCGCCGATCATCGCGATGCCGCGGGAGAGCATGGAGCGCCAGTCGAGCGTGAAGTCCTCGCGGTGCAGTTCGGCCGAGGCCGAGCAGGCGGCCCGGGTCTCGCCCATGATGCCGGTGCCGATGCCGAGGTACCGGCTGTCCAGGGTGATGTTGCGGCTGACGCCGTGCAGATTGAGGACGCCCTGCACGGACCACCGGGAGCCTCCGCGGTGCACGAAGCGCTCGCTGGTGAACTGCATGTACGGATACGTGGCGACGTCCAGGAAGTCCCGGGAGCGCAGGTGCTCGTCGCGCTGGGCGACGCCGGTGTCGATGCTGGCGGTCTCGACGACGACGTCGAGCCGGGAGTTCTCGACACGGTCGGCGATCCAGAGCGTGCCCTCGAAACGGTTGAACCGGCCGTGCACCTCGGCCAGTCCGATGTGCCGGGAGACGAACCGTACGGCCGTGTGGTCCGGGTCGATGCGCCAGGCGCCCGGTGCGGGCATGGCGGGCAGCGGGGCCGGTTCCATGGCCACCGGGTCGAGGGCGGTACGCGCCCCCTCCTCCGCCCGGACGGAGCGGCGCACGGGCTGGAACCCCTCGGCGGTCACCGCGATGCTGTAGTCGCCGGGCGGCACCGTTGCGGCGAACCTGCCGTGCGGGTCGGTCTGACCGTGCACGACCTCCTGCCCGTTCGGGTCCCGGACGGCGACCTCGGCCCTGTGCATCGGCAGTTGCACCGGATCGAGGACGAGACAGTCGAGTGCCCCCGCGCCGGGCGGAATCGGGGCGGTCTCCTGGGAGTGGGAACTCCGGTGACGGCGCAGCAGGGCGAGAACCATCCCAAAGGGCCTTTCTGTGACGAGAAGGTGTGTAGCTCAACTATCTCCGCATTGTGTCACTAGGGGGATTAATGCGCTTCATCGCCTCAGAAAGCGTACTCTTTGGTGTTTTCGGCCTTCGAATCGGGTGTCAGGCGGCACCTGCCGCGGGCCGTGGCCCACGGCGGCGCACCGGCGGCGTCAGTCCTCCGCGAGCGTGCCCGCGAGCACCGCCACCGGATCCCGGCCGCCCGGCCCGGCCGGCTCCCAGCCGTCGTCCTCGCAGCGGTACGGCCACCAGCGGCCGTCGTGTCCGTAGCGGAGCTGGACGCCCGTGCCCACGGCCGTCCAGCGGTTGGCGGCGCCGGCCAGCCGGGGCGGCTGTCCGTCCCCCTCCCAGGCGGCCGCCAGCCTGTCGCGGGCCTGCGCGAGGACACCGGGCTCCGGTGTCCACTCCTCGTCCAGCACGCTCAGCGCTGCCGGCCCGCCGAACCGCCAGGCGCGTACCGCCCGTGCCAGTCCTGCGAGTTCACCGCCGCAACCCGCGGCCAGCCGGTCGGTCACGGTGCCGGGCGCGCCGTCGGCGGCGAGGCGCACGGCGTCCTCGCGGACGGTGAGCGGGGGCGGCACGGGCGTGCGGTCGTGGCCGGGGGTCAGGGCCTCGGCCAGCAACAGCCGGGCCCGGCGGGCGGCGTCCGCCGCGAGGAACTCCAGGGCGGCCACGTCCAGTCCAGGAGGTGCGGGGAGGTCGCCCGAGAGCGCGGGTGGCCGTCCGGGCGCCTCCACCGGCGGCGGAGGCGCGGGCAGCGCTGCCGTGCGCCGGTGTCCCGCGAACACCTCCCGTGCAGGGACTCCCGCAGGCTCCCCGGCCACAGGGCCGGCGGAGCGGGCTGCGCTGCGCGCCTCCAACTCGTCCAGGACCTCGCGTTCGCCGCGCCCGCGCAACAGGAGCAGGACGAAGGGGTCCTGGTCGAGCAGCCGGGCCACCTGATGGCACAGTGCGGCGGTGTGCGCGCAGTGGTCCCACGCCCCGCAGGCGCACTCCGGTTCCAGATCGCCGATTCCCGGCAGCAGGTCGACGCCTGCCGCGGCTGCGTCCTCGGCCATGTGCGGGGGCAGGTCCCGGTCCAGCAGAGCGGCCAGATGTTCCGCCCGGCCGGCGACCAGACCGACGAAGCGGTCCCAGTCGTCCTGAGCGAGTTGCTGCACCATCACGTCCGCCCGGTACGGCGTTCCGTCGCGGTCGTGTACGAGCGCGGTGACGCGCCCCGGCCGCACGGACACCGCACCCACGGCGCCGGCCCGGGCGTGCCGACGCCCCGCCCTGACCTGTTCGCCGTCCAGAGCCGTGTCCTCCAGCGCCTGCAGCCAGGCGCGGCCCCACCAGCTCGTGGCGAACACCCGCCCGCGCACGGGCGGAAGAGCCCCGAAGGTACGCCCGGTGTCGAGGTCGTGCGTCATCGTCCTGTCCCCCTCAGTTCCACCAGTTCCGTCAGTTCGGCATCGGTCAGCTCGGTCAGAGCCGCCTCACCGGAGCCCAGCACCGCGTCCGCCAGGGCCTGTTTGCGGGTGAGCAGCTCCGCGATCCGGTCCTCGATCGTCCCCTCCGCGATCAGCCGGTGCACCTGGACGGGGCGGGTCTGCCCGATGCGGTGGGCGCGGTCGGTGGCCTGGGCCTCGACGGCCGGGTTCCACCAGCGGTCGACGTGCACGACATGCTCGGCACGCGTCAGGTTCAGCCCCGTCCCGGCGGCTTTCAACGACAGCAGGAAGACCGGGACATCGCCGTCCTGGAAGCGGCGCACCATCTCCTCCCGCTGCGCCACCGGCGTACCTCCGTGCAGCAGTTGCGTGGCAACGCCGCGAGCAGCCAGGTGACGTTCCAGGAGCCGCGCCATCTGAACGTACTGGGTGAACACGAGCACGCTCGCGCCCTCGGCCAGAATGGTGTCCAGCAACTCGTCCAGCAGCTCGACCTTGCCCGAACGCCCGGGGATCCGCGCGCTGTTGCCCTCCTTGAGGTACTGCGCCGGATGGTTGCAGATCTGCTTCAGACCCGTCAGAAGCTTCACGATCAGACCGCGCCGCTGGAGGCCGTCCGCTTCCGCCACTTCCGCGAGCAGTTCCCGCACCACGGCCTCGTACAGCCCCGCCTGTTCCGCAGTGAGGGCGACCGCCCGGTCCGTCTCGGTCTTCGGTGGCAGTTCGGGTGCGATGCCCGGGTCGGACTTGCGGCGGCGCAGCAGGAAGGGCCGGACCAGCGTGGTGAGCCGCTCGGCCGCAGCCGGGTCGGTGCCGGACTCGACGGCCTGTGCGTACCGCCGCCGGAACGTGCCGAGCGAGCCGAGGAGGCCGGGTGTCGTCCAGTCGAGAATGGCCCACAGCTCGGTCAGATTGTTCTCCACCGGAGTGCCGGACAGTGCAACGCGTGCTCCGGCACTGATGGAACGCAGCCGGCGGGCGGTGGAGGAGTGCGGGTTCTTCACGTGCTGTGCCTCGTCCGCGACGACCATGCCCCAGCCGGTCTCCGCGAGCCGTTGCGCGTCCAGCCGCATGGTGCCGTAGGTGGTGAGGACGAACTCCCCGTCCTGCAGGCCCTCCAGGGAACGGGACGTGCCGTGGAAGCGGCGGACCGGGGTGCCGGGGGCGAAACGTGTGATCTCCCGCTGCCAGTTGCCCATGAGCGAGGCGGGACAGACCACCAGAGTGGGGCCCTTGCCCTCCGGCAGGGTCTGCCGGTGCAGGTGCAGCGCGATCAGGGTGACGGTCTTGCCGAGACCCATGTCATCGGCCAGGCAGCAGCCGAGACCGAGCGACGTCATCCTGTTCAGCCAGTCCAGGCCGCGCAGTTGGTAGTCGCGCAGTGTGGCGGCCAGAGCGGCGGGCTGGGCGACGGGGGCGTGCCCGGCCTCGGGGTCGGCGATGCGGTCGCGCAGTGCGGCCAGCCAGCCGGTGGCCTGAACGTCGACCGTCTCCTCGCCCTCGGTGTCGTCCCCTGCGGCGGCGTGCCCGGTGAGGGCGGCGCCGAGGGCCTCGACCGGGGTGACCTTGCGGTCCTGTCGTGCAAGGGCGCGGCGTACGGCTTCCGGGTCGACGAGCACCCACTGGTCGCGCAACCGGACGGCGGGGCGGCGCGCTTCGGCGAGCCGGCCGAGCTCGTCGCGGGTGAGCTCCTGGTCGCCGAGGGCGAAGCGCCAGCCGAAGGCGAGCAGCGCGTCGGCGGAGAAGAGGGACGGCATGCCCGGCCGTTCGTCCGGCTGCTGCTCGTCGTTGTCGTCCGGCGGGCCGACGACCGCGCGTGCGGTCAGTCGGCGGACGAACTCCTTCGGCCAGTGCACCTCGACGCCCGCGGCGTCCAGGGCTGCGGAGGCGGGGCCGAGGAGTTCGCCGAGTTCCTCGTCGGCGAGCTCGACGGAGTCCGGGACATCGGCGGAGAGCAGGGGCGAGAGCGCGGGCCAGGCATGGACGGCTCGCCGTAGCGCGAGCAGCGCGTTCGCCCGTGCGCCGCGGCCGAGCGAGGCCGCGACGGGGGACGTGCCGGACCACACCTCGGCGGCGTCCGCGACGAGCGCGGGGTCGGCGAGGCTGTGCACCTGCAGCACGGCCCGGAAGTGCGGTGGACGGCCGTCGTCGTCGGCCTCGGCCACCCCGAGGACGTCGATGCGCAGAGAGAGCCGCACCCCTGCGTCGTGCCCGGCGGCGACCTCGGCCGCCCAGGCGCGGTGCCCGGGCACATGCTGGGGTGCCCGGGCTGCATAGGCGGGTCCGCCGGCCGCGAGGGCGGCGGCGGGGGAGCGGGGCAGCCCGTCGGCGACGGCGTCCAGGAAGGAGCGCACGAGCGCTTCCGGGGCGGGCAGCAGCAGGGGGCCGTCGCCGGGCAGCGGCACGGCGTGCGCGGCGGGCGGCATGGCGTCGGCCAGTTCGCGGATGCGGCGCAGGTCGTCGGCGGAGAGCGGCCCGGCCCGCCAGGCGTCGTGTCCGGAAGCGCTCAGCCCGGGCAACAGCCTGCCGCGGGCGGCCAGTTGCAGGGCGAGTACCGCGGCGGCTCCCCAGAAGGCGGCGGCTTCGTCCGTCCGGGCGGCCCGGGCGCGTGTCAGGACGGGCAGGGCGTCCCGTACCGGCAGCACGGTGGCGCGTACGGTCGTGGTGGCGACATCCGCTCCGTCGGCGACGGCGATCGTCAGTTCTTCGGCGGCTTCCGGTGCGGTGGGCGGTTCACCGTCCGGCAGCCAGAAGGCGACCCGTCCGGTGCGTGCGGGGTCTCCGGGAAGGAAGACCGCCGAGCAGTGGACGAGCCGGGAGATGTCGGAGGGTGATGCGGCAGGGGCCGGGCTCACGGAGCGACGCACTCCTCAAATTTGACTAGCAGGCCTGGGAGCGCCCGAGGGTACAGGAAGGGCGCTGCCGGCGACTGCCTCCCGGAAGTGAACCACGCCACACGGCGGACGTACGCTGGCACTGGACTCGACGGGGCATACGGCGAGGAACCGGGCGCGGCCGCCGCGCGTTCCGAGAGGCAGAGCGGCAGCTGTCGCGAAGGAGGCACGGAAATGAGCAACAGGGCCAAGGTTGCCGTCGGTGGCGTGGCGGTGGGAGTGATCCTGCTGTGGCTGCTGCCGTTCTGGATGGCGGTGCTGGTGATCGTCGGTGTGCCGGCCGGCGCGTATCTCCTGCTGGATCCCTCGCAGCGCAAGAGGCTGCGCCGGGTGTCCCGCAAGGAGCTGGGCCGTTAGGGGCACCGGGGCGTCATGCGGACGACGGTCACCTCCGGCCGGTGAGGGCCGGTGCGAGTGCCGCGGGCAGAGCCCGGCGGGAGTGGCCTGAGCCGTCCGCCGACACGGTCCACAGGTCGGAGCCGTAGTTGCCGGGCAGGGAATAGAGCAGTGTGCGGTCGTCCTGCCAGACGGCCTGGTCGTCGACGTTCCGCTGTTCGGCGGTGGCGGTCTCGCGCAGGGTGCGCAGATCCAGGACGTACAGCCGCCAGGGCGCATCAGGGGATGCGCCCTGGACGCGCTTCTTGTAGGCCACGCGCGTCCCGTCGGGCGAGAGGGAAGGGCACTCCACGTTCGTGTGCACGGTGCGCAGCGTGCGGGTGCGGCGGTCGCCGCTCACCAGGTATGTGCGGCCGCCGGTGGCGACGGTGGCGTAGAAGCGGTCGTCGTCGGCGAACGTGACACCCCAGACGTTGAGGTCCGGGGCCTTGTACGGCCGGTCGTCCATCAGCAGGCGGTAGTCCTCCAGATTGCGGTCCAGTGTGCCGGTGTGCAGGTCGAGGACCGAGGTGCGGGTGGAGAAGGCGGTGCCCGCGTAGGAGTCGCCGCTGACGAAGACGGTCCAGGCCACTGCACGCCCGTCGGGGGCCACGCGGGCCCGGGTGGGGATGCCCGCCAGGTCGTAGCGGTGCAGTTCGTGCAGCTTTGCGTCGAGCACGACCGCACGGTAGGTGTCGCGCAGTTTGCCGTGCACGGCCTGGAGGCAGATGCCGGTTCCCGATGCCGCATGGAACCGCAGGCACTTGACGCCGGAGGCGGTGCGCGGACCGTCGGGGCCTCCTGCGGGCACCGAGACGATCTCGTCGCGGTGCGGCCCCCACGCCATGTTCCGGAACACCTCGCGTCCGGGCGTGTCCAGGCCGACTTCACCGGAGCGCACCGGCGGGCTGCCCGCCTGCGTACGGTCCTTCTCCGCGGCCCGGCCGGCGGCGTGCAGGGTGGCGCCCAGGGCGACGCCGCCCAGGAGCAGCACGGCGGCGAACAGGATGACCAGACGCTTCGTACGGTTCAACTGGCGGACTCCGGCAGGGTGTCGGGAGACGGTGTACGCAGCAGCAGTGCGCTCACGGCGGCCGAGACGGCGAGCCCTGCGGCGGTCGCGCCCAGGGCGGTGCGGTCGCCCCAGGCCGTCCACGCCGCTCCGAAGCCGATGGAGCACACGAAGCGTGCGGCGGCCTGACCGGTCTGCACGACGGCCAGCCCGCTGCCGCGGACCGCCTCCGGCACGGCGTCGGCGGTTGCCGCGGCGAGCACGCCGTCGGTGGCCGCATAGAAGCTGCCGTGCAACACGAGCACCGGGCAGACGAGCACGACCGAACTGCCGGCCGGCGCGACGAGGAGTCCGTATGCCGTCAACAGCGCAAGATGACCGCAGACGAACAGCCGCCTCCGCCCGAAACGGTCGGCGATCGCACCGAACGGCACGGCCAGCAGCAGGAACGCTGCCGCAGTGCCCAGCGGCAGCAGCGGGAACCAGGACTCGGACAGGTCCAGTCGGCGCTGCAGGGTCAGATAGAGGAACGAATCGCTGACCGTGGTCAGACCCAGCAGCACGGCGCAGCATGTCAGCCGGCGCACCTCTGGCTGCTGCAACAGCGCGCGCAGCGGCGCCCGTTCTGCAGCCGTCTGCCGGACGGGGGCCGCGGCACCGGTGCGCCCGGGGACGAACAGCAGGAGCACCAGGACGCCCAGCGCCGCCACGCAGCCGCTGACGGTGAAGACGGCGTCGTAGCCCTCCGCCGCGGCCCGGAGCACGAGGAAGGCGAGCAGCGGACCCAGGAGCGCGCCGGCCGTGTCCATGGCGCGGTGCACGCCGAACGCCCTTCCGCGTCCGGCGGGTTCGCTCGCCAGCGAGATCATGGCGTCGCGCGGTGCGGTCCGCAGACCCTTGCCCGTGCGGTCGGCGGCGAGGACCGCTCCGATCAGCGGTACGCCGTGCGCGACGAGCAACAGGGGCTTGCAGAGGGCGGAAAGGCCGTAGCCGATGACCGCCACGGTCTTGTGGCCGCCCTCCCGGCGGTCGGAGAGCCGTCCGCCGGCGAAGCGGACGAGCGCGCTGACCCCGTTGTAGACGCCGTCCAGCAGGCCGAAGCCGAGGGGTGAGAGGCCCAGCCCGGCGACGAGGTAGAGCGGCAGGACGGCGGTGACCATCTCGGAGGAGATGTCGGTGATCAGGCTGACGGTGCCGAGGGCGAGCACCGTGCCGGGCACGACGGCGGCCCGCCGGACGGGGCTCGTGCCCCCTCCGGCGGTGCCCGGTGCGGGAGTGGCGCGGCTGTCCGCGAGGTACACGGTCAGCTGTTCCAGATGCCGGCGATGTCCTTGGCGCCGGCGGAGCTTCCGGCGTACGGCAGGCCGTACATGCTCTCCAGCGTGTGCAGCACGTCGTAGTGGTTGTACGTGTCGTCGGAGGACGATCCTGCCTTGACGGGCTGCCCGTAGAGGACCGTGGGGATGCGGTTGCCGCTGAGCCGGTTGTCCTCGTCGAAGGTGAGCAGGAGCAGGCTGTTGTGGCTCTGGGCCCAGTCGGCGTAGCTCTTGAGGTGGTTCTTGAGCCAGGTGTCACCGGTGGCCACGTCGCAGTCGTGCATGTCGTTGCACAGGTTCGGTATGACGAAGGAGACCGCGGGCAGGGTGCTGTAGTCGCCGGGGAACTTGCCGAAGGTGTGCGCGCTGCTGGTGGGCACGTTGCCGAAGCCGAACCAGGGGTTGTGCTTCTGGGCGTACTTGCCGCTGCGGCAGACGGTGGAACCCTCCGACGGCAGTGACTCGTTGTAGCTCGCCCAGGTCTTCCCCGCGTCGAGCAGTTCCGAGGCGAGGTTGGGCGCCTGGAAGGCCCCGGGGTCGACGCAGCTGTCGTCGGTGACGCCCTGGGTGTCCCCGGAGAACAGCGCGTAGTAGTTCGGCTGGCTCGGGTGGGTCTCGGCGTAGGAGGCGGTCAGGTTGGCGCCCCCGGAGGCCAGGGAGTTGATGTAGGGGGCGTCGGAGCTGCCGAGGACCTGGTCGTAGGCGTGGTTCTCGAAGACGACCACCACCACATGGTCCGGGGTGGGCAGGGCCGCGGCGGCGGACGAGTCGGCGGTCCACAGACCGAGGGAGGTGGCGGCGAGCCCGAACGCCGCGGCCACGGCGCCGAGACGGCGCCGGCGGAGGGGGTGCGGGCTCTGCGGATGTCTGGCGTCGGCGGGCACGAGGTCCTCCGTACTGGGGGGAGGGAAACGGTGGGGGTGTGCGGGTGCGGTGGCAGCGTAGGGCCGCCCGTAGTGGCATGTACACGACCTGGAGGTGACGGGTTCGGGAACACGGGCCGAGCGGAGCGCGACGAACGCGCTGTCGGTGGGGGGAGTTAGGGTCGAGGGGACGGTGGTGCAGGCGACCGAGGGGAGGCCGGGCCGTTATGGGCACGGTGTCGGCGGTGTGCAGTGACGGTGGACACGGGTTCAGCAAGCCGGTGAGGGACCGCATCCTCCTGCTGGAGGGGCTGGGGGTCGAGGGCGACGCACACCTGGGGGTGACGGTGCAGCACCGCTCGCGCGTTGCGCAGGACCCGACGCAGCCCAACCTCCGCCAGGTGCACCTCATTCACCAGGAGCTGTTCGAGGAGGTGGCCGCCGCCGGATTCACGGTCGGGCCCGGGCAGTTGGGGGAGAATGTCACCACCCGGGGGATCGATCTGCTGGGTCTTCCGCGCGGCGCCCGGCTGCGGCTGGGCCCGGAGGCGGTCGTCGAGATCACCGGCCTGCGCAACCCGTGCCTGCAGATCGAGGGGTTCCGCCGTGGCCTGCTCAAGGAGGTCGTGGGGCGCGCGGAGGACGGTTCCGCCGTGCGCAAGGCCGGTGTCATGGGCGTCGTCCTGGCGGGCGGCGAGGTCCGCCCCGGGGATGCCGTGCAGGTGGAGCTGCCCGACGGGCCCCATCTCCCCTTGGAACGCGTCTAGTCGGGAACAGGCGATGGCACGGCGTGCCCTGCGGTGGGGGTGCCGTGGGCGCGCCGTCATGCGGCGGGCAGGCCGAGCAGGGAGCGTGCCACCGTCAGGGGTGCCGCGTCCTGTTCACGGGCGAGGGCTATGACCGCGCGGCAGGCCAGCTCGTTGACCCCGAACGTGAGGGCCTCGGGCGAGACCCACCGCGCGGCCTCCGTGCTGCGGTCGGCGTCGTTCTCGGCGCATGCCGCCACGTACAGGGCCGCCGCCTCGAACAGATTGCACTGCGGGGCCGCGGAGGTTTGCGGGGCCCCGGCCGACGGATGCCCGGACTCCCCGAGACGCCTGCGGAATTTGTGGAGCACAGTGATCACCTGCCCCGTGAAACAAAGCCTGCGGTTGTTCAAGTGTTCCCGGAGACCGGCGAATTGAACCGCCGGGAAACCCGGCGCCGACTGCTCGGTGAAAACCAGGGTTGCCATGGTGTGTCCGCATTCTGTGCCGACTGGCGAACAGGCGCGTACCGAAGGGCCCGGCGGGTTGCCGTGAGGCCCCGGGTGAGCAAGGCTTGCACGGCAGTTGCGGGGGAATCGGGGAACTGCGGGAATGGGGGAGGCAACGCATGACCGACGGGAAGGAACTCGAGGGTGTGCTGGACGATTTGGCCCAGCGCGTCGAGTCGATACGGTACGTGCTGGTGCTGTCCAACGACGGCCTGGTGACGGGGGCGAGCGCCGGCCTGGAGCGGGAGGACGCCGAGCATCTGGCCGCGGTCGCCTCGGGGTTGCAGAGCCTCGCGAGAGGGGCCGGCAGGCAGTTCCGGGCGGGCCGCGTACGGCAGACGGTGATCGAATTCGATGAGGGGGTCTTGTTCGTGACCGCCGCGGGCGAGGGCAGCTGCCTGTGTGTCCTGGGCGGCCCCGAGACCGACATCGGCCGGGTCGCGTACGAGATGACGCTGCTCGTCCATCGCATCGGCGAGCACCCGGGCGGCGCCGCGCGACAGCAGAATCCTCCGGGCGGACGGGCGGGCGAAAGCCGCTGACCTCGTACTTCGCGGCGGAGCGGCGGAGTTGTCCACAGCCCCGGGCCGATGTCGTCACCCTGCGCTACAGTCGTCACTGTCGGTAGTCGATCGATGGCGGGGGAGGATGTCATGACGGTACGTCAGGAGCAGGGGGTCCCGTTCGCGCGGGCGGCCCGGGAGCTGGGGCTCACGCCCCGGGACTTCGAACTGGCCGTGCAGCTGGGGGAGGTGCGGACCGTCGCGTGCGGTCCCGGCGGGCGGCGCAGGGTGCCTCAGGAGGAGATCGAGCGGCATCGGGCCGCCGGGGGATTCCCCGAGGCCCTGCGCTCCCGGCTGTGGGTGGTCGGCACCGCCGAGGGGGCCGAGCTGCTGGGCATCAGCCCCTCCCGCTTCGGACGCCTCGCCCGCGGCGGCCACTTCGCGCCGGTGAGGTTCTATGTGAACCGGTACCGGGCCGTGGTCTGGCACTATCTCGCCTCGGACCTCGCGGAGTTCGCCGACCGCCATCCCGAACTGCTCACCGGCCGCAGCCCCTTCCCGCTGCGCACCGCACCGGAGGAACGCACCGACCGGCGGCCGCGCAGCTGGCGGGCCCGCCGCATCGAGCAGCTCACCAGCCGCGCAGAGGACGCCTGGCAGCGCGCGGCCGCTCTCGCAGCCGTGCTCGATCCCGTGCAGCTGGCCGATGCGGTGCCGGATCCGGACGAGCGTGCCTGCCTGCGCCTCCTGCGCCCCGTCCTCGTCGCCGCACGCCCGGTGGCCCCGGCCGCCCGCGAAGTGATCGAAGCGCTGGTGATGGCGGAGGATCCGGACGAGATCGAGTGGTACCGGCACTGCCTGGTGGCCGCTCTGCAGGAGGCCCGGGCGGACCGGTGCCCGCCCCGGTGGGAGGAGAACCGGTACCGGGGCGTCCCGGACACCCCGGTACCGGACACCCCGGCGCCGCCGCCGGAGCCGGCCCGGCCGCACGGACTGCGCCGGCTCCTGCCGTGGCGGGGCACCCGGCGGGCGGAAGCGGCTACAGCTGGCCGACGTCCGTGACCCGCACCACGGCACGGCCCTCCTCGTCGGAGGCCGCGAGGTCCACCTCGGCGGAGATGCCCCAGTCGTGGTCGCCGCTGGGGTCGGCGAAGGTCTGCCGGACCCGCCACAGCCCGTCCTCCGGACGCTCCTCGATGCTGATCAGCTTGGGGCCGCGGGCGTCCGGACCGGTCCCCAGCTCCTCGTACTCGTCCCAGTAGGCGTCCATCGCATCGGCCCAGCGGTCCTCGTCCCAGCCCGCCTCGGCATCCAGCTCGCCCAGCTCGGCGACCTTGTCGAGAGCCGCCAGCTCGACCCGCCGGAACATCGCGTTGCGCACCAGCACCCGGAACGCCCGGGCGTTGGCCGTGACCGGCTTGACCTGGTCGGCGCGTTCCTGGGCCTCCTCCGCCGACTCCACCTCGGGGTTGGCCAGCTGCTCCCACTCGTCCAGCAGGCTGGAGTCGACCTGGCGGACCATCTCGCCGAGCCAGGCGATCAGATCCTCGAAGTCGTCGGACTTCAGGTCGTCCGGCACGGTGTGGTCCAGCGCCTTGTAGGCGCTCGCCAGGTACCGCAGCACGATGCCCTCGGTCCGCGCAAGATCGTAGAAGGAGGTGAACTCCGTGAACGTCATGGCCCGCTCGTACATGTCGCGGATGACGGACTTCGGGGACAGCGGGTGATCGCCGACCCAGGGGTGGCTCTTGCGGTAGACGCCGTAGGCGTGGGACAGCAGCTCCTCCAGCGGCTTGGGGTGGCTGATGTCGGCGAGGCGCTCCATGCGCTCCTCGTACTCGATGCCCTCGGCCTTCATCGCCGCGACGGCCTCGCCGCGCGCCTTGTTCTGCTGCGCCACGAGGATCTGCCGCGGGTCGTCCAGCGTCGACTCCACGACCGAGACCATGTCCAGGGCGTAGGAGGGCGACTCCGGGTCGAGGAGCTCGAAGGAGGCCAGGGCGAACGTCGACAGCGGCTGGTTGAGCGCGAAGTCCGACTGCAGGTCCACGGTCAGCCGCACGATGCGGCCCTCGGCGTCCGGCTCGTCGAGCTGCTCGACCACGCCGCCGTCCAGCAGCGACCGGTAGATCGCGATCGCCCGGCGGATGTGCCGCAGCTGGTTCTTGCGCGGCTCGTGGTTGTCCTCCAGCAGCCTGCGCATCGCCTCGAAGGCGTTGCCCGGGCGCGCGATGACCGCCAGGAGCATCGCATGGGTGACCCGGAAGCGGGAGGTGAGCTGCTCCGGCTCGGAGGCGATGAGCTTCTCGAAGGTGTTCTCGGTCCAGTTGACGAAGCCCTCCGGGGCCTTCTTGCGGACCACCTTGCGGCGCTTCTTGGGGTCGTCGCCGGCCTTGGCGAGCGCCTTCTCGTTCTCGACGACGTGGTCGGGCGCCTGCGCCACGACGAAGCCCGCCGTGTCGAAGCCCGCCCGGCCGGCCCGCCCGGCGATCTGATGGAACTCCCGGGCCCGCAGCGTGCGCACCCGCTGGCCGTCGTACTTGGTCAGCGCCGTGAACAGCACCGTGCGGATGGGCACGTTGACGCCGACGCCCAGGGTGTCCGTACCGCAGATGACCTTGAGCAGTCCGGCCTGCGCCAGCCGCTCCACCAGTCGCCGGTACTTCGGCAGCATCCCTGCGTGGTGCACGCCGATGCCGTGCCGCACGAAGCGCGAGAGGTTCCGGCCGAACTTGGTGGTGAAGCGGAAGTTGCCGATGAGCTTGGCGATCTCGTCCTTCTCCTCGCGCGAGCACATGTTGATGCTCATCAGCGCCTGCGCCCGCTCGACGGCGGCGGCCTGGGTGAAGTGGACGATGTAGACGGGGGCCTGCTGCGTCTGGAGGAGCTCGGTCAGCGTCTCGGTGAGCGGAGTCGAGCGGTACTCGTACGACAGCGGGACGGGCCGCGTCGCGGAGCGGACGACGGAGGTGGGCCGGCCGGTGCGCCGGGTGAGGTCCTCCTCGAAGCGGGACACGTCGCCGAGGGTGGCGGACATCAGGACGAACTGCGCCTGCGGGAGCTCCAGGAGCGGGATCTGCCACGCCCAGCCCCGGTCCGGCTCCGCATAGAAGTGGAACTCGTCCATCACGACCTGGCCGATGTCGGCGTCCTTGCCGTCCCGCAGCGCGATGGAGGCGAGGACCTCGGCGGTGCAGCAGATGACCGGCGCATCGGCGTTGACGGAGGCGTCGCCGGTGAGCATCCCGACGTTCTCCGTGCCGAAGATCTTGCACAGGTCGAAGAACTTCTCCGACACCAGCGCCTTGATGGGCGCCGTGTAGAAGGTCACCTGGTCGTGGGCGAGCGCCGTGAAGTGCGCACCGGCGGCCACCAGGCTCTTGCCGGACCCGGTCGGGGTCGAAAGGATCACGTTGGCCCCGGAGACCACCTCGATCAGCGCCTCCTCCTGAGCGGGGTAGAGCGTGATGCCCCGCTCCTCGGCCCAGGTCGAGAACGCTTCGAAAAGGGCGTCGGGGTCGGCATGGCTCGGCATCTGATCGATAAGGGTCACGCCTCCATACTGCCTGGTCCGGGGCCGGATCAGGGAACCGGGCGGCGGTGGCCGGCCTGCGGACGGTTACGCTGAGTACCCGATCCGGCGTCAGAAAAGGGGACTCCGGGCAGCAAAGGGGTGGAATCGAGCATGATGGGACCGGCGCACTCGCTGTCCGGAGCGGCCGCCTGGCTGGGGGTGGGCGCCGCCGTCGCGGCGGGAGGCTGCGCAATGCCCTGGCCGGTGCTCGTCGTCGGAGCGCTGATCTGTGCCGGGGCGGCGCTCGCCCCGGACCTCGACCACAAGTCGGCGACCATATCGCGGGCGTTCGGTCCGATATCGCGGAACCTCTGCGAGATCATCGACCGCCTCTCCCACACCGTCTACAAGGCGACCCGGATGAAGGGCGACCCCCGGCGCAACGGGGGCCACCGCACGCTCACCCACACGGCGCTGTGGGCCCTGCTGATCGGCGCCGGTGCCTCCGCGCTGGCCGTGACCGGCGGACGCTGGGCCGTGCTCGGCATCCTCTTCGTCCACATGGTGCTCGCGGTCGAGGGCCTGTTGTGGCGGATGGCCAGGACGTCCAGCGATGTCCTGGTCTGGCTTCTGGGCGCGGCCGGCGCCTGGATCCTCGCCGAAGTGCTCAACCGCCCCGGCAACGGATCCGACTGGCTGTTCTCCGGGCCCGGCGAGGAGTACATGTGGCTCGGCCTGCCCATCGTCCTCGGTGCCCTGGTGCACGACATCGGGGACGCGCTCACCGTCTCCGGCTGCCCGATCCTGTGGCCCCTGCCCATCGGGCGCAAGCGCTGGTACCCCGTCGGCCCGCCGAAGGCCATGCGCTTCCGCGCCGGCAGCTGGGTGGAACTGAAGGTGCTCATGCCTTCTTTCATGCTGCTCGGCGCCCTCGGCGGGCTCGGGGCCCTGGAGATCGTCTGACCGTCGGCACCGGCTGCCGGGGCGTGTCCTAGCGGTGCCAGGACCGCCACAGTGCGGCGTACGCGCCGTCCGCCCCGACCAGTTCGTCATGGCTGCCCATCTCGCTGATCCGGCCCTCCTCCGCCACCACGATCACGTCCGCGTCGTGGGCCGTGTGCAGCCGGTGCGCGATGGCCACGACCGTGCGGCCGTCCAGTACCTTCGCCAGCGACCGCTCCAGATGCCGGGCGGCGCGCGGGTCGAGCAGCGAGGTCGCCTCGTCCAGCACCAGTGTGTGCGGGTCGGCGAGCACCAGCCGGGCCAGCGCGATCTGCTGGGCCTGCGCCGGAGTCAGGGCCAGGCCGCCGGAACCGACCTCGGTGTCCAGCCCCGCCTCCAGCCCGCGCGCCCAGCTCTCGGCATCCACCGCGCCGAGGGCCGCCCACAGCTCGCGGTCCCCCGCGTCCGTACGGGCGAGCAGCAGGTTGTCGCGCAACGAGCCCACGAAGACGTGGTGCTCCTGGTTGACCAGTGCCACATGGCGGCGCACCCGCTCGGCCGGCATCCGCGCCAGCTCCGCGCCTCCGAGCGTCACCGCACCCGTACGCGGCGCGTAGACCCCGGCCAGCAGCCTGCCCAGCGTCGACTTGCCCGCGCCCGACGGGCCGACGAGCGCCACCCGGGTGCCCGGACTGACGTCCAGGGACACCCCGTGGAGCACGTCGCCGCCGGGCAGGTAGCCGAAGCGCACCTCGTCCGCCCGCACCTCGCGCCCGGCCGGATCCGCGCGCTCGTCCACGGCGCCGGACTCGATCTCGTGGACACCCACCAGCCGGGCCAGCGAGACCTGGGCGACCTGGAGCTCGTCGTACCAGCGCAGGATCAGGCCCACCGGCTCGGTGAGCATCTGTGCGAAGAGCGCGCCAGTCGTCAACTCGCCCACCGAGATCCAGCCCTGCAGCACGAACACGCCCCCGAACACCAGGACCGCGCCCAGCAGCAGCACGTGCGTCACGTTGATCACGGGGTAGAAGACCGACCGGAGCCACATCGTGTAGCGCTCCCACTGCGTCCACTCGCGGATCCGGCGGTCGGAGAGGGACACCCGGCGCTCGCCCAGCCGGTGCGCCTCGACGGTCCGTCCGGCGTCCACGGTCTCCGTCAGCGACGCCGCGACGGCGGCATAGCCCGCCGCCTCGGAGCGGTAGGCACTCGGTGCCCGGCGGAAGTACCAGCGTCCGCCGACCACCACGACCGGGACCGCCACCAGCACGCTCAGCGCCAGGGGCGGAGCCGTGAGCGTCAGAGCACCCAGCAGCAGCCCTGCCCAGACGAAGCCGATGGCCAGCTGCGGAACGGCCTCGCGCATGGCGTTCGCCAGCCGGTCGATGTCCGTGGTGATCCGCGACAACAGGTCGCCGGTACCGGCCCGTTCCAGCACGCCGGGTGGCAGGGCCACCGACCGCACGAGGAAGTCCTCGCGCAGGTCGGCGAGCATCTGCTCGCCGAGCACTGCACCGCGCAGACGTACCGCCCGGACGAAAACCGTCTGAACGGCCAGGGCGACAGCGAACAGCGAAACCGTACGGCCCAGATGAAAGTCATGTGACCCGGAGGACAAGTCCTCGACGAGCCGGCCCAGCAGCCACGGCCCGACCATCGAGGCGATCACGGCGACCGCATTCGCCCCGACCAGCAGGGCGAAGTCCCTGCGGTGCCTGCGCAGCAGACGCCTCACATAACTCCGCACCGTCGACGGCCTGCCGACGGGCAGGGTCGTCGCCGATTCCGGAGCAGCCGGGTCATAGGCCGGTGGTGCCACGCCGATCATGCCGACTCCTCGATCTGCTCGCCCGCCGCGGGTGTCGTCGACTCCACGAGTTCCCTGTCCGATTCCTCATCCGTCTGCCGGGTGACGACCGCGTGGTACACCCGGTCGCGGCGCAGCAGTTCACTGTGGGCGCCCACCGCCGCCACCCGGCCGTCACGGACGAACACCACACGGTCCGCACGGTCGAGCAGCAGGGGGCTGGAGGTGAACACCACCGTCGTACGGCCATGGCGCAGCCTGCGCACGCCCTCGGCGATCCGGGCCTCGGTGTGCGAGTCGACCGCCGACGTCGGCTCGTCCAGCACCAGCACCTCGGGGTCGGTCACCAACGACCGTGCCAGGGCCAGCCGCTGACGCTGCCCGCCGGACAGCGAGCGACCGCGCTCGGTGATCCGCGCAGCCATCGGGCCGGCCGAGCCCGCCGCGGACGACCGGGCCAGGGAGTCCAGCGCGTCCCGGCACTCGGCAGCCTCCAGGGCGGCTTCCGCAGGCACCGCGCCGGAGCAGGGCACGTCCAGCAGCTCCGCCAGCGTCCCGGACAGCAGCACCGGGTCCTTGTCCTGGACGAGCACCGCGGCGCGCGCCGCATCCAGCGGCACAGCGTCCAGCGCGACACCGCCCAGCAGCACCGACGGCACGCCTTCCCCGGCTTCCGCGGCATGACCACCCAGCCGCTCGGCGAGCAGGCCCGCAGCATCCGGATCGCCGCACACCACGGCCGTCATCTCGCCTGCGGGGGCGAGCAGTCCGGTCGCCGGGTCGTACAAGTCACCGGTGAGAGCGCCCTCGTGCCCCTCGGAGTCCTGCTCAGGGGATGCCGTGCGGTGCAGGGCCAGCACCCGAGCCGCGCGCTGCGCCGAGGGCCGGGAGAAGGAATAGGCCATGGCGATCTCCTCGAACTGGCGGAGCGGGAACAGCAGGAACGTGACCATGCCGTACACCGTCACCAGCTCGCCGACGCCCATCCGGCCGTCCCGGGCCAGACCGACCCCGTACCAGACCACGGCGATCAGCAGCAGGCCCGGCAGGAGCACCTGCACCGCCGCGATCAGCGCCCACATGCGGGCGCTGCGCACGGCAGCCCTGCGCACCTCCTGCGACGCACGACGGTAGCGGGAGAGGAACAGTTCCTCACCGCCGATGCCCCGCAGCACCCGCAGGCCGGCCACGGTGTCCGACGCCAGTTCCGTGGCACGTCCTGCCTTGTCGCGCTGCTCGTCGGCGCGCCGTGTGGCAGGCGGCAGCAACGGCAGCACCGCCAGCGTCAGGACGGGCACGCCCAGGGCGACCACGGCGCCCAGGGCGGGCTGGTAGACCACCAGGGCCACGCACACCGCCACCGTGGTGAACGCAGCGGAGGCGAAGCGTGACAGGGCCTCCACGAACCAGCCGATCTTCTCGACGTCGCCCGTGGACACGGCCACGACCTCGCCCGCCGCGACGCGCCGGGTCAGCGTCGCCCCCAACTCCGCTGTCTTGCGGGCCAGAAGCTGCTGTATGCGCGCCGCAGCCGTGATCCAGTTGGTGACGGCCGCCCGGTGGAGCATCGTGTCGCCCAGGGCGGTGAGCGCACCGAAGAGCGCCATGAGGCCGCCCGCGAGCGCCAGCCGTGCGCCGGAGCGGTCCACGACGGCCTGCACGGTCAGGCCCACGGCCAGCGGGAAGAGTGCGACGGACGACATGTGGACGACGCCCCACAGCAGGGCCTTGAGCTGGCCGCCCAACTGGTTCCGGCCGAGCCAGAGCAGCAGGCGCGGGCCCGATCGGACGTCCGGTCGGCCGGGATCGGCATACGGAAGATCACGAATGTGCATGGCAACCCGGATTCGGCAGGGGAGTGGGAGGGAGCCGTGCAAGGCTCGCGGCACCGGGAGGGCGAGTTCAACTGGTTTTTCCGGGCGCGAAGCGGATCAGGCCAACGAGGCACTGGCGCACAGCAGTACGAAGCGCTTCACTCCTGCCCCATGAGACGAATGCTGCTCACTCTGTGCGCCGCTGCTGCCGGCCTCGTGCTGGGCGCGGGCCCGGCCACGGCCGCGGAGCCGCCCACCGAGTTCGGCACCCACTGGCACGACCCGGTCACCGCAGGCCCGCCCGTGTCCGTCCCGGACACCCCCTCCTGCCAAGTGACGGTCGCCGACACCGAGTTCCGCGACTACACGCCCTACCGGGGCACCTACACGCCGCCCGCCGAATGCGGCCACCGCTGGAACAAGGTCGTCCTGAGGCTCGAAGGCTCCGTGGCCGGGCGGCAGTACGACCGGCTCGGCTATCTGCACATCGGCGGGGTCGAGGTCCTGCGCACCTCCACCCCCGAACCCTCGCCCCAGGGCATCACCTGGAAGGTGGAGAAGGACGTCACACGATACGCCGCAACGCTGCGCGAACAGCAGCCCGTCGAGATGCTCATCGGCAACACCGTGGACGGGACCTACACCGGCGTCATCAAGGTCAAGGCGACCCTCACCTTCTACACGGCACAGGACCGGGTGAAGGAGGCGCACACACCGGACAAGGTCCTCACACTTCAGGACGCTCACACCGACGGCGGCGTGTACGAAGGGCAGTTGACGACACCGCGCAACAGCGAGCGCATCATCGCCGAGGTGTATGCCACCGGATCGGGCGGTGGCTGCGAGGAGTTCTGGTACCTGGCGGTGCCGGACAGTGCGCCGTACTCGTGCAGGACCAAGGACGGGCCGTACCGCGAGGTGCAGGTCACGGTCGACGGCAGACTCGCGGGCATCGCGGCGCCGTTCCCGACCGTGTGGACGGGCGGATGGTCCAACCCCTTCCTGTGGTACGTCGTTCCGGGCCCGCGCGCCTTCGACGTGCGCCCGGTGGAGTACGACCTCACCCCGTTCGCCGGACAACTCGACGACGGGCGTCCCCACCGGATCGCAGTGTCGGTCACCGGTGTGCCCGCCGGACAGAGCGGCTGGAGCACCCCCACCAACATCCTGGTCTGGCAGGACGCCAAGGCGGCGCACGTGACCGGCGCACTGCTCACGAGCCGGGCGGGCGACCCCGCCACCACCACCTCCTACGAACCGGGCGATGAACGCCGGTTGACGGCCGAGGGCGCGCACTCGCTCACGGTCGCGGGATACCTCGACACCTCGCACGGACGGGTCACGACGACCGTCACCCGCACGCTCGCCGCCAGGTCCGTACACCGGTGGAACGCGGACGAGTCGACGGACGCGCTGCAGGGGCGCTGGAACGATGATGAGACGGTCACCGTCCACGGCCGGGGCCCCGCGACCGTCACCAGCACCCGGCGCACCTACACCATGGACGGCGCGACGACCGTGGACGCCGGCAACCGGCTGCGCACGACCATGACCATGGGCGACCGTGCGGACACCGCCACCCTGCGGGCCGGACGCCGCACCGAGTGGTCACGGCTGAACGACACCTACACCGGTGACGCCTCGTACAACCAGAACGTGCCCCGTGAACAGCGGCATGCCACGGGCGTCTCACGCGAGCACTACCGCCTCCTCGGACCGGATGCCTGCTACGACCGGACCCTGGCCACGGCCCAGGGCGAGCTGACGGAGGATCGTTACGGCTGCTGAGCCGGGCCCCCGGGCGGAGTTCGCCGCGGCCTCACGGCTCCGGCGTGCCGGCGAACTCCGCGCGGATCGCGGCCGTGTGCTCGCCGAGCGCCGGTACCGGCCCCATCACCGCCTCCCGCCCGGTGACCTGGACAGGCGGCAGCAGGCCGCGCAGCGGCCCGGCCGGTGAACCGAAGTCGCGCCACCGGTCGCGTGCTGCCAGCTGCGGATGGTCGGCCAGTTCGGCGACCGTCCGCAGCCGGGCGTTGGCGATCCCCGCCCCGTCGAGCAGGGCGACGACACCGTCCGCCGTGTGCGGGGCGAAACACTCCTCCATGAGCGCTGTCAGTTCCCCGTCGTGCGCGTGGCGCAACGGGTTGTCGGCGAAGCGCGCGTCCCGGGCCAACCCCGGTCGCCGCAGCACCTGTTCGCACAGGGCGACCCACTCCCGGTCGCTCTGCACGCTGAGAAAGACCTGCGCCCCGTCCCCGCACCGGTAATGACCGTAAGGGGAGATGGTGGGATGACGGGCGGCGTTGCGCGTGAGGGGCGTGCCGCCGTACTCCTGGGTGAAGTACGGATGGCCCATCCACTCCGCGAGCGCGTCGAGGAGGGAGACGGCGAGCGCCGATCCCCGTCCGGTGCGCTCGCGTTCGTAGAGGGCTGTCAGTATGCCTGTGCAGGCGTACATCGCCCCTGCGATGTCGGCCACGGAGATCCCGGGCCGGGCGGGCGAGTCCGCGGTGCCGGTGATCGAGAGCAGCCCCGCTTCGCACTGGACCAGCAAGTCGTAGGCCTTCTTGTCGCGGTACGGACCGTCCGGGCCGTATCCCGAGACGTCACAGGTGATCAGCCGCGGGTGCCGTGCGCGCAGCAGCTCGCTGCCGAGCCCGAGCCGGCCGGCAGCACCCGGCGCGAGGTTCTGTATGAACACGTCGGCACGGGCGAGGAGCCGGTCGAGCAGGGCGCGGTCGGCCGGGGCCTTGAGATCGAGAACGACGCTCTCCTTGCCGCGGTTGACCCAGACGAAATAGGCGGAGAGGCCCTTCACGCTGCCGTCGTAGTCGCGGGCGAAGTCGCCGCGTCCCGGACGCTCGATCTTGATGACGCGTGCGCCGAGGTCGGCGAGCTGGCGGGTCGCGAAGGGGGCCGCAACGGCCTGTTCGAGCGCGACGACCGTGATGCCGTGCAGGGGCGGTTCCAAGGGGTTCCTCCCGGTATGCCGTCAGTGCCAGCTACGAGCGTTGGCCATCAGCGTTGGCCAGCCAGGGCGATCATATGACTGGGCCTGTGGACAACTCGGCACGCGGCGGAGGTGCTTCTCCTACGGTGAGAGTCGGGAAGCGGCCGGCGGGGTGGGCCGCAGGAGGTAGGCGTAGCTGTAGTCACGGTCGGCGTGCAGCAGGTAGGCCTCCAACGGTGGCGCACCCCAGGAGTCGTTGCCGCCCACGCCCGTCTGGCGGTGGTTGACGCCCAGCACGGTCCCGTCCCCGGGCTTCAGCTCGTGCGGATGGCGTGGGCCCTCCAGCTCGAAAGGGGACCAGGGCAGTGCGCTGATCTCCAGCAACTGATGGGTGTCGCCGTCCGCGGCGGCGGAGCCGGCGTCGGCCAGGACGCACAGCCCGGCGCCGTCCGGCGCCGTGAGCGAGGCACTGCGCACATCGACGGCATTGCCCGCCTGCTGCGGGCGCTCGTACGGCATGAAGGAGGAACCGGCGGTGTCCGGGGCGTTCAGGGAAAGACGATGACGGCCGACGAAGGCGCTGGTCCGCCGGTCCTGATAGTTCTCGTGCGGTCCGCGCCCGTACCAGCTGAGGTCCGTGAATTCTCCCGGCACGGTCAACAGCGCGCCCACCAGCGGGAGATCGGGGAGTCCGGCGCCGGGTGCGAGGGTGTGCCGCACATGCAGGTCGCCGTCGGCGTGCACGGTGAAGACGGTGGTCCAGCGGGAGACCGCCGGGGCAGTGGGCAGGGCGGCCGTGACGGCGATCACGACTTCGGCGGGCGAGGGCCGCTCGACCTGGATCCCCGTCACGGTCCGCCGGGCACCGGCGTCCCGCCAGGTGCGCGAGGTGATCTGGGCACCGCGGCCGATGTCGTTGTCGGTCGGGGCGCGCCAGAAGTTGGGGACGGGTCCGTCCGTCAGCAGGGTCCGGTCATGACAGCGGAAAGTGGTGAACGAGCCGGTGAAGACGTCCAGTACGAGTTCGAGACAGGACCCGGCGACGGTGACGGCATGCGGGGCCCGGGCGACCCGGAGCGCGGGCGGCCGCGAGGCCCGGCGCTTCGGGGGCGGAGCCTCGCGCCAGGGGAGCGCGAGCTGTTCGGCGGCGACGACATGACCCGCCTCGGCCCATCGCGTGCCCTCCCGCAGCACGCAGGAGACGTTCAGCCAGTATTCGGCGCCCGGTTCCGGCTTCTCAGGCGGCTCCAGCGGAAGGGACACGGTCACGGTCCGGCCGGGCGCGGCCTCCGGGGCGGAGGTGGTACCCGTCTGCACGGGGGTGCCGTCGCAGATGACCTCCCACCGGAGGTCGTAGGCCTCCAGGCCGGTGAACAGCTGCCGGTTGGCGATCCTCAGCGTGCCTGCTCCCGTGCCCGGCGCCGCAGCGGTGAACTGCACAGGCTGGTACACCTTCTTGACCTCGTGCAGCGCAGGGTGGGGAGTGCGGTCGGCCGCGACGAGGCCGTTGCAGCAGAAGTTGCCGTCGGAGAGGGAGCCGATGCCCCAGTCCCCGCCGTAGGAGAGGTAGCTGCGGCCGGGGTCGCCCGGCATCGGGAGGCGTACGGCCTGGTCGGCGAAGTCCCAGATGAAGCCGCCGTGCAGCGTGGGGTGGGCCTCGATGACGTCCCAGTACTCCTGGAGGTTTCCGGTGCTGTTGCCCATCGAGTGCGCGTACTCGCACAGGATGTACGGCTTGGGGTTGCCGGACAGCCCGTAGGCGGCCACCTCTGCCGGCGTGGCGTACATGCGCGATTCGACGTCGGCGACGGCGTTCATGCCCTCGTAATGCACGGGCCGCGAGGGGTCGCGGCGGTGCACCCAGTCGGCCATGGCCCGGAAGACTCCGCCCTGTCCCGCTTCGTTGCCCAGCGACCACATCACCACGCTGGGATGGTTCTTGTCGCGCTCGACCAGGCTGCGCACGCGGTCGAGGCAGGCTCCCGCCCACTCGGGCAGGTCCGCAGGCAGGCTGTCCCGTACCTCGTGCGTCTCCAGGTTGGCCTCGTCGATCACATAGAGGCCGTACTCGTCGCACAGCTCCAGCCAGCGCGGGTGGTTGGGGTAATGGGAGGTGCGGACGGCGTTGATGTTGTGCTGCTTCATGATGCGGATGTCCTCGACCATCCGCTGCTCGGTGACCGCCTGCCCACGGTCGGGGTCCGTCTCGTGCCGGTTGACGCCGCGGAAGACCATCGGCCGGCCGTTGACGGTCAGTTCTCCCGGGCCCCAGCGGACGGTGCGGAAGCCGACCCGTGTGCGCTGGACGTCGATGATGTCGCCCTGGGGATCGGCCAGTTCGATTGTGAGGAGGTACAGGGCGGGATCCTCGGCCGACCACAGGGCGGGCCCGGCCACCCGGGCGCCGAGCTCCACGGTCGCCTCGGCCGATCCGTCGAAGCGGGCGGTGCCGGTGAGGGCCAGCACGGGGGCGCCCTCGGTGTCGTAGAGGGTCGCCTGCAGCTGGTGGGGGCCGGGCCGAGGGCCCTGGCGGGAGCGCACGGTCGCGGTCACGATCAGTCCGGCGTCCCGGCAGTCGGCGTCCAACTCGGTGCGCACGAAGAGGTCGTGGACGTGGACGGGGGAGACCGCATAGAGGTACACGTCGCGGAAGATGCCGGACAGGTCGATCATGTCCTGGTCCTCGAGCCAGCTTCCGCTGGACCAGCGGTAGACCTCCACGGCAAGGGAGTTGAGGGGCTCGTCCGCGCCCGTGCGCACATAAGGAGTGAGGTCGAACTCGGCGGGCGCATAGCTGTCCTCGCTGTAACCGACCAGCCGGCCGTTGACCCACACGCAGAACGCGGATTTCACCCCCTGGAAGGAGAGGAGGACATGCCGCCCCGTCCACGTGCGGGGGACGGTGAAGGCGCGGCGATAGGAGCCGACCGGATTGAAGCCGGTGGGCACCTGTGGGGGATCAGGTTGCTCATATCCGCACCAGGGATAACGGACGTTGAAGTAGACCGGCTCCGGGTACCCCTGCAGTTCCCAGTTGCCGGGCACGGTGATGCGGTCCCAGCCGGAGTCGTCGAAGTCGTCGGCGGAGAAGTCCGCGGGCCGTTCGCCGGGGTTCCGCGACCAGGTGAAGTGCCAGTCGCCGTTGAGCGAACGGTAGTAGGGGGAGGCCTCCGGCCGGCCGTCGAGGGCGGAGGCGAGGTCCGCGAACGGGACGAGAGGGGTACGGGCGGGCTCCCGGTTCACCTGGAAGGTCTCGGGAGCGGAGAGCCACTCGCACATGGGCCGACTCCAAGGCGCACGAGGGAACAGGAGGCACCAGGGTCGAACAGAACCGATAAAGGTCACAACCCCCGCGCGGGGGCGGAGTCACCCGTCACGGCTTGTTCATCGCGTGGACGGCCGTCGTGCACGAGGATCACGTCCAGTGCGCGCGGGCCGTGCACGCCCTCCACCCGGTCGAGTTCGATGTCGCTGGTCGCGGAGGGCCCCGAGATCCAGGTCAACGGCCGTGCGGGGTCCAGGCGTCCGAGAGCCTGTGGTACCGAGTCCACGATCTGGTCGGCCGTTCTCACCACGCACACGTGATGGTCCGGGACGAGGGTGATGAGACGCCGTCCCTGGTCAGGGCCTGCGTCGAGGACCACTGTTCCGGTCTCGGCGATCGCCAGGGCGCAGCCGGTGACCACGCTGTCCACGGCATCCAGCTCCCGCGCCGTGAGGCCGGCCGAGTCGGGCACCTGCTCCACGGGCGCCTGCGCGAGCCACTCGGCGGGCAGCCCGGCCGGGACGGCCACGCGCCGTGCTCCGCGTCGGCCGAGCAACTCCGTGAGCAGGGCGGGCAGTCCGGTCGCGGCCACGCGGTGCACGACGGCACGGTAGTCGGCGAGGTTCTCGGCGAGCAGGTCCGCGGACTCGGCAGGGGTGCGTGCTCCGTGGGTGCGCAGGTAGTCGCGCGGGACGGGGTGGTCCTGCGGGCGCTCGTGGGCCGGTACGTCGGCGAGTGCACGGCGCACCCGCGCCAGGATCCGGTCCCTGCTGGTGCCTCTCATGCCGTGCCTCCGCGGGTGCGGGCCCACCAGTCGCGGAACGGTTCCGTTGGCAGCGGGGGCAGTTCGCGGGTGTCGGACCAGGCGCGGCCCGGCCCGGGCAGCCGTCGGGGATGGAGGCGGCGGGTGCGGGCCGCGAGGCGCTGGGCGCGGCGCAGTGCTCGGGGGTGGTCGAGCGTCCAGCCGGCGGCGTGCATCATGGCGCGTTCGGCGAGGTGCTTCTTCGCCGGCTTGACGACGGTCCGGATGCCCCGGGTCGTGACCTCGCCGCCCTGGACGACACGTTCGCGCAGGTGCACCAGGATCTCGGGGATGTCGATGGCGACCGGGCACACGTCGTAGCAGGCGCCGCACAGGGAGGAGGCGAAGGGGAGGGACTCCTCCAGAGGGGAGGCGAGGCCGCGGAGTTGAGGGGTGAGAACGGCGCCGATGGGGCCCGGGTAGGGGGAGCCGTAGGCGTGGCCGCCCGCGCGCTCGTAGACGGGGCAGACGTTGAGGCAGGCCGAGCAGCGGATGCAGCGCAGCACCTGCCTGCCGGTCCGGTCGGCGAGGGCGTCGGTGCGGCCGTTGTCGAGGAGGACGAGGTGGAAGGAGCGGGGGCCGTCGTCGTCGGTGGTGCCGGTCCACATCGAGGTGTACGGGTTCATGCGCTCGGCGGTGGCGGAGCGGGGCAGGAGCTGGAGGTAGATCTCCAGGTCCTGCCAGGTGGGGACGGTCTTCTCGATGCCGACGACGGAGATCAGGGTTTCCGGCAGGGTGAGGCACATCCGCCCGTTGCCCTCGGATTCGACGACGACGAGGGTGCCGGTCTCGGCGACCATGAAGTTGGCGCCCGAGACGGCGACTTTGGCACGGAGGAATTTCTCGCGCAGGTGCAGCCGGGCCGCCTCGGCGAGGTCGGAGGGCCGGTCGGTCAGCCCGGATGGTGCCGGGCGGCCCCAGTCGGCCATCCGGGTGCGGAAGATGTCACGGATCTCGCCGCGGCTGCGGTGGATCGCGGGGACCAGGATGTGGGAGGGGAGGTCGTCACCGAGTTGCACGATGAGTTCGGCGAGATCGGTTTCGTACGGTCGGATGCCTGCCTGTTCCAGGGCGGCGTTGAGGCCGGTCTCCTGCGTGGCCATGGATTTGACCTTGACGACCTCGGTCTCGCCGGTGGCCCGTACGAGGTCGGTGACGATGCGGTTCGCCTCGTCGGCGTCGGCCGCCCAGTGGACGGTGCCGCCGGCCCGGGTGACGTTCTCCTCCAGCTGGAGGAGGTAGCGGTCGAGGTGGCGCAGGGTCCGGTCCTTGACGGCGGCTCCGGCCGCGCGCAGTTGGTCCCAGTCGTCCAGTTCGGCGACGGCGGCCGCCCGTTTGGCGCGGATGGTGTGGGTGGCGCGGCGGAGGTTGGCCCGCAGTGTGGCATCGCCGGTGGAGACGGCGGCGGCCTCCGGGAAGGCGGGCATGCCCAGATAGGTGCGGCTCACAGGAGTTTTCCGTCCGTGGAGGCGAGGATCTCCGCGATGTGCACGGGGCGCACGGGGGAGCCCTGGCGGGCGAGGATGCCGCCGATGTGCATCAGGCAGGAGTTGTCGGCGGTGCACAGCACCTGCGCGGCCGACCCGGTGACGGCGCGGGCCTTGTCCGTGCCCATCGCGGCGGACACGGCCGGGTTCTTGACGGCGAAGGTGCCGCCGAATCCGCAGCACTCCTCCGCGCCCGGCAGTTCCCGCAGTTCGAGGCCCTCGACCGCCTCCAGCAGCCGGCGGGGGCGGTCGCCGAGGCCGAGGACACGCAGCCCGTGACAGGTGGGGTGGTAGGTCACGGTGTGGGGGAAGCAGGCGCCGACGTCGGTCACTCCCAGGACGTCGACCAGGAACTCGGTCAGCTCGTAGGTCTTCGGCACCACGGCCGCCGCCGCCTCGGCCAGCGCCTCTGCCCGGCCGGTTGCACGCTGCTCGGTCGCGGCCCGGGCGGCGATGCGAGGGTAGTTGTCGCGGACCATGGCGGCGCAGGAGCCGGAGGGTGTCACGATGACGTCGTGGTCACGGAAGGCCCGGGCGAGCCCGAGCACGAGGGACTCGGCGCGGTGCCGGTAGCCGGTGTTGTAGAGCGGCTGCCCGCAACACGTCTGCTCCAACGGGAAGTCGACCTGCACGCCGAGCCGTTCCAGGAGCGCGACCACCGAGCGCCCGGTGCGGGGGAAGAGGGTGTCGTTGACGCAGGTGACGAACAGTCCCACGCGCATTGCAGCCCGGCACCTCCAAGATCGCCCGTGTCGCCTCATCCTGCCCCAGCCGACGCGGTCTGTGAAGCACCCCTTCCGCTCCGCGGATCCATTGCCAGGAGGAACAATGAGCCCATGACCGAAACCTTTCGCACCCATGTCCTGGACGTCACCACCGGCCGTTCCGAGACGGTGTACGACCTGACGGCCGACTGCGAGGCCTTCCTGCGCGAGGCGGCAGCCGGCCGGGACGGGCTGCTCAACGTCTTCGTGCCGCACGCGACGGCGGGCATCGCCGTTCTGGAGACGGGCGCCGGCAGCGACGACGACCTGCTCGCGGCACTGCACGACCTGCTCCCCGCCGACGACCGCTGGCGCCACCGCCACGGCAGCCCGGGCCACGGCCGCGACCACGTGCTGCCCGCGCTGGTGCCTCCGCACGCGACGTTGCCGGTCGTCGGCGGACGGCTGGAGCTGGGGACCTGGCAGTCCGTGTGCCTGGTGGACACCAACCGGGACAACCCGGACCGCCAGGTGCGGCTCACCTTCCTCGGCTGAGAGCGCCGGGGCCGGCGGAGCCGGTCAGTCCTTCTGTGCCGACGGCGGCAGCTGGCGCAGCTTGACCGGTGCCTTGGAACCGAAGGCCCAGTCGAGCATCTTCACCGCGTCCGGGTAGCGGTTGACGGGGTCGTTGAGGATGACGCCCACGACCGTGCGCTTGCCGCGCTGGGCGGCGAAGACCAGGCACGGGCCGGCGGCGGTGCCCGTTCCCGTCTTGATGCCTATGGCGCCCTTGTACGAGCCGAGCAGCTTGTTCGTGTTGTCCCAGTAGTAGGTGCGGTTGACGTTCGCCGCCTTCTGCTGGGTGGTGGTCGTCCTGACCACCGCGTCGAACGTGGCGCTCGTCAGCGCGTGCCGGGCGAGCTTCGCGTAGTCGCGGGGAGTGGTGTAGTTGTTCCCCGCCTGCGAGATGCCGTCGAACGAGTCGTACTTG
>NZ_JABBXF010000129.1 GCF_013030945.1 Streptomyces morookaense | reverse complement strand
CCGTTGCCGAGCCGGTGCGTTCGCGCCGCCGTGCCACCGCGCCCGCCGGCGCTCCCCAGGCCGCCGAGGAGGCGCAGGTGCAGGAGATCCGCGAGGAGGCCGCCGAGGCCGCGGCTGCGGAGGCGCCCCGTCGTCGCCGTGTGACCCGTCGGGTGTCGGCTCCGGCCGGTGCCCCGCAGGCCGTCGAGGAGCCGCAGGCCGTGGAGGCCGTGGAGGCCGAGGAGGTCGTCGAGGCGCCGCGTCGCCGTCGTGCCACCCGTCGCGCCACTGCTCCGGCCGGTGCCCCGCAGGCCGTCGAGGAGGCCGCTGCCGAGGAGGCGGAGGTTCCCGCCGAGGGCCGTACGCGCCGCCGTGCGGTGCGTCGGGCCGGTGCGCCCGCCGGTGCCCCGCAGGTTGCCGGGGAGCCGGAGGCCGAGGAGGCCGTGGAGGAGCCGCGTCGCCGTCGTACGACCCGTCGTGCCGCCGCCCCGGCCGGTGCCCCGCAGGCTGCCGAGGAGGCCGCCGCGGAGACCGGTGCCGCCGAGGGCCGCACCCGTCGGCGGGCCGTGCGGCCGACGACGGCCATGTTCCAGGCGCCCGTCTTCACCGAGCCGATGTTCCAGACGCCGGAGACCGCCGCTGCCGCTGCCGCCGCGGTGCCGGAGGAGGAGCCGGCCGAGGAGGAGGCCGAGGAGACCGTGGCCGAGGCCCCGGCGCCCGCCGTGGGCGGACGGCGCCGTCGCCGCCGCCGCGGTGAGCCCGTCGAGGCGCCGGTCGCCGAGCCGGTCGTCGAGGAGGAGCCGCAGGAGGCCGAGGCCGCCGAGGAGGCGGAGGAGGCGGAGGAGGAGGACCAGGGCGAGCGCCCGTCGCGCCGTCGCCGCCGGGGTGGCCGTCGCCGTCGCCGGGGCGAGGCCGCGGAGGCCGAGGGCACCGAGGAGGAGCTGCAGGCCGCCGAGGGCGAGGAGCCGGAGGCCGCCGAGGAGGCCGAGGAAGCGGAGGAGGAGGCCGAGGAGGCCGGGATCTCCGCGTCCGCGGGCAGCCGTCGCCGGCGTCGCCGCCGGCGCCGCAGCGGCGAGGCCATCGAGGCCGAGCCGGGTGTCGACGAGCCCGAGCGCACCGTCGTCAAGGTTCGCGAGCCGCGCCCGCGCACCGAGGGCGGCACGGGCTTCGACGAGGTCCAGTCCATCAAGGGCTCGACCCGCATGGAGGCCAAGAAGCAGCGCCGCCGCGAGGGGCGCGAGCAGGGCCGCCGCCGGGTGCCGATCATCACGGAGGCCGAGTTCCTGGCCCGCCGTGAGGCCGTCGAGCGGGTGATGGTCGTCCGCGAGAACGGCGACCGCACCCAGATCGGTGTGCTGGAGGACAACGTCCTCGTCGAGCACTTCGTCAACAAGGAGCAGGCCGCCAGCTACGTCGGCAACGTCTACCTGGGCAAGGTCCAGAACGTCCTGCCGTCCATGGAGGCCGCGTTCGTCGACATCGGCAAGGGCCGCAACGCGGTCCTGTACGCCGGCGAGGTCAACTTCGAGGCGCTCGGCATGGGCAACGGCCCGCGCCGCATCGAGACCGCGCTGAAGTCCGGCCAGTCCGTGCTCGTCCAGGTCACCAAGGACCCGATCGGCCACAAGGGTGCCCGGCTCACCAGCCAGGTCTCGCTGCCCGGCCGTTACCTGGTCTATGTGCCCGAGGGCTCGATGACCGGCATCAGCCGCAAGCTGCCCGACACCGAGCGGGCGCGTCTGAAGTCCATCCTCAAGAAGATCGTCCCCGAGGACGCGGGCGTGATCGTGCGCACCGCCGCCGAGGGCGCCAGCGAGGACGAGCTGCGCCGTGACGTCGAGCGTCTGCAGGCGCAGTGGGAGGAGATCCAGAAGAAGGCGAAGAGCGGCAACGCCCCGACCCTGCTGTACGGCGAGCCGGACATGACGGTCCGGGTCGTCCGCGACATCTTCAACGAGGACTTCTCCAAGGTCATCGTCAGCGGCGACAACGCCTGGGAGACCATCCACGGCTATGTCTCGCAGGTCGCGCCCGACCTCGCGGACCGGCTGCAGAAGTGGACGTCGGACGTCGACGTGTTCGCCACGTACCGGATCGACGAGCAGCTGATGAAGGCGCTGGACCGCAAGGTCTGGCTGCCGAGCGGCGGTTCGCTCGTCATCGACCGGACCGAGGCGATGGTCGTGGTCGACGTCAACACCGGCAAGTTCACCGGCCAGGGCGGCAACCTGGAGGAGACGGTCACCAGGAACAACCTGGAGGCGGCCGAGGAGATCGTGCGCCAGCTGCGGCTGCGCGACCTCGGCGGCATCATCGTGATCGACTTCATCGACATGGTGCTGGAGTCCAACCGGGACCTGGTGCTGCGGCGCCTGCTGGAGTGCCTGGGCCGGGACCGGACGAAGCATCAGGTCGCCGAGGTGACCTCGCTGGGTCTGGTCCAGATGACCCGCAAGCGGGTGGGCCAGGGCCTGCTGGAGTCCTTCTCCGAGTCCTGCGTCCACTGCAACGGCCGGGGCGTCATCGTCCACATGGACCAGCCGACCACGGTCGGCGGTGGCGGCGGTGGCGGCAAGCGCGGCAAGAAGAAGGGCAAGGCGGCGCCGGTGGCGGCTCAGGCCGAGCCCCTCGCCGAGGCCGCCGAGGCCGTCGAGGCCGCGCCCGAGGCTCCGGAACTGGAGCCGGTTCCGGTGACGGAGGCGGAGCTCGTGCCGTCCGTCGCGGGCGAGGACGAGTGGTTCGGCAGCCCCGCCGAGGCGGAGGCGGCCGCGGCCGCCCGTGGTGGCCGTACGCGGCGCCGGGCGACCCGCAAGGTGTCCGCACCGGCGGCGCCGGCCGAGCCGGAGGTCGTCGTGGCCGCGGCACCGGCACCGGTCGAGCCGGAGGTGCCGGCCGTCGAGCCCGAGCCCGAGCCGGAGGCCCCGGTGGCGGCGCCGCGTGCGCGACGCCGGGCTACCCGCAGGGTGTCCGCTCCGGCGGGTGCACCGGAGGGTGCCGAGGAGACGGCTGTCGTGGTGGTCGCTCCGGCGGTGGAGCCGGAGCCGGAGTCCGCGGAGGCCGAGGCCGAGGCGGAAACCGTCGAGGAGGCGGCTCCGGCCAAGAAGACGGCCCGTAAGACGGCCGCCAAGAAGGCCACGGCGAAGAAGGCGACGACGGCGAAGAAGGCGGCCGCCAAGAAGACGGCGACTGCGAAGAAGGCGACGACGAAGAAGGCTGCGGCGAAGAAGACCGCTGCCAAGAAGACGGCGAAGAAGGCCGTCGCGGAGGACTGACGCGCCCGTAGGGGCGCGGGGGGCACCTCCCAGCGGTAGCTGGGGGAGGAACTGCGCGACCAGCCCCCACCGGGCCGCAGTCGAAGCGGTCCGGGGCGTAGCCCCGGGTACTTCGGCTGTGGGCGCGTCGTGGCTGGTCGCGCAGTTCCCGCGCCCCTGACGGGGCGCAGGTTGCCCGGCACGGAATCCCCCCGCCGCGGAGCGGCCACCCCGGCGAGGGGCCCGGTTTGACCCCCTGGTCGGCGCCCCGTAACCTTGACCGTCGGTGTCTGTGCAAACCTGTGCGACGCCGAACCCCCTGAGCAAACACCTCCCGGCTGCGCCGGGGGAGGCCGCTCGTCCCTGCAAGGACCGTCACGGGCCCGCCCGTGCGAGCGGCTGGCGTCAGAGGACCGAAACCTAGCGAGAGAGAGTTCCGCGTGTACGCGATCGTGCGCACCGGCGGCCGCCAGCAGAAGGTTGCTGTTGGCGACGTCATCGAGGTTGACCGTATTTCCACCAGCAAGGTCGGCGACACCGTCGAGCTCTCCACGCTGCTGGTCGTCGACGGTGACGCTGTCACCAGCGACCCGTGGGTCCTGGCCGGCGTGAAGGTCCAGGCCGAGGTTGTCGACCACCACAAGGGCGACAAGATCCGGATCCAGAAGTACAAGAACAAGACCGGTTACAAGAAGCGCATCGGTCACCGCCAGCTGCACACCGCGCTGAAGATCACCGGCATCGACGCTCCGGCGAAGTAAGGGACTGAGAACACATGGCACACAAGAAGGGCGCATCGTCCACCCGGAACGGTCGCGACTCCAACGCCCAGCGGCTCGGCGTGAAGCGCTTCGGCGGTCAGCTCGTCAACGCCGGTGAGATCCTGGTCCGCCAGCGCGGCACCCACTTCCACCCGGGCGCCGGTGTGGGTCGCGGTGGCGACGACACCCTGTTCGCGCTGGACGCCGGTGCGGTGCAGTTCGGCACCCACCGTGGCCGCAAGGTCGTCAACATCGTCCCGGTTGCCTGATCACCACCTGATCCAGGCTCCGTAGAGCGATAGCGATACGAGCGACACGCGAGGGCGGACCTCCCTTCCCCGGGCCCCGGGGAAGCGGGTCCGCCCTCGCTGCGTTACAACAAAGACAATTACGTATGTATCTGGAGGCACACCGCTATGACCACCTTCGTGGACCGCGTCGAGCTGCACGTCGCCGCGGGTAACGGAGGCCACGGCTGCGCCTCCGTGCACCGGGAGAAGTTCAAGCCGCTCGGCGGCCCCGACGGCGGCAACGGCGGCCGTGGCGGCGATGTGATCCTGGTCGTCGACCAGTCGGTCACCACGCTCCTGGACTATCACCACAGCCCCCACCGCAAGGCCACCAACGGCAAGCCCGGCGAGGGCGGCAACCGCTCCGGCAAGGACGGCACGGACCTCGTGCTGCCGGTCCCGGACGGCACCGTCGTCCAGGACCGCCACGGCAATGTGCTCGCCGACCTCGTCGGCCAGGGCACCCGCTTCATCGCCGCCCAGGGCGGCCGTGGCGGCCTCGGCAACGCCGCGCTGGCCTCCGCCCGCCGCAAGGCCCCCGGCTTCGCGCTGCTGGGCGTGCCGGGCGATGTGCAGGACATCGTCCTGGAGCTGAAGACCGTCGCCGACGTGGCTCTCGTGGGCTACCCGAGCGCGGGCAAGTCCTCGCTGATCTCGGTGCTGTCGGCCGCCAAGCCGAAGATCGCGGACTACCCGTTCACCACCCTGGTGCCGAACCTCGGTGTGGTGACGGCCGGTTCCACCGTCTACACCATCGCGGACGTCCCCGGCCTGATCCCGGGTGCCAGCCAGGGCAAGGGCCTGGGCCTGGAGTTCCTGCGGCACGTCGAGCGCTGCTCGGTGCTCGTGCACGTGCTGGACACGGCCACGCTGGAGTCCGAGCGCGACCCGCTGAGCGACCTGGACGCCATCGAGGCGGAGCTCAAGGAGTACGGCGGCCTGGACGACCGGCCGCGCCTGGTCGTCCTCAACAAGGTCGACATCCCCGACGGCCGGGACCTCGCCGAACTGATCCGTCCCGAGCTGGAAGACCGCGGCTACCGCATCTTCGAGGTGTCGGCGGTCTCCCGCGAGGGCCTGAAGGAGCTGTCCTTCGCCCTGGCCGGGATCGTCGCGGAGGCGCGTGCCGCCAAGCCGAAGGAGGAGGCGACCCGGATCGTCATCCGTCCGAAGGCGGTGGACGACGCGGGCTTCACGGTCACGCTGGAGGACGACGGCATCTACCGCGTGCGCGGCGAGAAGCCGGAGCGCTGGGTGCGCCAGACCGACTTCAACAACGACGAGGCCGTCGGCTACCTCGCCGACCGCCTCAACCGCCTCGGTGTCGAGGAGGAGTTGATGAAGGCCGGTGCGCGGGCGGGCGACGGCGTCGCGATCGGCGGCGAGGAGGACGCGGTCGTCTTCGACTGGGAGCCGTCGATGGCCGCCGGTGCGGAGATGCTGGGCCGCCGTGGCGAGGACCACCGCTTCGAGGCCCCGCGTCCGGCCGCGCAGCGCCGCCGCGACCGCCAGGCCGAGCGGGACGACGCGGAGGGCGAGTACGAGGGCTTCAACCCGTTCGGGGAATAGGCCCGTTGAACGCCGGAGGGGCGGGACGACTCACGTCGTCCCGCCCCTCCGGCGTTTGCCGTACGGAAGTTCAGCCCGGCTGCCCGGCCTCCACGGCCTCCCGCGGTGCGGGCACGGCCGAGGCGCGCTCCGCCATCCGCGCCTGCCGCGCGTCGGCCTCGGCCGCGAGGGCCAGTGCCGCCCGGTTGAACCGCACCAGCGACGGGGGATCCGACGGTCCGAGCAGATGCACCTTCAACTTGCTGCGTGCAGCGGCCAGTTCGTCCCGTGCCGGGTCGCGTACGGCGGCCAGCAGATCGGCGATGCCGGACGCGTCCGGGGTGAGGATCGTCGCCGCGCTCACGGTCGGGAAGCAGGCCCGGAACTCGTCCTCGGTCATACCGCTCGTGTTCGCGACCGCGTACGGCTTCTCGCTGATCAGGTAGTCCGAGACCACGCTCGACACGTCGCTGACGAGCAGCCGCGCCTGGTTGAAGCAGCTGAAGAGGGACGGCCGCGCGTCCGTGATGATCTGGTGCTCCCACTCCGGCAGCGAGGCCCAATAGGCCGTCTCCCAGGCCGCGGTGGCGTCCGCGACGCCCGCCGCGCGGCCCGGTTCCGGGGTGGACTGCAGCAGCATGCGCTCGATCTCGTCCGCGCTGTCGCGGAAGGAACTGGTGGTCAGGGCCTGCAGTTCGGCTGCGCGGCGGGCCAGTTCGGCCGCGGCCTCGGGGCCGGGACGGGGGCCGCCGCGGCGGGAGTTGGCCTCGCGGATCATGGCCTGGATGCGCTCGTCGGCCTGTCCGGCGCGCGGGTCGACGGAACCGGTCATCGGGTGCGGCTTGTACAGCAGCCGGACCTTGGGGTCGGCCAGCAGCCCGCGGACGATGTTCTCGCCGGCGAGCATGACGGACGTGTTGCCCGGGTTGCCGTCCCAGCCCTCCCAGGTGGGCGCGTACAGCACGGTGACGTACTCGTCCTCGCCGGGAGGCGTCGTGCTGCACGGCAGGATCGGGGCGAGCTGCGGACGGCCGACCTCGACGACGTCCTTGTCCTCGACGCCGATGTCGGCGAGCTGGTAGCGCTCGCGGGCGGCGGGGCCGGCGACCCAGACCTCGTCGTAGGCCTTCGAGTAGGGGTTGCAGCTGGAGAGTTTGTCGCTCTCGCCGTGGTTGGTGAAGGCGTGCTTGATCGACGGCATCCGCAGCACCTGCGAGGTCTTGCCGGAATTCGCGGGGTGCAGCATGATCTTCAGCGTGGACTTCTCCAGGGCCATCAGATGGACGACCTTGGGGATGCACACGATGGGCACGTCCGTGGCGTCGATCTTCTGCACCATGAACCGCTCGCGCAGCACGATGACGGGCCTGCCGTCGAGCTCGGCGAGTGTGGAGAGCCACATGTTGGCCTGGTAGGCCGAGGTGGTGCCGCCGGAGAAGTACATGCCGACGGTGGGCTTGTAGTCCGCGAGCCACCGGTCGAGCCACTCCAGCGCCTGCTTCTCGTCGGCGATGCGCTTCTCCGGCTTGAGCCAGCCCGCGAGGTGCACGGTGCCGGCGACGGCGAGCAGCACGCCCGCGGCGACGCCGGTCTCGGCCCACACGGTGTCCGCGGTGGCCACGGTGAGCAGCAGGCCGGTGGTGGGGGCGCAGGCGAAGCGCAGCAGCCGCCGGCCGTGCTGGCGGTACAGCAGGCGCGGCGGCGCGGCGGTCAGATGCAGGCCGTCGGTGTCCACGTTGCGTGTGACGAACGGCAGGGTGCGGGTGCGCTTGACGACGATCGCGAGCGCCTGGCAGGCGAGGTGGGCGCCGTAGAAGAGGACCAGCCCGGAGACGACCGTGGTGTAGCCGCGCAGGGAGTTGTCGCTGTTGAGGCGCAGGAGCCCGACCAGGATCAGCACGTCGCGCAGCAGCTGCCGCACCATGACGTCGAAGCGGATCTTGCCGAGCAGCGAGAGCAGGCCGGGGTCGCGGTGCTGCAGGTAGAGGTCGAGGGCGAGGCCCGCTGTCGAGGCGACGATCAGCAGGGCCGCCTGGGGCAGCAGCGCCCCCACGAACTGGGCGGCGAAGAACGCCAGCATCGCGAGCAGCGCCGCGAGCTGCGCTGCTCGGCGGGGGGCTGTTCCGGCAGAAGGCACTGGGAGGGCTCCTGGCAGGAGGACTGGAGACGGAGATATAGGAGGCGTCTGGGCGGGTGTGGGGGGATTTGTTCCGGCGTTGCGCAGGGGCGGAACGACGGGGTCGACCACCGACCGTATGACGGGCGCAGGTCCGGGAGCAATCTTCCGATATCGCAGCAGCCGTCAAACAGGGTCGAACGACCACATTCGTCAACCGGTAGATTTGCCTGCCTGAAACACACAGCATGACCGGCGACCACAGGGGTGTACGTACGTGACAGGGGCAGGGGAGCAGCGGGGGACGCGGCAGGAGGTCCTGGACGCCCGCCGGATCGTGGTCAAAGTGGGATCCTCGTCACTCACCACCGCGGGAGGGGGACTGGACGCCGACCGGGTTGACGCGCTGGTCGATGTGCTCGCCCGCACCCTGCGCGAACAGGACCCCGCGAACGCCGCCGCGAAGGAGATCGTGCTGGTCTCCTCGGGTGCCATCGCCGCCGGGCTCGCCCCGCTGGGCCTGGACCGCCGCCCGCGCGACCTGGCCCGGCAGCAGGCCGCCGCCAGCGTCGGCCAGGGCCTGCTCGTCGCCCGCTACACCGCCTCCTTCGCCCGCTACGGCCGCCGCGTCGGCCAGGTGCTGCTGACGACCGACGACACCAGCCGCCGCGCGCACTACCGCAACGCCCGCCGCACCCTGGACCAGCTGCTGGCGATGGGCGCCGTGCCCGTCGTCAACGAGAACGACACCGTCGCCACGGACGAGATCCGCTTCGGCGACAACGACCGGCTCGCCGCCCTCGTCGCCCATCTCGTCCGCGCCGACCTGCTGATCCTGCTCTCGGACGTCGACGGCCTCTACGACGGCGACCCCAGCACCCCGGGCACCTCGCGGATCGCCGAGGTCCACGGGCCGCGGGACCTGGAGGGCATCTCGATCGGCAGCGCCGGCAAGGCGGGCGTCGGCACGGGCGGCATGGTCACCAAGGTCGAGGCGGCCCGGATCGCGGCCGCCGCCGGCATCCCCGTCGTCCTCACCTCCGCCAGCCAGGCCGACGCCGCCCTGCGCGGACGGGCCACCGGCACGTTCTTCCACCGCACCGGCCGCCGCTCCGCCGACCGCCTGCTGTGGCTCGCGCACGCCTCCGCCCCGCGCGGCGCCCTGGTGCTGGACGACGGCGCCGTCAAGGCCGTGGTCGAGGGCACCGGTTCGCTGCTGCCCGCGGGCATCGCCTCCGTCGTGGGCGAGTTCAGCGCGGGCGACCCCGTCGAGCTGCGGGACCCCGCGGGGCACGCCGTCGCGCGGGGGCTCGTCGCCTTCGACGCGGGGGAGATCCCGCAGCTCCTGGGCCGCTCGACCCGTGAGCTCGCGCGCGAGCTGGGCCCCGAGTACGAGCGCGAGGTCGTGCACCGGGACGACCTGGTCGTGCTGCACCGCTGACGGACGTCACACGGGGATCACGCGGGCCGGGAAGTGCCGGTCAGCAAAGCCTTTCCTCGGTCCTTTCCGCAAAACCCCCACACCGCCGCCCGCCGACTGGTCAACTTTGAGGTACGGCAGCACAACGAGAACCAGCACGGCACGGCTCCGCACCGCCGCGTGCGGAGCAGCGATCAACGGGAGGCCGCCGGTGAGACGAGGGCGCCCAGGGGCGCAGCCCAACGGGACGGCGGAGCGCACACTGACCAGCGTCGGGTCCGGCACGCCGGACCCCGCGGTCCGGCCGGGCGGCGAGCCGTCCGGCGACGTGTCGCGGCTGTGGCACATCACCCTCAGCGTCTCGGGCAGCGAGGCGCCGCTGAAGGAGGTCCGGCGGGCGCTCGAACAGCTCGCGCACGACCATCCGTTCCTGCTGACCAGCCGCTACGCCAACGACCACGCCGAGATCCGGTACTGGGAGGAGGCGCGCGACCTGCACGACGCGGCGGCCGTCGCGCTGCGGCTGTGGGGCGAGCACCGCTCCACGGCCCGGCTCCCGCCGTGGGAGATCGTCGGCCTGGAGGTCATCGACCGCGAGACCTACCACCAACGCATCGCAGAGGGCCACGGCCCCTTGCCGGCAACGCCGGTGGGCGTGCACCCGTTCTAGCCCCCCGCCCCGTCCCGCGCCCCGTCAGGGCCCGCGCCCCCGAAGGGGCGCGGGGAACTGCGCGAGCAACGACAACGAACCCGCACCCGAACCCCGACCGCAACCGTCCCGCACTGTGGAATCCCCCCGACCGCCCCCGGCGCGAGGGTTAGGCTGCGGAGCCATGAGCAGCGTTTTCCCCTCCCCCCTCGCCGACCCGATGCCGCAGTCGCCCGTTCTGCGCGCCGCCTACCGCGCCCGCGCCGCGGCCGCCGACCTGGCGCCACTGCCGCGGTCGGTGAAGGACGAGGCGCTGCTGGCCATCGCCGACGCGCTGGAGGTCCGCACCCGCGAGATCGTCGACGCCAACGCCGAGGACGTCGCGAAGGCCCGGGCCGCGGGCACGAGCGAGAGCATCGTCGACCGGCTCACCCTCACCCCCGAGCGGGTGCGCGCCATCGCCAAGGACGTCCGCGACGTGGCGGCGCTGCCCGACCCGGTGGGCGAGGTCGTGCGCGGCTCGACCCTCCCCAACGGCATCGACCTGCGCCAGGTGCGCGTCCCGCTGGGCGTCGTCGGCATCATCTACGAGGCCCGCCCGAACGTCACGGCCGACGCCGCCGCGCTGTGCCTGAAGTCCGGCAACGCCGTGCTGCTGCGCGGCTCGTCCTCCGCCTACGCCTCGAACACCGCCCTGGTGCGGGTGATCCGCGACGCGGTCGGCGGCGCGGGGCTGCCCGCGGACGCGGTGCAGCTGGTGCCGGGCGAGAGCCGTGAGTCGGTGCGCGAGCTGATGCGCGCCCGCGGCATGGTCGACGTGCTGATCCCGCGCGGCGGCGCCTCGCTGATCCGCACGGTCGTCCAGGAGTCCACGGTGCCGGTGATCGAGACGGGCACCGGCAACTGCCACGTGTACGTGGACGCCGAGGCCGACATCGACATGGCCGTCGAGATCCTGGTCAACTCCAAGGCTCAGCGCCCCAGTGTCTGCAACGCCGCCGAGACCCTGCTGGTGCACCGGGACATCGCGGAGCGCTTCCTGCCGCGCGCCCTGGCCGCGCTGGCCGAGGCCGGGGTGACCGTGCACGGCGACGAGCGGGTGCTGGAGCTGGCGGAGGGCTCCCCGGCCACGGTGGTGCCCGCCACCGCGGAGGACTGGGAGACCGAGTACCTGTCGTACGACATCGCCGCCGCGGTCGTGGACGACCTGGACGCGGCCGTACGCCACATCCGGCTGTGGACCTCCGGCCACACCGAGGCCATCGTCACCACCTCGCAGGCCGCCGCCCGCCGCTTCACGCAGCTCGTGGACTCCACGACGGTCGCCGTCAACGCCTCGACGCGGTTCACCGACGGAGGGCAGTTCGGTTTCGGCGCCGAGATCGGCATCTCCACGCAGAAGCTGCACGCCCGCGGCCCGATGGGCCTGCCGGAGCTGACCTCGACGAAGTACATCGTCACGGGCGACGGCCACACGCGACGCTAGGCCCCGACCCCAGGCCCCGACCCCGCGCCCCGAAGGGGCGCGGGGCTGTTGCTCCCCCGGCTACCGCTGGGAGGTACCCCCAGCGGCTCCGCCGCGTGGGCGCGAGCAACCCAAGCGGACCCGCACCCGAACAACAGCCCCCAACGCAGCAATTCCGGTACCGCCCACGCGGATTGAGCGCTTCGGGTCTACTCTGAACGGGTGCCGGACGACGTGGGGGGCAGGCCGTTCCCGGACGGCGAGGAGCCCGACAGCCACTGCCGCGGAGGCGCGGACGACCCGTTCGCCTCCGTGGTCTTCGACGAGGAGTTCGTGCGGGCCGCCGCGGTCCACGAGCCCTCGGCGGCCGAGCGGATGCTCGCCGCCGACCGGGCCCGCTCCGGCGGCGGCCCCGCCGAGGACGACCCGTACGAGGAGGCCGCCGGGGACGGCTTCCGCCCGGGCCGGGCCATGGAGCTGCCCGGCTTCGCCCACGAGCTCGACCCCGACGACGCCTACGGCCCGTACGGGCGCTACGGCAGCACCCGGGGCCCCTACCGCGGCCACGCCCGCTGGCGCCGCCCGGTGGCCTGGGTGCTCGCCGTGATCATGGGCATAGGCGTGGTCGCCCTCGCCTTCGCCGCCGTCTACCGGGGCGCGGCCTCCGCCGGGGACCAGGAGCCCGTCCCGCCGACCGCCACCACGGGGGCGGGTGCGCCCGCGGGGCCGGTCCCGTCCGTCTCGGCCGACTCGGAGCCCCCGGCCGCCCCGGCCGCACCACGCCGGGGCTGACCGCCTCCCAGGGCTTGGCCAAGGCCTTGCACGCCCGTAAGCGGAACCGGCAGCCGTTCACCCGGTAGCGTGAATTTTCGTCAGAACTTGTCGCGTACCAGCGCGTTTACCGAAGCTCCCACGGACCTACTCTTGAGGTATGGACGGGCCTGGAGACCCACCCGAGGGCACGCCCGAGGGTGCCCCGGGAGGTGGCGACGAAGAGTACCGATCCGTCGTCTTCGACGAATCGTTCGTCCGTGCTGCCCGGCTCCGGGAGTTCTCCGCCCGCGAGCGCATGGACGACCACGCCCCGGCCGTCCGCACCCGGCACGCCTGGGTGCGCGTGAGCGCCTCGCGCCAGGTCCTCCTGCTGGTCATATTGATCACCCTCGCCTTCGGCACGGCCGTCTACATGGGCCTGCGGCACCCCTACAAGGAGCCCAGGCCGCCCACCTCCGAGCCGCTGCGCGTCACCCTCGTGCCGCTCGCCCCGCACGACGCCGTCCCCGGCGGGGACGCCAGGGCGCTCCTCGACCGCAGTCCGGCGGCCCGGTTCCGCGACGGGACGGACGGCGTCACCCTTCCGGCCGTGCGGCGCACGCAGAATTTCTCCGAGTCCCTCGTGATGGCCGCGCTCGCCACGGCGAAGGAGTACACGGTCAAGTCCGCACTCGACCCGGCCGTGCTCACCGGCGGCTCCCAGCGCACCGTCCGGCTGCTGCTGACCCCCGACCAGCTGGACCAGTTCGACCGCAGCTTCGACAAGCCCGCGGACGACGGCCTGCACGAGGCCACCGGCTGGCTGGTCCGCTTCGACCCCTCCCAGGTGGCCCTCGCGGACGCGCCCGTCCGCGTCCAGGGCGTCTTCTCCGTCACCGAGGCCTCGCCGGCCGCGCTGGAGGTCTCCGCGGACCACACGTTCGTCTACGCCGTGCGCCCGGCGAAGCCGGGGAGCGGGCAGCCGGCCCAGGCCTCGCTGTTCACCGTGCGGCGCATCCTGAAATTCCGCTTCGACCGCGACGACCTGCAGGAACACCATGTGCAGGTGCTGCAGAGCGCGGTGCAGGCGGGCCCGGAGTCCTGCTCGGCGGACGACGCGTCCTACCTGCGGCCGCTGCTGGCCGGCCAGCGGGCCGCCGCCGGCGGCCCGGCCGACACGGACCCGTACACCACCGGCGTCCCCCAGACGGCCCTCTGCGGCTCCCTGGCCCGCGGTGCGGAGCCCACGCCCTAGTCCCGGTTCCCCTGCTGGCCCCGTCCGAACAGCTTCCCGCCCAGATCGCCCACACCCCCGGCCACGTCCCGCACGAACCCCATCAGCGGGTCCTTGCTGGCCTTCACCGACTCCGCGTAGTGGCTCGCGGATTCCTTGAAGGAGTCCGTCACGGACGTGTCCTTGTCCTCCGACCTGCGCGGATAGTGCCCGTCCATGATCCGCTGGAAGTCCCGGCTCTCCGCCCACTTCTTGAGCTCCGCCGCACGCACCGTCGCGAACGGGTGGCTGCGCGGCAGCACGTTCATGATCTTCAGTACGGAGTCGCGCAGGTCGCCGCCGCGCTCGTACTCCTCGGCCTGCGCGAGGAAGGCCTCCACGTTCATCTGATGCAGGTGGTTGCCGCCGGCCATCTTCATCAGGCCCCGCATCGAGGCCTGCAGGTCCTGACCGGCCAGCAGGCCCGCCCGGTCCGCCGACAGCTCGGACTTGCGGAACCACTCGCGCAGCGCCGTCACGATGGCCATCACCGCGAGGTTGCCCAGCGGGATCCAGGCGACCTTGAGCGCCATGTTCGTCAGGAACAGCAGGATCGTGCGGTAGACCGCGTGCCCGGACAGCGCATGGCCCGTCTCGTGCCCGACGACGGCCCGCATCTCCTCCTCGTCCAGCAGCTCCACCAGGCCCGTGGTCACCACGATGATCGGCTCGTCCAGGCCGATGCACATCGCATTGGGCTGCGGGTCCTGGGTGACGTACATCGGCGGGAGCGCGGGGACGTCCAGGACCGCGCACGCGTCGGCCAGCATCGCGTGCAGGTGGGGGAACTGCTGCTCGCTCACCCGCACCGAGTCCGACAGGTACAGCAGCCGCAGGCTGCGCTCGGGCAGCAGCCCGCTCAGCGCCTTGAAGACCGTGTCGAAACCGGTCAGCTTGCGCAGGGCCACCAAAGCCGAGCGGTCCGCCGGATGCTCGTACGCACGCGAGGAGATGTCCGGGAACCGCCTGCGCTCCCGTGCGGGCTCGGTGCTGTGGTCGAAACTGCCGTCACTCATCGCGACCCCCTCGGTGGGCTGCTCCCTGCCCGTCCCCGGCTGAGGACCCCAGCCTAGGCCGTGACTCGGACATGGCTACCGTTGAGGCATGCCCCTCATCGATGGTTTCACTGCTCACCCTGCTTTCCCAGTGCTGCTGGCCGTCTCCAAGGAGGACGTGGGCCCCGGCCCCGTCCTGCGCACGGTTCTGATCGTCGCCCTGATCGGCGTCCCGCTGACCGCCTGGTTCCTGCTGCGCGGCTACCGCAAGAAGGACTGACCCGGAGGCCCGCGCGTGTACTTGGCGGAGTCGGCGTGAGGTTGGCATAAGCGCCCGCATACGATGTGGCAGAAGTCTCCACCCGACCACGTCACCGGATAGGTCCTGCCGACGATGTTCATCGCCACTGCCCACTCAGCCCTGGTCTCCCTCGCCTCCGAGGGCGAGCACGTGGACACCCACAAGAGCATCAGCCCGTACATGACCGGCGGCGCCGCCCTGGTCATCCTGCTGCTCCTCCTCTGGATCACCACCCGCTTCAACCGCGACCGCTGACCCCACCGGTCCCTGAGGGCGGGGCCCCGAGCCGTGCCCAGTAGGGTCTGCACGCATGGAAGAGCAGACAGAGCCCGTGAAGCGGCGGCTCGGCGTGATGGGCGGAACGTTCGACCCCATCCACCACGGCCACCTGGTCGCCGCGAGCGAGGTGGCCGCGAAGTTCCACCTGGACGAGGTGGTCTTCGTACCGACCGGGGAGCCGTGGCAGAAGAGCCACCGGAAGGTCTCCCCGGCCGAGGACCGCTATCTGATGACGGTGATCGCCACCGCGTCGAACCCGCAGTTCTCGGTCAGCCGCATCGACATCGACCGCGGCGGTCCCACCTACACCGTGGACACGCTGCGCGAGCTGCGGTCGCTCAACGAGAACTCGGACCTGTTCTTCATCACCGGCGCCGACGCGCTGGCGCAGATCCTCACCTGGCGTGACACCGACGAGCTCTTCTCGCTCGCCCACTTCATCGGGGTCACCAGACCCGGGCACATACTGGCCAACCCCGGCCTGCCCGAGGACCGGGTCTCCTTCGTGGAGGTCCCGGCGCTCGCCATCTCCTCCTCCGACTGCCGGTCGCGCGTGGCGCAGGACGAACCTGTCTGGTACCTCGTGCCCGACGGTGTGGTGCGCTACATCGACAAGCGCAGGCTGTACCGTCACGACGGCTGAGTCCCGCAGACTTCCGGACTCGATGGGCACCGAGGGGCACTGGTGAACGACCGACAGGACCCGTACGCGCACGACCTGTATGCACAACAGCAACCACAGGTGTACGGCTACGACGCCTATGGCCGGCCGGTGTACCGGCCTGATGCGCCGGAGCGCGTGTACGACGCCTACGGTCAGCCGCTCCAGCAGGCTCAGCCGCAGCAGCATCAGCCGCAGTCCTACGGCTACGACCCGTACGCTCAGCCGGTTCAGCAGCAGCCCTACGACCCGTACCAGGCACAGCAGCACGTACAGCAGCAGGCTCGGCAACAGCACGTACAGCAGCAGCCTGTTCAACAGGCCCAGCAGGAGTGGATCCCCCGCCAGTCGGGCCCGCCCGCTCCCGAGGAGCCGCAGGAACCGCAGGAGCCGGCCGCCGCGCCGGCCGCGGAGAAGATCCCCGAACCACGCCCGGCACCGGACTACCGCACCGAGCAGTTCTCGTTCATCGAGGAGCCGGACGAGGACTCCGAAGACGTCATCGACTGGCTCAAGTTCAGCGAGAGCCGTACCGAGCGCCGTGACGAACGCAAGCGCAAGGGACGCAACCGTGTGATCGCCCTTGTCGTGGTGCTGGTCCTCGCCGTCGGCGCGGCGGTCGGCTGGTTCCTGCTGTCGGACGCCGGGAGCAAGAAGGGCACCGGGGCGTCGGGCGGAGCGCGGCAGCGCGATGTGATCGTCGTGCATCTGAAGGAGACCAAGGGCAGCGGCAGTTCGACCGCTCTGCTGGTCGACAACGCGGGCAGCAAGAGGGGCACGACCGTCCTGCTGCCCAACTCCCTGGTCGTGTCCAAGGACGGCGGCGGGGCGACGACCCTGGGCAAGTCCGTCCAGGACGCCGGCACCGGTGGCACGCGCGACGCCCTCAACACCCTGCTCGGCGGGAGCATCAAGGGCAGCTGGCGGCTGGACACCCCGTACCTGGAGAACCTGGTCCAGCTGGTCGGCGGCATCACCGTGGACGCCGACACCACCGTGCCGGGCGCGTCGTCGGGTGACCGTCCGGTCGTCTCCCAGGGCACGGGTCAGAGCCTCAACGGGCAAGCCGCTGTGGCCTACGCCACCTACCGTGCGGACGGCGAGGACCCGAACCGGCAGCTCGCCCGTTTCGGCCAGGTCATGCAGGGCGTGCTGAAGAAGATCTCCACCGACCCGGACGCGGCCACCACGACCGTCGAGTCCCTCGCCCAGATCCCCGACCCGTCGCTGTCCGTCAAGCAGCTCGGCGCCTCCCTCGCCGGGCTCGCGGCCCGGGCCAGGGCGGGTGCGTACGACACCAGGCTGCTGCCCGTGCAGCCGGACGGGACGCTCGCCGACAAGAGCGCCGGCATGGTCAAGGACGTGCTCGGCGGCACGGTGAAGAACGCCGACAAGAACGCTGCGGCCCGGGTGAGTGTGAAGGACGCCACAGGCGGCAAGAGCGGTGCCGCGGCGGCACAGGTCGCGTTGGCCAACGGCGGCTACACCTATGTCGACGGCGGCCGGGCCGGTGCCGCGGAGGCCGCGTCCTCCGTGACGTACACGGACGACCTGCGTGCCGGGGAGGCCAAGGAGGTCGCCAAGACCCTCGGCCTGCCGGACAGTGCGGTGAAGAAGGGCGGCAGCGCGGGCACCGCGGACATCGCCGTGGTGCTGGGCAAGGACTACAAGGGCGGGTCCTGAGCGCGGGCCGGTGCGGGAGCGGCGGCAAGCGACGAGAAGCGGCGGAAAACGTCAGGAGGGCTGTCGCCGGGTCGTGAGACCCTTGAGGCGTACTGACCCTCTTGACCGAAAGCATGGCTTGTGACCGCCACGGACCGCTCCATCGAGCTCATCCAGGCCGCCGCCCAGGCGGCCGCCGACAAGCTCGCGCACGACATCATCGCGTACGACGTCAGCGACGTGCTGTCGATCACCGACGCCTTCCTGCTGGCCTCGGCCCCCAACGACCGCCAGGTCAAGTCGATCGTCGACGAGATCGAGGAGCGGCTGCTGAAGGACCTGGGCGCCAAGCCGGTGCGCCGCGAGGGCGACCGTGACGCCCGCTGGGTGCTGCTCGACTACGTCGACATCGTGGTGCACGTGCAGCACAGCGAGGAGCGCGTCTACTACGCGCTGGAGCGCCTCTGGAAGGACTGCCCCGAGATCGGGCTGCCGGCCGACGCCGTCGCGACCCGCGGCAAGGGCGAGGAGCTCGCCCGCGCACAGGCCGCGGAGGCCGGCACGGACGGTGAGCTGAGCTGAACGGCAGCGGGGGCGGCCGGGGCCGTCGCATCGTCCTGTGGCGGCACGGTCAGACCGCGTGGAACCTGAAGCGCCGCTTCCAGGGCTCCACGGACATCGAGCTGACCGATACCGGCGTGGCCCAGGCGCGCCGGGCCGCCCGGCTGCTGGCCGCGCTGGGGCCGGACGCGATCATCGCCTCCGACCTCGTCCGCGCCCGGGCCACCGCCGCCGAGCTGTCGGCCGTCACGGGCCACCAGGTTGTCCACGACCCCGGCCTGCGCGAGACCTACGCGGGCGTGTGGCAGGGCCTCACGCACGAGGAGATCATCGAGCGGTACGGCGAGGAGTACGCGGCGTGGAAGCGCGGCGAGCCCGTCCGCCGCGGCGGCGGTGAGCTGGAGACCGAGGTCGCCGACCGGGCCGCCCCGGTCGTCCTCGCGCACGCCGACAAGCTGCCCGACGGCGGCACGCTCGTCGTCGTCAGCCACGGCGGCACGATCCGCACCACCATCGGCCGGCTGCTCGGCCTGGCGTCGCACTCCTGGGAGGCGCTCGGCGGCCTGACGAACTGCTGCTGGTCCGTGCTGGGCGAGGGCGCGCGCGGCTGGCGGCTGCTGGAGCACAACGCCGGGACGCTGCCCGAGCCGGTGCTCGGCGACGACGACTGAGCGCCCCCACGGAGCCGATTTCCCATCGGGGCAGGTGGCAGGCTAAAGTTCTTCTTGTTCGCGGGGAACGCGGGGGAAACCTCGGAAGAGCCGAGAACAGCGGGGCTATAGCTCAGTTGGTAGAGCGC
>NZ_JABBXF010000128.1 GCF_013030945.1 Streptomyces morookaense | reverse complement strand
GCACGGCACGGCCCGCGCACCGCGCGCCGCGGGCGAGCCGCGGGCGGGCTCGGCCCGCCACCGGACTCCTGCGGAGCTCGCTGCGCGGCGCAAGCGGATCCGGCTGGGTGCCGTGGCCGTCGCGGTGGCGGCCGCCGCGGGGGTCGGCGGCTGGTTCGCCGCCGATCACGACGGCGGGGGCGACGCCAAGCCGGGCGTCCACCGGACGCATACGGAGCCGTAGTCGGCCGAGGG
>NZ_JABBXF010000127.1 GCF_013030945.1 Streptomyces morookaense | reverse complement strand
CCAAGCCGGGCGTCCACCGGACGCATACGGAGCCGTAGTCGGCCGAGGGCGGTTCGGCACCGCCGGTCACCGCCGTGGGGCGTCCCGCCGTCGCGGCGGAGGTGAAGCAACGGGCCCACCCCCGTTGCGGGCCCCGAAACGGGCCTCCGCGCAGCGGGCCCCGCCCCCGCGCGGACCTGGTAGCCCGGCGCAGCCGTTACGCTGGGGTGCGTGGCAGTCGTTGATGTATCCGAAGAGCTGAAGTCCCTCTCCTCCACCATGGGGTCGATCGAGGCCGTCCTGGACCTCGACAAGATGAGGGCCGACATCGCCGTGCTCGAGGAGCAGGCGGCCGCCCCGTCCCTCTGGGACGACCCCGAGGCGGCACAGAAGATCACCAGTCAGCTGTCGCACCTCCAGGCGGAGCTCCGCAAGGCGGAGACGCTGCGCGGCCGCATCGACGACCTGGGCGTGCTCTTCGAGCTCGCCGAGGCCGAGGACGACGCGGACACCCGCGCCGAGGCCGAGACCGAGCTCGCCGCCGTCCGCAAGGCGTTGGACGAGATGGAGGTCCGTACCCTCCTCTCCGGCGAGTACGACTCCCGCGAGGCCCTGGTCAACATCCGCGCCGAGGCCGGCGGCGTCGACGCCTCCGACTTCGCCGAGCGCCTGCAGCGCATGTACCTGCGCTGGGCCGAGCGCCACGGCTACAAGACCGAGGTCTACGAGACCTCGTACGCCGAAGAGGCCGGCATCAAGTCGACCACCTTCGCCGTCCAGGTCCCGTACGCCTACGGCACCCTCTCCGTCGAGCAGGGCACGCACCGCCTGGTGCGCATCTCGCCGTTCGACAACCAGGGCCGCCGCCAGACGTCCTTCGCCGGCGTCGAGGTGCTGCCGGTCGTCGAGCAGACCGACCACGTCGAGATCGACGAGTCCGAGCTGCGCGTCGACGTCTACCGCTCCTCCGGCCCCGGCGGCCAGGGCGTCAACACCACCGACTCGGCCGTGCGCCTGACGCACCTTCCGACCGGCATCGTCGTCTCCTGCCAGAACGAGCGCTCGCAGATCCAGAACAAGGCGACCGCGATGAACGTCCTCCAGGCCAAGCTCCTGGAGCGCCGCCGCCAGGAGGAGCAGGCCAAGATGGACGCCCTGAAGGGCGACAGCGGCGGCTCGTGGGGCAACCAGATGCGTTCGTACGTCCTGCACCCGTACCAGATGGTCAAGGACCTGCGCACCGAGTTCGAGGTCGGCAACCCGCAGGCCGTTCTCGACGGCGAGATCGACGGCTTCATCGAGGCCGGCATCCGCTGGCGCAAGCAGCAGGAGAAGTAACCGGCAACGGCGTCGGGCCGGATCGTTCCGGCTTGACGCCGCCCCCGAAAATCGCAAGGCTTGCGCCCGGCATGCGTATCACTGGGGCGCGTGTGACGGGGGGTAGGCGTCCCGGCGTTCCGATCGCCGGTTCGGTCACGCGACCCCCAGACAGCCACGGCCCTGTGCATAGCTGCTCCATCGACGAGATCGGCTACAGGGGGTAGCAGGCAGATGACGAAGACAACTCGGCTGCGCGTCGCGCGAATAGCGGCGGGTGCCGTGATGGCCGCGGGCGCGTCGCTGACGGCCGCGGGCGCGGCCGCGGCCGCCGGGGTGGACGTGTCCGTCCCCGGCATCGACGTGAGCGTCCACACCGACCCCACGACGGACCCCACGGGCAACCCGACCTCCATCCCGCAGCCGACCGGCGGCCAGACGGGCGGCAGCACGTCCGGTACGACGACGGGCGGCAGCACGAGCGGCACCACGACCGGCGGCAGCACGTCGGGCACCACGACGGGCGGCAGCACCTCCGGTTCGACCGGCGGCGACAGCACCTCGGGCACGACGACGGGCGGCACCACGACCGGCGGCAGCACGAGCGGCACCACGACGGGCGGCAGCACGTCGGGTACGACGACGGGTGGCAGCACCTCCGGTTCGACCGGCGGCGACAGCACCTCGGGCACGACCACGGGCGGCAGCACGTCCGGTACGACCACGGGCGGCTCCACGACCGGCGGCAGCACGTCCGGTACGACCACGGGCGGCACCACGACCGGCGGCAGCACCTCCGGTACGACCACGGGCGGCTCCACCACGGGCGGCAGCTCCTCCGGCACCACGACCGGCGGCAGCACCTCGGGCGGCAGCACGACCGGTGGCTCCGGCTCCACGGGCGGCTCCGGCGACCACGGCTCCACCGGCGGCAACGCCACGGGCGGCACCGCCACCGGCGGCTCCGACGACGCCCACACCTGCCCCGTCGACACCGACAGCGCCAACTGCAACAACGGCGCCGCGGCCACCGGTGGCGGCAACAACAACCCGGGCCCGGACAACGCCGGCGCCCAGCCGGTCCAGCAGAGCAAGCCCAAGGAGGAGCTCGCGCAGACCGGTGAGCTGGCCCAGACCGGTGCCGGTCAGACGGCCTTCCTGGTGACCGGCGCCGCGGTGATGATCGCCGGCGGCATCGGCTTCCGGATGCTCCCGCGCCTGATCAACCGCGGCACGGCCGCCTGACGACGGCCTCCCCGCAGCACGAAGGCCCGGAGCGCGCGCCGCGCACTCCGGGCCTCACTGCACTCCCCCCAGGGAAATACCGCCGGAGAATCCGGAAAAATGTCTGCGCGTAATCGCGCGCTCACCCCGCGAAGCTGCGGGCGAGTACGGCAACCGCGACCAATGCCACCAGCAGGACGAGCAATGCCGCCGGGGTCAGTGCGCCGAGAACGCCTTCCTGCTGCTGCAGCCGCTCACGGCTGGCCCGGCACACCGGACAACGGCCCTCGTTGACGGGGGCCGCGCAGTTGGCGCACACCAGTCGGTCGCATGTCATGCGATTTCCTTCCTTCGGTATGTCCAACGCGCGGGACGGCCACGCGGTTCCCCTTACCACTCTGCCAGCTTTTCCGCCGTCCGGCGCGTCCGCTCCGGTGAAGCACCCGCCGGCCGCGTTCCGGGGCCCGTGGAGTCGGTCAGAAACGTGACAACTCACGCCGAACCCGGATGCCGACTGCGCGTGCACCGGTGGTTCGCGTATGGTCACGCACACCGACGGAGCCGCGAACGCGGCGTTCCGTGCCGCTCTCTCCCCAGGTCGCAGCGTGGTGCACTCGTGATCCGATTCGACAACGTCTCCAAGTCCTACCCGAAGCAGAACCGTCCGGCGCTCCGCGACGTCTCGCTCGAGATCGAGAAAGGCGAGTTCGTCTTCCTGGTCGGGTCCTCGGGTTCCGGAAAATCCACTTTTCTGCGGCTGCTGCTGCGGGAGGAGCGGGCCAGCCACGGCCAGGTCCATGTGCTCGGGAAGGACCTCTCCCGGCTCTCCAACTGGAAAGTGCCGCAGATGCGACGCCAGTTGGGCACCGTCTTCCAGGACTTCCGGCTGCTGCCCAACAAAACCGTCAGCCAGAACGTCGCCTTCGCGCTGGAGGTGATCGGCAAGCCGCGCGGCGAGATCCGCAAGGCCGTGCCGCAGGTGCTCGAACTGGTCGGGCTGGGCGGCAAGGAGGAGCGGATGCCCGGCGAGCTCTCCGGTGGTGAGCAGCAGCGCGTCGCGATCGCCCGGGCGTTCGTCAACCGTCCGCTGCTGCTGATCGCCGACGAGCCGACCGGCAACCTGGACCCGCAGACCTCCGTCGGCATCATGAAACTGCTGGACCGGATCAACCGGACCGGCACCACGGTGATCATGGCCACCCACGATCAGCAGATCGTCGACCAGATGCGCAAGCGCGTCATCGAACTCGAGCAGGGCCGTCTCGTGCGCGACCAGTCGCGCGGCGTCTACGGCTACCAGCACTGATCGGCTCTGCACGGCACTGAAAGGGACTGAGAAGACGCCATGCGCGCCCAGTTCGTCCTGTCGGAGATCGGTGTCGGTCTCCGCCGCAATCTCACGATGACCTTCGCGGTGATCGTGTCCGTCGCCCTCTCGCTCGCCCTGTTCGGCGGTTCCCTGCTCATGCGCGAGCAGGTCAGCACGATGAAGGGCTACTGGTACGACAAGGTCAACGTCTCGATCTTCCTCTGCAACAAGAACGACGTCGAGTCGCAGCCGGCCTGCGCCAAGGGCGCCGTCACCGATGACCAGAAGAAGCAGATCAAGGCCGACCTGGAGAAGATGCCGGTCGTCCAGAAAGTCCAGTTCGAGACGGCGGACGAGGCCTACAAGCACTACAAGGAACAGTTCGGGAAGTCCTCCCCGATCGCCGGTTCGCTCACCCCGGACCAGATGCAGGAATCCTTCCGCGTCAAACTCAAGGACCCGTCCAAATATGCGGTCATCTCCAGTGCGTTCTCCCAACGGCCGGGCGTGCAGGAGGTACAGGACCAGAAGACCCTGCTGGAGAACCTCTTCAATCTCCTCAACGGCATGAACTTCGCGGCGCTCGGCGTGATGGGCCTGATGCTCGTCGTCGCGCTGATGCTGATCGTCAACACGGTCCGCGTCTCCGCGTTCAGCCGCCGCCGGGAGACCGGGATCATGCGGCTGGTCGGTGCGTCCAGCTTCTACATCCAGATTCCGTTCATCATGGAGGCCGCCTTCGCCGGGCTGCTGGGCGCCGGCTTCGCGTGCGTACTGCTCGTCTGCGGCCAGGAGTTCCTGGTGAACAACTGGCTCGCGCACCACATCGACGTGATCCAGTTCATCGGCTGGGACGCGGTTCTGGCCAAGCTTCCGCTTGTGTTGGCCATTGGTCTGCTGATGCCGGCGCTGGCGGCGTTCGTCGCGCTCCGCAAGTACCTCAAGGTGTAACGCGCGCCGGACGATCGCCACGGGCGCCGTACGGTCAACTCTCCGTACGGCGCCCTTCGGTGTCCTAGACTCCCGCTCATGCCGGGGCCGACGATGTTCGTACCGCAGCGCCGCGCCGGCCGCGCGGCGGCGCTGACCCTCGTCTTCGTGGGAGTGCTCGCGACGGGCGCGGCCGCCGGTTCCTGGGCGACGGGCCCGCAGGACGCCCGCAACCCGGCCCGCCACCGCGAGGCCTCCGGCAGTGATGCCGATCACCCTCCTCCGCTCACCGCCCCCGGCGGGCCCGTGGACGACCGGGCCGTCGAGGCCGCCGCCCAACAGGCCGTCGCGGACGGCAAGTCCGGCTCCGCGGCGGCCTCCGAGGTGGTCAGCCGCAGCGGCGACCGCTGGAGCTCGGTCTACACGGCCGCCGAGTACGAGGGCTTCGAACGCGCCCTGGACGGCGCCTATGTCGGCGTCGGCCTGTCCGCGCGGCGCGGCAGCGGCGGCCGGATGGAGATCGAGGAGGTGCGGCCGGGCAGCCCCGCCGCACGTGCCGGCATCACCGCCGGCGACCGGCTGCGCACCGTCGACGGCGACGACGTCACCGGCCGCCCGGTGACGGACGTGGTCGCCCGGCTGCGCGGCGACAAGGCCTGGGGTGCGGGGCGCCCGGGCACGCCCGTGCGCCTCGGTCTGCAGCGCGGGAGCCGTGCATGGGAGCGCACGCTGCTCCGTGAGCGTCTGGTCACCGAGAGCGTCGTCGTCGACCGGCCGGACGGGCCCGGCGGCCCCCTCACCCGGATCAGGGTCGGCCCCCTCGTGAAGGGCGCCGGGGCGCGCATCCGCGACGCGGTGCAGGAGGCGGAGCCGGGGGAGGGGATCCTGCTCGACCTCCGCGGCAGCCCGGGCGGGCTGGTCTCCGAGGCCGTCTCGGCCGCCTCCGCCTTCCTCGACGGCGGGGTGGTGGCCACGTACGACCTGCGCGGGCGCCGCTGTGTGCTGCGGGCCGAGCGCGGCGGGGACACCCGCAGACCGCTGGTCGTCCTCGTCGACGGCGGCACCATGAGCGCCGCCGAGCTGCTGGCCGGCGCGCTCCAGGACCGCGGCCGCGCCGTGCTGGTGGGCAGCCGCACCTTCGGCAAGGGCTCCGTGCAGCTGCCGAGCCGGCTGGCCGACGGCTCCGTCGCCGAGCTGACCGTGGGCCACTACCGCACTCCCGACGGCCACGCCGTCGACGGCGTCGGCATCGCGCCCGACGTGATCGCCCAGGACGACGCCGAGGAGCGGGCCCGCACAGTATTCGCTGGCCTCGGGGGCGGGGCGTAGTGCGAGAATGACAGCGCTATGGCTAAAGAGACAGGTCGCAAGCTGATCGCGCAGAACAAGAAGGCGCGGCACGACTACCACCTCCTGACCACCTACGAGTGCGGCCTGGTGCTCACGGGCACCGAGGTCAAGTCGCTGCGCCAGGGCCGCGCGTCCCTGGTCGACGGCTTCGTGCAGATCGACGGGCATGAGGCGTGGCTGCACAACGTGCACATCCCCGAGTACAGCCAGGGGACGTGGACGAACCACACCGCCCGCCGCAAGCGGAAGCTCCTCATGCACCGCATGGAGATCGACAAGCTGGAGTCCAAGGCGCAGGAGTCGGGGCACACGATCGTGCCGCTGGCCCTGTACTTCAAGGACGGCCGGGCCAAGGTCGAGATCGCCCTGGCCAAGGGCAAGAAGGAGTACGACAAGCGGCAGACGCTCCGCGAGAAGCAGGACCGGCGCGAGTCGGACCGTGCGATCGCATCGGCGCGCAGGCGGCAGCGGGCCCGCGCGGCGTAGCGTCCCCACTTCGTGGGAATTCGCTGGCACCGTCGGGCGTTGGTCACGTACGATGGGCTCCGCACAGCCGGGAGACCGGCTGCGCAGCTTGAAAACACAACATGGGGATGATCGGTTTCGACAGCGGATGTCGAAGCAGGGGAAGCGAGCCGAGGAAGCGGCAATGATCTCGTAAACCATATGTCGCAACCAATAATCGCCAACACCAAGCGCGATTCCTTCGCCCTCGCTGCCTAAGTAGCGACCTGCGAAGTGTCAGCCCGGGGCTGTTCCCGACCCGGATCCTGGCATCAGCTAGGGAACTAAACCACTAGGTCCGGTCACGGGACCTGGTGGGAAACCAAACAGTGACTGAGCCCGTCGGAGACTTGTCCGTGTGATCTCCGGGGCCGAGAAAATCGCAGCGGACTGCGCTCGGAGAAGCCCTGATTCTGCACCGTTGGACGCGGGTTCGATTCCCGCCATCTCCACTCATCCCATGTGGGCAGAGGCCTCGTCACCGCACCGGTGACGGGGCCTTCGTCGTATGCAACCTCGGGCCGCTCCCACCCCTCTTAACAGAACGACAAGGGGGTGTCGCCGTGAACCGTATGCGCACGGCAGTGGTCGTCCTGAGTGGTGCGGGAGCGCTGTGGCTGGGCGCCTCCCCCGGGGCCTGGGCCGGAGACGGGCAGGGAGGGGTGCACCTGCTGCTCAACGGCGCCTTCGACAACCGTCCCGGCGAACTGATCGACATCGACGTCCAGGGCGTCCGCGCCCACGGCGACGTCACGGTGACCTCACCGGTCTTCCCCCGGCGCGTGCGCCTCAGCCCCTACCGTCACCACGGCGAGCGCGGTCACCACGCGCGGCCCGCCGTCGCGATGACCGTCCGGCCCGGCTCGTACCCGCTGCGCGTGTACGCGGGCGGCAAGGTCGTCGCCGAGGAGAACGTCGAGGTCAAGGCGGCCCAGCGGCCGGTTTTCCAGGTGGCGTCCGAGGGGGAGGTGCTGCGCCCCGGCGAGCGGCAGGGCATCTCGTACGACGACCTGTGGCCCGGCGAGACGGGCGACGTCTTCACCGCCTCCTCGCCCGCCTTCCGGGCGCCGGTCCGGCTCGTCCACGACGCGGAGGGCGGCGACTGGAACAACCCGCGGATGTTCACCGCCCTGGTGACGCTGCCGGCCACGGTCAAGGACGGCACGTACAAGGTCACGCTGACCGACGGGCGCGGCCGCACCGTCGGCGAGAAGCCCCTGGTGATACGGGCCGCCCGGCCCGGCGACCGCGACTACGTCGGCCACCCCCGCGGCCCGGCCTTCTTCGCCCCGGCCGCTCACCCCGATGCCGCCCGCACGGGCGGCCACCGGGCGACGGCCGGCGGCACCGTCAATGTGCTGTGGCGCGACGCGTCCCCCGATCCGGGCGAGGAGGACCGCCTGACCGCGACGTCCCCCGCCTTCGAACAGCCGGTCCCGCTGCGCCGCGACGACAGCAAGGCCGGCGACGGCGACGACCCCCGCTACTTCGGCCCGGCCCGCCTGAAGGACGACCTGGCGAGCGGCCGGTATCCCGTGACGGTCATAAGCCATCACGGGCGGGTGAAACGGACCGGCCACCTGCTCGTGGCCGGTCTCGAACGCCGCGCGGAGGCGAGCGGTTTCGACGACACGGCCGTGATTGCCGGGGCAACTGCTGGCGGGGTGGCGGGTGTTGTGGCGGTGGCAGGTGTGGTGCTGATACGGCGGCGGCGCCGGGCGCTCCGCGGGGGCTGAGACGGGGCCCGGAGTGGGAGCGTGCGGGGGCGTGGCCGGATAGGCTGCCGACAGCATGTGGTTCTCAGGAGGCCCAGCATGAGTGCACAGCCTGTGGAGCCGGGGGAGGGGGCCGATGCGCTCATCCCGCAGCCTGCGATGACGCGCGAGGCCCTTCGCGAGGCGGTGCGGCACATCCGGCCGCTGAACCTGGCCCAGTACGACAGGGAGCTCGGCGAGGCATTCGACCAGGCCGTCCGGACGGGCTCCATCGGCTGGATGCGGACGTTCCTGATCAAGTGGGCCATGTTCGTGGCTGTCGAGCGCCGGCCCGCGCGGGCTGCTGCGCTACGTGTGGCTGAGCAGGTTGCCGACGACCCTTCATCGAGCGACGAGCAGGTCCTGGACGCGCAACGCGAGATCGCCGGAATTCTGGCTGCTGCCGAGAAGGAGATCGGACTTGGCTGACTGACGGACGTCCGGAGCCGGATGGTTGGCACTGCGAGTTCGTCCCGGATGAGGAGCAGGTCGCTGCGGGTCTTCCGGCCGACGCCCGAGCCGAGGTCGACCGGATCGTCCGTGGTCTGCTGGACCTGGCCGAGCTGCGGATGGAAGCCGGGGACGACTACGACGAGCAGAACCCGCGCAAGCTACGGTCGATCAGCACGGACCGGCTGATCGTCTGGTACCAGAAGTTCGAGCACCGGCAGCGGGTCTACGTCGTCCGGATCACCTGGTCCGGTTGAGGACGGCCATGCGCCGGAAGAGGCGCAGTCGGCGTCGTGGCTGCGGGGCGTACCGAGGCGGGAAGGCGAGAAACCGGATCATGTCTCTACGGTCGCCGCTGCCCGCCCCCCTGGTCCAACACCTGATCAGTGGGCATTCACGCACCTGTGTTGTTGACTGCCCTGCGTGCCCCATGACATCGACATAGAACCGCGCCTGCTGCGCGCATTCGTCGCCGTGGCCGAGGAGCTGCACTTCACGCGTGCGGCCGCTCGGCTGTACGTGGCCCAGCAGGCGCTCAGCCGGGACGTCCGGCGGGTGGAACAGCGGCTGGGCGCCGAGCTGTTCGTCCGTACCACGCGGAGTGTGACGCTCACCGCCGACGGTGTGCGGCTGCTGCCGTACGCGCGCCGAGTGCTCGCCGCCTACGAGGAGTTGGCGGCGGCCTGCGCGGGGGAGAGCGACCGGCCCCTGCTCGTCGACACCGGCGGGACGATGACGACCGGGCACCGGGTGCTCACCCGGGCGCGGGAAACCGCGCCCCCGGACGTCGAACTGGTCACCCGTTTCCACAGCGGGCTGACCGGTGCGGCGCGCGACATTCTGAGCGGTCGGCTCGACGTTTCCTTCGGCTGGTTCAGCGGCCTGCCGGCCGATGTGCGCGCCGGGCTGGAGCACCTGCCCGTACGGCTGGAGCGGATGGCCGTCCTGCTGCCGGACGATCATCCGCTCGCGGAACGGGAGACGGTCCCGCTCGCCGCCCTGCGCGGCCAGACGCTCTACGCCGCCGCCGGGAACGAGGCCACCGCCGAGTGGACGCGGCTCGCCGAACTGCTCTTCGCCGGGCGCGGGATCCGGATGGCCGAGCCCTTCCCCGGGCTGGAGGGGGAGGAGGAGTTCGTGCGCGTGGTGCGTAAACGGGGCTGGTCGGTGCTGGCGAGCGAGGAGTTCATCGCGGTGCCGGGGATGGTGCTGAGACCACTGGTCGACCCGGTGCCGTTGTCGCCGGTGGCGATGGTGTGGCGGAAGGGGTTGCGGCATACGGGGCTCGACGTGTTGCGCCGCGCGGCGGCGGGGCGGGGTTGGCTTGCGCGCCCCGCAACGGATTTCTGGCTGCCGCCGGGTGAAGCGGTGGACTGACGTTCCGGTTCACATCGGGCATCCGGCGCCAATACGTTATAGCCGTTTCTTTCGGGTATCCGCATGGGAGGCTCCCTGTGTTCGCGCCCCGCACCTTCGCCGCGCTCGCGGCGACAGCCGCCGCCGTGGCCGCTGTCGCTGTGACCGCAGGCACCGGGAAGGCGACTCCGCCGCCGCCGTCCTTCGCCGCGCACGGCGGCTCGGACTTCGCCCAGCTGTCCTCCGGCATCGACCAGGAGCAGAACGGCAACGTGAAGGCCGTGCAGTTCGAGCACGTGGACGGCATCCACGGCCTCACGGCCACCCGGGACTCGGTCACCGTGGAGCACGACGGTATGTACATGATCGTCGTCGCCCCCCAGGTCTTCACCGAGGAAGGCGGCGTCCAGCGCGGCAAGGACCCGACGCGGGGCTGCGCGGATACGTGGTTCAACGTCAACGACCAGGACGTGCCGAACAGTAGTGTCCGTCTGTGCCAGGCTGCTGCGCACAGCACGCATGTCGTCGTGGCCCAGACGGTCACCCCGCTCAAGGCGGGGGATGTCCTGCGGGTCAAGGCCAAGGGGGATGACGTCAAGTTCGACGCGACCCAGCCGAGTGAGGGGCCGCTGATCCCGAGCGTGATCCTGAGCGTTGCCCGGGTGTCCTAGCGGGGTGCCCCGTGGGGGCGCGGTACGTCGGCTGCGGGCCGGCTGTGGTTGCTCGCGCAGTTCCCCGCGCCCCTTACGGGGCGCGGCACGCTCTGGAGGGAGCGGGCGAAGGCCGCCCACGCGGCGGGGGTGAGCGCCAGGCGCGGACCGTCCGGGACCTTGGAGTCCCGGACGAGGACCGTGGCGGGGGCGGAGGCCACTTCGACGCAGGCGCCGCCTTCGCTTGCGCTGCGGCTGGACTTGCGCCACCTGTAGGCGACTTCGATGCAGTTGTCGTTGTCTTCGCCGCTGAAGCTCGACTTGAACCACCGCGGTAACTCGGGCTGCGCGCCGTTCATGACTCCCCTAGCAGCCGTTTCAGCAGATCTTGAGTCTGCCGGATGTTGAGAGCTTGCGTTCGCAGCATTCCATACTTTTGTGCGAGGGCGCTGACCTCATCTCGGTCGGCGATGATGCGGCTGGTGCGCTGCGCCTCGGTGTAGGCGAGCAGTTGATGCTCAGGAGTCTCCAACAGAACGAAGGGGCCGCTCAGTCCAGCGTGAGAATCGCACCGGAGCTCCAGGACTTGGACGGAGATGCCGGGGAGGTCTGCGCAGTTAAGCAGGTGTTGGAGCAGGCCCCGCCGGACCTGCGGTCCGCCCAGCCCGCTCAGTACGATGGCCTCCGAGATGATGAAGTTGGCCATAACGGGCGTTTCGCGGTGCAGAACGGCCTGACGCTCCAAGCGGGCCGTCACGCGTCGCTCGACCTCTTCCTCGCTGACGGCTGGCGTTGCGGTACGGAAGACCGAGCGGGCGTAAGCCTCTGTTTGAAGTAGTCCAGGAGCCACCACGGTTTCGTAGGACGAGAGGTTGATTGCCTTCCGCTCGAACCACATGAACTCCTGTGCCCGTAGCGGGAAGTTCTCGCTCTTCTCGCTCTTGGTGGCGCTTTCCACAGCAACTGCGAGCACGCCCCCGGTGGCCAGGATGCGATCCAGCTGCTCCGCCAAGTCCGGCAGCAGGCTCCGTCGCCCTTGCTCGATCGATGCGATGGTCTCTTCGTGCACACACAAAAGCTCCGCGAGCGCGCGCTGCGTCAGCTGCGCATTCCTCCGGAGCTTGGCGAGCAGTGCCCCGACGACCGACGCGGACGAGTTCTGTTGCTTGATGCTCTTGTGGTTCTGCATGGAAACGCCCCCAGTGCCGGTCGTACTCGCGGATCCGTACGCTCCCGCTCACTGGCCCACCCTAGTAATCCCCTGCAACCGTTGCCGCATGAACGAGCAACCCGAACTCCCCCTGTTCCGCAAGCGGTTCTATCGCCGCACCATGCGAGCCATCGCGCCCGCACGGGAGTTCGTCAGGGAAACCCTCAAACGATGGGAAATCGAATCCCGTTCCCGTGACATCGCCCTCTGCATGAGCGAGCTCACCACCAACGCCCTCCGGCATGGAGTCCCGCAGGGGCGCGGCTTCCTCGTCCATCTGTGGCTGCTTGAAAGCCACACCTTCCGGATCGAGGTGCACGACAGCGGTGCGGGGTGCCCCCGCCTCCTCCCGCCGGAGGCCATGGCCGACGGCGGGCGCGGGCTCCGGATCGTCGACATGCTCGCCGACACGTGGGGTGTCGGCGAGCGCGACCCCGGCAAGGTGGTGTGGTGCGAGTTCGCGGTGGACTATCCGCGTAACCCGGCTATGAATTCCGCCCAGGCAGGATCCGGGAAGGTGAGCTCTGAGAGTTCGGGAGAGTTCGAGTCACGCACTCGAATGGTGCGGCCCGCACAGGCAACTTCCAGACAGTTCCCCCCGGTTCCCGAAAAGCTGCTCTTCCGCCACCGTGGACGAGAGTCCTGATCGCCCATGCGAGTCCCCTTCCCGGATCGGTCGACCAAGGGTCGGTATTCCCTCCGGAGTGCCGTTTGTACCAACGGTTCCGGCCCCGGGGCCCATCCCCTAGCCTGGTTCAGTCAGGGGGCTCACCCCCTCGCGCCGGAGGAGGTGCCATGGCTCCAGCCCGTCCGCCCCGGAACGCCAAGGCCCTGTTGTGGACCACGTACGTCCTGGCCGCGGGCGTCGCAGCGGCGGGGGCCGGGCAGCTCGCGGCCTCTGCGGCCGGTGGCAACGTGCCGGTTCATGTGGTGACTTCGCTGCTGGTGATGCTTGCCGCAGGGTGGGCCGCACCGGCCCTGGTCAGTCGGTTGGCCTATCTGTTTCCTCTGCGTCACGGCCGCGACGCCGGCCGCCTCGGCTCGTCGCGCTGACCCGGCGCGGGGTGCGCACGTACAGGTAGCGCACCCCGGCGACGGTTCCCACGCCGCCGCACAGCGCTGCGGCCTCCAGCCAGCCGGAGGGGTGGGACGACAGCCAGAACCAGACTGTCAGCAGCGCTGCCGCGACGACGGCGACGAAGATCGCGGCGCACAGCATGGTGATGTTGACGAGGAGGATGAGGTTGCGTGTCCGACGTGAGTCGGACACGACGCTGCGCAGGACCTCCCTGACAATGTCCCAGAGGGCCCACAGTCCCGATGCGCGTTCCTGACCGGTCCCGTCGTCATGGTCGGCCATGGTGCCGCAACCCGTCGGTATGCGCCCGGCTGGCTATGCTTTTCACGAATCGCTCCGATATCAACCCGCTTGTGACCGGTCGCCCGCTTCTTCATGGCCGCTGCCGACGGTGGGACTGTTTCCTCTACGTCTCGCTCTCCGCCTCGTCCTGTGAGGAGCTCATTGCAGGTTCGTTCATTTCCTGGATCACGCGGTCCAGCAGGAGGGGGAGGTCCTCTCGTGGCGCGAGCCGCTCCAGTTCCCAGAACGTCTCCAGGAACCGGCTCGTCTTGTCGGTGTCGTCACTGAAGACGGGTTCCGCGAGCGGGTTGTTCTCCACGTAGAGGATGTCGTCCATCTCCGCGTCGAATTCGAGGAGGACGAAGGAACCCCGTAGGCCCGGGTGGGCGCCCAGGGTGAACGGCAGCACCTGGATGGAGATGCCGGGCCGGGATGCAAGGTCTTTGAGGTGCTGCAGCTGCGCTGTCATCACCCTGGGGCCGCCGATCCAGCGGCGGACCGCCGCTTCGTCGAGGACATAGAAGAATTCGGGGCGTTCCGCGCGCTCCAGCAGTTCCTGTCGCTGCTGCCGTGCTTCCACGAATCGGTCGAGCTGGTTCCCGGCGATGTCCGGCGCGTAGGACACGGCGAGGGCCCGCATGTATTCCTCGGTCTGGAGCATGCCAGGAATGAGCAGCGGCTCGAAGGAGCGGACGATGGACGCCGCCATCTCGTATTCGAGAAGGTCCATGGTCGGCTTGTCGAACAGACCGCGGTATTCCCGGTATGGCATCTTCCGACTGCCGCGGGCCAGTTCGAGGATGTAGTCGATCTTGTCCTGGCCGGTCACACCGTAGGCGGTGAGCAGCGCCAGGAGATCATTCCGGGACACGCCCACCTGGCCGGCTTCGATCCTGATGAGCTTTGAGGGGCTCCAGTCCATACGTGCAGCCACTTCGAGCTGTGTGAGACCCGCTTTGGCACGGGCTTTCTTGAGCTCCGTGCGCAGTTGTCGCCGCTGTACCACGGCTCCTGGAGTAGCCACGATCACTGGTCCTTCCCGACGGCCAGGTCCTCAAGGGTCCCTGACAATCTGCAAGTTAGCAGTCTGGGGTGTGGTCGTCAGTGCTCGCTCAGACGGACAGGTCGGCCTGGGAGGGCCGGATTGCCACCTGGCGAACAGGCGGCCCGCCGACTGCTCGCCAGCGGGCCGGTACCTCTTTAGCGGGGAGAAGATGATCAAAGCCAGGGAGCCACGGCCCGACGATCTCGAACGGCGTAGCGTCATTGCAGCTCAGCGGCGTGATCCCGGGCCGAAGCGAGTGGATCTCAAGGTCCGGCAATCACCCGCCCGTTGCGCGCGTGGCCCCCTGCGGGGTATGCGGCGGGCCGTGACCGCCAATTGGCCTCCACCGCAGGGAAATCAACCCAAAGAGAGGGCGAACCCGTACGCCGAACCCCGCACCACCCCTCCGTCAACCGCCCGGCGCCCACCCGGCGTACGGGCGTAGGCATCTCGAAGCCCTTTCGGGCGCGCGCCCGACCCGGCACCCTGGGGGCGGCGGGGGGAAACTCTCCCAACAGGAAAAGGTGTGACGCGCATGGCGGCGGCGACGGCCTACGCGCTGCGGTTCGACTCCGGGCGGCTCTGCCTCGATCTGGTGGCCACGGTCGACGGGCGGCGCGGCGAGGAGCAGGTGGACCGGCTCGATACGCCCGAACGGTTAAGAGCATGGCTGCTCGGCGCCGGGATCGTGCCCCCGGGCACCCCGCTCGACGCCGTGGACACGGCCTGGCTCGGGCGGTTCCGTGCGGCGCGCGACCTGCTGCACCGCGTGGTGCACGCCGAGGTCGACGGGCGCGCCGCCGACCCCGACCTGGAGCGGGTCAACGCGCTCGCCGCCACCGCACCGCCCGCCCCGCAGGCCGGCCGGGGCACGGACGGCATGCTCGTACGGAGCCTCGCCGGCGCCCCGGACTGCGGCGCGCTCCTCGGCCAGGTCGCCCGGGACGCGGTGGACCTGCTCACCGACGCCGTCGCCCGCGGCCGGCTGCGGCGCTGCGCGGGCGAGCACTGCTCCATGGTCTACCTGGACACCTCCCGGGGCCGCCGCAGGCGCTGGTGCTCCAGCGAGGTCTGCGGCAACCGGGAGCGGGTCGCCCGGCACCGGCGCCGGGCCGGAGCTGCCGCGGAATGAACGGAACTGAACGGAATCGGCCATCTGCCCGTACCCAGGGTTGAAAGGAAACCCCGTGGGTGTTCACGCCCTCGACCCGAGGGGAACGCGTGCGCAAGGATGCGGGCGTGGCCGACAGGACGAGCCGTGACGAGGACCTGATGCGGGCTCTCTACGCGGAGCACGCGGGCCCGCTCCTCGCCTTCGTCTCCCGGTTGGTGGCCGGTGACCGCCAGCGTGCGGAGGACGTCGTCCAGGAGACGCTGCTGCGCGCCTGGCGCAATGCCGACAGGCTGCGCGGCTCGCCCTCCTCGGTCCGGCCCTGGCTGGTCACCGTGGCGCGGCGGATCGTCATCGACGGCCACCGCAGCAGACAGGCACGGCCGCAGGAGGTCGACGCGGCGCCGCTGGACGTCATTCCGGCGGCCGACGAGATCGACCGGGCGCTGCGCCTGATGACCATCTCCGACGCGCTGGGCGATCTCTCCGAAGCCCACCGGGAGGCCTTGATCGAGACCTATTTCAAGGGAAGAACGGTGAACGAGGCGGCAGAGACGCTGGGCGTACCGCCCGGGACGGTGAGGTCCCGGGTCTTCTACGCCCTGCGCTCGATGAAGGTCTCGCTCGAGGAACGAGGGGTGACGCCATGACAGGGCCGGCACGGCACACCGATCACACCGACGTCGGCGCCTATGCACTCGGCGTCCTCGACGCGGCCGACGCCGCCCGCTTCGAGGAACACCTCGCCGCGTGTCCCCGGTGCGCCGCCGAGCTCGACGGTCTGATGGGCCTGACCCCGCTCCTCGCCGACTACAAGGAGTCGATGCCCCCGCACGAGGAGGCGACGATCGCGGCCCGGCCCCGCTCCGAGATGCTCCCCGCCCTGCTGGAGCACGTCGCCGTGACCCGCCGCAGACAGCGGGTGCGGCGGGTGTGCCTGGCCGGCGCGGCCTCCGCGATGATCGTCGCCGGACCGCTGGCGGCCCTCGCCGTCACGGCGGAGGGCGAGCCGGACCACAGCGGCACGAGCATGGCCCAGCAGATGTACCAGGAGGGCGACAAGTACGGGGCCGTCGACCCCGGCACCGGCATCGACGTGACCGTCTCGCTCATGGACAAGCCCTGGGGCACCCGCGTCGTCCTCAAGCTCGCCAACGTCAAGGGCCCGCTGAGCTGCGACCTCGTCGCCGTCGGCAAGAACGGCCGGACGCAGACCGTCACCACCTGGGCCGTCCCGGCCTCCGGCTACGGGATCGACAAGGGTGGCGACAAGTGGGGCCGGGAGCCCCTCTACACGCACGGCGGCACGGCCTTCAACCGCGACGAGATCGCGCGCTTCGAGGTCCGCACCCTCGACGGCCAGCATCTGGCCACTGTCAACATGCAGAACGTATGACCCATCGTGGCAAACCCCTCATGTCCTGACAGGTGCGCTCAGTACCCCTGTTCGCGTACGGTTGACGGCTGCCCTACGCACAGCAGAAGGGGGCCTGGGTGGCCGCGCAGAACGCCACGGACGTGCAGGTGGCGACGGAACCGGCAAAGGAGCCGGAAGGGGTCCGCGACCGGGAGATCGGTGCCGAACAGCACCATCTGGACCGGGTGTACCGCCGCCTCGAGGAGAAGATCCGCGAGGCGGAGTTCCTCATGGACGACGCCGCCAAGCGCGGCCAGGTCGGCACGCCCGGCGCACTCGCCGAGCGGGACGCCCAGGTGTTCCGTGCCGGGGTGCACCTCAACCGGCTGAACAACGAGTTCGAGGACTTCCTCTTCGGCCGCATCGACCTGCTCCTCGGCAAGGACGGCAAGAAGGGCCCCGACGGTGCCTACACCTCCGTCGAGCCCGCCGACGACGCCGTCAGCGAGGGCAGGGCCGAGATCGCCGAGACCCTGCACATCGGCCGCATCGGCGTCCTGGACTCCGACTACTCGCCGCTGGTCATCGACTGGCGGGCGCCCGCCGCCGCCCCCTTCTACCGGGCCACACCGGTCGCGCCCGGCCGGGTCGTACGCCGCCGCGTCATCCGCTCCAAGGGCCGCCGGGTCCTCGGCGTCGAGGACGACCTGCTGCGCCCCGAGCTGACCACCACCCTCGACGGCACCGCCCTGCCCGTCGTCGGCGACGGCGCGCTGATGGCCGCCCTCGGCCAGGCCCGCAGCCACACCATGCGGGACATCGTCTCCTCCATCCAGGCCGAGCAGGACCTGGTCATCCGCGCCCCCGCCGCCTCCGTCACCGAGGTCGAGGGCGGCCCGGGCACCGGCAAGACCGCCGTGGCCCTGCACCGCGCGGCCTACCTGCTCTACCAGGACCGCCGGCGCTACGCGGGCGGCATCCTCGTCGTCTCCCCGACCCCGCTGCTCGTCGCCTACACCGAGGGCGTCCTGCCGTCGCTCGGCGAGGAGGGCCAGGTCGCCATCCGCGCGGTCGGCTCCCTGGTGGACGGCGCGGAGGCCGACACGTACGACGAGCCCGCCGTCGCCCGCGTCAAGGGCTCGTCGCGCATGCTCAAGGTGCTGCGCAAGGCCGTGCGCGGCGCACTGGAGACGCCCGACCAGCCCGGCCGGCTGCGCGTCGTCGCCTTCGGCGGCCGCATCGAGCTGGACGCCGACGAGCTCCAGCGCATCCGGCACACCGCCCTCGGCGGCACCGCCCCGGTCAACCTCCTGCGCCCGCGCGCCCGTCGGCTGATCCTCGACGCCCTCTGGTCGAAGGCCGGCGGCCCCCGCCGCTACACCGACCCCGAACTCGCCGCCGAGGCCCGCTCCGCCTTCGACGAGGACATCACCACCGAGGACGACTTCACCGCCTTCCTCGACGCCTGGTGGCCCGAGCTCACCCCGCGCCGCGTGCTGGCCTGCATGGCCGACGAGAAGCGGCTCGCGCGCTGGTCGCGCCGGGTGCTCAACCCGCGCGAGACCCGCCTCCTGGCCCGCTCGCTGCGCCGCCTGGACGCCACCGGGCACGGCCCGCTGTCGGTGCACGACGTGGCGCTGCTGGACGAGCTGGAGGCGCTGCTCGGGGTCCCGGCCCGGCCGAAGCGGCCGCGCGAGGCGGACCCGCTGGACCAGCTCACCGGGCTGGAGGAGCTGATGCCCCAGCGCTCGGAGTCGCGCCGCGAGCGCGCCGAGCGGCTGGCCGAGGAGCGCCGGGACTACGCGCACGTCATCGTCGACGAGGCCCAGGACCTGACGCCCATGCAGTGGCGCATGGTCGGCCGCCGCGGCCGTACCGCAACCTGGACGGTCGTCGGCGACCCGGCACAGTCCTCGTGGTCCGCGCCGGACGAGGCGGCCGAGGCCCGCGACGAGGCGCTGGGCACCCGCCCGCGCCGCCGCTTCGAGCTGACCGTGAACTACCGCAACCCGGCCGAAATTGCCGAACTCGCCGCAAAGGTCCTGGCGTTGGCGATGCCGGGCATGGAGGCGCCGCGGGCCGTGCGCTCGACGGGCCTGGAGCCCCGGTTCACCGTCGCCGGACCCGAACTCGGCGCGTCCGTACGGCGCGAGGCCCTGCATCTGCTGGCCGACGTGGACGGCACGGTCGGCGTGGTCGTCCCCATGGGCCGTCGCGCCGAGGCGCGCGAGTGGGTGGCCGGGCTCGGCGACCGCGTGGTGGTGCTGGGCAGCCTGGAGGCCAAGGGCCTGGAGTACGACGCCACGCTCGTGGTCTCGCCCGCGGAGATCGCGGACGAGTCCCCGGCGGGCCTGCGCGTGCTCTACGTGGCGCTCACCCGCGCCACCCAGCGGCTGACGGTGCTCTCGGGCGAGCGCGACGACCCGGACGCGGCGGGGGTGCCGGACCTGCTGCGGGACTGAACGGGCGGTCCTCTCCAGGCGGCCGCCCCCGGAGGAATTACTTTCGGGAGAGCGTTTGTTAGCCTGGGTACGGCACCGGCTCGATCCAAGCCCCCGGGCCCAACCTTCGTCGCTTCGAGCGACCACTTGCCGCGAGGCGAGCATGGCGGGTCGGTGTCACAGACGTTCCACAGGGCGTCCCTCGGTCTTCGAGGGGCGCCCTGATGGTTTTCGCAGTGTTTTGCACCTTCTTGACCGGTTACCGCCTACCGGCCAGTAGGTGCGACGATCGAACGTCGCGCACCCGCGACGGGGAAAACGTAAAGAACAGGGAAAGCAGAGGAAAGCGGCCATGGCAACGGCGCCTAGCGTCTCGTACTCGATGACCGTCCGTCTGGAGGTTCCCGCGAGCGGGACCGCCGTCAGCCAGCTCACCACGGCCGTGGAGTCCTCCGGCGGTTCGGTCACCGGCCTCGACGTGACCGCCTCCGGCCACGAGAAGCTGCGCATCGACGTGACGATGGCGACGACCTCGACCGAGCACGCGGACGAGATCGTGGAGAAGCTGCGCGGCATCGAGGGCGTGGTGCTGGGCAAGGTGTCGGACCGTACGTTCCTG
>NZ_JABBXF010000126.1 GCF_013030945.1 Streptomyces morookaense | reverse complement strand
CTCATCGCTAACTTTGCAACAGTGCCTTTAACAGAAAACTGCCGTCAATCTGTTCGCCCTTCAACCTGAATGCGCCTTTAGGGAAAGTGCGAATAAGCAGGTCATTTCTTCCCAAGCTGACTCGTTGATTAAAATTTCGCGGATCTGGGCCGATTTTTTTCCCGCAAACACATCGAATCAGCCTATTTAGGCTATTTTTTCCACCATTTCTGGCGTTATTTCCGGTTTTTAC
>NZ_JABBXF010000125.1 GCF_013030945.1 Streptomyces morookaense | reverse complement strand
CTGGGCCGATTTTTTTCCCGCAAACACATCGAATCAGCCTATTTAGGCTATTTTTTCCACCATTTCTGGCGTTATTTCCGGTTTTTACTGAGATCTCTCCCACTGACGTATCATTTGGTCCACCCGAAACAGGTTGGCCAGGGTGAATAACATCGCCAGTTGGTTATCGTTTTTCAGCAGCCCCTTGTATCTGGCTTTCACGAAGCCGAACTGCCGCTTGATGATGCGAAACGGGTGCTCCACCCTGGCA
>NZ_JABBXF010000124.1 GCF_013030945.1 Streptomyces morookaense | reverse complement strand
TGGCCCGGATGCTGGCTTTCATGTATTCGATGTTGATGGCCGTTTTGTTCTTGCGTGGATGCTGTTTCAAGGTTCTTACCTTGCCGGGGCGCTCGGCGATCAGCCAGTCCACATCCACCTCGGCCAGCTCCTCGCGCTGTGGCGCCCCTTGGTAGCCGGCATCGGCTGAGACAAATTGCTCCTCTCCATGCAGCAGATTACCCAGCTGATTGAGGTCATGCTCGTTGGCCGCGGTGGTGACCAGGCTGTGGGTCAGGCCACTCTTGGCATCGACACCAATGTGGGCCTTCATGCCAAAGTGCCACTGATTGCCTTTCTTGGTCTGATGCATCTCCGGATCGCGTTGCTGCTCTTTGTTCTTGGTAGAGCTGGGTGCCTCAATGATGGTGGCATCCACCAAAGTGCCTTGGGTCATCATGACGCCTGCTTCGGCCAGCCAGCGATTGATGGTCTTGAACAATTGACGGGCCAGTTGATGCTGCTCGAGCAGGTGGCGGAAATTCATGATGGTGGTGCGATCCGGCAGGGCGCTATCCAGGGATAATCGGGCAAACAGGCGCATGGAGGCGATTTCGTACAGGGCATCTTCCATGGCACCGTCGCTCAGGTTGTACCAATGCTGCATGCAGTGAATACGCAGCATGGTCTCCAGCGGATAGGGCCGTCGGCCATTGCCCGCCTTGGGATAAAACGGCTCGATGACAGCGGTCATATTCTGCCATGGCAGAATCTGCTCCATGCGGGAGAGGAAAATCTCTTTTCGGGTCTGACGGCGCTTAGTGCTGAATTCACTATCGGCGAAGGTGAGTTGATGGCTCATGATGTCCCTCTGGGATGCGCTCCGGATGAATATGATGATCTCATATCAGGAACTTGTTCGCACCTTCCATCAGTGACGATGATCTGGTCAGTGCGCCATCGTGGCCCGATATTGCGCAGCAGCTGCAGCACCATATCGGCCGGCGCCCGCTGGTTATTTTCAATGCTGAGTTTGATACGCGCATTCTGAAGCAGACAGCGGCAGCGCATAACGACCGTGCCAGCTGGCTGGACTCTCTGACGGTGTACTGCGCCATGCGACTTGCAGCGGGGTATTACGGCCCCACCAATCGCTACGGTACCATATCGCTTTCCGGCGCTGTCAGTCAGGCTGGGCTGAGCTGGGCCGGGGAGGCACACTCCGCCGTCACTGACGCAGTTATGACGGCTCGGGTGGTAAACAATATTGCCGGATACTGGCGTGAGATCCAGTGTGAAATGAATGATGGCGCAGGGAGATAACGCTGCTCTCTGGCTGGTCAGACAGCTGCAGGTATTAATTCAGGAGTCTGGAATGGAAAATATGATGAAAACTATGCGTGAGCATTTTCCCACGAGAACAGTGGTGATCGAGCAGTCTCTGGATATGTTTGGCGTCAAACGAAATGAGGACGGGACGTTACTCTTCCCCCGTCACTCCGATAAACGTTTTCCCATTGCACGTATCCGTAAGCGACTGGCGGCTTATGGCTGGCGAGGCGAACGTCTGAATAAGGAGGTAGCGCGTATCGTCGCGGGCCCTGATATTTACGCTGAGAGAAATGAATACAACATTATTTTCCCTTACGGATGGGAGAAGAAGCAGCTGACGCGTGAGATGCGGCGAATGTTTCCCCGTAAGACGGGCCGACGTGTGCTGATTATGCTGGATGAATTACATCATTTTTCTGACTTGCGGGAGAAGCCGTGACGCTGACAGAAAAATCGGGCCATCTGGCATGGTGTGCCCTGGTGGCGCTTGCGCTGGCCAGGCAGGAGGGTGGCGTTCTCTCGCCGGCACAGGAAAATCTCTTTCTCATCCGCTGGCTGGCGACTGCGCTGAAGCAACGGCGTTTCCCCCGGGAGATAAATCCGGACATCGAGTGGCTGTTGAAACAGAGGCGCCAGCTGGGCGTCAGCGCGAAGCTGGCCAGCAAGCTGAATTACCTCTGGCGTTCCTGCACCGGCGAGTTGTCCGAGCAGAACGACCTGTTCCGGCTGACGTATGCTCTGGAAACAGCGAAAGATATGCACTGGAACTACCGTCTGCTGAGCGATCGGGAATGGTCAGGCCGAAATGCTGTGGCGCTCAGTGCGGGCGTGAACGGCATTTATCTCTCACGGGCCAACCTCGATGTCGCTTTTGACGACAGCGGCCGACAGATAAATCCGCTTACAGCACGTCTGACGGGTAACGTAGTGGGGGTGATGAAGGTGTTTAATCGCTGTGGCTGGCAGGCAGAGCCTGAGTCTGGTGCCTCCCTGCCCCACCAGTATTCTCTGATGGCCGGACAGGGAGTGCCAGGAAAGGGGGATTAGTGGCGGATCTGCGCTAGTTCGTCTTCAGTCAGACCGGTCATTTTCATGACGGTATTGCGGTCAATTCCGTTCTGCAGCATGGTTCGTGCAATTTTAAGGGTGGCTTCGCGCTCGCCTTTTTCAATACCGCGTTGTTCACCTAACTGCAGGCCCTGCTGCAGACCCTGCTGCAGGCCCTTCTCGATGCCAATCTGTTCAAGCTGTTGTGCGATGGTCATCAGTTCATCCTCGTGTTGCGGCAGACGCTCTGCCAGCGCCCGCATAAATTCAGGTGCAGGCGCTTCACCTGCATTTACCATGTAGTTTATCAGAACGCGCACCTGTTCGGGGGAAATCCATTCCACCATTACCCGGGGTAGCCTGTCCAGCAGTTCCATCATGTCCCGCTGGCGGATATGTTTCATCAGCAGGGTCAGTGCGGCCATCCGTCTGTGGTTCATTATCTCATCATCATCGATGACGGTGACATCAACCAGCGGGAATCCTGTCGTGTATACTTTTCCGGCCTGTTCCGGGTTACTGAAACAATCCAGCCAGTTCGTGGAGAACGGGTACGGACTCCGGCTGCCGTGGTAAAACAGAACCGGGATGACCAGCGGCAGTTTTTTATGACCCGCTTCAAGATGACGTTGCATGGCGGCGACAGCATATCTGAGCTGACGAAAGGCCATATTTTTATCCGCCGAACTCTGGTGTTCCAGAAGCAGATGGATGTACCCGTCATCGCCGGTGGTGGTTTTCATGCTCCAGAGAATGTCGCTGACGTACTGACGTAAGTCGTCCTCAACGAAGGTACCGGACTCCAGCTTCAGCGTGGTCAAATCGCACAGCGCGCGTAATTCAGCCGGGAGATGTAACATCATGAAGTCACGGGCGACATCGGGATTCGCCAGGAACTGGCGAAATGTCGCGTCATGGGGTGTGGGTGTACCTGGTTTCTTCTTCATCAGTCCTGGGCTCTGAAAAATGACCCGGAGATGTTATCACAGCCCGGGAAAAGCTAATATTGGCGGTGAACGGAATTGCCATTCCTTCAGGGGACCGTTCCGGGGTGGTTCGGTCCCCTTCCTAAACCATCTTTACTCATCATCAATTACTGCCTTAGCAACTTTCTTCCCTCTCTCAGATATTCTAAAGCCTCTTCTCTCCGTCCTTCTGTGGCAGCTGTATATAATGTCGCGATACCGCTGACAGCCTGATGGTGGGTTATACTGCCTTTACTGAAATCATCCAGAACAGTACAAAGGAATTCCTCCAACAACTCCTGTTCTCTTTGAGATATTCTTTCAGCCATATTCGCTCCATAAGCTTAATTGTTTGTTCTGAACCTAACGTGAATAAGTATCGTCAATCAGTATCCTGCTTATGATTGCCGTTACAGACCCTGATTACTGTCATCTTTGATACGCCAGCCAGGCGGGCTGTTTCACGCAGTGATTTTCCGTGGGCCAGACGCAGAGTACGTATCAGTTCATGTTTCTGTGCATCGGCCACCCTGCCCCGGTATTTTCCTTCAGTTTTCGCTTTACAGATTCCCTCTGCCTGGCGACGTCGACGGTCTTCGTAGTCTTTTCTGGCAATAGCGGCGAGCATATCCAGCATCATGCCATTTACGGCCTTCAGCATGCTTCGGGTGAAGTCATCACTTACTGTGCTGGATAGCGCCAGATGGCTGGTTGGTAAATCAAGACTGACGATGGCCAGCTGCTTGTCGGTGATTTGCTTTCTGAGTGTCTCCCAGCCTGCATCATCCAGTCGAGTAAGCCTGTCGACCTGTTCAATGAGAATCACATCACCAGGTTCCGCATCACCAAGAAGCCTGATCAGTTCAGGACGGTTCATTGTCGTACCGGAGACATTGTCGATATACCAGCCAGCAATACGGTGGCCATTTTGGTTTGCAAATGCCTTCAGTGCATTTTTTGCCCGGCTGGCATTCTGCTCTGAAGTGGATGCCCGGAGGTAACCAAAAACGAACATATTTTGTCCTTCTGGTAACTTTTAAGTGGTCTTGCTTATGATGGTATCACTTATGTGGTAACAATAATATTCGCCGGTATTTTTTCGGGTGGTATATATAGAGCATACCCCAATGTGACAGGCTGACGCGCCCACGGAGCTTGTCCAACCCCTCGCCTGCTCAGATGCAAGCTCTGAACAGACTCACGGTTTTTTCTTTGAGTACAGCCTCAGTTGTCTTTTTGAGCTACGTGATAGGTAGGTATTAACGTACAATAATTTAATGTCGTATCATTATATGTTGTACGTTATTATTTATTGTGTACAATGGCGTGAGCTTCTACGCCATCAATGTGCAAGGATTCCATCTTTAGGGGACAAAAATGAAACGCGATTACGGTAGTGTGGGTACCATAGCTCTTAGAGCAAGCGCTTTACTTCAGGCTATGAGTAGGGATATTGAGGAACAAAGGAAAGAATTTAATCTGACAGATTATCATCAGACATATACTCGTAACGCTGTCGCAAAACTACCAAAGCTGAGCCGGCGTATCGTAGAACTGGCCATGAAAGAAATGGAAGAAGACGGCTATATATTTAATAAAAAGCAGATTGGTAACGTCGAACAATATGCTCTGACGATAAAGAATGTTATCGATATCTACGCCCACCGACAGATACCTAAATATCGCGATATCCATAAAGAACCCTACGTTATTTTCGTTGTAAACCTTAAAGGTGGTGTATCAAAAACAGTCAGTACAGTTACTCTTGCACATGCGTTGCGTGTACATCAGGACCTGCTGCGGCATGATCTTCGCATCCTTGTAATAGACCTCGACCCACAGGCCTCCAGTACTATGTTCCTGGATCACACCCATAGCATTGGTACAGTCCTTGAAACAGCTGCTCAGGCAATGCTGAATGATCTCGATGTTGAAACATTGCGAGAAGCAGTTATTCGCCCCACCATTATTCCTGGTGTTGATGTCATCCCTGCTTCTATTGATGACGGCTTTGTGGCGAGCCAGTGGGAGTCTTTAGTAGCAGAACATTTACCAGGACTTAAACCTTCTGAAGTCCTCAGGAAAACAATTATTGACCGTATCGCTGGTGACTATGATTTTGTCTTCATAGATACTGGCCCCCATCTTGATCCGTTCCTTCTGAATGGTCTGGCAGCGAGTGATTTGCTTCTGACCCCTACTCCACCGGCACAGGTTGATTTCCATTCAACCCTTAAATATCTGACACGTTTGCCTGAAATGCTGGAGCGTCTTGAAGACGAAGGTGTGGAACCACGCCTGAGCGCGAGTATCGGTTTCATGTCAAAAATGACTAATAAGCGTGATCACGAAACTTCGCATAGCCTGGCCCGCGAAGTGTATGCAAGTAATATTCTGGACTCGTCACTGCCACGTTTGGATGGATTCGAACGATGTGGTGAATCTTTTGACACTATTATTAGTGCTAACCCTGTTTCATACCCTGGTAGTGCTGAAGCGTTGAAAAAGGCACGTACTGAAGCAGAACGGTTTACGAAAGCAGTTTTTGACCGCATTGAATACATCCGGGGAGAGTCTAAATGAAAAAGGTTTTAGCTCGTGGGCGAGTTCTCGGTAATAGCAATTCAGAGTTTGCCCGTATGCTTGAAGGTGACGGAGATGTCAAAACGTTTACTCTTAAATCCGGCAAGCAGGCCAAATTTGTCAAAACGGTTGTATTAAGCGGAGAGATTGAATCAAAGACGTTCGTTGATGCATCGGTCAATGGACGAGATCAGGCTATGCTTACGCGTGAGTCCGTTAGTGATATTTCCCGGACGATAAAGCTGCAGCAATTCTTCCCGGCTATTGGACGGGAGGTTAATGGACGAATTGAGATATTAGATGGGACCCGACGCCGTGCCGCCTGCATATTTAATAACGTTAAATTCGAAATCCTAGTAACTAAAGATGATATATCACTCGCCGATGCACGGCAGTTAGCGCAAGATATCCAGACAGCTAGAGAACATAGCCTTCGAGAGTTGGGGAAACGACTTGAAGTCACCTATGGAACTAGCATGACGAAAGAAGAGATTGCGTTGAAAGAGAATCTCTCTCCGGCGAAAGTGACTCGCGCGTTTCAGGCCGCAGCAGTGCCAGATGAAATGGTTGCAGTATTCCCGGTGATAAATGATATTTCTTTGTCGGATTATCAGTTTTTGCTAAAACTGGCTGAAGAAGCAAACAACAAGCAAACATCCGTAACAGAACTGATGGAAAAAGTTCAACATCGGTTGAAGACCATGCCAGATTATCCGGCAATTGATAAAAGCAAAATTCTGGCGGCTATCAGGGTTGAGAGCAAATCGTTGACAACCCGCCCTACCAGAACGGTTCAAACTGAGAAGCTGAGAGAATTTTCAGATCGCAATCAGTTTGCCAGAAAGAAAACTGATTCAAAGAAGCGACTGGTTGTTTATGAGTTTTCCCGCATTTCCGCTGAGGCACAGTCGGAGATTGATGATGCAATAAAACGTATTCTGAAAAGACTTCCTGAGTCAAGTGAGTAAGGGAAAAGGATGCCGGAGAGCATCCTTTTTTTATGTTTTTCACCATGCCGATTTCAATGTTATTATTATGATTGTAAAGGAAAATTTTAAATTCTTTCACACTGAAATCACCAAGTTTTTCAACCTTTTCGTGACTCATAATTTCGCTACTGGCAGTTCAGACCAGCGAGTTGTATAGGCCGGTGAAAGCATCTCCCGTTTCATTTGCCACTCAGGTGCGATACCTCGTCCCGCAAACCATACTTTCCCCAGACCGGAATGGTTAATACCGTCCATGACTTTCATCAGCTGATTACTGTTGCTTCGGGGCTGAGTATCATCGAACAGGTTCAACTGCGAAACCCCGGTAGGAGTGAAATCATTGAGCATGCAACCCGCTTTTGCATATCGATGGCCATTCACCCAGATCCGATCCAGTGCTTTCACCGCTGCGGCTATGATGTCCCTGGTATCCTGCGTGGGAGTCATCAACTTCTCACTGGCCACATTCCCGTAATACGGTTCGTTCACCGCGAACGGTGACGTCTTCACAAATACAGCAATGTGCCTGCAGAACTGTCGCTCGCCGCGCAGTTTTTCAGCTGCACGCTCAGCATACTGACAAACTGCCTGGCGCATGGCTTCATACGTCGTGACACGCTCCCCAAAGGACCGGCTGCAGACAATCTGCTGTTTTGGCGGCGGCGCTTCTTCAAGCGAAATACAGCTTTCTCCGTTGAGTTCACGGACGGTTCTCTCCAGCACAACGCTGAAATTCTTCCTGATAAATACAGGGTTCGCGCGCGCCAGCTGCAGTGCCGTAGTGATGCCCATCGTATTAAGCGTTTTTGAGATCCTGCGACCTACTCCCCAGATTTCTTCCACCGGCTGTCGTGAGAGCAGTTTATCCGTTCGCTTTGGATTGCCTGAAGTCAGAGCAAGCACGCCCCCAAACTGCCGCCATTCCTTAGACGCCCATTGTGCGCTTTTAGCCAGCGTTTTGGTCGGCCCCATCCCGACGCCGATTGTCAGCCCCGTACCGGAGCGCACGTGCTCGCGCAGCTGCCGGCCGAAGTCCTCATAATTGATGCAGCTGTCTATACCGCGGATATCCAGAAACATCTCGTCGATGCTGTACTGCTCCACGCGCGGCGCCAGTTCTTCGAGATGAGACATAACTCTGTTCGACATAGACGCATAGAGCTCGTAATTGCACGAGAACGTGATGACCGGCTCCGGGAATTGTGCCGTCTTCAGCTGGAACCAGGGGACGCCCATTTTAATACCCAGCCGTTTCGCTTCGGCACTGCGCGCGATGACGCAGCCATCATTGTTACTGAGCACCACAACGGGCCTGTTACGCAGGTCCGGACGAAATACTTTCTCACAGCTGGCGTAGAAGCTGTTGACGTCAGCCAAAGCGAACATCAATTCGTACCCCGCGTCTTATGTATGAATGCCATCACCACGCCGAATATCTGCAGTTCTTCCGGATAAAGAGTGGGGTAGGCGGGATTCATCGGCAGCAGGGCGATACGGGGTTTAAGCTGCAGGCGCTTAACGGTGAATTCGCCATCTGTTTCCGCGATGACAATATCCCCCTGCATGGGTTTTTCAGCTTTGTCGACAACCATGAGATCGCCGGAGTGCAGGCCCATATCTTTCATCGAATCGCCAATGGCCCGGACAAAGTAGGTCGCGCTGGGGCGACGGATACAGTAGGCGTTCAGATCCAGTTCGTCTTCGGTATAGTCCGCGGCCGGTGACGGAAAACCAGCCGGACAGCGCTCTGTGAAAAGTGGTGCGGTGGACAGTGCTGGCTCTGATGCGGGAGTGACAAAAAGGATCATGGCATACCTCTTAAAATACCTGTTTTTACATACAGTGTTATTTAAGATATTTCCCGTCCTGCAAGGAGAATTTTTCCTGTTCCTGCCAGGTTATTGTTCTGGCAGATAAAACAGGCAGTGGGTTATCCACAGAAACGGTGCATAACCCTGTGAGTCGATGCCGGGTATCTCACCGTCTGCTAAGTCAGTGGCTCTATAAGTTCCCGGCCCTGGTTCCCGGGATTGCCAACAGCCCGGCTGACGGGGTGCCATGTGAAATCTTCGGCGGGAAGACTGCCCTCACGGGCAATGTCTTCCGCCTCTTTACCGGTTGTGTTTTCGCTGAGCCATTTACGTGCGGCATCCGGTGAGTACACGAGTGGTCGCCGGTCGTGAATGTCCAGCAGTTCCTCATCCGCAGCGGCCGTGACGATCAGGAATCCTTCCTGGTCATTGCCGTTCTCAAAAGGTGGTTTCCCGATGGCAGCGAGCAGGAGCGGATTTCCGTCCTTACGGTAAATGAAAAACGGCTGTTTCACGCCGTTTTGCTGTTTCCACTCAAACCAGCCGTCAGCAAAAACAATGGCCCGTCCGTGCTCCCAGAGTGGCCTGAACATCCGGCTGCCGGCCGCAGTTTCACTTCTGGCGTTGATGAGAGCGGGCTTGTTCCACCACTCCGGCGCATAACCCCAGTGAACAGGATCAAGATGCAGCTGCGAGCGGCGTTCACTCAGCAGTAATACACGGGTTCCGGGCGCAACGTTGTAGCGGCCGACGGGCTCCGGATCATACGGGATGTCCCGTTCTGCTTCTTCTCCGAGAAAGGCCAGGTACTCCTCGCGGGAGTTGTACTGCGTAAACCGACCGCACATTATCGTTTCTCCGGTGTAGATTTCGCATGCGAAATCTGTGTTTTCATCAGTTCAGAAAATAGGCCGTTTTTCAGGTTCCTGCCATCGTGTGGCCGCCGTGCCGCTACTGTAGCCGGGCCGCTTCGAATGCAAGGGTTCGCTCTGCCGGTGTCCTCACCCGGTCGCAGTTTATTTCAAAGGCTTTACCCGCTGTCTTCCCGTCGTTTTCCGTCTCAATTTTCGCCGTCAAACCGTCCAGCCAGCGTGGGCTTTTTCACTGCGCTGCGGCTTGCGGCACCGCCCCTGCATTCTCCACTTTTCGCCCGGCTGTCGTATCGGCACGGCGTAACTGGCGCCGCTTTGAGAAAGGAGAACTACTATGTCCCGATTTATCCAGGGTAATTGCGTCCATATCATGTCCGGCTTTCCGGATAATGCTGTCGATTTCATTCTCACCGACCCGCCATATCTCGTCGGTTTTCGTGACCGTCAGGGGCGTACCATCGCCGGCGATAAAACTGATGAATGGCTGCAACCCGCCTGCCATGAGATGTATCGCGTGCTGAAAAAAGACGCGCTGATGGTGAGCTTCTACGGCTGGAACCGCGTCGATCGCTTTATGGCCGCCTGGAAAAATGCGGGATTCAGCGTTGTCGGCCACCTGGTGTTTACCAAAACCTACACATCGAAGGCCGCATATGTGGGCTATCGCCACGAATGCGCCTACATCCTTGCAAAAGGCCGTCCGCCCCTGCCGCAAAACCCGTTGAATGACGTAATTGCGTGGAAATATTCAGGCAACCGGCACCACCCGACCGAAAAACCCGTAACCAGCCTGCAACCGTTGATTGAGTCCTTCACACATCCCGGCGCGATTGTGCTCGACCCCTTTGCCGGCAGTGGCTCCACCTGCGTGGCCGCCCTCCAGGCTGGCCGTCGTTACATCGGTATTGAATTGCTTGAGCAGTATCACCGGGCCGGACAGCAGCGTCTGGCCGCCGTCCGGCGCGCCATGCAGTACCCGGCCGCTAACGACGAGTTCCCGGAGGCCGCGTAATGAACTATGCAGGACACGAAAAACTCCGCGCAGAAGTGGCGGAAGTCGCCAACAGCATGTGTGACCTGCGGGCGACGCTGAACGGGATGGAGCACCGCTATCGCTTTGACTCTGATGTGCTGGCCGAACGCCTGACCCGTCAGACCCTTTTTCGCATCAATGCCCTGTTTATGGCGGCATACAACGAAATGCTTGAGCTGGATGCCTGCTTTAAGGACTAAGGAGAAAAACATGTACGGAACCTGTGAAACCCTCTGCCGCTTGTTGCGTGAGCAGTATCCCGCAGAAACCCCTTTGAACCTCATTGTCTGGTCCCCGGCGGATATCGAAGCACTGGCCGACGGAATGGAATATGCCGTTTCGGAGCAGGACACAAGGGCGGTACTGGCGCGTATGGACGCCATTCCGGAGGAACAACGGCTTGAGTCGGGCGTGTCTGCCGGTGCGGTGATGGATCTGATTGAACAGGTGAAAGAGGCCGTTCCGGCGGTGATGGTGCCGGCGGACCTGCTTGAAACCCTGCTGACCACTGCCGAACAGGCGTTATGGCACAGAGAATGGACCGCCCGTGACTGCAATCATCCGGTCCCGGAAAGCGTTACCCGTCGCCTGGCTGATGCGGCGAAAGTTCGCGCCTTACTGAAAAAATGAAATCAACACGCCGCCCGGGCGGCGTGTACTGACCCCGTTCAGAGGAACCCATTATGCAGGAAACCACCACGTTAAACGCCCTTGTTATGCGCCGTGCGCGCGATTTGATTGCTGATTATGGATGGCCTGACCATACCGATGTTGATCAGCGTGATCCGGTCAATAAACCGGGCTGGATAAGCATTTATGTCCGTCTGGATGCGGCAAATATTGTTCATCTGCTGCCTTTGCTTTGTACCGGTGACGTACCCGCAGATCTGCAAAGTGCCATGACAAAAATATCCGGGACGCCAGCGCAGATTATTTTATCCGGCAGCCGCTATGCCGACGCGCCGCAGCTTCCGGAGGACGGAACACAGATAGCTTTCCCCTGGGCCGGGGAATGGCTGACGGAGCCGGAGATTCAGGCTGTAACGGATTGCCTGTCCCGCGCCGTGCGGGATGTATCCCGGCAGGTATGGGAGGATGCGCGCCGGATAAAGGCGGCACTGAACACGCGCGGGGAAACGCTGTTTTATCGCCAGACCCGAAACTTCCGTCTGGTTGTGAAGGAAAATGATATGCCCTGCTGGCTGGACGATGATGACAATTTGCCGGTGGTGCTCGATGCCATCCTGAACAAAGGGGCACGCTACAGTAGCGTCGAGTTCTTTGTTATCAGCGACAAAGTGGATCAAATCCTGGCATGTGGCCAGATGTGCGATGTGCTGCGTATTCCGGGCGAGCCTCCGCGCCGGTGGATGGATTTAACCCTGTTACATGAGGTCATGGCAGAAGCGCGTGCAGAAATCAGTCTTGTCCGCAATGCCCTGTCAGCAATCCGGCCAGTTTAGCGAACAGCAGGGGGCGGCGGCCCCCTGAATCTGGCACGAAGGATAAGGATGTCGCCGGCTCCGCTTTTACGGCTCTTCCTCCACGTTGTTCCGGCTTCGCGTTGAGTAACGTCCCGTGCGGCCTGCGGCAAACGCCGTGCCTCTACTGTAGCCGGGCCGCGGCTGATGCAAGGGAAGCGTAAACGCCGTCACCTTCACCCGGTCGCAGTTTATTTCATACGTTATCCGCCGTCTTCCCGTCGTTTTCCGGCTCAGTTTTCGCCGTCAAACCGTCCAGCCTGCTCCTGCTTTTTTACTGCGCTGCGGCTTCGGTGACGCCCTTGCATCCTCCGCTTTTCGCCCGGCTGTCGTGTCGGCACGGCGTAAGCCGGAACTCAGACGACATCGACTAGGGAGGATTTTTTATGCGCACTACAACCACCACACCCGCTGTTTACGTGGGCACGTATCACAAATACAACTGCGGCAGCATTTTCGGCAAATGGTTTGATCTGACGGAATTTGACGGCAGGGAGGATTTTTACGAGGCCTGTCAGGCGCTGCATGCCGATGAATGGGATGCCGAGTTTATGTTTCAGGACTGGGAAGGTATCCCGTCGCAGTTCGTCTCTGAATGCTCCATTGACTGGGATTTTATCGCCGCTTACAAACGCGCCGAAGAAGAGGGCAGGGAAGCCGCTTTTATCGCCTGGGCGGAGTATACCGGCGAATGTGACTATGACGCGTTTGATGATGCGTACCGCGGCGAGGCGGAAAGCGAGGAAGACTATGCGCGGGAGATGGTGGAGGACAACGGCCTGTTAAATGAGGTGCCGGAGCCGTTGCGCAGCTATTTCGATTTTGAAGCCTGGGCGCGTGACCTGTTCAGCAGCGGTTATGTGTTCCATGACGGCTATGTCTTCAGCAACTGATTAATGTCCGGCGGGCAAACCCGCCGGTTAAGGAGAAAACGTATGAAACTTGCACCGGAAACCCGCGAGATCCTGCGACAGTACAAAGCCCTGATTAATGCCCGCCGACGTGATGCCGGTCAGCGGGAACTGACCACCGCGCAGGTGATGGATGAAATCTGCGAATACATGACCTGTCAGTGTGCCGTGTACATCGGCGGTCATTTCATCTTACAGGGTGGAAAAGGCCAGTAAGTATGATGGCAGGCGTCCGGGCCGGAGGGCGCCTGTCAGCCCGCGCGAAAAACCGGGCAGGCTGCGCCTGCCGGAGAGAAACTTCGCCGCGCCTGCGGCGCCGCGCACTCTCCTCTCCATTGTCAGTCGCTGTTGCCCGGGAATGTGCGTATTATCAGGGATATCTTCCTGTAAAGCAGACCGGTGATGCATATGTCGAAGTGGAATATCGCCTCTTTCTCAAAAGAAGATCAGGATAAGGTCTCGGTCGATAAAGTCGCCGCTGCCGTTGCCTGGCAGGAAAGGATGAACAGGCCCGTGGTGCCGGAGCTGGCTGAACGGGAACAGCCTGAACATCTTCGCCAGTATTTCCGTGAACGGCTTGACGTTCATCGGCAGAACAGTCAGCAGCTGCCGCGCGCAAATGCGCCCGAATATCATAAACCCGGAGATGAGCAGCAGAAGTGATTCTTATAGTCAGTGTGTCCAGGGAGGAAATTTTATGCGTATGTCTCTGATGTTTGCGGCCGTGACTCTTTTAACCGGTATTAACCTGTTGTTTATTCCGTTTCAGCCTGTACCGGCTCTATGGGGGGGAATCTTGGCCGTTGCTTTTATCCTGATTAATGTCGCGGCGGATAAACTGCGTCTCTGAGGTGGCGTTGCATGGATTATCGTTGCCGGCATCATCATAATGTTGATGCTGAAGGGGAAGGAACCGGGGGACGAATTAAGAGTGCTGATCACCGTTTTTGCTTTCCTGGCTTCGGCCTGGTATAGCGTTGTGCAGTACAGAAAAGAAAAGCATTTTCGCTCCTGATGTTCCCGGCTGGCATCAAGCTGGATGATCGTCAGCCATCATTTTAGCCGCATGTAATCCATTCTTATCCTCCCGTTTTCTGTTTTCTGCCCGTTCCCGTTTTCATTGCGGGCGTCCGGGCGGGCTGTCGTGAACGGAGCCGGTAAACCGTCTCCGCCCTTCGGGCTTCCATCCCATGACGCAACACCAGGGCTTGCAGCATCCTTATCAGGATGCGCCGCCTCTGTCGCGCCGTGGCCTGCGCTCCCTGCACCCCGGCGAAAATCAACGGCCGCCGGGCTGTAAGGGGCAACGCCGTTTCGCGCCCGCGCTTTCCGTCGTTGCGGCGGGTTCCTGCTCATTCCTTGCCTGGTTTTTTCACCCTTTTGAGTCCTTTCGCCGGGGCTGAGACAAGCACAGCCGCTGTCAGCTGTCCAGGGTAAATGGCACGCGGTAAACCGCGCCCCGGACATCCGCCATCGCCCGCGCTGGTTTACGCCCCTGCGGCGAACGGCTCTCAAACGGGTGAAGGTAACAACCAGCGTGGGCGTTCAGCAGGTCCCCGCAAAACGTCAAAACCGCGGCCCCGGCAACTCAACGGGTGATGGTTTTTTAAAAGCAAAACAGGTTCAGAAGGAGGGGCAACATGAGCGAGGCGCTGGCGGTTTTACCCGACGACACCTTTACCCGCGAACAGGCTGAGGTCGTTGCGGCGCAGTACACCAACGTGGCAATTGAGGACGATCAGGGTACACATTTTCGTCTGGTCGTTCGTCAGAACGGCGTAATGGTCTGGCGCGCGTGGAATTTTGAAGCGGATACCGGGAAATGGCTCAACCGTTACATCGAACGTTACGGTATTCGTAAACAGCAGTAAATAAGAAGGTGCCCTGCCGGAGCGGTAACTCCGCAGGGCCGGACAATCATCAATCAGTGAGGTATCAACTATGTCAGTAACCGATGTTAAAGCAAAAGCACCCAAAAAAGCGAGCAGCAAAAAAATTACGAAGGCACAGGAGGCTGCCCTGAAGATCGCCCTTGAGGCCGCTGCGGTCGAGTACGTTCCGCTGTCCGATCTCGTTAAATCCCCGCTGAACGTGCGCTCCATCCCCTATTCCGTGGACAGCGTTCGCGGTCTGGCCGACTCCATCGAGACGCTCGGACTGCTGCAGAACCTTATTGTTCACACCCTCGCGGACGGACAATCCGGCGTGGCCGCAGGTGGCCGCCGATTAACTGCCCTGCAACTGCTGGCGCAGGAAGGGCGTCTCGCTGCTGACCATACCGTTATGGTGAAGCGTGTTTCCGACGACATTGCCGCCCTTGCCTCCGTCGCCGAGAACGAGCAGCGCGCCGCCATGCATCCCGCCGAGCAGATTGCAGGTTTCCGTACGCTGGCAGGGCAGGGCAAAACCCCCGCGCAGACTGGCGACGCGCTCGGCTTCGGCTCCCGTCACGTGCAGCGCATGCTGAAGCTGGCAAACCTCGCCCCCTCCCTGATGGAGAAGCTTGCACAGGACGAACTGACCGTTGAGCAGTGTCAGGCGCTCTGTCTCGAGGACGATCCTGCCCGTCAGGTCGAGGTATTCGAAAACGTGAAGGCCAGCTAGTCAAACGCGCCCGCACACCTGATTAAACGCGCTATTACCGAAACCGAGATGCGCACCGACAACGCCAAATTTCGTTTTATCGGGCGCGATGCCTACGAGGCGGCAGGGGGTTACGTCCGTGAAGATCTGTTCAGCCAGGACGAGGGCGACGGTACGGCTGACAGCGTGCTGGTTGAGCGTCTGGTGCAGGAAAAGCTGGAGCGTATCGCGCAGGACATTCAGCAGCGGGAGGGCTGGGCATGGAGTCGCGGACGCGCAGCCCGCATCTGGTACCACGGCGAAGACGGTAAGGAGTTCGTGCAGCCTGCTGAACCCGATCCGGTGTACACCCCTGAGCAGCAGCAGCGTCTTGGTGCGCTGCGGGAGCAGTACGATACATATGACAGCGTTTGCGACGAGTCAGATGCGATCGAAGCGGACATCCTCGCCATTCAGGCGGCGGCAGAAGCCAGCGCGTGGACTGACGACATGAAGTCAGGCGCGGGAGTGATGGTCAGCCTGTACGAAGGGCAGGTGTACGTGCAGCGCGGTGTGCGCCTGAAAGCGGATATGCCTGAAGAAACCGTAACCAGCAGCGTAACGGTGCCATTCACCTCACACCAGCCCGACGCCGCAGAGGGGATCAGTGTTCCGCTGCTCACGAAAATGACCTCCGAACGTACGCTGGCAGTCCAGGCGGCGCTGATGCAGCAGCCCGAAAAGGCGGTGGCGCTGATGGTCTGGCGCATGTGTACCTGCGTCTTCTCGGGCTGCCTGACCACGACGCATCCGTTCCGTATCAGCCTCACTGTATCTCACGGCAGCCTGACGGAGAACGCCCCGTCCGGTAAGGATGGCGCAGCGTTTAACATCCTGATGACCGAACGGGCAAGGCTGAAAGCCCTGCTGCCGGAAGGGTGGGAGAAGGACTTCACCACCTTCTTTGCCCTTGACGGCGGGGTGTTGATGTCGCTGATGGCCTTCTGCACGGCCTGTTCCGTTGACGGGGTGCAGACCCGCGATATGGGGCACACCTCGCGCAGTACCCTCGATGCGGTCGAGGCGGCAATCGGCTTCCACCTGCGCGACTGGTGGCAGCCGACGAAGGACAACTACTTCGGCAGCCTGAAACATCCGCAGATTGTCGCCTCCCTGAAAGAGGCGGGGCTGACGGGCGCGGCGGGTGACGCGGAGAAGATGAAGAAGGGCGATGCTGCAGCGCATGCGGAGCACTTTATGCAGCACACCCGCTGGGTTCCGGCATGGCTCAAAGGACCGGAGTCAGCGGGTGAATCCGGTGCAGACGACGCGGCTTCAGATACCGACAGCCCTGACAACGACACCACCAACACGGCACACGCCGCCTGATAACGGAGCGCCGCCCTGCGGGGCGGCGATAAGGAGATACCCATGCGCACTATTCTGACCCCCGATGTACTGAAAACGATGTCCTGTGATGAGTTTGAGGACTGGCGGGACAGCGGCGAAGACTTCCGCCGCGAACTGACCCACGCCGTCATGCGTGACCTGTCCTGCCCTGAAAACTGGGATGTGAACGGCGAGTACCGCAGCGAGTTCGGCGGCTTCTTCCCCGTACAGATACGCTTTACCCCCTCGCACGGCAATTACCATATTGCGGTGTGCAGTCCTGGTGCCATCAGTCCGGCGTGGATGGTGGTGTTCGTGCCCGCCAGCGGTCGCCCGTTCTCCGTCATTCGTACCCTGAGCGGCTACCAGCCGGAGCTTGTCAGCCACACCGTCAGCCTGACGGCGCGTCTCGATGCGGACGGATACAGTCAGGCCAGCATCATCAGTATTCTGGCAGCGGAGGGCGCGGCATGATACCTGCAAACCTGTCACTGGTTCCCTTCAGCCCTGAGCGACGCGCCGCGATGGAGGCCATCGCGGAGGTTGAACGCCGGCGGTCGCGCGGCGCGGTGTCCACGATGTATCCGTATGCCAGCGCCTTTTTCCGGCGGCTCACGGGCAGCACGCGCATCACTATCAGGGAAATCCATCATTTTGCGCCGGTGCTGACGGCGCGGGAGCTGCGGGGCAGCAGGGACAGCTGGCTCAGTGCCATCGATGCGCTGATTGAAAGTCGCGGGACGCGTTGCTGGCTGCCGCTTCCCGTTGGTGCGGGTCAGCGCCTCTTTCCGGAGGTGGCCTTTCAGCAGACCGAGCGGGTTCGCTGTCAGGACGCCCTGCGGGATGAAAAATACACCCGACAGCGTCACAAAGAACGGTGCCAGCGTGAGCAGGCGTACCAGGCGCTGGCGGGGCAGGCGGAGATTGAGCTGGCATTCCATACGCCTGAAACGGTCAGCAGCTGGAGCGCACGCTGGTCGGGGACTGAACTGCGCCAGTACGACCTGGAAGAGATGTTCTGGCGCTGGAGCGAGCGTTTCCCGTCACTGGAGCCAATGGAGCGCTGGACGATGGAGAGTCAGCCTTTCTGGACGGTGATGGCTGAAACGAATGCGCTGGCAAGGGAAAGTCCGGGATCTGTCCGGCAGCTGGAGCGCTGGATGGTACCCAACAAGCTGACAGCGCGGAGTCAGGTATGAAGTGGCGTTACTCGCTGCGCTGGAAGCGTCCCGGTCCCTGTCCCGGTGAACCTGAACTGGCGTCAGAAGTGGTGGAGGCCGGGAAGCCAGCCCCTGAGTCCGTGATGTCACTGTGGGTGGCAGGAGCCGGATATGCTGTCTGCGTTGATTTTCTGTATGAACGGCCGATCAGGCGCTGGAGCGATGAGCGAAAGGCGGCCACGCGGCGACGGAATCTGGCGCGTCGTGTTAACAGGATCGCGCCCCTGTTTGCAGATGAACTCATTGAGCGGGAACTGACGGTGCGACCGGATTATTTTCGGGGAAAGTCGCCTCACTGAGTCTGATATCATATCCTGCCAGAATACGGTCGGCAGGGTGCTTAAAAGGGATAATTTAGAGATGAGATACTGGATACTGGTCGCGCTGTTAAATGGCCTGTTTACGCTGGTCATACATTACGCGGCGCCGGAGATGTTGGGAGGCACGGCGTACTATGCCGGGGTGGCAATCTGTGCCCTGATTGCGCTGGTTATCACCTGGCGCGATCCGCCAGGTATGCTGGACAACGTGCTCTTGTTTCTCCTTAAGTGGGGAATTGTGGCTTCAGGTCTGGCGTTTTTTATCTGGGGTATCGGATACAAGCTGGAATTCTGGGGAGATCATAACCCCGATGAAATTGGCGGTGCTGAGCGGTGTTCTGCTTCTGGTCAGTGGCTGGGTGTACTGGAGGCGAAGGTAACAAACTATACGCCAGCGTGAGGCAGGAAAGTAAAAAGAGCGGTTATGCCTGCGGTATAACTGCTCTTTTATATGGTCCTCACGCTTTGTAATTTCCTGCTGTGAATCACCTCTGAAGAACGAACGCTGCGAATTATGGTGGCAGTTGTCTGTATCATCTTTTCAAATTTGCCTGCTGTCTGACGGGGTCACTGGCCATGACTGCGGGCGACCTCCCTGACGGGAACCGGGGCTGTCGTAAACGGAGCCGGTAAACCGTCTCCGCCCTGACGGGCTTCCATCCCACTGTCGCAACGTCAACACCGGCTCGCAGTGACCGTTCCGGTCACGCCGCTTTCACCATGCCGGCGATAAAGCCGCCGGCACTCAGGTGACGCCACGTCGTTCCGCCGTGTCGGGTGTGTTCATCCTCTCCCCGTACCTCTGGCGAGCCCTCTCCCGTTAAGTCCCCGGGCGGAGGGCTTGTCGTAGCACCGTCGTGTCGTCATCCGAAGGGTGAAATGCACTCCGCCAAAACTTTTTGCGAGGGACCGCAAAAACTTTAGTCTCCGCCCTTCTCCTGCCGCCCCGCCGTTGCTCCTTTGCCCTTTGCCGCCAGGGAACTCACCGAGAGATGGATAAACCACCAGACAGGAGGAAAAGCAGGATGAACACACAGAACGTCAACGTCAAAACCGCCACCAAAGAATCTTCCGAAAGATGGGTGAAAACCTCGTCCCTGCGTACTGATGGCTTTGTGCGCAATATCCATTCCCGTAACCCGTTCGATGTTATTCGCGCGGACGTGGTGCTGGCCCGTATGGAAATACAGGCTAACCGGGGATGTGGCCTGCACTACGAGATTTATGAGTCCCGTCTGCTGGGTATGGCTATGCATTACCTGGCAGAACTGCCACTGAAAGACCGTCCGGCGTTTATGGGGGCGGCAGCGAAACGGGGTTACATGCTGACGACTGCGGAAGAAGAACGTGCCGATGGTGAATGTGCTGACCTGATGATCGAGCTGGCGGCGGATTACTGATTACTTAACCGGCTGGCGGCAGGGGATGCCGCCAGTCACACCGGAGAAACATTATGAGCAACGGCACTGTTGCAAATAGTCGGTGGTG
>NZ_JABBXF010000123.1 GCF_013030945.1 Streptomyces morookaense | reverse complement strand
GCGCGGCACCGGGCCGCCGGGGCCGGGCGGTACGGACGGTGCCGGCCGGGGACAGGGCGTCCGCCAGGGCGGCCGGGTCGCCGGGCGTGCCCGTTCCGTGCCCCCGGGGCAGCGGGCGCAGGGCGTCGCCGGACCACAGGGCGACCGGGGTGACGGCCGGGAACCGCAGCCGGTCGCCCAGCCCGACGGCCCGGGCCAGGTCGACCGCCTCCGGGCGCAGGGCGGGCAGCCCCTCCGTGCCGAAGTCGACCGGGACGCCCGCGATGTCGCCCGTGTACAGCTTGCCGCCCAGCCGGGCGGTGGATTCGAGGACGGTGACGCGCCGGCCCGCCCCGCCGAGGCGGTGGGCGGCCGCGAGGCCCGCCATGCCGCCGCCGATGACGATGACGTGGCCCGCGGCGGACCCGCTCATGTGTCTGCTCCTTCGAGAGCTTCGGCACGCCGGCCGGTGAGAGCCGGCAGGCCGGGAAGGGGGTCATGTCGGATCTGCCCGGCGGGCAGCCCCAGGGCGGTGAGCCGGGTCACGACGGAGCCGACGGAGTCGGGCGGGCCGCTGACGAAGGCGAGGTGTCCGCTCCAGTCGCCCTGCCGGGCCACGGCCTCCGCCAACGCCTCCTCCCCGGTGGCCACTTCGACCACGCGCAGCCAGGGAAGCCGTTGCGCCAGGGCGGCCACCGCAGCGGCGTCGTACCGCTCGGAGGCATGCCGGGCGCCCAGGAAGAGGTGCACCATGCGATGTCCGCTCCGGCGGGCGGCCAGTTCCTCCAGCAGCGCCTTGGCCGGGGCCCAGCCGGTGTCGTCCGCCACCAGCAGCAGATCGCGCGCCGGTGCGGCGTCCAGCGTCGCCGTCCCGCTCGCGGGCCCCAGGCGCAGCGTGTCCCCGGCGCGGGTACGGGCCACCAGGGCCTCGCTGACCCCGCCGGGCCCGGCCTGCCGTACATGGAACTCCAGCTCGCCGTCGGTGCGGGGCGCGCAGGCGAGGGAGTACTGCCGCCAGGCCTGCGGCAGCAGCGGCGAGGCCACGGCCGCGAACTGGCCCGCCCGGTGGGCGTACGGCTCGTGCGGGCTGACGCGCAGCACGGCGAGCCCCGGGCCGCGCAGTTCGTGGCGGGTCACCGTGGCGTGCCAGGAAGGGGGTTCGCGGAGCGCCTCCTCGGCTCCCCGGTTCATGGCCGCCACGGCGAAGCGCAGCATGCGCAGCCAGGCCTCCTCCATCGTGCCGGTCCACTGCGCCCCGGCCGTGCCGCGCAGCGCTTCGCGCAGGGCGGCCTCGAAGGCCAGGTAGTGGGCGGGCCGTACACCGAGTTTGCGGTGGTCGCGGCCGAGGCGGGTGAACTCCGCGGCCACGTCGTCCGGTCGGTGCAGGCGGCCGATCAGGTAGCGGAAGATCTGCACGAGATGCCGCTTCTGGAAGTCCATCGACGCGGGGAAGAGGGAACGCAGATAGGGCCAGTGCCCGAACAGTGCGTCGTAGAGACGGCTGATCAAGTCGTCGAGGGACGCGATGAGTTCGAGGGACTGTGCGATCACCCGCTGGTCGGCCGCGCCGTCGTAGGACGGCTCCGGCTCGCGGGCGGTCCGCGCGGCCGGGGACTGGGCGGGGGTCAGCAGCTGCCGGCGCAGCCGCATTGCCTCGTGCCGGGCGAGCAGGGCGTGGTACTCGGGGGTGACGGTGTCGCGTGGCACGGGGAGACTCCTGTCAGGGAGGTGGGTCCTGCCGTCCCTTCCGTGGACGGCGCGCGCCAGTATGACACCGGACATATGTGCCCAAGAGGCCCTATTCCCCAGGGTCTTTCGGCCCTACCTGTACCTCGGTCCCGTTGCACAGCGCGCGCGACCGCGCCCCACGCAAGGGGTTGTGCAACTTCGGGAAGGAGCCGGTATGACGCGCCGCAGGGCGCTTCCGTACGGGATCGACGGGCCGTGGCAGCTGGCCGCGCTCGCCGCCGGGGCCTTCCTGGCCGCTCTCCTGACCCTGGTGGCCCGGCTGTGTGCCGCGCCGCTCGTCGTCGTGCTCGCCCCGGCCGCGGCGGCCGCCGGGCTGGCGGGATGCGCGGTGACCTTCCTGCACGCCTCGCTGCGGGGGAAGTTCGTCGTCTGGCGGAGGCTGACCGACGCTCTCGGGCTGAGCGGTGACGAGACCGTGCTCGACCTGGGGTGCGGCAGCGGTGCCGCGATGATGCTGTGCACGGCCGACATGACGGCGCTCCCGTTCGCGGACTGCTGCTTCGACCTCGTCGCGACCAGCATGGCCGTGCACAACGTACGGCCCGTGGCACGGCGCCGTACCGTACTGGCCGAAACCGTACGGGTGTTGCGGCCGGGCGGCCGTCTGGTCAGGGTGGACGTCTGGGCACGCGGGCGCGCGGAGGTGCTGGCCTCGCTCGGCATGTGCGCGGTGGACCGGCGCGGTGCCGGGCCCGTGATGTGGTGGTGCGGCCCCCTCGTCCGCACCACCGTGATCACGGCGGTGAAGCCGCGGTGACGCTGCGGGCGAGGATCCGGTCCCGGGCCGGGGGATGGATGTTGGCCAGGGTGACGTCCCCTCCGTAGCGGGCGATCACCTTTGGGTCCATCACCCGCCTCCACAGCGGGGGGATCCAGGCGAGCACGATCATCGTCACGAACCCCGCGGGAAGTTGCGGGGCGTCCACGTGGCGCAGCTGCGGATACGGGCGCAGAGGGTTGACGTGGTGGTCGGAGTGGCGCTGGGCCCGGAAGAGCAGCGCGCTGCTCACGATGGCGTCGCTGTTCCAGCTGTGCCCGTACCCGGGGCGTTCGTAGCGGCCGTCGGCGCGGCGCTGCCGCAGCAGGCCGTAGTGCTCCAGGTAGGCACCCGCCTCCAGGATGCAGATACCGAACGCCGCCTGGAGGGCGAGGTACGGAAGGACCCGTGGCCCGAAGGCGACCCCCAGCACCGCGGCCAGGAGGACCGTCATGGCCCAGGCGTTGAGCACGTCGTTGCGCGGGCTCCAGGGGCTGCGGCCGCGGCGTGCCAGCCGCCGGGCCTCCGCTCGCCAGGCCTCGGCCGGCCGGCCGCTGACGACGCGGGGCAGGAAGCGCCAGAAGCCCTCCCCCAGGCGGGCGCTCGACGGGTCGTGCGGGGTGGCCACGCGCAGGTGGTGCCCGCGGTTGTGGGCGACGTGAAAGTGCCCGTAGGCGACCTGGGCGAACGCGGCCTTGCTCAGCCACCGTTCGGCCTGCGTGGTGGTGTGCCCGAGCTCGTGACCCGCGTTGAGGCCCAGCGCGCCGACCCAGCCGACCGCCAGGGCGAGGCCCGCGCCGTCCACGGGCGACACGGCGGGAGAGGCCCACTGACTGCAGGACCAGACCAGGGACAGGTACTGCAGGAGCACGAAGAGATAGGTGCACCAGCGGTGCGGGGCGTCCGCCCGGTGGGAACGCGCCGTCGGCTCGGGCGCGTTGGAGGGGTCGGAACCGGCCAGCCGGTCCGCGACGGGGAACGCGGTGAGCGTGCCGAGGAACGGCAGCCACCAGCCGGCGGGTCCGACGAGGGGGATGCGGTGGGCGAGAGCAGACGTGTGAGGTCCTTCCGGCCGACGCGCCGCCGCACGGCGGATGCTGCGCTCACGAGACGTCTCCCTCCGCAGGCCCGGACGGCTCCCCGTGCTGCCGTGCGGGCGGCAGTGCCGGCACCGTGGCCTCGTCGGTGCTGCCCAGGCCGAGGCGCAGGCGGATGATGCGCGCGATGTCGGTGATAGTGCCCTCGCTGCGGAGCAGTTCCATCGGCGGGATGTCGATGTCGTACTGCTGCCGGAGCGAAGTGAGCACTTCGGTGGCCATGAGGGAATCCACGCCGTAGGTGTCGATCCGGCGCCGGTGGTCGATCTGTTCCGGCGGCAGCTGTGCGACCTCGGCGAGCTTCTGGGTGAGCGAGTCGGCGATGTACTGCTCCGCCTGCTCGGGCGACATGCCGGAGAGCTTGCGGAGGATGTCCTGCCGCGACGGGGCCGCGACGGCGTCCAGGACGGGCACGAGGCCGGCGAGCCGGGGCGCGGCCGCACCTGCCAGGAGGCCGGCCAGCGCCGCCCAGTTGTAGCGGCCGCATCCGGCCACGTCGTGCTGCGCGGTGAGCGACTCCTCCAGGGCCTCGAAGGCCTCGTGGGGCATGACCGGTTCCATGCCGAACTGCGTCATCGTGTCCTGGAGGCAGTTGCGGGCCACGTAGCCCGTCTCCCCCAGCGCTCCCCAGGCGACCGCGAGGGCGGGCAGGCCCTCCTGGCGGCGTTTGCGGGCCAGCGCCTCCAGGTAGAGGTTGCCCGCCACGTACGGGGACTGGCCGATGTGGCCGACCGAGGCCACGAGCGAGGAGTACACGAGGAACAGGTCGAGGGGCCGGCCCCGGGTCACGGCGTCCAGCACCGCTCCGCCGCCCAGCTTGGCGGCCAGGACGGAGCGGAACCGCTCGTCCGTGAGCCGGGTCAGGAGTGCGTCGTCCAGGTGCATCGCGGAGTGGACGACGCCGCGCAGCGGTCGGCCGTCCGTCTCCGCCTCCTCGACGATGCGCTGCATGGCGGCAGCGTCGCAGACGTCCGCCGCGTAGACCTTGGTCTCGACCCCGCGGGCGGCCAACTCCGCCACGAGATCCGCCGCTTCGGGGGATTCCGGTCCGCGGCGGCCGACGAGGGCGAGCCGGCGGGCTCCCCGCGCGCCGAGCCAGCGGGCGGTGGCTGCGCCGAACCCGCCGAGGCCGCCCGTCACCAGATAGGTGCCCTGCGGGTCGAACTCGGGGGTGTGCAGGGCGCGTTCGACCATCAGCGGCTCGTCCAGCGGGTCGAAGGCCACCACGACCTTGCCCACGTGCCGTGAGTGCTGCATGAGGCGGAACGCCTCGGTGACCCGCGCGGCCGGGTGGACGGTGTGCAGCAGCGGTCGGTAGCGGCCGCACCGGACCAGGGCGACGACCTCGGCGAACTGCCGCCGGGCGAGCTCGGGATCGTGGAGGAGCTCGCTGAGGTCGACGCCGAAGAAGGCGATGTTCCGGGTGAACGGGCGCAGGCGGAGCGGCTTGTCCTCGTGGATGTCCCGCTTGCCCAGCTCGACGAACCGGCCGCCGGGGCGCAGCGCCTCCAGCCCGCGCTCGACGGCCTCGCCGGCCAGGGAGTTGAGCACGACGTCGACTCCGCGGCCCGCCGTGAGCTCCCGGATCCGTTCCGCGAAGTCCATGGAGCGGGAGTCGAGGACGTGCCCGACACCGAGCATCCGCAGCAGGCTGCGCTTGGCCTCGGTGCCGGCCGTCGCGATGACGTGCGCGCCCCGGCGGCGGGCGAACTGCAGCGCGGCGAGGCCGACTCCGCCGGCACCGCCGTGCACGAGGACGGTCTCGCCCTCCGACAGGCGGGCCAGGTGTCCGAGGGCGTAGTGGACGGTGAGGAGGACGACCGGCAGGGTGGCGGCCTCGGGGAAGGTCATGCCGGCGGGCATCCGGCCGAGGGCGTGCTCGGTGGTGACGGTGTGGGAGGCGAACGTGCCGGGGGCCAGGCCGAAGACGCGGTCGCCCACGGCGACGGACGTCACGCCCGGGCCGACGGCCGTGACGGTGCCGGAACACTCCATGCCGGGGCCGGGCTGCCGGGTCAGCCGCTGGGCGGCCTCGACCGGGGGCAGCACCCCGGCCGCCTGCATCACGTCCCGGTAGTTCAGCGCGGCCGCGTGCACCGCGAGGACGACCTCCCCGGGACCGGGCTCGGGGGGCGGATCGGTCTCCGTCCAGGCGAGCCGGTACGCGAGCCCCGGGTCGCGGACCTCCAGGGCGAAGGCGGGCACGTCACGGCTGTCGGCCGTGCCCTGCGGGGCGGCGGTCACGTCGGTGGTGCGGGGGACGAAGCGGCCGCGGGCCGTGAGGGCGATCTCGTCCTCGTCGGAGGCGTCGAGCAGTTCGCGGGCCACACGGCGGGCGTCGCCGTCCGGGTCGTCGGCGGAGCGGTCGAGCGACAGACGGCGCACGGTCAGCCGGGGGTGTTCGTTGGCCAGGGTGCGGGTGACGCCCCAGGCGGCGGCGTCCTCGGGGACCGCTGCCCGCTCGGGGGCCGGGAGGGCGCCGCTGGGGCCGGCGACCAGCCACAGGGCGGGCCGGACACGGCCGGGCAGCCGGTCGCAGGCGACCGCGAGGGCCCTGAGCACGGCAGCCCGGCGGGTGGCGAGGTCCAGCAGCCCGTCCGGGGTGCGGCCGCCGTCCGCGGGGTCCAGGACCAGGACGACGGCCACGGCGTCCGCATCCCGCGGGATCAGTTCCTCCCACTGCTCCGGGGTGTCCGCGGCGGCAGCTGCGCACCGGACGCTGCCGCCTGTGGAGTGGAGGGCCCGGGCCACCGCGCCGGGCAGCGGACCGCTGTCCGCACTCTCGGCCGCGACGATCCATGCCGTCGTGCCGTCCGTGCCGTCCGCGGCCGGCAAGGGCGCCTGCGGGACGGGGCGTTCGGGCGCGGCGGCCAGCAGCACGGACCCGTCGGATCCGGCGGCACGGCGCTCGTCGCCTGTGCGGACGACTCCGGTGAAGCCGCACTCCTCCAGCAGCTCCTGCCAGCGACGGGCAGACAACAGCGGTGGCCCTGGGCGCAGTTCACGGTCGGTGTGGTTCCAGAAGCTCTCCAGGGTCCCGAAGGACTGGGCGAGGATTTCGACGTCGTGCAGCTCGAGAGCCAGGAGCTGCCCGCACGGGGCGAGCAGGCTGTTGACCCGACGCAGCGCGAGGGCGAGGTCCTTGGCCGCATGGAGGGCGTTGGCCCCCACGATGAGGTCGAAGCCGCCTTCGATCAGGCCCTGTTCGGCCGGTGGACGGTCCAGGTCGAAGGTGCGGTACTCCACGAAGTCGTAGTCGGAGAACCGCTTCTCGGCCCGGCCGAGGAAGAGGGGGGAGACGTCGGTGAAGACGTAGCGGGTACGTTCGGGCGGGAGCAGGGGCAGAAGGGCGGCCGTGGTGCCGCCGGTGCCGGCGCCGACCTCCAGGATGCGCAGCGGCCGGTCGTCGGGCCACTGCCGGGTCATCGCCGAGACGAGAGCCTGCATCAGGCGGTTGTGGAAGCGGCTCCACGGGGCAATGTCGAAGAACCTCTCGGTCAGTTCGGCGGCGCCGTGGGCGACGAACTCCAGCGGGTCGTCGTCGCCGCTCAGCACTCTCTCCAACCGCTGCACGCAGTACGCGCTCAGGGCGATCTCGGTCCCGTAGGCGGGGAAGTCCCGGACGAAACGCCGCAGCTGCTCCTGCAGCGTCGTCGTACGCTCGACGAGCAGCCACCTGCCGTCGGCCCCGCGGTGTGCGAGGGCGTGACGTTCCAGGAGGGGGAGCATGAGTTCGCCCAGGCGCCGGTGGTGGGGCCTGCTGACCTCCGCGTCGACGACGTCGTCCAGAGTGAAGGGCGCCGCGGCATCGGTCAGGGCGCCGGCGAAGACCTCCGCAGCCCCCAGGGCCGTGATCTCCTTGTTCATCCGGCGCACCCGGTCGTACCACAACGACCGCCAGGACGCGCACAGTTCGGCGATGCGCGGCTGCGCCGCCTCCAGTACGGCGGACGGTGCGGGCAGCGGAGTGCGGGCAGGGGGGACGTCCGGGCGCGGCTGTGCCCGCATGACGATGGCGTGGCGGGTCAGCGGTGTCCCCCGCAGGCCGGCGAAGCGCCGGAGCCTGCACCCTTCCACCTCCGCCATGACGGTGCCGTCGGCGTCGGTGACGGTGATGTCCCAGCAGACCTCCGTGGGCGTACGGCCCCGCTCGCGCAGGTGGTACAGCCCCTCGGCAGGGGGTGTCTGCCAGACGCGGACCGCGTCGAGGGTGCCGGGCAGGTAGGCGAGTTGGCGTTTCAGTGCGTCGGCCATGAGCGGAAGCCCCGACTGGAGGGCTCCGTCCAGCAGGGCCGGGTGCACCTCGTAGGCGTCGGAGGGGGCGTCGTGCCGGTAGGCGGCGAGGACTTCGCCGTCCCCCGTGCACAGCGTGCGCAGGGGACGGAAGGCCGGCCCGTAGTCGAGCCCGGCGGCGGCCACCGTCGTGTAGAGCTCCTGCGGGTCCGTCTCCGTACGGCAGCGCTCCCGCACGGCGGCGACGTCGAGCGGGGCGGGCCGCGGACGCAGCAGCCGGCGCACCCGGCCGCGGGCGTGCAGGGACGGTTCTCCGGTGCGCCCGGCGGTACTTGTGACCGTGACCGCCCCGTCGTCCGGGGAGAGGGTGAGGAAGAGGCGGACGCTGCCCGGGTTCTCCCAGGGGACGGGGAGCACCCGGAGGATCTCCAGGTACTTGAGCTCCGCGGGGCCGCCCAGCACCCGGCGGCCCGCGGCCAGGGCCATCTCCGCGTAGCCAGTGGCGGGCAGCACGACGGAGCCGCCGACGCGGTGGTCGGCCAGCCACGGTACGAGCACCGGCTCGACGGGCCCGTGCCAGGTCGGTTCGTGCAGCGGCATCCGGTCGCCCAGCAGCGGGTGGTCCACCCCGCCGTCGCCGGACGTCCCGGCCCATGTGCCGGGGGAACCGTTCCAGTGCTCCGTCCGCTGCCACGGGTAGGCGGGCAGGCTGGTGACGCGCCCGAGGACGGGGAAGTGAACGTTCCAGTCGATGCGCGCGCCGGCGGCGGCCAGGGTGGCCACGGTGTGCTCCAGGGCCGCCGGGCCGTCCGTGGCCTTGGCGAGGGTGGGCACGACGGCCACGGGCGTCTTGTGCTTCTCCGTGAGGCGGCGCAGGTAGGGCTGCAGGATCGGGTGGGGGCCGATGTCGACGAACACGTCGTGGCCCTTGCCGAGGAGGTGCTGCACGGCGTGGGCGAAGAGCACGGGCCGGCGGACGTTGCGCCACCAGTAGGCACTGCCCAGTTCGGTGCCCTTGACGAAGGAGGCGTTGACGGTGGAGACCATCGGGATGCGCACGGGCGCGGGGCTCAGCCCGTCGAGCGCCGCCTTCAGGGGCTGCTTCACCGGGTCCATGGCCGGGCTGTGGAAGGCGCGGTCCACGTCGAGCAGGGTGCAGGCGACGCCCTCGCGGGCGAGGTCGGCCCTGAGCTCGGCCAGCCGGCCGGCAGGGCCGGAGACCGTGACGTCGCGCGGGGTGTTGACGCAGGCGATCTCCAGCTGCGGGCGGCCTTCGAGTGCCTTCTCGGCCTCCTCCCGGGACAGGGACACCGCTGCCATGCGCCCCGTACCGGCGGTGGCGGCCTGGGCCCTGCCGCGTGCCGCGATCACACGTGCGGCCTGCTCCAGCGTCAGCGCACCGGCTGTGTACGCG
>NZ_JABBXF010000122.1 GCF_013030945.1 Streptomyces morookaense | reverse complement strand
CACACGTGCGGCCTGCTCCAGCGTCAGCGCACCGGCTGTGTACGCGGCGGCCACCTCGCCCACGCTGTGGCCCACGACGGCGGCCGGCCGGACGCCCCGCTGCCGCAGCACCTCGACGACGGCCACCTGCACGGCGAACAGCAGCGGCTGGGCGACGGCGGTGTCGGAGAGGCGGGAGGCGAGATCCGGGTCCGCGAGGGCCGAGGCGACCGACCAACAGGTGTGCGGGAACAGGGCCTTGTCGGCGGATTCGACGGCCTCGGCGAACACCGGGTCGGAGGCCAGGAGGTCGGCTCCCATGCCGGCCCATTGCGCTCCGTTGCCGGAGAAGGCGAAGACGATACGGCCGTGGGCGACGTGGTCGGCGACGGCCGGGCTGTCGGCGGTGCCGGTGTCCTCACCCCTCTCCCCCTTCCTCTCCTGGTGTTCGCCCTCGGCCGCGGGCGGCGCCAACGTGTCGGCGAGCCGGGACAGTTGCGCTGCGGCGTCGGCAGGGTCCGCCGCGAGCACGGCCGCGGCGTGGGCGCGCCGGCCGCGGCGCCGGCAGGCGGTCCAGGCGAGGTCGTAGAACTCCCCGGGGCCGGCGGCTTTCAGGCGGCCGGCCGTGCGGCGGGCGGTCTCGATGAGAGCCTGCCGGGAGGCTGCCGAGATCACGAACGGTCGGGTGCCGTCCGGCGCGGCCACGGCGGGGGCGGGCGGCGGCGCGGCGAGGATCACATGGGCGTTGGTCCCGCCGAAGCCGAAGGAGTTGACGCCGACCACGGCCTGCTCGCCGACGGCCGTCGCCCGGCATTCCACTGCCGGGGCCAGCCGGAGGGCGGCGAAGTCCACGTGGGGGTTGGGCGGTGTGGCGTGGAGGGTCGGCGGGATCGTCCCGTGCTGCAGCACGAGCAGGGCCTTCAGCAGGCCGGCGATCCCCGAAGCGGGCTCCAGGTGCCCGAGGTTGGACTTGACCGAGCCGATGGGCAGGGGCTCGCGCGTGCGGCGGATGCCGAGGGCGCGGCCGATGGCCTCGCACTCGACGGGGTCGCCGACCGGGGTTCCGGTGCCGTGCGCCTCCAGGTACGCGATGTCGTCCGGATCGATGCCCGCCCGGTCGTACACCTGCCGCAGCAGGCTCTCCTGGCTCTCCTTCCGGGGCAGGGCGAGACCGGCGGTGCGGCCGTCGCTGTTGGAGGCGCCGTCCACGATCACGGCGCGGATGCGGTCGCCGTCGGCGACCGCATCGGCCAGCCTCTTCAGCAGGACCATGCCGCCGCCCTCGGCGCGCACGTACCCGTCGGCACCGGCCGAGAACGACCGGCACCGGCCGGTCGGCGAGAGCATGGAGGCCTGGCAGAAGCCCACATAGTGGTAGGGGCTCAGCAGCAGGTTGACGCCGCCCACCAGGGCCGCGCGGCTCTCCCCGGCCAGCAGGGTCCGGCAGGCCTGGACGAGGGCGACCAGCGAGGAGGAGCACGCGGTGTCCACGGCGAGGCTCGGGCCGCGCAGGTCCAGGAAGTGGGAGACGCGGTTCGCGGCGATCGACGAGGCGGCCCCGGACATGGTGTAGGCGTTGACGCTCTCCGTCATCAGCATCTGCAGCGCGCCGTAGGAGTGGTCCGCGATGCCGACGAAGACGGCCGTGTCCGAACCGGCCAGTTCCTGCGGGGAGATGCCCGCATCGTCGCAGGCCTCGGCCGCCAGCTCCAGCAGGATCCGCTGCTGCGGGTCCATCTGCACGGCTTCCTTGGGCGCGATGCCGAAGTAGTCCGCGTCGAATCCCCTGATGTCGGTGAGGAATCCGCCCGCTCCCGTGTAGCTCTTGCCCGGGCGCGGCATCGAGGGGTCCACGAACCGCAGCACGTCGAAGCGGTCGGCCGGCACTTCCGTGACGAGATCCCGGCCCTCGCGCAGCGCCTGCCAGAGTGCGTCGAGATCGTCGATGCCTCCCGGCAGCCGGCACGAGGCGCCCACCACGGCGACCGACCGGTCGCTGCGGCTCCTGCCGCTTCCGTCCATGCCCATGGTTCTCAGCCTTCCCCCTGGAGCGGCCGGTCCGCGGAACATGGACATCCATAACCTGCTATCAACTGCCTTATGCATCAAGGGACTTGAAATGGTGCAAACTCGCCCGAACGGGTGACGCGACCCCCGGGGATGTCCCGCTGCCTCGTGGGCATCCACTCCCCGGCGTCGGGATGCTGCTGGGGATCGCGGGCGGGGCGCCTGCGACGATCGCCCGATGATGCTGAAGACGCCCCGCCTCGTCCTGCGCCGCTTCCGCACCGAGGACGCGGCGGCGCTCGCCGCGTACCGGTCCGATCCGCTGGTCGCCCGTTATCAGAGCTGGCCGGCGCCCGTGCCGTACGACGCCGCGCTGCGGGCGGTGCGCAGGTTCGCCGAGGGGTCGCCGGACCGTCCGGGCTGGTTCCAGTACGCGGTCGAACTCGCCGCGGAGGGCTGCCTCGTGGGGGACGTCGGCGTCTTCCTGCACGAGAACCTGATGCAGGCGGAGATCGGCTTCACCCTCGCCGCGGAGCGGCAGGGGCGCGGCTACGCGACCGAGGCGGTGGGTGCGGTGCTGGCCGACCTGTTCGGGCGGCGGGGCCTGCACCGGGTCGCCGCCGAGTGCGACGCGCGCAACCACCGCTCGGCGCGGCTGCTGCAGCGGCTGGGCTTCGTACAGGAGGGGACCCGCCGCCAGGCCACCTGGCTCAAGGGCGAGTGGACGGACGACATGCTGTTCGGCCTGCTGGCAACGGACCGGCGGTAGCGCCCGGCGGCGCATGACCGTGTGCCGCCGATGGGTGCGGCGTGCGACTCCCCCGGCACGCCCGGCACCGCTGCCGCGGCGCGCGTGGCACCCTGTCCTTCCGTGGGACGGGAGTCCGCCCCGCATTCCCGTCCGCCCGCGGCTGCCGGAGGCGAGAGATGCCGTCGAACGCGAACCTTCTGGACCAGATCGATCACTTCGTGGTCCTCATGCTGGAGAACCGGTCTTTCGACCACATGCTGGGTTTCCTCTATACGGACCAGGGCAACCGCTCCCCGTCCGGCCAGCCGTTCGAGGGGCTGACGGGTACGGAGTCCAATCCGGACGGGAACGGCGGCAAGGTCTCCGTCTTCCGGATCGACACGACGAAACCGGGCGCGTACTTCATGCCGGGCGCCAACCCGGGCGAGGGCTACGCCCCCACCAACAACCAGCTGTTCGGCACCCGGACGCCCGCCACGCCGGCCCCCGTCCCCACGAACGACGGCTTCGTCGCCGACTTCGCCGCGGCCATCCAGCAGCGCATCCAGCAGAAGCAGCCCGTCTACGCGGGCACCACCGCGGACGACATCATGGGCTGCTTCACCCCGGAGGGGCTGCCGGTGCTGTCCGGGCTGGCCCGCGGCTTCGCGGTGTGCGACCACTGGTACAGCTCGGTGCCCACGGAGACGCTGCCCAACCGGGCCTTCGCCTGTGCCGGCACCAGCCAGGGCCACATGGACGACCACACCCACACCTTCACCTGCCCCAGCATCTTCGGCCTGCTGGACTCCCACAAGATCGACTGGGCGATCTACGGCTACCACGCCCAGCCGCTCACCCGGGGCAACTTCCCCGACATGGCGAACGTCGACGCGCGGCACTTCGGCCAGTTCATCGACTTCAAGAACGCCGCCGCCAACGGCACGCTGCCCGGTTTCGCCTTCCTGGAGCCCGCCTGGGCCTCCACCGGGAACAGCCAACACCCCAACTACGACGTGGCGTTGGGCGAGCAGCTGATCCACGACGTCTACCAGGCGCTGCGCAGCGGCCCGGGGTGGGCGAAGACGCTGCTGGTGGTCACCTACGATGAGCACGGCGGCTGCTACGACCACGTGCCGCCGCCCACGGGGGCGACGCCGCCCGACGACGCGGTGGGCGAGTTCGGTTTCGACTTCACCCGGTTCGGGGTGCGCGTGCCGACGGTGCTGGTGTCCCCGCTCATCGCGCCCGGCACGGTCTTCCGGGTGCCGGACGGCAGTGTGCCGCTGGACCACACCTCGCTGCTGAAGACGGTCCAGCAGCGCTGGAACCTGCCGCCGCTGACCGCACGAGACAAGGCGGCACCCGGCTTCGGGGACGTGCTGACGCTGAGTCGGCCGCGGGACGACGACCCGCTCGCCGGTGTCGTCGTCCCCACGTCGGTCGGCGTCAACCCGGCCGCGGGCGAGGTCTCCCACCTGGACCAGGTGCACGCCGAACTCGTCGAGCGGAGCCTCATCCCGCCGGTCTGACGACCGGGGGACGAGGCCGTCGGTCTCAGTCCCGGCGCCCCTCCGGGCGCCGCACGTCGAACGACCAGATGCCCCGCCCGTGCGTGGCCGCGTAGAGCTGCCCGTCCGGGCCGAGCCGCACCTGCAGCGCGGCCGTGGTCGGCAGGCCGTGGCCCAGCACCTTCCACTGCCCGGCGCCGGGCGCGCGCTGGAAGACGGCGAGGTCGGTGCCGAGGGCCAGCCCGCCGTCGGGCAGCAGCCGGACCGAGTCGGCCGGGACGTCCGGCAGGTTCGCCGAGATGTCGGTCCAGCCGGCGCCGCCGTTCCACGACTCGAAGACGTGGCCGACGCCGGCGCCGGGGCCCTCGGTCCAGGCGCGGGAGAACCCGTTGACGGCCAGGAACACGTGCTGCGGGTCGGCGGGGTCGGTCTCGAAGGCGGAGAGGTAACGGTTCGGGACCGTGCCGTTCACCGGCAGGGCGAGCTGGTGCCAGCCGGTGCCGTCGGCGTTGCCGACGGCGATGCCGCGGGTGAAGCCCTGGTTGTTGCACGGGCCGCACCAGGCGACGTAAACCTGGCCGCCCGAGGCGGCGACGGCGGTGGCCACGTGGCCGTCGCCCAGGTCGAAGACGTTCTTCCACTCCGCGCCGCTGCGGATCGCGAAGCCCTTGGTCTGCACCCACACATGCCGCCCGCCCGCGATCCAGGTGCCGGTGTTCTCGGCGTCGGCGGCGATCGGTGCGATGAAGCGGGCCCCGGCGCCGCCGAGATCCTTGTCCGGCGGCGCCACTTCGTACTCGGTGGCCTTGGCGGGGTCGGTGCTCCAGGCACCGTTGTTCACGCCGCAGTCCTGGGTGACCCACATGTCGAGGTACACGTATTCCTGGGCGATGTTGCAGCCGTTGGCGGGGTCGGTGATGGTGTCGGCGCCGTCGCCGCCGAAGTTGGAGCCCATGACCCTGTCGCGGCCGCGCAGCATCGACTGGCCGTTGTCCTGCAGGCCGCCGGTGACCGAGACGCCGCCGTAGGTGCGGTCCCTGCCGATGCCGACCGAGTAGTACTGGAGGGTGTCGATCGTGCCGTCGGCCAGCGACTGCCAGTCCTTCGCGTGGCCGCCGGAGTCGACTGCGCCCTTGAGCGGGCGGCGGTAGATGCCGCCGTCGTTGCCCACGTACACCCAGGTCTTTCCGCGGTAGCTGCCGACGGCCACGGCGTGCTGGTCGGAGTGGGTGGTGGGGAAGCAGTCGCCGGTGCGCTTGGCGGGGTCGACGCTCCAGCAGGGGAAGGTGAAGTTCCAGTACGGGCCGGGGGTGATCCAGCTCGTGCCGCCGTTCTTCGTCTCGTAGACCTCTTCCAGGCCGAGGTAGACGTGGTCGGGGTCGGCCGGGTCGACCTGGAGGAACTGGTTGTACCAGGACTGGATCCCCGGCATGTATCCGGCGCTCTGCAGGGCCGAGCCGGACGCCTTGAGCTTCGGGTAGTCGGCGATCAGGGTCCAGGGCCCGGCGGGCGAGCCGGACTTGGAGACGTAGACGCCCTTCAGGCCGCTGTCCGGATTGCTGCTCGTCTGCGCCGGGGACTGGTCGACGGCGTACAGCCGGGAGCCGTCGGCGGCGGCCGCGAAGGTCACGTTGCCGACGTCGGCGTTGCCGGAGGGCAGGTCGCCGAGGGAGGACAGCCGCTGCCAGGTCCCGTTCTGCTTGCCGTAGAGGCCGTTGTAGGTGTCGCCGCCGCGCCAGCCGACCGCGAGGACGACCTTGGACGGGTCCTTGGGGTCGACGGCGACGTCGTTGGCGATGTTCTTGTACGGGGCGGCGGGGTCGGCGGCGAGCGAACCGCCCGGCAGATAGGCGGGGTTGGGGGCGAACTCCAGCGTCCACGGCCCGGAGAGATCCGTGGTGGAGTGCGACCACACACCGCGGCTGGTGGCCGCCCAGACGGTGCCGCCGGCGAAGCGCAGGGCATGGATGACGGTGCTCTCCAGCTCCGGCCCGCCGACCCGGTCGCCGGGCCGGAAGGTGCCGTTCCGGGGGTCGCCGAGGACGTAGACGCCGGTGCCGACGAAGGAGGTCGCGCCGGTGTTGGACTCACCGGTGGCGTACCAGAGGCGCCCCGAGTGGTCGAGGGCGAGCGTGCCCGTGGAGAGGGAGGGCAGACTGTCGGCGATGGGCTGCCAGTGGCCGCCGCCCGTACGGGACCGGAAGACGCCGCCGTTGGCGCCGCCCGCGTAGACATAGCCCCGGTCGTCGGCGGCGATGCCCGTGATCCGGCCGGTGACGTAGCCGGCGCCGCCGCTGGAGTTGGAGTTGATGTCGCGATAACGGGGATCGTCGGAGTCGTAGGGCCGCCGCGTGACGTGCGACCAGCCGCCGTCGGTACGGGGCATGTCCTGCAACTGCCGCCAGGCGGCCCCGTACGCACCGGGCGCCACCACACCGGGCGCGGTGCGCGCCTCGGTGAACTGGGCGGAAGCCTCGGCCGAGTTCTCGGCCTCGTCGGAACCGCCGTCCCCTCCGGGGGATTTCGCCCCCGGGCCCAGCGCGGCCATCCGGTGACCGGAACGGACGAGGTGACTGTGCTGCCGGCCGACATCGGCCTGATGCCGCGCGGGCCAGGGCCTGGGCCGGTGCTGGGGGTCGGTTGCCGCGTGGGACTGCGTCCCGATCAGCGCGAAAGCTGCGCTCAGGACCACGCAGGCCGCGTATCTCCGTCGGTGCCGTCGGTTCCGATGAGGCGTCATGCCTCTCCCTCCCTGGGGCGGCCGCGGGTTTGCGGCCGGGCCGAGGAGGGAGATTCTGGCGTGATCACGTCAGCGAGGGAAGGTGGTGGCGGTGTCGGGTTCGGTTCGGAGAAGCCACCGGAACGAGGACGGATCGCGCCGCGACCACGTCCGGAGAACGGCTTTTGACCCAGGCGTCGCCCACGGCCTGGGCGGCTCGCGCCACGGGTTCGAGGCAGACCTCTTCTCTAGAGGCGGGGCCGGGCCGCTGGTGCACAGCGGTCCGGCCCCGCCCGGGTGTTCAGCCCTGCTCGGCGGCGCGGCGGCGGCGTGCGACGACGACCATGCCGGCACCCGCGATGACGGCGGCGGCTCCGCCGCCGAGGGCCCACGGGACGGAGGCGTCCGCACCGGTGGACGCCATCTCGCCGCCCTTGGCGGAGGCGGCGGCCGGGGTGTCCTTGACGGAGGCGGCCTTGACGGAGGACTTGCCGCTGTCCTGGGCCGGCTTGGCGACGTCGCGGCCGGCGTCGTCCTTCCGGTGCCCGTCGCCGTTGGACGGCCGCTCGGCGTCCTTCTTGTCCTCGGCAGGCTTCTTCTTGGCAGCCTCCTCGGCCGCCTCGTCCTTCTTGCGGGCCTCGTACTGGCCCGTCTCCAGGAAGCGCTTGACGTCCTCGTAGGTGCCGCGCAGCGCCTTCTCCGCGGCTTCCTTCACCGCCGGGCCGCCGGCGCTCATGATCTGGGTGGCACGGAGTTCGTCATCGATCCGCTGCGCCGCGTACTGGCCCTTCTCCAGGAACTCCTTGATGGCCTCGGCGCCTCCGTCGTCGAGAGCCTTGCTGCCGGCATCCTGCACGGCAGGACCGCCCCGGCTCATGATCTGAGCGACCCGGACCCGGTCGTCCTCCAGACGCGCTTGGTACTGGCCGACTTCGAGGAAGTGGCGCCAGTCCTCAGGGGTGCCGTTGAGCGCCTTGTTCGCCTCCCGTTCGAGACCGCGTCCGATGGGCTGGCCGTTGAGCATCCGCAGAATCGCGAACCTGTTGTCCTCGTCCTGCTTCGCCGCCGACTTCGCGGCCTCGCCGTCCTCGGCCTGCGGCTTGGTCTCCGACGACTTGTCCGGAGCCGAGTTGGCCGGCGGCTGTGCACCGTCGGCGGCGGATGCCGGGGAAGCGAACAGAACGGCCGGCGCCATCGCGGCGGCGGCAACGGCAGCCGAAAGGCGGGTCAACTTCACGCAGTACACCTACTTGTCCCAATAAGGATCTTGTAAATACCCAACGACAGCTTATGTCATTTTTGGGAATCCCTTGACCAAAGCCCCTTACGCCCGGAGATGCCGGGCGAAGAACAAGCGGACCGCATCGCGCACCGCCGGTACGGACACGGACGGGTCGAGCGCCCCGACCAGGTCGCGGCGGGCCCCCGCGGTCATGAGGCCCGCTGTCTGCAGTTGAGGGGCCATGGCGGCGTAGTCGGTGAACACCCAGTGTGCGGCTCCGTCGAGCTGCGCCCGCCGGGCCCGGCCTCGCGAGTGGGTGAGTGCCGCCGACCAGGAGGGGTCCAACTCCCGCCGGTGGGCGAAGCCTTCGGTGCCCAGCAGGAGCAGCGGGCGGTCCGTACCGTGCCGGGCGACCGGGAACAGGTCCCCCGGTTCGCCGGGGTGCCGGGGCGGCTGGTCCAGGTAGCCCTCCAGGTTCACGGCCGCGCCGAGGCGGCGGTCCTCGTACATCGCCTCCGCCACGGCCGTACCGCCCGCCGAGTGGCCGTAGACGCCCGTGCGCCGGAGGTCCAGCGCGCGGCCGAGGTCCGTGGGCAGTGCACGTCCCAGCGCGTCCGGATTCCGGCCTGCCGCAAGGGATTCGAGCCGGTCCAGGACGAACCGGATGTCCGCGATGCGGGTGCCGATCGCGGTGCGGAAGAGCTGCGGGTCCGTGCGGGGATCCCCACGGAACACCGTCTCGCGGATCCTCTTCCTCCGGTACGGCGTCCGGCCGGGGAACTCGACCTCGCTCGCGTCTCCGGGGTGGTCGACGGTCACCACGACATGTCCGTGGCTCGCCAGTTCCTCGGCCACCGAGGTGCCCAGGGTGCGCGGGTCGCCGCCGCCGGGGCTGTACAGCAGCACCGGCCGGCGGACGGGCTGCGCGGGCGCGCCGGGCTGGGCATGGGTCCTGGTGGCCGCCCAGTTCACGCCCGTCGGCGGCAAGTGGTGGATGAGGACGTCGATCTGGCGGAACACCTCCGCGGCGCCCGCGGTCATCTGCGGTGCGGCCGGGCGGTCGCCGACCGCGGTGCGAGCGGGGTAGAAGACGGTGGCCATCACTTCCCGGACCGGAATCCTCTCGTCCCACGGGTCGCGTCGCGATCGGTCGACGAGATACAGCGTCGTGACCCCGATCCGGTGCGGGCCCGTCGGCGCGGGCAGCCGCAGGGTGATGCCGTCCGCGGTGCGGGCCTGCGCGATGCCGCCTCCCCCGCCGCCCGCGAGCAGCAACGCGGCTGCCGCCACGGCCGATTTGGCGACCGTCCGCCGGTCGATGCCGCCTGCTTGTCCGTGCGCCATATGCCTTCTCCCTTGTGCCGGTCCTTCGGTGTGACCTGCATCCTGGTCCGGGGCGGGGAGCAGGGGCGATCGTTGAGGCCCTGACCGAAATGCTGGCGCCGCGCACCGGGGAGAGCAGTGATCCGGATCCACCTCACGGCCGCCGACTTCGCGCGGATCCGGTTCGCGCCGCGCCCGGCCCCGCTGCAGGAGCTCAACACGGCCCTGATGATGCTCGTCCGCCCCCACGACGAGCTGCTCTTCGGCCGCTGGCGGCGGCGGTTGCTGCGCTCCCTGCCCGCCTCCGCCCTGCCGCTGGCCGACCTGGTGCCCGGGGCGCAGGCTCCCTGCTTCCTCGACGTGTTCGACGACAGCCTGGAGGAGGGCCTGCACACCGTCCGGACCACGGACCCTGACCTCGTGCGCTCCGAACTCGAGCGCGTCCGCGCCGGGCACGCGGCGCCCGCCCCGGCTTGGATCCGCGATCTGCACCGGGGCGACGCCGATGCGTGGCAGCCCCTGCTCCGCGCCCAGCACGCGGCGTTCGAGACCGTGATGCGCCCCGTGTGGTGCCTCGTACAGGACCTGCACCAGGGCGAGTTCGCGCGCCATGCGCTGACCGTCGCCGAGCACGGCATCGGCACCGCACTCGCCGCGCTCGTCCCCGGCTCCCGACTGCGCGGCGGCGTCTGGGAGTTGGAGGGGCCGACCGAGCAGGACGTCAGACCGGACGGCCGTGGGCTGCTGCTCCTGCCCACGTTCCACTGGACCGGCCGGCCTCTCGTCGCCGACCCGCCCGGCCGGCCGCCCGCCGTGACCTACCCGGCCGGTCCCGGCCTGCCGCTCACGCCGGACGGGACCGGCGGAACGGACGAGGCACTGGCAGGCGTGCTGGGACGGACCCGCTTCGCGATGCTGCGCCTGCTGGCGGAGGAGCACACCACCAGCGGGCTCGCCCGGCGACTGGGGGTCAGCAACGCCACCTGCTCAGCCCACGCGGCCGCGCTCCGCGGCGCGGGCCTCGTCACGACCGTCCGCGCAGGACGGTCCGTGCTGCACCGGCGCACCGCGCTGGGGAGTCTGCTGCTCCAGCGGCGCGGCGAGGGCTGACGGGACCGGGTCCCCCAGGAACTCCCGGACCGGCGCGGTGAATTGCTCCGGTGCCGCGGCATGTATCAGGTGCCCCACCGGTATCGTCACGCACCGCGCATCCGGTATGCGACGGGCCAGCTCCGCAACGCGCTCCTGCGGAAGGTGACTTCGCGGGCCGCCGCCCAGGACGAGGGTGCGCGCGGAGATCCTGCCGAGGTCCGCGAGCCAGCGCGGATCGGGCTCGTCGATCCGGCGCCGGACGGCGAGCGCCATGTCCCAGTCGAAGGCGAGCTCCCCCTCCGGTCTGACGGGGACGCTCCGTTCACGGGGCAGGGGAGCGGCGACGTCCTCCAGGACCAGCCGCCGCACCCGCGCCGGGCACTTCGCCGCGAGGAGGCAGGCCACGAGCCCGCCCATCGAGTGGGCGACCACGTCCACGCGCTCCAGCCCGAGAGCGTCCAGGAAGCCGAGGACGTCGTCCCGCATCAGCGGCAGCGAGTAGGCACCGGGCCAGTCGCTGCGGCCGTGGCCGCGCAGATCGAGCGCGTACACGCGCCGGTCGCGCGCGAAGGCGGGCGCCACGCCGCCCCAGTCCGCCGCCCCCTCCCCCAGGGCGTGCAGGAGGACGAGCGGCGGAGCGCCCGGCGGGCCGGAGACGCGGTAGGCCAGGCGGATGCCCCCGGCCTCGACGGAAGCCTGCTCGACGGAAGAGTGATCGTCCACGCGCCGAAGCTACCCACCGCACCGGACCGTCGATCCCCTGTTCGCCCCCGGCCGAACGGTCAGGCGGCCGCGCAGAGCGGATGACCCCAGCCCTTGGGCCCCTTGGAGATCGACTCCCCGACCGCATACGACTGCCCACAGGGGCACCGGCCCGCGAACTTCGCCTTGATCGTCCCCCCGGGACGGCCCGCCTTCGCCTTCGGCGCCGTCCGCTTGGCCGGTGCGCCGGAGGAGCGCCGGGCCTCCGACGGCGCGGGCTGGGCCGGTACCGGCAGTGCGGCGTGCCCGTGGGACGTGCCCGCGGGCTCCTGGGCCACCGCGGCGTCACTGGCGGCCTGGTCCGCGATGGCGTTCAGTGGATCGCCGTTCACCTGGTGTGCCGGCACGTGGACGAAGTCGACCGTGCGGCCGGTCAGCAGGGCGTCGATGCGGACGACGAGCTCGCGGTTGGCGACCGGTGAGCCGGACGCGGTCTTCCAGCCCTTCCGCTTCCACCCCGGGAGCCACTTGGTCACGGCGTTCATCGCGTACTGCGAGTCCATGCGCACCTGGAGGGGCACGGCCGGGTCGGTGGCCTCCAGCAACCGTTCCAGAGCCGTCAGCTCCGCGACGTTGTTGGTCGCCCTGCCCAGGGGGCCGGCCTCCCATCGCTGGGGAGCGCCCGCCGCGTCGGCGACGACCCAGGCCCAGGCCGCGGGTCCGGGGTTGCCCTTCGAGGCCCCGTCACAGGCGGCGATGATGTGTTCAGACATCCCTCGATCATGCCATTGGTCGCAGCCCTGCAGCGCAAAGCGGCGGCACCCGTCGTGGGTGCCGCCGCCCTTGTGTGTCTGCTTGACGACTCTTAGTAGGCGGAGTTGACGCTGTC
>NZ_JABBXF010000121.1 GCF_013030945.1 Streptomyces morookaense | reverse complement strand
AAGAACGACGGCACGGCGCAGTCGACGTTGGCGAAGGCGAAGGCTGCAGTCGACGGCATCGGCTGAGCGGGTTGTAGCAGGCTGTAGGGGGGGGCGTTGTGTCCGGCTGGGACATCAATGTGAGCGGTGTGAGTTCGGTGCTCAAGACGACCGGTGAGACGGCCGGGAAGTTGAAGGACGAGCTCGATTCGTATCAGGGGAACATGAAGGGTGCGGCGGGGCACGCGGGCACGCTCGCCCCCGGTGGTGAGGCGCCGAAGGGCGGTGGGGGCCTGGTCGGTGCGGCTCTTGCCGAGTTTGCGCAACACACCCAGAACGACCTGAAGTTCATTGCCGCCCGTACGAGCAAGTCGCTGAACGGTGCGAAGGACGCCACGGTTGCGTATGCCAACGGTGACCAGGAGATGGCCGAGCGTCTGATGCACGAGGCGGAGAAGGCGGTCACGCCGCAGGAGATCGCGGCGATGGCGGGCAAGGGCGGTGCCGGCAGCGGGGGAACGAAGGATGCTTGATCCCAGCCAGATCTGGCTGTTCACGGGGGATTTCGACGCGCTGGAGAAGGATGCGGCGGGTCTGAAGAAGGATGCGGGCAGCATCCGGGACACGGGCGGGGACATCCACTCGCAGTTCCAGGGCTTGGCGTCGTACTACCACGCGCCCGAGGCGGACCAGCTCTTCAAGACCACGCTCCCGGTCCGCGACAAGTCCAAGGACTTCGCGGGGGATTTGGAGAAGGTCTCCTCCGCCCTGACGGAATTCGCGTCGGAGGGGCGTCCGCTGGCGGACAAGCTGAAGTCCCTCAAGAGGGAGGCAGAACAGTTCGTTTCGTCCGTGAAGGGCGACAAGGACTGGGAGTACGACAAGAAGAAGACGGACCACCACAATCGCATCCGCGACGACATCGACGCGGCGGTGGCGGCGTTCCAGGAGGCGGAACGCCGGTGCGCGAACAAGATCACCGGCTTGTACAAGGGCGGTACGCACTGGACCGCTGATGACGGTTCGCACGGCAAGGGCATGTACGGCTTCAAGGCGGAGGACTTGAAGCACGCGAAGCTGCCGTGGGGCGAGCCGGTGGACCAGAAGCACCACTGGTACGAGGTGGGCCACTGGATCAAGTCGTTCGTGTGGGACGGCATCGTGGTCGACGGCATCTGGGGCACCGTGAAGGGCCTGGGCACGCTGGTGGGCGTGGACGGCTGGGACAAGGCGGGCCAGGCCTGGACGGGCCTGGCCAAGCTGGCCACGGGCCTGGCGATCTCGTCGCTTCCGGGCGTCGGCCCGGCGTTCTGGGCGATGCCGGCCGACAAGTTGCCGTCGTGGCTGCGGGATTCGCGTACTGCGGTGAAGGAGACGGGCAAGGCGCTGGTCGCCTGGGACGAGTGGAGCAAGAACCCGGCGCGGGCGGCGGGCGGGGTCACGTTCAACGTCCTGACCACGGTCTTCACGGGGGGTTCGGGCACGGCGGCGAAGGCGGGTGCGGTTGCGAAGACCGTCTCGGTGCTGGGCAAGGCGGGCAAGTTCATCGACCCGATGACCTACATCGGCAAGGGACTTGGCAAGGGCATGAGCGCCCTGAACATCTCGGTGCCGAAGGTCGGTGACCTGATGGCCGGCCTGCGCGACAGCCTGGGCGGCACCAAGGTGTCCCCGGCCGACATCTCGCTGCCGCACGACATGGACATCCACGTGCCGGAGACACCCACGGCCGTGCCGACGGTGTTCCACGACAGCTCGGTCAAGCTCCCCGACGGCACGGTGCTCCACGGGGACGGCAGGATGGCGTCGCCGGAGGGCGTTCCGCACCAGGATCCGATTCCGGTGGAGGCACATGCGGCCGACCGGGCTGCACACCAGCAGGTTTCCGCGTCCGTGCCGTCACATGTCCCTGCGCACGCCGAGCAGTCCGCGCTCGTCCATGCCGGTGGGGGCGGTAGCACAGCCGACCACGCCGTTCACGGCGGCGTGCACCACGGTGGGGAGCCGCAGCCCACCCACACCGAACCCCACCACGGCGGGGACGGGTCGTCCCCGCACGACGGCACGCATGGAACCGGCCACGACAGCACTGTTCATGACAGCGGAACTCATGACAGCGGAACTCATGACCGCG
>NZ_JABBXF010000120.1 GCF_013030945.1 Streptomyces morookaense | reverse complement strand
CATGACAGCGGAACTCATGACAGCGGAACTCATGACCGCGGCGGTCACGAGCACAGCGGTCACGAGCACAGCGGTCACGAGCACAGCGGTCACGAGCACAGCGGTCACGAGCACAACGGTCACGATGCCCCGGCCGACCATGCCGAGCACGATCACACGGGCCACGACACGGGCCACGACTCGGGCCACGACTCCAGTCACCACGACGGTCACTCCGAACACCCCGACCATCACGACGCGGCGGACTCGTCGCACCCCAACGACCCCAGTGGTAAGCGCAAGGAGCCGCTTTACACGCCTCGTAACCCCGTTCCTCCCCACAGCACCGCCACTGCCACCCATCTCGACATTCGTCACGAGATGCTGGGCGGGCATCGCGGGCTGAAGGAGCCCTACGCGATCGACCAGGTGCTGCTGGAGGACGCGGTACCGAAGGATGCAGCGGGCAACTTCGAGCGGTTCCCCGACCCGACCGACCGCTGGGCGCGCATGCAGAACGACGGCGGTCCGACGATGCCCGGCCGGTCCAACAACTGCGCCGACTGCGCACGGTCGTTCATGGAGACGTGGTACGGCAACCCACAGGTCTCCGCACCGCGTACTTGGGACCTCGACGCTGCGGGGAACCTGGATCGTTGGTCGCCCGAGCGGAACGGGGTGACGAATGCCGAACGATGGGCCGGCGCGGGCTACCGATACGCCGGAGAGGGCCCGGCCTACGCCGAGGTCGCCAGTGAGCTGCTCCGTGGTGGACATGGGTCGTCCGCGTACATTTCAGTGAACTGGCCTCAGGGCGGCGGCCACGCGTTCAATGCGGTGAACCACCGTGGGCGGATCTACTGGGTCGACACCCAGGACGGCAGCGTCAGTACCTACCCTCTCCACCATGGGGCCGATGGCGTCTGGTACATCCCCTTGGACGCGAACCGCAGGCCGATTCTGCCGCTGCCGCCCAAGCCCACGTACGCCCCGACGGTTCCTCCGGCGGTCAAGTAAGGAGTCACGATGAACCAGCCCACCGCTCCCGGCCCCGGGAATTCGGCGCCCAGCACCCCCGAAGAAGCCCTGGAGATCGTGCGTCCCCACTACGCGCCGACGTGGCCGGACGGAACGCCCGCTCCCCTGAACGTGGTCGAGTTCGACGAGGGCTACCTCGTCTACGCGAGCCTCCCCCCGGTCACCGACCGGACCCGTCCGCCGGAGCCCGGCGGTGCGTACCCCGTCGTCGCCAAGGACAACGGCGACGTCGACTTCGTCCCCATCCGCCCGATCGACGTCTGCATCGAGACGTACCGCAGGCTTTACCGGCCGGGCACCACCGGATCAAGGAATCCTCAGTGACCGCTCACACGGCCGCCGCCACCGACACCCTCCGCGCCCGCATCCGCGGCTGTCTGCTCGGGGGCGCGATCGGTGATGCCCTCGGCAACCCGATCGAGTTCCGCTCCCTGGCCGCGATCCGCGGCGCCTACGGTGCAGCCGGCATCACCGGGCCCGTGCCCGAGGGGGACGGGGTCGTCGGGCGGGTTACCGACGACACGCAGATGACCCTCTTCACCGCCGAGGGGCTCATCCGCGCCCGGACGAACCCGGGCGCCGTCACCGGGATCGTCCGCAACGCCTACCTCCGCTGGCTGGACACCCAGAACCACCCCGCCCCGCCGCCCGCGGCGGACGGGTGGCTGTGCCGTCAGCCGTGGCTCTACGCGCGCCGGGCACCCGGCAACGCCTGCCTCTCCGGGCTGCAGCACGCCCACATCCCCGACCCGCACCGCCCCCTCGACGGCACCCCGGGCCCCGTCAACTCGCAGTCCAAGGGCTGCGGAACGGTCATGCGCTCCGCCCCCTTCGGGCTCACCGGCGCGTCCGCAACCGAGGCCTTCGAACTGGCCGCCCACTGCGCGCAGATCACGCACGGGCACCCCACCGGGTACTACGCGGCCGGCGCGTTCGCCGCGATCGTGCGGCACCTGCTGGACGGCGACTCCCTGGAGGGCTCCGTGCTCCGCGCCCTGGAGCTGCTGGCCCGCTTCCCCGGCCACGAGGAGACCACGGCGGCCCTGCGCGCGGCCCTCGCGCTGGCCGCCGGCGGTGCGCCCTCGCCGGAGAAGGCCGAGACCCTCGGCGGCGGCTGGATCGCCGAAGAAGCCCTCGCCATCGCCGTGTACGCCGCGCTCGCCCACCCGCACCCCGGCTCCGTCGCCGACGCCCTCCTGCTGTCCGTCAACCACTCCGGCGACAGCGACTCCACCGGTTCCGTCTGCGGCAACCTCCTCGGCGCCCTGCACGGCGATGCGGCCCTGCCCCCGTACTGGCTCGCGCAGACGGAAGGGCGCGCTGTCACAGCGGAGTTGGCAGACGATCTGGCGTACGCCTTCCACGGGCCGACTTCTCCGCATGGCCGGCGGGTCTTTCCTGCTGAGCGGTACCCGGCCAACTGACCTGATTTTCCCCGGCATTGGCAATTCGGTCCGTCTTCACCCGAACGGATGGCCGTTTGGAGGGCGGGGCCAAGGAGCGGGCGGAGAACGTTCTGCGGGTGCTGGAGAAGCGGGGGATTCCCGTCGACGCCGCCGTCCGGGAGCGGGTCACCGGCTGCACCGGCCTGGACGCGCTGGGCCGGTGGCTGGACCGCGCCTTCATCGTCGGCCGGGCCGAGGAGCTCTTCGACCCGGATCAGGACGCGTCCGGCGCCCCGTAGGAGACACAGCACGGCGCCCCTGACGGGGCGCCGTGATCTGATGACCCCATGAGCCGCGCCGCCGAGGAGTCCAACCGCCGCCTGCTGCGCGCCCGGGACGCGATGGACCGCGCCTACGCGCAGCCCCTCGACGTTCCCGCGCTCGCGCGGATCGCGCATGTCTCCGAGGCGCACTTCACCCGCACCTTCCGGGCCGCCTTCGGCGAGACACCGCACCGGTACCTGCAGCGGCGGCGGGTCGAGCGGGCCATGTTCCTGCTGAGGGAGACCCGGCGGCCGGTCACCGACATCTGTTTCGAGGTCGGGTTCGGCAGTCTCGGGACGTTCAGCCGGACGTTCCGCGACATCGTGGGGCATTCTCCGCGGGAGTATCGCAAACTCGCACCGCCCACCACCCACGTGCCCAACTGCTTTGCCATGGCCTGGACCCGGCCGAGCAGTCAGAGCAGTCCGAGCAGTTTCGGAGAAGTTTCCGGCGACGCGCGCTCCTAGGCTGATGCACATGTTCAACGCCATCACGCAATCGCAGATCTACGTCCTCGACCAGGACGATGCCCTCGACTTCTACGTCGGCAAGCTCGGCCTGGAGGTGGCCGCCGACGTCCCCCTCGGATTCATGCGGTGGCTCACCGTCTCCGTCCCCGGCGAGCCCGGCCGGCAGATCCTGCTGGAGAAGCCCGGCGCCCCGGCGATGTCCGAGGAAACGGCCCAGCAGGTCCGCGAGTTGGTGACCAAGGGGGCCATGGGCGGCTGGCTCATCTTCACCACGGACGACTGCCGCAAGACCTACGAGACCCTGCTCGCCCGGGGCGTCGAGTTCACCGAGGGGCCGACGGAGCGCCCGTACGGGATCGACTGCGGGCTGCGGGACCCCTTCGGGAACCGCATCCGGTTCACCCAGCCGCTCGGTTAGGAGATTTCCGCGTCCAGGAACGTTCCCAGTTCCTCGCACACGTGCTCCAGCGACCGTCCCGCGAAGAGCACCGGCTGGTACGCGGCCGAGTAGTACGGCGTCCGCGCCATCTCCCGCATGTCCAGCGGGCGGATCACGCAGCCCGGCAGCCGGGCCAGTTCGCCGTACGACGACAGGAGTGCCGCACCGTACGCCTTCGGTTCCCCCGCCTCCGTCAGGACGCCGAACTCCAGCACGTACCAGTACACGCGGTTGATCCGCCGCAGCGCCGCCTCGTCCGCCGCCCGCAGCGCCGCCTTGCCGAACATGCGGTAGAGCTCCGCGAACCGGGGGGAGGACAGGTGGATGCCGTGGCCGAACATGTCGTGGATCACGTCGGGTTCGGGGGTGTAGAGCGGTACCGCCGGGTGCCGGACGAACGGGACGGCGTGGAACCAGCCGTCCGCGAACGCCCCCAGGAAGCGGCGGGTCTCCACCGGGCCGCCGGTCAGGGTGAAGCCGAAGCCCGTCAGGCCGCGCAGCCGGGCCCCGGCCTCCGCGAGCCCGGGGATGCGGTCCGGCGGGACGGGGAAGCCTTCACGCGCCTCCAGCACCTCGCGGGACGCGTGCGCGCCGTGCGCCGCGGCGAGCGCGGTGCGGACCGTGCGCCAGGTCGCGTGCTCGGCCTCCGTGTAGTCCACGTCCGGCAGCCGGTCGCCCGCCCGGTGGCCGTCGGCCAGCCGGGCCAGCGCGTTCCGGCGCTCCAGATAGCGGGCGTCGGACCGGCCGGGGTGGTGGGCGGCCGGTCCGAGCCGGCCGTCGGGCGTCACCGGGGTCTGCCTCCGTGGATCGGTCATGGAACAGAGGGTTCCCGGATGGGCGTATGGGGTAACCGCCGCCCCGCAGGGCTCAGGCGCCGTACGGGCGCGCCGCCCGGGCCTCGCGCAGCGCCAGGGCCCACCAGGCGAGCTGGTCGAGCAGCACCTTGGCCGCCCCCGCCGCGGACTGGCCGGCCGCCTCGTCCAGGTGACGGCCGGAGTCGTCCAGCTTGCCCCAGGGGCTGTGGAAGCTGACCGTCTCGCGGATGGTCACCGCGTGCAGCTCGGAGAAGACCGGGCGCAGGTGCTCCACGGCGCGCAGGCCGCCGGAGAGCCCGCCGTAGGAGACGAAGGCGACGGGCTTGGCCTGCCACTGGGTGTAGTGCCAGTCGATGAGCTGCTTCAGGGAGGCGGGGTAACTGTGGTTGTACTCGGGGGTGATGACGATGAAGGCGTCCGCCTCCGCCAGCCGCGGCGTCACGGCGGCGAGGGCGGCGGCGTCCTCCGGGCCGGGGTCGCGGCTGAGGCTGACCGGCAGCGGGTGATGGGCGAGGTCGATGACGTCGGTCTCGACGTCGTCGCGCTGCGCGGTCTGCAGGGCGAGCCAGTTGGCCACCGTGGGGCCGAAGCGGCCCTCACGGGTGGAGGCGACGATGACGGCGAGGCGGTACGGGCGCTCGGAGGACATGGAGGTTCTTCTCCCAGTGTCGTGGCCGGTGTGAAGCGGTACGAGGAGAAGCCTCCAACCTCAACAAAGGTTGAGGTCAAGTCCGGTCGGGTCCGTCAGAAGATGTCCGGGCACCACGGCCGCGCCGCCGTGCGCAGCACCGGCTCCGCGCGGGCGGCCGCCCCCGGGCTCTCCTCCGCCACCCGGCCCAGCGCGGCCAGCCGCAGCACGGACTCGTCGCCGAGGTACAGCGCCCCCAAGTCGCCCACGTCCAGCACCAGTTCGGCCGGGCGCCGGGTCGGCGTGCAGCTCGCGCCGTCGGGCCCGGCCTCCAGCAGCCAGCGGCCGCCGGCCAGGCCCTGCGGGTCGGAGACCTCCAGGACGAGCGAGCCGGGGCAGGCGTAGCTGCGGGCGGCCAGCAGGGCCGGCACGTCGAGCGGGCGCAGCCACAGGAAGTCCGCGTGCGTGAGCACCCGGGCCGCCCGCGGGTCCGGCAGCAGCAGCGGGAGCAGGTCGTCGGGGGCGCGCAGACCCGTGGTGACCTTGGTGATCCAGTCGATCGTCAGCAGGAAGTGCCAGAGGGCACGCTCCGCGGCGGGGGAGACGGCCACGAGATCCCGCACGTGGGCCGAGCACAGCGGGCGCTTGGCCTCCCAGACGTCGTCGGCGGTGTACGCGACCAGGCCGTCGACGCGGCCCTCCGGCGAGCGGTACACCGCGTAGAACGGCTCGGTCCAGGTGCGGCCGTGCCGCGGCAGGTCGCCCGTGGCGAACCGCCACCAGCGCTCGCCGCGGTCGACGGCGCCGTGCCGCAGCGTCCGCAGCCGCTCGTGCAGGGCGGGGCCGAGCTCGCGGACGGCGGCGCCGTCGACGAGGTCCACGCGGCCGCCGCACTCCGGGCCCGCGTAGCGGGCGGAAAGCCCGGTGCGGGCCGTCTCCACCTCCCACTCGGTGACCCAGGTGGCCGGGCCGAAGCCGTAACGCCCGTAGATCGGGTACTCGGCGGAGATCAGGGTGGCCGCGGCGTCGCCGCGCTCCCTGGCGGCCCGCAGGTCGCGCTCCATCATCGTGCCGAGCAGGCCGCGCCTGCGGTGCGTCGGCGCGACGGTGACGTTGCAGACCGCATTCGCGGGCACCGAGGCCCCGCCCGGCACGGAGATCCGCTGCGCGAAGCTGCGGAACGTGGCCACGCAGCGCCCGTCGTCGAAGGCGCCCTGCGCGCGGTCCAGGTCCATGCCCGCCAGGCGTATCTCCACCTCCTCCTTGGGCACCACCGGCGGCCTGAGGAAACCGGTGCACATGACGCGCAGCCAGTCGGGCAGGTCGGAGTCGTCGAGCGTGCGGATCACGGGGGTGGACGGGCGGGGACTCACAGGGGTCATGAATGCACGCTAGGGGTGCCCCTGCGTGGCCCGCACGGCATTTTTCCGGGCCGCCACACGGCGCTCACACGGCCACGCTCATGCGAGGAGGTCGTCCACCTGTGCCTCGCCGTCGCGGTACCGGCGCGCGATCTCCGCACCGCAGTCGTCCGCGGTCTGCTGCAGCACGCGGCGGCGGGCCGACACCTGCCGCTCGTACCCCGCCAGCCGTGCCATCCCCTCGCGCAGCTCCTGCTCGGTCCGGGCCTCCGGGTCCGAGAGCCCCACCTCGGACAGCATCTCCTCGGCCAGCCGCCGGCACTCGTCGCCGACCGGGACGCCCAGCCGCACGTGCCGGGCGGACGAACGGTGCGCGGAGGGGCCGTCCGCCAGGATCTCCGGCAGCCGCTCCACGACCGGCGAACCCGGCGCCGAGCGGCGGGACAGCTCGGCGCGCAGGATGTCGATACGGCCCTGCAGCAGCCTGCGCACGTAGCTGAGATCCGCCTCCTCGCGCTGCGCGGCACGGCGCCGCGTCCGCAGCTCCGCGAGGCCGACGTCCGCCAGCCTGCCGGAGCGCTGGCTCGGGGGCCGGGACGCGAGGGCGCTGCGCAGGGCGCCCGCCGTGTCCACTGCCGTGGTGTCCAGTGCCTTGCGTGTCGTCATGGCCGTCATCCGTCCCCTCGGGCCCCTGGGCGGCGCGCATCGAGCACCGCCTGCACGCATCGTGCCACCGAGTGCGCCCCCCGCGCAGGGTCTCTCCACCCGAACGGCCCTGTTGCGGTACGAGGCATCATGGTCGGTATGCGTGCTGTGGTGCAGAGGGTGAACGGGGCGAGCGTCGTCGTGGACGGCGAGGTGGTCGGCGAGATCATCGGAGCCGGACTGTGCGTGCTCGTCGGGGTGACGCACGACGACACGGCGGCGAAAGCGGCCCAACTGGCCCGCAAGTTGTGGTCCCTGCGGGTGCTGGAGGACGAGAAGTCCTGTTCGGACGTGGGGGCGCCGCTGCTGGTGATCTCCCAGTTCACGCTTTACGGTGACGCGCGCAAGGGGCGCCGGCCCACGTGGAACGCGGCGGCCCCCGGCGGGGTGGCCGAGCCGTTGGTCGACGAGGTCGTCGCCCAACTCCGGGCGCTGGGCGCCCAGGTGGAGACGGGGCGCTTCGGCGCGGACATGAAGGTGACGCTGACGAACGACGGGCCGTTCACGGTGCTGGTGGAGGTGTAGCGCCCCTGACGGGGTGCTACGGCTCGACCACGACCTCCTGTGACGCCGCCGTCCCCTCTCCCACGATCAGTGCCGCCTCCAGCGGCACATTCCGCTTGACCAGCGCGAGGGCGATCGGCCCCAGTTCGTGGTGGCGGGCCGAGGTCGTCACGAAGCCCAGCCGGCGGCCCTCCGGGCCGTCGGACGCCAGGCGGACCGGGGCGCCGTGGCCCGGCAGGGTCACCCCGCTGCCGTCCAGGTGCAGGAAGACCAGCCGCCGTGGCGGCTTCCCCAGGTTGTGGACGCGGGCCACTGTCTCCTGGCCCCGGTAGCAGCCCTTCTGCAGGTGGACGGCCACGCCGATCAGGCCCAGCTCGTGCGGGATGGTGCGGTGGTCGGTCTCCAGGCCGAGCCGCGGCCGGTGCGCCTCGACGCGCAGGGCCTCGAGGGCGAGGACGCCCGCCGCGGGGCCGTGCGCCCCGGCGAACGCCTCCAGCCGCTCGCGCGGCAGGAAGAGGTCGCGCCCGTGCGGCGTCTCCCGCACCACCACATCCGCGTCCGCCTCGGCGATCGAGCCGGCGGGCAGGTGCACGACGGCGATGTCCGCGGTCCGGTCGGCGACCTCGACCCGGTAGAAGAACTTCATGCTCTCCAGGTAGGCGATCAGCGCCTCCTGCGTCCCGGGCTCCACATGGGCCCAGGTCGTCTCGCCGTCGTCGACCAGGTACAGGGCGTGCTCGACGTGGCCGTGCGGCGAGAGGATCAGCGCCTCGGTGGCCTGGCCGGGCGGCAGTTCGCTCACGTGCTGGGTGAGCAGCAGGTGCAGCCAGCTCAGCCGGTCCGGCCCGGTGACGGTGACGACCCCGCGGTGCGACAGGTCGACGAAACCGGACCCGTCGGCGAGCATGCGCTGCTCGCGGAACAGATCGCCGTAGTGCGCGGCGACACCTTCGTCCGGGCCCTCGGCGGGGACGGCGCCGGGCAGCGACAGCAGAGGGCTCTTCGTTGGAAGCGGCATGATCTCAAGCCTACGGCGCCTCGGACGACTCCTTCGCGGAGCACTGCGCACACCGGCCGAAGATCGCGAAGTGTTTCATGTCGGTGTCGAAGCCGAAGTCCTCGCGCAGCTTCGCGGTGAAGTCCGCGGCCACCGACAGGTCGGCCTCGATCACGTCCGTGCAGTCGCGGCACACGAGGTGTATGTGGTGGTGCCGGTCGGCCAGATGGTACGTCGGCGCACCGTGCCCGAGGTGGGCATGGCTGACCAGCCCCAGCTCCTCCAGCAGCTCCAGCGTCCGGTAGACGGTCGAGATGTTCACCCCGCCCGCGGTCTTGCGGACCTCGGTCAGGATGTCGTCCGGTGTCGCGTGCTCGAGACGGTCGACCGCCTCCAGGACGAGCTGGCGCTGCGGGGTCAGCCGGTAGCCGCGTTTACGGAGGTCGCTCTGCCAGTCGGTGTCCACCACACCTCCAGTCTAGGAGGCTTCACCGGCCGCGTACCCCCTTCAGATATCCGGCCAGGGCGGCCACCGCCGCCGGGTTGCGCGGGCTCTCGACCAGGTCGGCGTAGTCCAGCACGAAGATGCGGCCGTTCCTGACGGCCGGGACGTCCGCCAGCGGCGGGTAGGACGTCAGGAACTTCTTCTTCTGCTCGGCGCTCACGTCCCCGTAGTTGTTGATCACGATGACGTCGGGTGCGCGCTCGACGACGGTCTCCCAGCCGACCTCCGCCCACGAGTCCTTCAGGTCCTTCATCACGTTCTCGCCGCCGGCCTTGGCGATGATGTCGTGCGGGGCGGCGAACGCGCCCGCCGTCGTCGGCTTGTCCTGGCCGCTGTCGTAGAGGAAGACCTTCGGCCGGGCGCCGTCCCGCGGCACCTGCGCCTGCGCGGCGGCGACCTGCTTCTTCGAGTCCGCGATCAGCTTCGCCGCCCGGTCCTCCACGGCGAAGATCCTGCCCAGGTTCTCCAGGTCGGTGTAGAGCGCTTCCAGCGGGGGCATCACGCCGCGGGCCTTGCCGCCGCTGCCGTTGTGGCAGGACTCGGTGAGCACGTACGAGCCGACGCCGAGCTTCTTCAGCGCGTCGGGGGTCACGCCGCTGCCCTCGCCGAAGCCGTAGTTCCAGCCCGCGAAGACCCAGTCGGCCTTTGCGTCCAGGACGAGTTCCTTGGTGATCTCCTTGTCGGAGAGCTGCTCGACCTTGCTGTAGCCGTCCTTCCACGGTACGGAGGTCCGGTCGCCCTTGTAGTCCGGCGCGACGTAGCCCGCCATGTGGTCCTCCAGGCCGAGCGCGAACATGATCTCGGCCATGTTGACGTCGTTCGTCACGACCCGCTGCGGCGCCTTGTCGTACGTGGTCTTCAGGCCGCAGTTCTCGACGGTGACGGGATAACGGCCGGAGGCCTTCGCGGTGTTGTCGTCCGGGCCTTCGGCCACTTTCGCGCCGCACCCCGTCAGAGCGAAGGCGGCGAGCAGGGAAACGGCGGTACGAGGGGCGCGCATGAGGTCCTTACGGTTCACTGGACGGTCAGACGGTCGAAGAGCAACTGCGGTGCGCCGGTGACCGGATGGGGCACGCGGTGCGCCCGTACGCCGAAGACATCGGCGAGCAGTTCTGCACTCAGCACGTCGTGCGGCGGGCCGGCGGCGACGATCCGGCCGCCTGCGATGACGTACAGCACATCGCAGTGCGTGGCCGCGAGGTTGAGGTCGTGCAGGGCGGCAAGAACGGTCAGACCCGAGGAGCGCACCAGGGACAGCACCTCCAACTGCTGGGCGATGTCCAGGTGGTTGGTCGGCTCGTCCAGGACGAGCACCTCGGGCTGCTGTGCCAGGGCGCGGGCGATCAGCACACGCTGTTTCTCGCCGCCGGAGAGCGTGAGGAACCCCCGGCCGGCCAGGTGCGCGGCACCGGTCCGGGCGAGGGCGGCGGCGCACGCCTCGGTGTCGGCCGCCGTGACGCGGCCCGCCGCGCCCTGGTGCGGCAGCCGGCCCATCGCGACGACCTCGGCGACGGTGAAGTCGAACTCGCTGCCCGACTCCTGCGGCAGCGCGGCCAGTCGGCGGGCACTCTCGCGCGCCGTCATCCCGTGCAGGTCGTCACCGGCGAGCAGGACGCGTCCGGCGGTCGGCCGCAGCGCACGGTAGACACAGCGCAACACGGTCGATTTCCCGCTGCCGTTGGGGCCCACCAGCCCCACGAACCGCCCGCTGTCCGCCCGGAGCGCAATGTCCTCGACGAGCCGGGCACCGGCGATGCCGACCGACAGGTCCTCGATGTCCACCTGCATCAGGCACCTCCGAAGGTGTAGCCGCGGCGGCGCATCAGCAGCACGAAGCAGGGCACGCCGAGCAGGGCGGTGATGACGCCGACGGGCAGTTCGACGGGCGCCAGCAGCAGCCGGGAGAGGGTGTCGACCCACACCAGCAGCACCGCGCCCAGCAGCGGCGCCACGGCCAGCACCCGGCGGTGGTCGGCGCCGACGAGCATGCGGGCGACGTGCGGGACCATCAGCCCGACGAAGCCGATGGCCCCGCTGACGGCCACCACGGCCCCGGTGACGGCCGCCGTCACGACGAACAGGCTGCGGCGCAGCCGGGCGGGATCGACGCCCAGCGCGGCCGCCGTCTCGTCGCCCATGGCCAGGGCATTGAGGCGGCGCGCACACCACAGCAGCCACCCCAGTCCGGCGAGCACGGCGGCCGCGGCGATCGGCAGGTTCGCCCAGGTGGCCCCGCCCAGGCTGCCCAGCAGCCACATCATGGCCGAGCGGGCGGCCTCGCCGCGCTCGGCGCCGAAGACCATCAGCGTGGTGACGGCGGAGAAGCCGTAGAACATGGCGCTGCCGGTCAGGACGAGCCGCAGCGGCGTCAGACCGTGCGGAGTGCGCGCGGCCGCGTAGACGAGCGCCATCGCGCCCAGCGCGGAGGCGAACGCGGCCGAGGACAGCGCCCAGACGCCGAGCGAGCCCAGCGCGCCGAACAGCAGCACGGCGTTCGCACCGACCGCGGCGCCGGAGGAGATGCCCAGGACGAACGGGTCGGCGAGCGCGTTGCGGACCATGGCCTGCACGGCCACGCCGACGGCGGAGAGCCCCGCGCCCACGACGGCGGCCAGCAGGGCGCGCGGGAAGCGGAGTTCCCACACGATGGTGTAGGCGGCGGACTCGTCCGCCCGGAGGGTGCCGCCCGTCAGTCCGGCGTGCAGATACCGCAGCACCTCGGACCAGGACAGGCCGGAGGCGCCGAACGCGACGCCGCACAGCAGCGAGGCGAGCAGGGCCGCGGCGAGCCCGGCGATCAGCGGCGGCAGCGGCAGCCGGCGGGCCGCCCGGGTCGTCGGTGCGGTGTCCTGGTGGGTGGTCGCCACGGGCGCACGCCTTCGCCTCGTGCCGCGTCCGTACGTACAGGGCGTCCCCGGGGAAGGGCCTCCCCTCGCAGTCCACGGCGAGTGTGCAGGGAGCTGTACGCGCCGCGGGCGATCGGGCTCGCGGAGGGGACCCGGGGGTTCCCTCCGCCTACCGTTGCGGGTCAGCGCCGGATTTCGACCGGCTTTCCCCGCGGTGCGCTGAGATGGTGCTGCGTCAGGCTTCCGGGGTCTCCGGGTTGTACGGGGTGCCGTCCTGGCGGTAGAAGGCGACGCCGTCCGGGCCGTCCTCGGGCAGGTTCTGCGCCCACTCCTGGAGGCTGGACACCTTCTTCAGGTGCGCCGACATGTACGGGCGCAGCGGCACCTCGGGGGTGGCCTTCTCGCCGACCCACATCAGGTCGCCCTTGACGTAGCCGTACAGGCGCTTGCCGCCGGAGTACGGGCCGGAGGCCGCGGTCCGGGCGACGGCGTCCGTGGCCAGGTCGATCTGCGGCTTGTTGTCCGCCAGCTCGCCGTACCAGACCTCGGCGACACCGGAGTCGCGCGTCATGACGACCTCGACCTTGCGGTCCTTCGTCACGCGCCAGAAGCCGCTCTCGGTCTCGATCGGCTTGACCGGCTTGCCCTCGGAGTCGAGCACCCACGTGTGCGAGACGTACTCCAGGAAGTCCCGGCCGTCGTGCGTGAAGATCACTTCCTGGCCGAAGTTGCACTTCTCGGCGCCGGGGAAGTCCGCGACGCCCGCACCTTCCCACCTGCCGAGGAGGAAGAGCAGCGGGGCGACGTCGGGGTGGAGGCCGGAGGGAATCTCGATCATGAGTGGGCTCAGTCGATCTGTAGGGGACGGATGCTCGGGCGGCCGATGGGAGGCGTCGGCGTCAGCGCTGGCCCTGGTAGAGCTTCTTCCAGGTCAGCCCGGCGAACGCGACGACGCCGACGGCGACCAGGACCAGCAGGGTGGTGAAGAAAGCCTCAAGCACGAGCGCGCTCCTCGGTCGGAGGGTGTGTATGTGTACGGAAGTACGGACCGGGGACGAGTCTAGTCGGCCGTGCCGGGAGCGGCGCTGTGAGGTGGATCCGGCCGGTCCTAGAGTGATCACATGGCGAACAAGAAGCTCGTGATCAAGGTGACGGCGGGCGCGGACGCGCCGGAGCGGTGCTCGCAGGCGTTCACGGTGGCGGCGGTGGCCGTGGCCAGCGGCGTCGAGGTGTCGTTGTGGCTGACGGGGGAGTCGACGTGGTTCGCGCTCCCCGGGCGCGCCGCGGAGTTCGAACTGCCGCACGCGGCCCCGCTGCCGGACCTGATCGAGGGGATCCGGGCCGGGGGCGGCACGATCACGGTGTGCACGCAGTGCGCGGCGCGGCGGGACATCGAGGAACAGGACCTGATCGAGGGCGCACGCATCGCGGGCGCGCAGGTGTTCGTGAGCGAGGCGATGGCGGACGGCGCCCAGGCGCTGGTGTACTGAGGGCGCGGGAGCGCTCCGCGCGGAGCGCTCACCGCTTGCCGTCCAGCTCGTCCCACCACCGGTCGGACTCCTCGTCCCCGGAGGGGTCGTCCCACCACCGGTCGTCCGGCCCGCGGCGATTGGCCACGATCGCCGCGACCGGCGGGATGACCATCGCGAACAGGCACATCCCCACGGCCGCCGGCACGGACCACAGGCGCACCACCGCCCAGGCCAGGACGAACATGCCGATGCAGGTGCCCATCATGGCGAAGTACATGCGCCGTCGCCGTGCGTACACGCTTCCACGGTACGACCGGACCCGGCGCCCTGCGAAGGGCGACGGCGAAGGGCCGCACTCCTCCCATCGCGGCGTCCAACCCCGGGAGTGCGGCCCTCCGGTCCTCAGACGGCGATGGCCACCTCGGTCAGCCCGCCCTGCTGGGCGACGACCTTGCGGTCCGCCGTCGCGCCCGGCACGAGCGCACGCAGGGTCCACGTGCCCTCGGCCGCGTAGAAGCGGAACTGTCCGGTCGCCGAGGTGGGCACCTCGGCGGTGAACTCGCCGCTGCTGTCGAGGAGTCGGACGTAGCCGGACACCGGCTGCCCGTCACGGGTCACGGAACCCTGGATGGTGGTCTCACCGGACTTGGCGGTCGACGCGTCGGGGCCGCCGGCCTTTGCTCCACACATGCTGTGATCCTTCGGGGTAGAGGGCGGGGTCAGTTGGCGCCGAGCTCGATCGGCACGCCGACGAGCGAGCCGTACTCGGTCCACGAGCCGTCGTAGTTGCGCACGTTGGGCTGGCCGAGCAGCTCGTGCAGCACGAACCAGGTGTGCGCGGAGCGCTCGCCGATGCGGCAGTAGGCGATGGTGTCCTTGCCCAGGTCCACGCCCGCGCCCCGGTAGACCTCCTCCAGCTCCGCGTCGGACTTGAAGGTGCCGTCGTCGTTGGCCGCCTTGGACCACGGGATGTTGCGCGCGGTGGGCACGTGGCCGGGGCGCTGCGACTGCTCCTGCGGAAGGTGCGCGGGCGCCAGCAGCTTGCCGCTGAACTCGTCGGGCGAGCGCACGTCGACGAGGTTCAGGCTGCCGATGGCGGCGAGGACGTCGTCGCGGAAGGCGCGGATCGAGGTGTCCTGCGGCTGCGCCCGGTACTCGGTGCGGGGGCGCTGCGGGACCTCGGCGACCAGGTCGCGGGAGTCCAGCTCCCACTTCTTGCGGCCGCCGTCGAGGAGGCGGACGTCCCGGTGGCCGTAGAGCTTGAAGTACCAGTAGGCGTACGCGGCGAACCAGTTGTTGTTGCCGCCGTAGAGGACGACGGTGTCGTCGTTGGCGATGCCCTTCGAGGACAGCAGCTCCTCGAAGCCGGCCTGGTCGACGAAGTCGCGGCGGACCGGGTCCTGGAGGTCGGTCTTCCAGTCGATCCGGATGGCCGTCTTGATGTGGTTCTTGTCGTAGGCGGACGTGTCCTCGTCGACCTCGACGATCACGGTCCGGGGGTCGGCGGCGTCGATGCGGTCCTGGACCCAGTCGGCGTCCACCAGGACGTCACTGCGGCTCATGCTGTTCTCCTCCGGGGCAATTGCGGGGTGCGGCGCCGGGGTGCGGCGCGGCGGTATGGCAAGGAGACGGCCGGGGGCCGTGGGGGAGGGAGTACGGGGGAGGGCGGGCGGGAGCCGTCCCCGTCAGACACGGCGACAGAGCATGGCGGAGAGGCGGCACAGGTCGACTGCCCGCCGCTTCGTGAGATCCGCCTGTCGCTTCATAGAAGGGATCGTAGGGACGGGCGGGGACGCGTGTCACCGTCGTGTCGCATAGTGGGATGCGTCGTCTCGGATGGCGGGATTTTCTTGGTTGTCCGGCACCTCGGGGTGCCCTGTCAGGGCTGGCCGTACTGCTGTGCGGGCATAAGTGTCTCGCCGGTTGGGATGTGCGGGTTCGTTGTGCTTGCCCGCGCAGTTCCCCGCGCCCCTTACGGGGCGCTAAGTCACCCCGGCCCATCTAGCCCGCCAGGTTGACGTCGGAGCCCGTCAGGGTGATGTCGACGCCCGTCGGGGTCGCCTCCACCTTGTCCAGCTTGAGGCCCTTCGGCAGGCCCGTGATCCGCCGGTCGAAGTCCGTCTTCTTCCGGACGGCCTCCTCCACGCCCGGGAGGCCCTGCGCCGGGATCTCGTCCGCGTGGACCCGCACGGTGTTGCCGTCCACGATCGACACCGAGGAGATGACGCTGCGCTCGATGTCCTGGCCCATGATCTTCACGTGCCCGGTGACCTTGACCTTGCCCGTCTGGCCCTGGCCCGCGTAGCCGACGGTGGCGCCGGGTTCGCCGACGGCCTTCGTCAGGTCCTCGTAGGAGATGTGGGCGGTACCGCTCGCGCGGTCGGCGACGGCGGAGGTGAAGCTGCTGTTGATGCGGACGCCGTGCAGTCGGGCGTCGAAGCCGCTGACGCGTATGGAACGCCCGCCGGACTCCGCGGTGATGCCTCCGTCGAGCTTGACGTCGACCTCGTCGAGGCGGGAGTCCGCGATCTGGGTGAGGAAGGGGAAGCCCTTGATGGAGACATCGGGCGTGCCCGAAAGCCCCTGGCTGTTACGGATCTTGTCGGCTGCCTGGTTCTCGGCGACGTACACGGCCGCCCGGTCGGCGCCCACGAAAAGGGCTCCCAGGACGATCAGGACGATCAGTGTTGCCCGTATTCCACGCATCCGCTGTCGCTCCCCCACCCGTTCAGATCGGTTTCGGCACCCCCGGCATATCCGTCGAGCCTAACCGGACGGATCAGATGAAAGCCGGGGGGCCGGTGCAACCGTTCTGTAACTGATCAGGCGAGCGCCCTGCCGAGGACGTAGACCACCGGCGCGGCCAGGGCCAGCGGCAGCGCAACTCCCGCCGTCATATGGACAAAACGGGACGGATAGTCGTAACTCGCCACGCGCAGGCCCACCAGCGCACAGGCGCCGGCCGCCAGGCCCAGCAGCGCGGCCGAGGCGCCGAGCCCGGTCAGGCTCCCGCCCGCGACCCCCGCACCCGCCGCCGCGATCAGCGCGACGACCGGCGAGGCGACGGACGGCAGCGGCAGCGCCCGGGCCAGCACGGCCGCCGCCACACCGAGCGCACCGGTCACCACGGCGCGGTGGTCCGCGGCCAGGTGCCCGGCCGCCAGGACCGCCAGCGCCGCCGACGCGGCCGCGGCCGTCAGCCCGTACAGCCGCTCGTCCGGCGAGGCGTGGCTGCGCAGCTGGAGCACGACGACCAGCAGCACCCACACGCCCAGCGTGCCCAGCACCACCTTCGGCGCCTGCCCGGCGTCCGTGGCCAGCAGGCCGATGTCGGCGGCCACGCCGCCGAGGAACGCGAGCGCGATGCCCTGCCGCGCGGGCCACATGCCGTTCAGCCGGAACCAGCCCGCCGCGGTCACCGCCTGCAGCAGCACCACGGGCACGGCCAGCGCCGGCCGCCCCAGCGGTGCGGCGGCGGCCAGCAGGACCGCGAGCACCGTCGTGAGCAGGGCCGGCTGGAGCCCCGGCGACACGATCTGCGGCCGGCCCTCGGCCCTGGCCTTCTCCGCCGCCGTCATCGGCCGCTCGGCGAGCGCCGGTTCGGCCGCGGCCGCGACGACCACCGGCGCGGGCGCGGGCTGCGGGACGGGCTCGTACACCGGTTCCTGGTGCGCGGGCATGGGCGCGGACGCGTAGGAGTCCGGGACCAGCGGTTGCTGCCAGGTCGTCGTGTCCCAGGTCTGCGTCTGCCAGGTCTGGGTCGCCGAGTCGTGCTGCGAGGAGTCCTGCTCGGGCCAGGCCACGGGCTGTTGGTGCTGCTGGTGCTGGTGCTGCTGCGGGTAGGGCGCGTAGTCGTAGGACGAGCCGTACGGGTCCTGTTGCTGCTGCCCGTACGGGTCGTACGGCTGGTACGGATTGTGGTGCTGATCGCTCATGCTGCCGGGGTCACCCTCCTGCGAAGGGCGGGAGCACCTCGACCGTGCCGCCCTCGGCCAGTTGGACCGTCGAGTGGTCGCGTGTGCCGACGGGGGCGCCGTCCACCAGGAACGAGCAGCGCGACAGCACGCGCGCGAATTCCGGGCTGCGCTCGTGACGCACGCGGGCCGCGCCCAGCGCCTCCGCCAGCGTGCGCGCCGCATACGGCTCCTCGGCCGTGCCGGCGGCGGCCTTGGCCGCGGCCCAGTACCGGAGCGTGCCGGCCGGCACCGGCCCCGGCTGCGCCGGGATGCCCGGCCCTGCCGTGTGTGTCGTCGTCACGGCGACCCCTTCCTTTGTCTGCCGCATCCATGATGACGGGTACCGGGGCGCGTCAGGTCCGCAGCCGGTAAAGCAGAGGCCCGTCGCCCTCTTGCTCGCATAGGCTTCTTGTGTGTTGGTGCGACTTCTGCGGGCCTACCTGAAGCCCTACTCCAGACCGATCGCGCTGGTCGTGCTCCTGCAGCTCGTTCAGACGCTTGCCACGCTCTACCTCCCTACTCTCAACGCGGACATCATCGACAAGGGCGTCGTGAAGGGCGACACCGGTTACATCCTGAGCACCGGTGGTGTGATGCTCGCCGTCACGCTCGCCCAGATCGTCTGCGCGGTCGGTGCTGTCTACTACGGTGCCCGCACGGCCATGGCCCTCGGGCGCGATCTGCGCGCCGAGGTCTTCGACCGGGTGCAGTCCTTCTCCTCCCGCGAGGTCGGCCGCTTCGGGGCGCCCTCGCTGATCACCCGGACCACCAACGACGTCCAGCAGGTCCAGATGCTGACGCTGATGGGGTTCACGCTGATGGTCTCGGCGCCGATCATGTGCATCGGCGGCATCGGCCTGGCGCTCAACCAGGACGTGCCGCTGTCCGCGCTGCTGCTGCTGATCGTCCCGGCGCTGGGCGTCGTCGTCTCGCTGATCATCTGGCGGATGCGCCCGATCTTCCGGGGCGTCCAGGAGCGCATCGACACCGTCAACCGCGTGCTGCGCGAACAGATCACGGGCATCCGGGTCATCCGCGCCTTCGTCCGCGACACGCATGAGCGGAAACGGTTCCGTGCGGCGAACACGGAGCTGATGGACGTCTCGCTGCGGGCCGGGCGGCTGATGTCGCTGATGTTCCCGTCCGTGATGCTGATCGTGAACCTGTCGTCGATCGCCGTCCTCTGGTTCGGCGGGCACCGCATCGACAGCGGTCAGCTGGAGATCGGCGCGCTGACGGCGTTCCTCAGCTATCTCATGCAGATCCTGATGGCGATCATGATGGCCACCTTCATGTTCATGATGGTGCCGCGCGCCGAGGTGTGCGCCGAGCGCATCCAGGAGGTGCTGGAGACCGAGTCCAGCGTCGTGCCGCCGCTCGCGCCCGTCACCGAACTGCGCCGGCGCGGTCACCTGGAGCTCAGCGGCGTCGAGTTCCGCTACCCGGGCGCCGAGGAGCCCGTCCTCAAGGACGTCTCCCTCGTCGCACGGCCCGGCGAGGTCACCGCCGTCATCGGTTCCACCGGCAGCGGCAAGTCGACGCTGCTGGGCCTGATCCCCCGGCTGTCCGACGCCACCGCGGGCACCGTGCTCGTCGACGGCGTGGACGTCCGCGAGCTCGACCCGGCCGTGCTCTCCGGGGCCGTCGGTCTCGTACCGCAGAAGCCGTACCTCTTCTCCGGGACCGTCGCCTCCAACCTCCGCTACGGCCGCCCCGAGGCCACCGACGAGGAGCTCTGGCAGGCCCTGGAGACCGCCCAGGCCCGCGACTTCGTCGAGGCCATGGACGAAGGACTCCAGGCGCCCATCGCCCAGGGCGGCTCCAATGTCTCCGGCGGCCAGCGCCAGCGCCTGGCCATCGCCCGGGCCCTGGTCCGCAAGCCGGAGATCTACCTCTTCGACGACTCCTTCTCCGCGCTCGACTACGCCACCGACGCCCGGCTGCGGGCCGCCCTGGCCCGTGAGACCGGCGACGCGACCGTGCTGATCGTCGCCCAGCGCGTGTCCACCATCCGCGACGCCGACCGCATCGTCGTCCTCGACGAGGGCCGCGTCGTCGGCACCGGCACCCACTCCGCACTCATGGAGTCCAACGAGACCTACCGGGAGATCGTGCTCTCCCAGCTCACGGAGGAGGAGGCCGCGTGAGTTCCGAAGGGAACCAGAGCCCCCCGCAGCGCAGAGGCCCCGCGCCTGCCACCGGGGCCGCGCGCTGGATGGGCGCCCAGCCGACCGAGAAGTCCATGGACTTCACCGGCTCCAGCCGTCGCATGCTCGCCCAGCTGCGCCCCGAACGCGCGCTGATATCGGTCGGATTGTTCCTCAGCGTCGCGAGCGTGGCGCTGACCGTCGTCGGGCCGAAGGTGCTCGGCCACGCGACGGACCTGATCTTCGCGGGCGTCATAGGACACCAGATACCCGCCGGCACCACCAAGGCCGAGGCCCTGGCGCATATGCGGCAGCAGGGCGACAACAAGATCGCCGACCTGCTGTCCGGAGTGGACTTCACCCCCGGCCACGGCATCGACTTCGGCGCCGTCGGCACCGTCCTGCTGTGGGTCCTGCTGATCTACGTCGTCGCCTCGCTCTTCGGCTTCGTCCAGGCCCGGATCGCCACGACGGTCGTGCAGCGGGCGGTCTACCGGCTGCGCGAGGAGGTCGAGGAGAAGCTCGGCCGCCTGCCGCTGAGCTACTTCGACAAGCAGCCCCGCGGCGAAGTCCTTTCCCGCGCCACCAACGACATCGACAACATCGCCACCACGCTGCAGCAGACGCTGAGCCAGATCGTCACCTCGGTGCTGACGATCGTGGGCGTCCTGGCGATGATGTTCTGGATCTCCTGGCTGCTCGCCCTGGTCGCGCTGATCACCGTGCCGGTGTCGGTCGTGGTCGCCACCAAGATCGGCAAGCGGGCGCAGCCCCAGTTCGTCACGCAGTGGAAGTCGACGGGCAAACTCAACGCCCACATCGAGGAGATGTACACCGGCCACGCGCTGGTGAAGGTCTTCGGCCGGCAGCAGGAGTCCGCGGAGACCTTCCGCAAGGAGAACGAGGAGCTCTACCAGGCCGGTTTCAAGGCCCAGTTCATCTCCGGCGTGATCCAGCCCGCGATGATGTTCATCGGCAACCTCAACTACGTCATGGTCGCCGTCGTGGGCGGTCTGCGGGTCGCCAGCGGTGCCCTGTCGATCGGTGACGTCCAGGCCTTCGTCCAGTACTCCCGGCAGTTCAGCCAGCCGCTCACGCAGGTGGCCTCCATGGCCAACCTGGTGCAGTCCGGCGTGGCCTCCGCCGAGCGCGTCTTCGAACTCCTCGACGCCGAGGAGCAGTCGCCGGACGCGGCGGACGCGGTGCGGCCGGAGCACGTCCGCGGCGAGGTCGCCTTCGAGCAGGTCTCCTTCCGCTACGAGATGGACAAGCCGCTCATCGAGGACCTCTCGCTCACCGTGCGCCCCGGCCAGACCGTCGCCATCGTCGGCCCCACGGGCGCGGGCAAGACCACCATGGTCAACCTGCTCATGCGGTTCTACGAGGTCAACAGCGGCCGCATCACGCTCGACGGCATCGACGTCGCCGGGATGTCCCGCGAGGAGCTGCGCTCGCACATCGGCATGGTCCTGCAGGACACCTGGCTGTTCGGCGGCACCATCGCCGAGAACATCGCCTACGGCGCCCAGGACGTCCCCATGGACAAGATCGTCGAGGCGGCGAAGGCCACGCACGTCGACCGCTTCGTGCGCACCCTGCCCGACGGCTACGACACCGTCATCGACGACGAGGGCTCCAACGTCTCCGTCGGCGAGAAGCAGCTGATCACCATCGCCCGGGCCTTCCTGGCCGAGCCGGAGATCCTCGTCCTGGACGAGGCGACCAGCTCCGTGGACACCCGTACCGAAGTCCTCATCCAGCAGGCCATGGGCCGGCTGCGCACGGGGCGTACGAGCTTCGTCATCGCGCACCGGCTGTCGACCATCCGCGATGCGGACGTCATCCTCGTCATGGAGTCCGGGCGCATCGTCGAACAGGGCACCCACGATGCGTTGCTCGCTGCCGGGGGCGCGTATGCGCGGCTCTACGAGGCGCAGTTCGCGCAGCCGGTGGTGGAGGAGGCGTAGCTTTCGGCTGCGGGTTCGTCGTGGCTGGTCGCGCAGTTCCCCGCGCCCCTTTCGGGGCGGGGAACTGCGCGTCAAGAGGGCCGCGCCACCACCACCCGAAGTGACCGACGGAACACAAGGGTGTGCAAAATCTTCCATGCCGTCGAAAGGCCCGTGGGTTATCCTGCTGGGCAGAGAGGATCCGGGCAGAGTCGCCCCCGGGTCCTTTTGTGCATTCGGAAGCCCTCAGAGCGGAGGAACCGTCGATGAGCTCCCTGCTGCTGCTGACCAATGCGCTCCAGCCCTCCGCCGAGGTGCTCCCGGCGCTCGGACTGCTGCTGCACAGCGTGCGCGTGGCCCCCGCCGAGGGCCCCGCACTGGTGGATGTGCCCGGCGCCGACGTCATACTGATCGACGGCCGCCGCGACCTCCCGCACGTCCGCAGCCTCTGCCAGCTGCTGCGCTCCACCGGCCCCGGCTGTCCCCTGCTCCTCGTGGTCACCGAGGGCGGCCTGGCCGCCGTCACCGCGGACTGGGGCGTCGACGACGTGCTGCTCGACACCGCGGGCCCGGCCGAGGTCGAGGCCCGGCTGCGGCTGGCGATGGGCCGGCAGCAGATCACCATGGACGACAGCCCCATGGAGATCCGCACCGGCGACCTCTCCGTCGACGAGGCCACCTACAGCGCCAAGCTCAAGGGCCGGGTCCTGGACCTGACCTTCAAGGAGTTCGAGCTGCTGAAGTACCTCGCCCAGCACCCCGGCCGGGTCTTCACCCGGGCCCAGCTGCTCCAGGAGGTCTGGGGCTACGACTACTTCGGCGGTACGCGCACGGTGGACGTCCACGTCCGGCGGCTGCGGGCCAAGCTGGGGCCCGAGCACGAGTCCCTCATCGGCACCGTCCGGAACGTCGGCTACCGCTTCGTCCTCCCCGAGAAGCCGGAGCCCGAGGCGCGGTCCGAGGGGTCCGGATCCGGCAGGGGAACCGGGCCCGCCGACTGCCCCGGCGACCGCGGCACCGAGCCCTCCCCGGCCCTCAGCACGAAATCGTCACGACCGGCCAAACCCTAGGTGGACCCGCGTAGACTGCCGCGCGTGGCCAAGGTGACGCGGGACGATGTGGCGAGGCTGGCGGGGACGTCCACCGCGGTGGTCAGCTACGTCATCAACAACGGACCGCGACCGGTGGCACCGGCGACGCGGGAGCGGGTGCTGGCCGCGATCAAGGAACTGGGATACCGGCCCGACCGGGTCGCCCAGGCGATGGCCTCCCGCCGGACGGACCTCATAGGCCTGATCGTCCCGGACGCGCGCCAGCCCTTCTTCGCGGAGATGGCGCACGCGGTCGAGCAGGCGGCCGCCGAGCGCGGGAAGATGGTCCTGGTCGGGAACTCCGACTACCTCGACGAGCGCGAAGTCCACTATCTGCGGGCCTTCCTGGGCATGCGCGTCTCCGGCCTCATCCTCATCAGCCAGGGCCCCAGCGAACACGCCGCGACCGAGATCGACGCATGGGACGCCCGCGTGGTGCTGATGCACCGCAGGCCCGACGCCATCGACGACGTCGCCGTGGTGACGGACGACATCGGCGGCGCCCAGCTCGCCACCCGGCACCTCCTGGAACACGGCCACCCCTACGTGGCCTGCTTCGGCGGCACCGAACACACCCCCGCCATCGGCGACCCCGTCACCGACCACGTCGAGGGCTGGCGGCGCGCCATGCGGGAAGCCGGCAAGTCGCTGGAGGGCCGCCTTTTCCAGGCCCCGTACAACCGCTACGACGCCTACAAGGTCGCCCTGGAGCTGCTCAGCGGCCCCGACCGGCCCCCCGCCCTCGTCTGCGCCACCGACGACCAGGCCATCGGCGTCCTGCGGGCCGCGCGCGAACTGCGCATCGACGTGCCGGGCGAACTGGCCGTCGCCGGTTTCGACGACGTGAAGGAGGCGGCGCTCACCGACCCGCCGCTCACCACCGTCGCCTCGGACCGGCAGGCCATGGCCCGGTCCGCCGTGGACCTCGTGCTCGACGACGGGCTCCGCTACGCCGGGACGCGGCGCGAGCGGCTGAAACAGTTCCCCTCGGCACTGGTGATCCGGCGCTCGTGCGGCTGCGGCGGCTGAGGAACGTCCGGGCCCTTACGCCCCGCCTACACCGTTCTGCCCGGCTTCTCAGTACGCACTCAGACTGTTCTCATGAACGGGGCGCACAGTCGTACACATGACGGACAGCACTCGCCGCTACGGCCACCAGGACCCTGACCCCCAGCAGCCCTTCGGCTGGCCCGCGCCCCCGGCCCAGCCGCCGCAGGCCCCCGTCACCACGCCCGGCGGCGCCACCGTGTGGCCCGGCGGCGGCAGCGGCGGTGCCGGCGACGGCGGCGGCTACGCCGGCTTCG
>NZ_JABBXF010000012.1 GCF_013030945.1 Streptomyces morookaense | reverse complement strand
TGGTGTAGTTGTTCCCCGCCTGCGAGATGCCGTCGAACGAGTCGTACTTGGTGTTCTTCATGCCCAGCTCGGCGGCCCTGTGGTTCATCTTCGTGATGAACGAGGCCGTCCTGGCCGCCTCGGTGCTGCCGGTTCCGAAGGTGTCGGCGAGGGCGTTCGCTGCGTCGCAGCCGGACGGGAGGAGGAGGGCGTAGAGCATCTGGCGAACGGTCAGTTTGTCGCCTGTGCGCAGGTCCGCCGTGCTCGCCCCGGTGCGTTCCACGTAGTCGCGGTAGGACTGCTTGACGGTGATCTGCCGGTTCAGGTCGAGGCCGGGGCTGTCCAGGACGGTCATCGCGGTCATGACCTTGGTGGTGCTGGCCATCTGCCGCCTGGTGTCGGCGTCTTTGGACCACAACTCCCGGTTTGTGCCGTTGTCGAGCAGGAACGCGCCCTTGGCGGCTATGCCCGACGGGCCGCTCTGTGCTTCCGCGGCCGTCGCCGGGAGGGCCACTGCCGCGGCCACGGCCGAGGCGACTGCGGCGACAGTCCACCGGCGGGCCGGTCTTCTCCCAGTTCGCTCCATGTGGCTACCTTTTCCTCGCGTGTTGGGATGGGTGAGATGGGTGACCAGATAATCCCACCCGTCCTCGCGCGAGGTGAAGCCAGGACCGCCTCAGTGGCCCGCGGTGACCCATGCATAGGCCTGCTCGGCGTCGAACTCCCGCTGCCCGCCTGCGAAAACCAGTCCCGCGGTGGTGAACCCTGCGTCCTGCGGCGCCCCATGGGCGTACGGCACGGCGATGCAGCGCATTCCGGCCGCGTGCGCCGCCTCCGCGCCCGGGGCGGCATCCTCCACCACGACGCACTCCCCGGGCGCAACTCCCAGCCGGCGTGCGGTCTCCAGGAAGACGTCCGGCTCGGGCTTGCCGTGCGGCACTTCCTCCGCGGAGACGGCGACGGGGAAGCAGACGGACAGCCCGGTGGCGGACAGCACCGTCCCGATCGTCCTGAGCGAGGAGCCGGACGCCACCGCGAGCGGGATCCCCGCCGCGTGCAGCCGCTCCGCGAACTTGCGCATTTCGGGGAACACTTCGGTCCCGGTCGCGGCCAGTTCCAGGTAGAAGCGGTTCTGCAGGGCGAGCAACTCGGCGACGGGCGCCTCGATGCGGTACTCGCGTCGCAGCGCCTCCAGCGTCTCGAGAGTGCCGATGCCGATGAAACGGCAGTGCTCCTCCCAGCTGAAATCCTGCACGCCGTAGTGGGCGAGCGTCCTCCGCCCTGCCGCGTAGTAGTTCGGCTCGCTGTCCACGAGCGTTCCGTCAAGGTCGAAAATGACCGCAAGGCTTCGGGGCGTGACCATGTGCCCAGGATGCCAAGCCGGGTGGCCGCGCCGCGCCCGCGGAACCCCTGCTCAGGGGCCGTCTGCTCAGGAAGTCTTCTGCGCCGCCGCCCGCCCCACAGCCTCCACCAGGGGCACCATCCGGTACGGCACCCGCTCGCGCAGCACCATCTCCGTGCGCGTGCGCACCACGCCCGGCAGCCGCACCATCAGCTGGATCACGTCCTCCAGATGAGCTGCATCCCGTGCGACCACGCGCGTCATCACATCGCCGCCACCGGTGATCGAGAACGCCTCGATGATCTCCGGGATCCCGGCCAGCGCGTCGGCCACCGTGTCCAGGTGGCCCTGGGTGACCTCGATGTGCACGAAGGCCAGCACCGGATGGCCCAGCGCCGCCGGCGACAGCCGGGGACCGGTGCCGGTGATCACCCCCTCGCGCTCCAGCCGGTCCAGCCGCGCCTGCAGGGTGCCGCGCGCGATGCCGAGCACGCGCGCGTACTCGCGCACGCTCGTCCGGGGCTGTTCCAGCAGCAGCCTCAGAATCCTGGCGTCCAGTGCGTCAACGGCCATGGGGCAGGTTTTCTCCCGGTGTCGATGGTCGGTGGTCGTCGGTCGGTGGTCCGAGGTTCGCGACTGTACCAACGGCACAGCCACCCACTGCCCAAGGGCGGCCGCCATGACTGTGACGGGCCACTGGCCTCGTACCGGCACGCACCACAGCCGCTGGACTGTGCCAATGGCACAGAATAATTCGCATCTCTTGAGCCAACAGGCGCACTGATGTTGTGATGGGGGAGGTCGATGGCGCTGCGGGTCTCCGCGGCGCCTTTTTCATGCCGGTATACAGGGAGCGAAATCTGTGCTGAAGCGGGTGTTCGTGGCTCCGGACCCGGGGATGCTGCGGCTGCGGAGTGCCGCCCGGGCCGTCCTCGGTGTCGGGCTGGCGGTGACGGTCTGCGGTCTGGCCGGCCACTCGCTGGTCGCGGCCGTCATCGGCGGGCTCGCCGCGCTCCTCGCGCTGTTCACGGTCACCGACACGACCGTCCGCGGACAGGCGGTCACCACCGCCCTGCTGCCCGCAGTCGGCTTCCCCGTGCTCGCCGTGGCGACGATGCTGCACGGTCAGCCCCTGGCGCGTGACGCGGCCTTCCTCGCCGTCATGGGAACGGGCGTCTACGCCCGGCGCTGGGGACCGCGCGGCCATGCGCTCGGGGTGTTCGCGTTCATGACCTTCTTCGCGACGCAGTTCCTGCACGCCGTGCCCGCGCAGCTGCCCGAGCTCTGCACGGCCGTCACCTGCTCCCTCGTGGCCTCCTCGGCCGTCCGCTTCGGCCTGTGGTGCTACGAGCGCCGGCTGCCGCCCGCCGCCGCGCCCGCCCCGCCCGGCGGATCGGGGCTCGCCCGCACGACCACCCGCCAGGCGTTCCAGGCCGTGGCGGGCGGCGCCTTCGCCCTCATGGCCGGGCAACTGCTCTCCGACCAGCGCTGGTACTGGGCCGTCGGCGCCACCTGGTGGATCTTCGTGAACACCGCCTCCCGAGGCGAGACCCTCGTACGGGGCTTCCGGCGGATCCTCGGCACCGTGCTCGGCATCGCCGCCGGCGGCGCCGTCGCCATCCCGCTGCACGGGGCCCCGGTGCCCTCGGCGGTCCTCATCGCCGTGTGCATCTTCGGCATCTTCTACTCGGCTCCCGTGTCCTACACGTGGATGATGTTCGCGGTGACCCTGATGGCCGGGCTGCTCTACGGGCTCCTCGGCGTCCTGAACCCCGCCCTGCTCGTCCTCCGGCTGACCGAGACCGGCGTCGGGGCGCTCGGTGCCGCCCTGGCCGTGCTGCTCGTACTGCCCGTGACCACGCACGCCACCACCGACGCCTGGATCCGGCGCGCGCTGCACTGCGTACACGCCTGCGCCGCCGAGGCCGGGGCACGCCTCGCCGGCTCCACGATCGCGGACCCGGCGGCCCGGGTCGCCGAACTGGAACAGCTGCTCGGCCGGGTACGGCTCTCGCTCGCACCGCTGGTCCATCCCTTCAGCCCCCTGCGCGCCCGCAAGGAGAAGGCGCGGCGTGTGCTGGCTCTCCTCGACGACTGCGCCCGCGAGGTCCGCGGCCTGGCGGCCGTCGCGGCGGACCCGGTGGCCTCGCACGACGACCGCCTTACCGCCGCCTGCCTGCGTGTGGAGGCCGCGGTGAAGGCGCTGACCACGCCGCGGACGGAGCCCGGCACGGCTGCGGCGGCGGCAGTCGCGGGGCGCCCGGAGCCGGAGCCCGCTGCGCTCGTCCACCTGCACGGTCTGGAGCGGGCGCTGGAGGAACTGGCCGCGCCCCTGCACAGCACACGGCCTTCGCCGCTGGTCGGGGCCTGACCGGACGCGGTCGGACCCCGACCGCGGGTCCCGTTTTCGTCACTGTCAGTGGCGCCCTGTAGCGTCGGGTGCATCAAGACGGTCCGAGGAGCGGGCCGGCGGGAGGGGGCTGTCATGGGCGGAAACGGGCACGGCGGCGGGCAGCGCGGCCGCTGGGCGTACATCGGCTCGTTCACGGAAGCAGACGGTCACGGCATCACCGTCGCCGAAGTCGACCCCGATACGGGCGCGTTGACGCCCGTCCACGCCACCGATGCCGTCGCGAACCCTTCGTTCCTGGCGCTGTCCCCCGGCCGTGACGTGCTCTACACCGTGAGCGAGACCGACGACGGGGCCGTCGCCGCCTTCTCCCTGGCCGACCCGGCCAGACCCCGGCTCCTCGGCGCGGCCGTCCCCGTCGGCGGTGCGGGGCCCACGCATCTGGCCGTTGCCGGCGGGCGGCTGTTCACGGCCAACTACGGCTCGGGCAGCGTCAGTGCGCTGTCCCTCCGCCCGGACGGATCCCCCGCGGCCCCCGCGGGCGTGCTGCCGCACCACGGCAGCGGGCTGGTGGCCGAGCGACAGGAGGGGGCGCACGCCCACGCCGTCGTGCCCGATCCCTCCGGTGCCTGGCTGCTCGCCGCGGATCTCGGGACCGACGCGGTGTACGTCTACGCGCTCGACCCCGCGACCGGTGCCCCCGCCCCGCACCGGGAGACCGCGCTGCGCCCGGGCAGCGGGCCCCGGCAGCTGGCGTTCCATCCGCGGGGCCACCGGGCGTACGTGGTCGGCGAGCTGGACTCGACGGTGACCGTGTGCCGGTGGGACGCGGCCACAGGGGAGTTCGCCGCGGACAGTCCGGAGGTCCGGACGGCGGCCGCGTCCCCGGGCGGCGGCAGCACGCCCAACTACCCCTCGACCGCCGTCGTCTCGGAGGACGGCCGGTTCCTGTGGGTGGCCAACCGCGGCCACGACAGCATCACCGTCTTCGCGCTCGGCCCGGACGGCGGGACGCCCGCGTTGCGCGGCACGGTGGGCTGCGGCGGCCACTGGCCCCGCCACCTCGCCGCACATCCGGGAGGCCGGCTGCTGTACGCCGCCAACGAGCGCTCCGGTGACGTCGGCTGGTTCGCCGTCGATCCGGACACGGGGATACCCGCGCAGGCGGGCGCGGCCGCAGTGCCGGCCGCCTCGTGCGTGGTCTTCGCCTGAGCGCCGGATCGTCCCTGTGACGAACGGCCCGAGGGGCCTGCCCCCGGGCCGTTCGTCTGCGGGTCAGCGGACCGGCATGCCGCCCGGTCCCGCGGCCGACGGCATCGCGATGCCCAGCACCTCCGTGTACTTGGCCAGCGCCAGCTTGCCGATCGCGGGGTACGCGCCCAGCGCCTCGGCGGTGGCACAGCCCGCCTCCTTGGCCGCCATGGCGGGCAGCGCCTCGTCGGCCTCGGGGCCGATCAGGCAGGGCGCCAGTGCGAGGTTCCGGGAGCCGGAGGCGCGCAGCTGGTCGGCGGCCCGGGCCACGGCGCCGTCCTCGTCGAGCGCGGCGGCCAGCACGGGCACCGCGAGGCGCGCCGAGAGCAGCATGCCGGTGATGCCCGCGGCCTGTGCCGCCTCCTCGCCGCCGATCGTCGCGAGGACGATGCCGTCCGCGGCGGTGGTGACGGTGAAGAGCCGGGCCCGGTCGGCGCGTGCCAGACCGGCCTCGGAGAGCCGCACGTGCAGCGCCTCGGCGAGCAGCGGATGCGGGCCGAGGGCGTCGGTGAGCTCGCAGGCGGCACCGCTGTTCATGACCGCCTGGCGTATCCGGCGCAGCACCGCGCTGTCCGGCCCCGCCAGCAGCGGGATCACCACGGCGTCGGGCGCCTGCGCCCAGGCGTCGGCAGCGGGCTCGCCGGCCTCCTCTGCGGCCGCCTGCTGGGCGCGGGCGGTGCGCTGGGCGGCGGCGTGGCCGAGGACGGCGTCCAGGGCCGGGTAGCCCGGCTCGTCGGCCGCGCCCCCGGCGTCCAGGTAGCCGATGCGGGCGTCGAGCCCGGGGAGCTCCGAGCGGGCGATGCTGAGGAGCTCCTCGGCGAGGCGGCGCGTGGCGGTGTCGGGCGTCCCGGGCACGGCGAGCACCAGCGGGGGTGCACCCGCCGGAGCGGCCACGGGCTCGGGCCGCCGGTGCCGCCCGGGCTGGCGGGGGCGAGGCATTCGTACTGGCAGGCCGGACGTGGGCCCTGTGGGGGAGCTCATGCGCCCGCATGTTAGCCGTTCATCGGACTCGGTCGTTCGGGCGGGGGTAACTGAACACGGTCGAGCAAGGTATGTCTGGATTCAATCACCGGTTCGTCCAGGGCACACGGACATGTCACGGATGTGTTCAGCAAACGACCTGGAGTAGCGAGCCGTCGGCAGGCAGTAACAGAGTGTCCGTCAGCAGCGCGGCTGCCACGCACAATGCGCCGTCGAGCGGGCCGCCCGCGGCGACCGTCGGCCGGGCGTCCGGCAGTTGCTCGTGCAATTCGCGGCGCACCGGGGCGAGCAGTGGTTCACCGATGCCGAACAGCCCGCCGGTGAGCGCCACTTGGTGCGCCGCAGGCTCCGTCGCGAGGTCCTCCGGTGCATGGGGGAAGACCGCCGCGGCGGCCTCGGCGATGTGCCGTGCGGCGGACCGCAGGATGCCCGCCGCGACGGCGTCCGTCGCGGCGCACCGGGCGACCTCGGGGGCGAAGGAGGCGAGCACGGCCGGCCGGTCGGCGCGCGGGTAGAGGTGGCCGGGCAGCCCGGCTGCCGGCCCGAAGGCCGCTTCGAGCCGTTCCAGCAGCGCGGCCGAACCGCCCGCGCGCCCGTCGTGCGCGCGCAGCGCCGCCTCCAGTCCGGCGCGCCCGATCCAGGCACCGCTTCCGCAGTCGCCCAGCAGATGCCCCCACCCGTCGGCGCGTCGCCAGCCGCCCGCGGGGGACAGGTCGGTGCCCAGCGCCACGATGCCCGTGCCCGCGGCGACCACGGCGCCCGGGCGCTGCCCGAGCGCCCCGGCGTAGGCGGTCACGGCGTCGGAGGCCAGGGCGAGGCGGCGCGCGCCCAGCGCCTCCCGCAGGGCGCCGGGGAGGACGGCGCGGAGATCGGCCCCGAGCGTCGACATCCCGGAGGCGCCCACGCACACGGCCTCGCAGCGTTCGGCTCCCGCCGCGCGCAGCAGGTCACGGGCAGCAGGCAGCACTTGGCCGAGGAGGCTGCGTGCGTCGATGCCCCGGGCGCCGGTGACGGCAGGTTCCGCGGACGTGCGGACCCAGGAGGCCCGGGCCGGGTCCCGGGCCGAGGGCGGCCCGCCTCCGTCGCCTTCGCCGGCGGAGGCCAGGGCGACGCGGATGCCCGAGCCGCCCGAGTCGACCCCGAGGACGAGGCCGTGCTGCGCCGCTGAGCCGCTCATGACGGTGCCCCGCCTACGGGAGCTGCCAGTTCACCGGAGCCGCACCCTGGCCCGCCAGGAGGTCGTTCACGCGGCTGAACGGCCGGGAGCCGAAGAAGCCGCGGTCGGCGGACATGGGGGAGGGGTGCGCGGACTCGACGCAGGGCACTCCGCCCAGCAGCGGGCGCAGGTTGCGGGCGTCGCGTCCCCACAGCACGGCCACCATCGGCCTGCCCCGGGCGACCAGCGCCCGGATCGCCTGTTCGGTGACCTCCTCCCAGCCCTTGCCGCGGTGCGCGGCGGGCTTGCGCGGGGCGGTGGTCAGCGCCCTGTTGAGCAGCAGCACGCCCTGCCGCGTCCACGGCGTGAGGTCGCCGTTGGACGGGCGGGGGAGCCCCAGGTCCGCGTTGAGCTCACGGAATATGTTCTCCAGGCTGCCCGGCAGGGGCCGGACCTCCGGGGCGACGGAGAAGCTCAGCCCCACGGCGTGGCCGGGCGTGGGATACGGGTCCTGACCGACGATCAGAACCCGTACCTCGTCGAACGGCTGCTGGAACGCGCGCAGGACGTTGGCGCCCGACGGCAGATAGGTGCGTCCCGCCGCGATTTCGGCGCGCAGGAAGTCGCCCATCGCGGCGATCCGCCCGGCCACCGGCTCGAGTGCCTTGGCCCAGCCCGGTTCGACGATCTCGTTCAACGGCCGTGCAGCCACAGCTGCTGCCCCTCCCTGCCCGCGTGGATCAGAACAATTGCGCATTCCTGCGCAGGGCTCAGGATCGTACGCGAGCGGGAGGCGGGCCTCATATCGTCCGGGTCGGGATCCGGGCGCGGCCGCGGGCCGACACGCCCGGCGGATTCATTCGAAAGGGTGTCAGTGGGCCCTGGCGTACTGGCGGGGTGCGCGCAGGTCACCACCGAGCGCCCCGGCGGCCCGCTGGGCCCAGAACGGGTCGCGCAGCAGCTCGCGGCCCAGCAGCACGGCGTCGGCCGCGCCCTCGGTGACGATCTTCCCGGCGTGCTGCGGGTCGGTGATCAGTCCGGCGACGGCGACCGGCAGTCCGGTCTCCTCCTTCACCCGCTGCGCGAACGGCACCTGGTAGCCCGGGCCGACGGGAATGCGCGCGTCGGGGGCGAGGCCGCCGGTGGAGACGTCGAGGAGGTCCACGCCGTGGGCGCGGAGGTCGCGGGCGAAGCGCACGGTGTCGTCGCCCGTCCAGCCCTCGCGGGCGTCCTCGGGGTTCTCCGTGAGCCAGTCGGTCGCGGAGATGCGGAAGAAGACCGGCAGTTCGTCGGGCCACACCGCGCGGACGGCGTCGACGACCTCCAGTGCGAAGCGGGTGCGGTTCTCGAAGGAGCCGCCGTACTCGTCGGTGCGGCGGTTGCTGTGCGGCGAGAGGAACTCGTTGATGAGGTAGCCGTGGGCGCCGTGCACCTCGACGACCTCGAAACCGGCGGCCAGGGCGCGCCGTGCCGAGGCGGCGAACTGCCCGACGACCTCCTTGATCTGATCAACCGTCAGCTCGGCGGGCACGGGGTGGCCGTCCCGGAACGGCAGCGGGCTGGGGGCGAGCGTGCGCCAGCCCTCCTCCGATTCCACGGGACCGCCGCCGCGCCAGGGTGCCTCGGTGGACGCCTTGCGTCCGGCGTGCGCTATCTGGATGCCGGGAACGGTGCCCTGCTGCTTGAGGAACGCCGTGATGCGCCGCAGCGCCTCGGCCTGGGTGTCGTTCCACAGGCCCAGGTCACCGGGGCTGATCCGGCCCTCCGGGCTGACGGCGGTGGCCTCCAGGAGGATCAGTCCCGTGCCGCCGGCGGCGCGTGCGGCGTAGTGCGCGAAGTGCCAGTCGTTCGCGACGCCCGCGCCGGGGCCGGCGGCCTCGGCCGAGTACTGGCACATCGGCGCCATCCAGGCGCGGTGCGGGACGGTCAGGGACCGCAGGGTCAGGGGCTGGAACAGTGCGCTCACGGCAGGCTCCGTTTCGGGTCTCGCCTGCGGGGCAGGCGGGCTTCATCCTGGCTCGTACGATAGCCATCGTAGTACGGGAGATGTCAAACTACGATGGTTCTCGTACAATGGAGCCTCCGGAACCACGAACCCCCGGGTCTTCGCCGCCCACCACCGAGGAGAGCAGCCGTGCAGAACCCGACCAGCCGCTCACTCGAACACCCCGGCCGCGACGCGATCCGCCTGGAGGGCGTGCTGCACGCCCTGTCCGACCCCCTCCGCCTGGAGGTCGTGCGCGAACTGGCGGCGGCCGACTGCGAGCAGTCCTGTTCGGTGTTCGAGCTGCCCGTCAGCAAGTCCACGACCACGCACCACTTCCGCGTGCTCCGCGAGAACGGCGTGATCCGGCAGATCTACCGGGGCACCGCGAAGATGAACTCCCTGCGCCGGGACGACCTGGACGCGCTCTTCCCCGGTCTCCTCGACAGCGTCCTCACCGCCGCCGCCCGCCAGGCCGGCCGGCTCGCCGCGGCCGGCGGCTGACGCACCTCCGTACGCGGTGGGATCACCGGCCGTCCCGCGCCGCGGCGAGCAGGCCGGCCCAGTCCGGGATCTTCACCGTTCCGCGGCCCAGCCGCTGCCCGAGCGCCGCCTCCGCCGCCTCGATCCCCAGCCAGCCCGGCCATTCCACCGGCTCCTGCCCCGCGGCCCGCAGCGCCGACTGCGCATCGCCCGACGGCCGGCGGGCCAGCAGCGCCTCGGCATCGGCCAGCAGGGACGCGACCGTCTCCTTGGCGCAGGGCCGGTTGGTGCCGATCACTCCCGTCGGACCCCGCTTGATCCAGCCCGCTACGTACTCGCCCGGCGCGGGCGTCCCGTCCCGCAGCACCCGGCCCCGGACGTGCGGCACCGTCCCGTTCCGCACGTCGAAGGGCAGGCCCGGGACCGGCACCCCCCGGTACCCCACGGACCGGAGCACGAGCTGTGCCGCGATCTCCTCGTGGCGCCCGGTCCCCACGACGCCGCCGTGCCCGTCCGGCTCGGTCCGCTCGAACCGCACCGCCTCCACCGCGCCGTCCCCGAGCAGGGCGACGGGGCGCAGGAAGAACCGCAGCCGGATCCGGCGCCCCTCCTCCTGCTCCGGCTGCCCGGCCCAGCCCCGGAGGACCTCCACGTTGCGCCGGACCGCCGACGGCAGCGCGGAGGGGTCGGCCCACGCCGGGTCCAGCGCCGCCTCCTCGTCGCGCACGAGGGCCTGAACTCCCGTCAGCGCGCCCAGCTCACGCAGTTCCTTGGTGGTGAACTTCGCCTGGGCGGGACCGCGCCGGCCCACCATATGGACGTCCGTCACCCGGCTGCCCGCCAGGGCTTCCAGTGCCGCGTCCGGTACATCTGTGCGGCGCAGTTCGTCCGCGCCGCGCGCCAGCAGCCGGGCCACGTCCACGGCCACGTTCCCGACGCCGATCACCACGGCCGACCGGGCGCCCAGGCCGAACCCACGGGGCGCGGCGTCGGGATGCGCGCTGTACCAGGAGACGAACTCCGTGGCCGAGAAACTGCCCGGCAGGTCCTCGCCGGGGATGCCCAGCCGGCGGTCGGCCGCCGCGCCCACGCAGTAGACCACCGCGTGGTAGAGCTCCAGCAGCCGCTGCGGCGCCAGCGCCCCCGGCTCCTCACCCACCCGCACGTTGCCCAGGAATGTGACGCCGGGGTGCTCCAGGGCCGTCCGCAGCGTGTTCTGCAGCGACTTGATCTTCTCGTGGTCGGGTGCGACCCCGTAGCGCACCAGCCCGTACGGGCAGGGCAGCCGGTCCAGCACGTCCACGGTCACCCCGGGGACGGTCTGCTGCTGCACCAGGGCCTGGGCGGTGAAGACGCCACTCGGGCCGGAACCGACGACTGCGACGCGAAGCACGGAAGGTCTCCTTCCAGCAGGTGCGTCCAGGATCCCACCGGAACCGGCGTCGCGTCAGGGGCACACGCGGCTCAGGCGCCCGCGGCGCGCGGCTTCTCCCCCGGAGGAACACCGAGCTCCCAGGCGAGCCCGTACCGCTGGAACAACTCGGCCCGCAGCAGCTCCGCGGGCATCGGTGCCCCCGGCAGCAGCACGCCCACCACCGCTCCCATCAGATGGGCGCGCAGCATCCGGTAGTCGGACTCCGGGTCGGCGGAGCCGTACTCCGCCACCGTCTCGCGCAGCAGGGACGCCAGCCGCTGCTGCTCCGGACACCGGATGAACCCCTCGGCCCGGAGAAGACCCGCCATATGGGTGCGCATCAGCAGGGGCCGGTCCCGGGCGAGCCCCAGGATCACGTCGATCGCCCGTGCCAGCAGCTCGCGCCCGTCCTCCGTGCGCGGCTCGCGCTCCAGCCCGGCCGCCAGCTCCCGGTGCATCAGCCGGTGCACGGCGGACTGCAGCAGCTGCGCCTTGCCCGGAAAGTAGTACGAGACCAGGCCGCGCGCCGCGCCCGCCCGGTCGGCGATGTCCGCCAGTGTCGTCGCCTCGTAGCCCCGCTCGGCGACGAGCTCCACGGTCGCCTGCAGCAGCCGGTCCCGGGAACGGCGGCGCAACTCCTCGTTGACCGCTGCGCTCCGGGGGGACATACGCATAACTCCTGCGTTGACTGGCTCCGGGCCAATATACTCAGCGGGTGACCGGTTGTCCTTGCCGGGGGCGGGGAAGGACCGGAACAGCCGTCGGCTTCGGGTGGCGCGGGGGACCACCCGAAACCGGCGGTTTTCGCCGTCCTGCCCGCCCATGCTGCGGGTGCTCCCTCAGCACGCCGCCCGGCAGTGCTGCTCCGCGGCGTGCCACTCGGCCAGCAACTCCTCGTAGACCTTGCGCTCGGCCCTGGTCAGGGCACGGCCTCCGCGCGCCGTGAGGAAGGCGCGGATCGAGCGGTTGATCTCCTCGGGGGACCGCTGGGCGGGGGTCGGAGTGGGCGGCATGAGGTCAGGCTACGAGCGGAAGCGGGCGCAAAGCCGCCGCTGCGGCCGACTTCGCGGAATGCTCATCAAATGGTCATGAAGCCGGAGCAGGTCCGGGATACGGACGTTCCGGTTCCGGGGAAGTCTGCGGTGGCCTCCCCCGGCGTCACGGCGCCACGGCACCCTTGGCCGGCCGCCTCCGCCAGGCCACCGCGGCCGCCGCCACGCCCGTCACCGCGAGGAAGGCCATGGCGGCCAGGAAGGCCGGCGAGGTGGGCGCCGCCGCGTGGCTGCCCGCGACGACATAGGCGGCGGTCGTCGGGATGCTGCCGGCGGTGGTCGCCAGGAGGAAGGGCAGCCAGCCCATCCGGGACACCGAGGCGCAGTAGTTCGCCGCGGCGAACGGGACCCCGGGAAGCAGCCGCAGGACCAGCATCGAGCGGAAGCCGTGCAGGCTCAGCTGCCGGTCGGCCGCCGTCAGCCAGCGGCCGCGCAGCAGGGGACGCAGGGCCTCCTGGCCGAGCAGACGCCCGAGGCCGAAGGAGACGGCCGAGCCCAGCACCGTGCCCACCACCGCCGCGGCGGTGCCGGCCGGTCCGCCGAAGAGCGCGCCCGCGGCGACGTTGAGCACGGGGCGCGGCACGAACGCCGCGGTGCACAGCCCGTACGCGGCCGCGAACAGCACGACCGCGGGGCCGCCGGACATCCGCTCCGGCCACCCCTCGGTGAGCAGCCGCTCGGGACGGCACGCGAGCACGACCGCCACGGCGGCCGAGAGCAGGACGACGAGCAGCCCGAGGCGGGACCACGGGGACAGCAGCGCACGGGTGCAGCGCTCGGCGGGGCCGGAGGACGGCGCGGCGGGGTCGGGCATCGAAGGAGCGTAACCGACGCCCGTGCAGGACGGACCGAAGTCGGCGAACGTCATGCGCCCGCACCCCGTGCCCGGTATAAGCCGCTGCGGACAAGCATCCCGCCCGCCGGAAGCGCCGATATCCAGGTGCTCTCCGTCAAGCACCGGCCTACAGTGCAGACATGGAAGAGCGGTGGGGAGGAGCGCTCGAAAGGGCCGACCAGATGGCGCTGTTCGTCGCGGCGGAGCGCCGGGCGAGGCTTGCGTTGCGGCAGGGACATCTGGAGAAGGTGCTCACCGCTCAGCAGCTCAAGACCGTCGTCCGGCACATGATGCAGACGTGGCTGGACGGTTTCGCGGCCGGCGCGGCGGTGCACGGTGCCGGGGGCGAGCCGCCCTGACGTCACGGCGGGCGACGCGGGAGACAATGGGGGAGTGGACGAACCGATACCCGTGACCCGCGATGTGGACTGGGGCACCGCCAAGCTGATGCCCGATGTGGACCGGGCCCGGGCCTGGCTGCTGACCGTGAACGGCGCACCCCAGTCGTACGTCGACCTGGACGAGCCGACGCACCTCGAGTTCGAGTACGCGCAGCGCGTCGCGCACGTCCTGGACACGGCGGCCGAGCCCGGCCGGCCGCTCGACGTGCTGCACCTGGGCGGCGGTGCCCTCACCCTGCCCCGCTACCTCGCCGCCACCCGCCCGGGTTCGCGGCAGCGGGTCGTCGAGGCGGACCGTGGGCTGATCGCCCTGGTCGGCGAGCACCTTCCGCTGCCGGAGGGGGCCGGGATCGAGGTGCTCGCGGCGGATGCCCGGGAGGCTCTGGAGGCCTCGCCCGCTGCGTCCGCCGATGTCGTCGTCGCGGACGTCTTCGGCGGGTCGCGGGTGCCCGCGCACCTCACCTCGGTCGAGTACGCGCATGCCGCCGCGCGCGTCCTGCGTCCCGGGGGCCGCTATGCGGCCAACCTCGCCGACGGGGCGCCGTTCACCTTCCTGCGGGCCCAAGTGGCCACGTTCTCGGCCGCCTTCGCGCACGTGTGCGTGATCGCGGAGGCCCCGATGCTGCGCGGGCGCCGCTTCGGCAACGCCGTTCTCGTGGCGTCGCACACCGAACTGCCGCTGGACGTCCTGGCCCGCCGGGCCGCGGGCGACGCCTTTCCCGCGCGCGTCGAGCACGGCGCCGCCCTGGCCCGGTTCACCGGCGGGGCGGCGGCCGTGCACGACGCGGAGGCGGTGCCGTCGCCCGAACCGCCGGGCGGCTCGTTCAGCGTGGGCTGAGACGGCGACGGCACCGGCGGTCCGGGCGGCGGGATCTGCCGGGACGCGTCAGGACTTGTCGGGACTTGTCGAAACCGGTCCGACCTCGTCAGGAGGACTTGAGCGGGCGGAGCGTGCTCATGATCTTCTTGACGGTGTCGTCGGACACCTCGCCGTCGATCCCGGTGTCGGCGTAGAGCACCCAGGTCGCGAGGTCGCCGTTGGTGTCCTTGTAGGTCACCGTGAAGGTCTTGCCGTCCGTCATGCACTTGTCGGTCTTCTTCACGTCGGTCACCTTGGCCGAGGCCGTGGAGCCGGTGATGCCGTGATCGTTCTTGAAGGGCGTGGCCTTGGTGGTGTCCAGGTGGCCCGTCTGCTTGCGGTCGAAGGCGGCGATCGCCCAGTTGCCCGCCTCGGTCTCGGCGGCTTCCTCCATGCTCTTGGCGCCCTGCGCACCCTTGGTGCCGGCGCCGCCCCGCGAGTCGTTCTTCGCGCACTGGTCGGGCTTGTAGTACGCCGTGCCGCTCATCGTGACCAGCGGCTGGCCCTTGTCGTCGGCGAAACCGGTGGACAGGCCCGGCGGGTTGACCGTCCAGTCCGGGGGGATGTCGAAGGCGTCGTGCCGCTTGCTGTTGACGACGGTCTTCCATCCGTCGATCACCGGCTTGATCTCGCCGCCGGCCCGCGGGTTGTCCTCGGGGGCGGCGCTGCCCGGGCTCTGCGTCTGCGTCTGCGCCGGTGCCGAGGCGGACGGGGCGGAGGCGCTCTTCGCCGCGTCCTCCTTCTTCTCGTCGTCGCCCAGGACGACCAGACCGGTCACCGCGGCCGCCGCGACCACGGCCAGTGCCGCCGAGACGGCGATCCACGTCGTGCGCCTGCCGCCGCTCTTCTGCGGCGGCTGCGGGCCCGGTGCGGCCGGAGCCGCCCACTGCCCGGCGGGCGGCTGCTGGTACGGGTTCGGCTGCTGGTACGGATTGGGTTGCTGCGGGTAACCCGGCTGCTGGTACGGGTTGGGTCCCTGCGGGTTCTGCTCGCCCCCGGGCGGCTGCTGTCCTGGCCACATGGCCGATAACCATAGAGGGCGGCACCGACAGGCGTGATCGACGGGCCTTCCCAACGCTTTCTACTGGCTGGTAACTTCTCCCCATGTCTGAGACCCTGCCGTCGATCGGCGACATGCTCACGGCCACCGTGCCGATGGCCCGCACCCTCAACCTCGTCTTCGAGGAGACCACCCCGGAGCGCGCCGTCGTCCGGCTGCCCGACCAGCCCGACTACCACAACCACGTCGGCGGGCCGCACGCCGGCGCGATGTTCACGCTCGCCGAGTCGGCCAGCGGCGCCATCGTCCTCGCCGCCTTCGGCGACCAGCTCTCGCGGGCCGTGCCGCTGGCCGTACGCGCCGAGATCGGCTACAAGAAGCTCGCCATGGGCCCGGTCACCGCGACCGCCGCACTCGGCCGCCCGGCCGCCGAGATCGTCGCCGAACTGGACGCGGGACAGCGCCCCGAGTTCCCGGTCACGGTCTCGATCACCCGTGAGGACGGGGCGGAGACGGGGGAGATGACCGTCGTGTGGACCTTGCGCCCGAACAGCTGAGAGAGCCGGCGGCCAGGTTTTCTCCAGACCGCCCTGTCAGGGTTGTCGCCAGGCCGGAGGCCGGTCGTCGTGCGGCCGTGCCTCCGCCCGCAATCCGACGTCTTGACGGGAAGGCGGTCACCCATGCGCTGTCTGCTGCTCAGTGGGCTCGGACCGGGGGAACTCGGGCCCACGCACTTCGACTCCCCGTATCTGGCCGGTTCGCTCTTCGGCGGGAAACCCGGTGAACTCGGCCGGGAGATGCTCCGCCGCGCGGGATACGACGGGTTGCGCCTCGACCGTCTCTCCTTCTTCAGGTCGGGACGGCGTCACGGACTGCTGCGCCCCGCCGTCGCCGCCGGGCCGCACCTGACGACTCTGACCCTCACATCCATACTCGAGAGCGGTGAATACGACTTCGCCAGGCTCGACTTGACGGACGTGTGGACCGACCGGGCCGAGGTGCCGGCCGGCGACTTCGACATCGTGCTGCTGTCGACGACGTTCATCTGGAACGAGCCGATTCTCGCCCGGGCGGTCGCCTGGGTCAGGGAAAACCTGCCGGGGGTCGGTATCGTGGCCGGCGGGCAGTACACGAACCTCAAGTACATGATGGCCCTGCACCACTACCCCGAGATCGTTGCGGTGGTGCGCGGCGACGGCGAGATGGCGCTGCCCATGGTCCTCGACGCCCTGGCGGCGGGCAAGAGCCTGGAGTCGGTCCCCAACGTGGTCTGGCGGGACGGGGAACGCGTCCGTATCAACGCGGTGGAATACGTGGACCTTGAAGCCTTCCCCTCGCCCATCGTCACGGGACAGGCTGCGGTGGTGCCGTACGAGTCCATGCGCGGCTGCCCGTTCGACTGCAAGTTCTGCTCGTTCCCGGCCGCTTCGCCGAAATGGCGCTTCAAGTCGGCGGAGAAGATCCGTGACGACTGGGTCCGTTACGGCCAGGAGAACGGCGCCGAGACGATGTACGCGATGGATTCGACGTTCACCATTCCTCCGACGCGTTTCCGGAAGCTGCTGGAGATCCTGCCCGATGCCGGAATCCCCGTCTGGGACGGGTTCAGCCGGGCCAACACACTGAACTCCGAAGCGGTGGTCTCGGGGCTGGAGGCGGCGCACTGCTTCCAGTTGAACGTGGGATTCGAGTCGATGAACGACGAGACCCTGAAGAACATGAGCAAGCGGGTCTCGGTCAAGCAGAACCGGGTGGCCCACGATCTGCTCAGCCGTAGCGAGATCAATACCTACGGCCTGTTCATCGTCGGATATCCGGGCGAGACGCCGGAGATGTTCCAGGACACCCAGGACTATCTGGTGAACGAGTACGTCGGCCACTACACGATGGCGCAGTTCACGGTCACCGACGAGAACATGCCGATGTGGCAGGACCGGGAAAGGTTCCGGATCGAGGCCGACGACCCCAACGACCCCGGGTCGCCGTGGTCGCACATCGGCATGGACAGCGTCAAGGCGGGCGAACTGCTCACCGAGACCTTCGACAAAGTGCGGCGCACCAACGACCGTGCCGTGCTGAGGTTCTGGCAGCACCACTACCAGCACTGGCTGCTGCCCCAGCACGACCGGAGGACCAATCTCGCCGTCGAGAAGAGCGTGGAGCTGCTGGCCCTGGCGCCGTGCGATCACACGGATCCGGACGAGGGCGCGCACGTCATGCGCACCCAGCTCGACCGGTTGCGCGATCTGGGCATCGAACCCGCCGAAGCCGGACAGGAGTTGTGCTCGGACCCGATGTGACCCCCCTCTCAGGCCGCCCTCTACCGGCCCTGAGGACGTTCTCGAGGGCCCCGCGATCCCGTCCGCATACTTTCGGCGGCGTTGCCGTGCGGCGACATGATCTCGGGAGGCGACCGATCGATGCCGACAGCGGGGGAAGCCGTAGGGATTCAGCTTCTGGGACCGGTACGTGCCTGGCGGCACGGTGAGGAAGTGGCGCTGGGGCCGCCCAAACAACGGGCGGTGCTCGGCCTGTTGGCCAGTCACGCCAATGATGTGGTGTGCGTCGAGCACATCATCGACGCGGTCTGGGGCAGCGACGTGCCGCAGAGCGCCGTCAACGGAGTCCACACCTATGTCGCCGGACTGCGCCGAGCACTCGACCCGGGCTGCCCCCGGGGGAAGAGCAGCGGCGTCCTCGTCTCGGCCTCCGGGGGCTACTGCCTGTGCGTGGACCCCGAGTCCGTGGACGCCATGCTCTTCGCGCAGCGCCACGCCCACGCGCGCCGGGCGCGCGCCGAGGGCGACACGGACGCCGCCCTCGCGCTCTACGCGGACGCCCTGTCGCTCTGGCACGGTGCCGCCCACTCCGGTGTCCCCGGACCGTTCGCCGCCATGGAACGCACACGGCTGCAGGACCTCAGGCTGACGGCCGTCGAGGAGTGGGCCGCGGACATGATCGCTGCCGGGCGGCACGCCGAGGCCGTCACCGATCTGTCGGGCGCGGCGGCCGAGGAGCCCCTGCGCGAGAGGCTGTGCCGGCTGCTGATGCTGGCCCTGTACCGCTGCGGTCGGCAGGCCCACGCCCTCGCGGTGTATGCGGACACGCGGCGGCTTCTCAGCCGTGAGCTCGGTATCGAGCCGGGCGCCGAACTGCGCAGCCTTCACCGGCAGATACTGGCCGGCCACCCTGTTCCGGTCGAGGGGGGCCGGGCTCCCGCCACAGTGCAGGGCCCTGCCGCCGGGCCCGTCGTACCGGACCTTGCGCGCCCCGCCCAACTGCCGCCGCTGACAAGGGGATTCGTCGGCCGTGCACGGCAACTGGCGCAATGCGAGAAGCTCCTGGCCGAGGAACCCGCGGAGCGCAGCACCGCGACTCCCGTGGCCGTGTTCGAGGGGCCGGCGGGTGTGGGCAAATCCGCTTTCGCCCTGCAACTGGCGCACCGGCTGCTGGACCGTTTCCCCGCTGGTCAGCTCTACGTCGACCTGCGCGCAACGAGCCACAGGGGCCGGCCGCTGAACGCCGCGGACGCCCTCGCGCAGCTGCTGGACAGCCTGGGGGTGGACGCGACACGCATGCCCGCCGGCCTCGCGGGCCGTGTCGCCCTCTATCGCAGTCTGCTGTTCGGCCGCAGGATGCTGGTGGTGCTCGACGATGCTGCGGACGCCGAGCAGGTGCGTCCTCTCGTGCCCCCTGCCCTCTCCTGCGTCCTCGTCACCAGCCGTCAGCGGCTCAGCGGCCTGGCTGTCCGCGACGGTGCGCACCTGGTCCGCATGGAACCGCTGGACGAGTCCGCATCGGCCGAGCTGCTCGGCCGGCTGAGCGGGGACCGCCTGCGGGGCCACGACGCCGTCGCCCTGCGGCTGGCGCGGATGTGCGGCGGGCTGCCGCTGGCGCTGCGTATCGCTGCGGAACAGCTGCTCGCCAGCCCGGAGGTGGCGCCCGCCGCGCTCGCCGAACAGTACGCCGCCGAGCGGCACCGGCTCGACCGCCTCATGGTGGAGGACGACGCCGCGGCCGACCTCCGGTCCCTGTTCGAGACGTCGTACCGGAGGCTGCCCGCCGACGCCGCCCGCATGTTCCGCCGCCTGGGGCTGCTCCGGAGCGGGCCGGTGACGGTCCAGGAAGCGGCGGCGCTGGCGGACACCGGCCGGGCCGCCGCCCGCCGCCTGCTGGACCTGCTGACGGACAACCACCTGCTGTACCGGACGCGCCGACAGCAGTACCGCTTCCACGACCTCGTCGGAATCTTCGCCGCCGAGTGCGCGGAGCGTGAACCGTTGCCCGACCGTGAGGCGGCCCTGACCCGGCTGGCCCGCCTGGGACAGGCGTCTTCCGGACAGGCGCCCGCGTCCCCGGCCGAGGTCCTCGGCGCGGCGTGCGGCAGCCTGCTGGCGCTGTGCCCGGCTCCGGGCACAGCGCCCGGAGCCGGGCCCGTCACACGCCCAGTCGCCGCATCAGCGGCCGACGTGCGAGGAACAGGGCGGCGCCGGCCGACAGGGTGACCAGACCGAGCGTCAGGAAGTATGCGGCGGAGGGCGATGCATGGCCCGTTGCCTTGAGGGCATTGCCCCCGAGACCGCCGCCGAGACCGCCGGCCAGCCAGAAGAGCCCCACCGTCTGGCCTGCGAATGCCGGCGGCGCCACCGCGGTGGCGGCACTCATACCGACAGGGGCGAAGGTCACCTCCCCGGCGCCCAACAGCAGGAAGGCGGCCATCAGCCACGTCGGCAGCACCTGTCCGCCCGTCTCCGCGGCACGCCACGCGGCCACCGCCATCACGACGAACGCCGCGCCCGTGAAGGCCATGCCGAGAGCGAACTTGGCCGCGGTGCTCACGCGGTCCCCCGACCGTCGCCACAGCCGGGCGAACAGCGGGGCGGTGAGCAGCACGGACAGCGGAACGGCGGACTGGAACCAGCTCGCGGGCACGGTGAACCCGAACACCGAGCGGTCGGTGGACTCCTTGACGAAGAGGGCGAAGACGGAACCGCCCTGCAGGAACATCGCCCAGAACAGGGCAGAGGCCAGGAACAGCCAGACGTACGCGGCGACCCGCACCCGCTCCGCCGCGCTCAGCAGCGGGTTGCGGATCAGCCGTCGGAAGAAGACCACCGGTACGGCCACGGTCGACAGCCCGACCGGAGCCATGACATGGCCGAGCGTGAAGGTGCCCCGCGCTGCGTCCACACCGTAGCCGACGGCGAGCACGGCCGCCGCGATGCCGCCGCCCCACAGCACCCGCACCCGCTGGGACCGGGTGGCCGCACGGGCCGGTGCCCGGACCGCGTCGCCGAAGTGCCGGGCGCCGCGCAGATACTGGGCCAGCCCCGTGGCCATGCCCAGCGCCGCGAGGGCGAACCCCGCATGCCAGCCCAGGCCCTCGCCGGCGGCCCCCACCACGATCGGTGCGGCCAACGCGCTGACCTGGACGCTCATATAGAAGACCGCGAACCCGGAGTCCCGGCCCGGCCGGTCCTCGGGCGCATAGCAAGTGCTCAGCAGGGTCGCGATGTTGGGCTTGAGCATCCCGGTGCCGACCGCGATCAGCAGCAGTCCCGGCCAGAGGAAGGCGCGGCCGGGCAGGGCGAGCGACAGATGTCCGAGAGCGATCAGAACTCCCCCGTACAGGACGGCGCGGTAGGCGCCGGTCAGCCGGTCGCCGATCCAGCCGCCGGGCACCGAGGAGACGAACACGGCCGCCATGTAGAGGCCGAAGAGCGCCACGGCGTCTTCGTTGCTCATTCCGAGCCCGCCGCGGGCAGCCGGTGCCGTGGCATAGAGCACGAGGATCGCGCTCATCCCGTAGAAGCTGAACCGCTCCCAGACATCGGTGGCGAACAGGGTCGCGAACCCGCGGGGCCGGGCCGGCCGCCCCGGCCGGGCCGTGGGCCGCAGGGTGTCCGCAGGGGCGGCCGGCGGCTGTGTCGACGCGGTCATGGTTCCTCCACGGAGATCGGGGAGCAGAGGCTCGCCCCGCCGTCTCCAGGGCCGGTCGAGGACCGCTCAAGGCGTGCGGCGGCGTTGCACAGGGCTTGAGCCGGGGTCGAGACCGATGGCCGACGCTGGCCGACGGACCGAGAACACCACACGTCGGAGGCGAACGAGATGCCGGATTCCCTGCCCTTCCGGGTGATGCTGCGCATGGAGATCCACCCCGGCCGGGGGCCCGAGTTCGAGCGGGTGTGGCAGGAGGTGGGCCGGGGCATCGCCGCCCATGCGGGCAACCTGTGCCAGGCACTCGCACGGGCGACGGACGAAGAAGACGTCTACTACGTCGTCACGGACTGGGTCGACGCCCCGAGTTTCCACCGCTTCGAGCACAGCGAGGAGCACGTGGAGAACCGCCGCCGGCTCGCCCCCTACCGCCGGGGCGGGGAGATGCGGCTCACCGAGACCGTGTGCCTGCTTCCGGGCCGGGCCGCCGGGTAGGGCGCCGGCCCCCGGGGCTGCCGCCCGGCCCGTGGTGCACGGCCGGGCGGCGGCCGGCGGGTCAGGACTTCTCGACCCGCAGCTCCGGAAGACGTCTGGCCACGGTGCCGGGCAGCCACCAGGAATGACGTCCCATCAGCCGCATGGCGGCCGGGACGATCAGGCAGCGGATGACCAGAGCATCGACGAGGATCGCCACCGCCAGCCCGAAGCCGAACTGCTGGAGCATGCGCTGGGAGCTGAGCACGAAGGACCCGAACACCACGATCATCACGGCACCGGCGGCGGTGATGACCCCTCCGGTGTGGGCGAGCCCCTCCCGGACCGCACGGTCCGGGTCCCCCGTGCGCAGCCACTCCTCGCGCATCCGCGAGACCAGGAAGATCTCGTAGTCCATCGACAGGCCGAAGACGATCGCGAAGACCAGGATGGGCAGGAACGCCTCGAGCGGGCCCGCCTGCGCCCCGAGGCGGCCGTCCTGGAAGACCAGCGTCATCGCCCCCAGCGAGGCGCCGATGCTCAGCAGGTTCAGCAGCGCCGCTTTGAGCGGGATCAGGACCGACCGGAACACCGCCATGAGCACCAGGACCGACAGGCCGACGACGATGCTGACGAACAACGGCATGCGTGCGGTCACCATGTCGGAGTAGTCGACGACGGCGGCGGTCGGCCCGCCCACCCGGTACCCGGCCCCGGTGCCGCCGGCCAGCTTCGGCAGGACGTCGTCGCGCAGCCGGTGCACGAGGCCGGTGGTGTGCTTGTCCTGCGGCGCGGACGTGGGGAAGGCGATGACCGAGGCGACCTTGCCGTCCCGCACCGGGATCGGGTCGGTGGCTCCGGCGATACCGGGTGTCTGCCGCAGCGTCCGGCTCAGTTCGGCGGCCGGGGCACCGACGGCCTTGCCGTGGCCGTCGGCCACCACGATGAGCGGACCGTTGAACCCGGGGCCGAAGCCCTGGGAGAGCAGGCCGTAGGCCGCGCGGCTGGTACTGCCCGCCGGATCGCTGCCGGCATCGGCCAACCCCAGCCGCATGCCGAGCGCGGGCACGGCCAGGACGCCGAGTGCCACCACGGGCACCAGCAGCGCGGCGACGGGGTGACGCTGCACGGCGGCACCCCATTGACGCCACCGTGCACCGTACGCGGCCTTGCCCTTTTCGGCCCGGCGCCGGGCCCGGGCCGTGAACTGCCGGGCGAACCGCTTGCCGAACAGGTGCAGCAGCGCCGGCAGCAGGGTGAGGGAGGCGACCATGGTGACCAGCACTGTGAGCGCGACCGCGACGGCGAGTCCGCGCAGTGAGCCGAGTCCGAGGGTGATCAGCCCCAGCAGCGCAATGATCACCGTGGTCCCGGCGAAGAGCACGGTGCGTCCTGCCGCTTCCAGTGCGCGGCGCGTGGCCGTGTGCGGGTCCGCTCCGTCGACCAGCTCGCCCCGGAACCTGGCGAAGATCAACAGTGCGTAGTCGATGCCGACGCCCAGGCCGACCAGCATCATCACGTAAGGGCTGTAGCTGGGAATGGTGACGACATGGGTCGCCAGGATGATGCCGCTCAGCGTGGTGCCCACGGCGAAGACCGCGGAGATGACCGGCAGCGTGGCGGCGATCACCGTGCCGAACATGAACACCAGGATGACCAGGGCCGCCAGCAGCCCCGACCCCTCGGCTGCGCCGCCGGAGTCCTTGACCAGGGACCGGGCGGCGGCACCGCCCAGTTCCACCTGCAGTCCGTCGTGCTGGGCGGTCCTGGCCGTGTCCAGCAGCTGCCGGGCCTTGTCGGACGTGGTCGTACCGGCCGGCTTGTCGAGCACGACGGTGGTGAAGCCGATGGTCTTGTCGGCGGAGAGCGCTGTGCGGTCCTGGTACGGGTCGCCGACCGAGGCGACCCCGGGCAGCGCAGCCACCTTGCGAAGCATGGTGTGCACGCTGTCGGCGGTGCCGGCGGCACGCAGCCCGGCCGCGCGGTGCAGCACGATGATCACCGTGTCACCGGCCTGTGGCGAGCCGTGCGCCTTCAGCAGGTCGACGGCCTGCTGACTCTCGGTGCCCGGCAGCGCGTTGTCGTCGCGGTAGTGGTCCCCGGCCGCCGAGGCGCCGGCTCCGGCGCCGACGAGGACGACGAGCCACAGGAGCAGGGCGGTCCACCGGTGCCGTTGTGAGAAGCCCGCCAGGCGGCCGAAGAGTCCCGCCCGGCGCGGCGGTGGTGCTGCCGGGGCCGTGCGGTTGAAGGTTGACGTGGTGCTCACATTGCCTCCTCGAGGGCTTCCCGAAATCGGCGCTCATGACCGCACGGCGCACTGGCGTCCCGCTGCAGCGGCGCTCGAGTCGCCGCCACCGCCCTCGAGCCGCGCTCCAGGGCCGTCCCGAATGCTGCTGAGCCGGTGCCGGGCCTCCAGCGTCCGGCCGGCCGTGCCCGCGACAGGAAGGGATGTCAGCCGTGCTGCACCAGGAATTGAACGAACTGGCCGAACCCGTGTGGAAGGAGGCGGTGGACCATCCGTTCTGGGCGGGGATCCGGGACGGTTCGCTGCCGCCGCGGTCCCTGACGGTCCTCGTCGAGCAGAGCGCGGGCCATCTGCTGCCCGCCTACGCCCGGGCGCTGGCCAGGACGGCGGCGGCGACCCGATGGGAACACCACGTGAGCCTGCTGGCCCGGGCGGCTGTGGACACGGTGCAGGCGGGCGCGCGACTGCTCGGGGCCCACAACGGGATGTGCGCGGAGATCGGCGCGCCGCCTGCCGACCCCACGGCGGCCGTCGCCGCGGCCACCCACGCGCACACCGCCTTCCTGCATGCGGCGACCGACAGTTCGGTTGCGGCCGGCATGGGGGCGCTGCTGCCGCTGGCCTGGTTCCAGCAGCGGATCACCGACGACCTGCGCGCCCGGCGGCAGGCCGGCTCGCGGTACGAGGCGTGGACGGAGATGTACCACCCGGGGTCCGCCTACGCCCGCACGGTCTCCGAACTGGTGGCTGCCTACGACGAGTTGGGCGAGCTGATGTCGGGGCCCGGCCGCACGGAACTCGTCACCTACTTCACCATGGGCCTGCGCTACACGCACGCGGTCACCGAGGCCGCGTGGACGCACGCCGACTGGCCGACGAGGACGTCGGGCACCGTCTGAGCAGCACCGCCCTGCCGGGCCGGCCCTGGCACAGGGCCGGCCCGACAGGGCTGACAGCATCCGGTGTGCACCGCGCCGTCACCAGTCGATGACCGTGTCCCGGCGCAGGAACACCCCGGTGGGACCGTCGTCGGGGAGCGTCGCCGCATCCGCGATGTGGCGGGCCGCCTCCTCCGGCGTCTGCTCCGCGTCCGGCCGCATCCGGGTGCGGACCAGGCCCGGGTTGATCGCGTTCACCAGCACCCCGGTCCCCTTGTTCTCCTCGGCGAGCATGGCGGTGAGTGCGTTGAGCGCGACCTTGGAGGCCGTGTATCCGGGGCACCGCGCCGCGGGTCCGTAGGCGAAGGACGCCGCCCCGCTGGAGACGTTGACCACCCGGCCCCAGCCCCGGGCCACCATGCCCGGCACCACGGCCTGAGCCGTCCGCCAGGCGCCCAGCAGGTTCACCTCCAGGGCCCGGCGCACGAGTGACAGGTCGACCGTGGACGGCGCCGCGTCCCAATCCAGCAGCACACCCGCGTTGTTGACGAGGATGTCGACCTCTCCCGCACGGCGCGCTGCCGCGCACACCGCGTCCGGGTCGGTCACGTCGAGGGCGAGCGGCGCCACCGCACCGCCCAGTCCGGCGGCGGCTTCGGCAGCGGCGTCCCCGTCGCGCGCCGCGAGCAGGACCCGATGCCCGCGCGCGGCCAGTTCCCGCGCCACGGCGAGCCCCAGACCGCGGTTGGCGCCGGTGACCAGCGCGGTCCGGCCGGTGGCGGTCATGCGTGCACCTCCTCGATGAACGAAGTGCCGCGCGAGCCGTCCGCGCGGCACCACTCCTCGCGCAGCCGCAGCCGCCCGTCCGGCAACTGCTCGGGGTGGCTCACGCAGTTGCCCGACACCACGGCGCCGTCCGTGAGCACCTGGCAGTACGCGGCGGTGATGACCCCGCCGGGGCCGCAGCGTCCCACCAGCCGGCCCTGCCGCACCGCACCGCCCGAGAACTCCGCCCACACCAGGTCGCCCGTCTGGTGGTAACTCCCGACCGGGGTGCTCTCCGGGTCGTCCTCGGCCGCCGTCCCGGCAGCCGAGGAGCGGAAGGACAGCCCGTCGTAGCGCCCCTGCGGTGTCACGCGTGCGGGCACGCCCGTGTTCGCCCGGCTCATCGCGTCACCCCCGGAAGCAGGGAGTATCCGGACCGGAAGAAGCCGTCCGGGTCCAGGCGTTGCTTCAGCCGGCGCAGCCGGGCGAAGTTCTCCGGGCCGTAGGTCTGCTCCCCCCGGGCGGCGGTGAGGCCCTCGTGGTTGGCGTAGTTGAGATAGCCCTCCCCCCAGGTGCTGTACGGCTCGGCCAGCCGGGAGACCGAGCGGGCCCAGTCGCGCTGCTGGGCGTCGGCGTCGTGCAGTCCCGAATCCCAGATGGCCATGCCGGTGATGTTGAACCGGGCCGACCGGAACGGCACTGCGCCCGGCACCCGGGCTCCGGAGCGCACCGCCCCGTGGATCGGCTCTATCAGGACCGTGTCGTTGTACGGGTCGGTGATCCGCGCCGCGGCGAAGCGCTCGGCAAGCCCCTCGACCAGGTCGTCGGGCAGGCCCGTCGTGCAGCGGGCGCTCCAGTAGTGACGGAGGCCGAACGGCAGGCGGCCCAGGCACAGTTGCATGGACACGTACGAACGGTCGGCGATGCGCCAGTCCAGCGGGGTGAGGGTGGTGCGCAGCACCTTGTCCAGGGTGACCCGGTATCCGGGGTCGTCCCCCGCGTAGCAGACGCTCATCACGGCCGCGGGCTTCTGCATCGGGCCGTGCCGCTCCAGCAGCAGAGTGCAGGTCAGGTCGTCGGGCGCATCCTGCATCAGGTCCCGGAAGAGCCGGATGGCGGGCGCCGGGTCCTCGGCCGGGTAGGCGACGTAGCCGCCGTAGACCAGGGGGACGTGGTGCAGCCGGAAGGTGAACCGGGTGACCACGCCGAAGTGGTGGCCGGCGCCGCGCAGTGCCCAGTCGATCTCCGGGTGGCACTCGGGCGACACCGTCAGTATCTCGCCGGAGGCGGTGACCAGTTCGTATGCAAGAACATTGTCACAGGTGAGGCCATAGCGTCCCATGAGGTGGCCGATGCCCCCGCCGAGGGTGAGGCCGCCGACGCCGGTGTCGTCGAAAGTGCCGCCGGTGGTGGCCAGTTGGTGTGCTCCGGCGGCAAGGTCGACATCCGCCCAGACGGCGCCGCCGCCCACCTGCGCGGTGCGGCTGTCCGGGTCCACCCGGACCTGGTCGAGCAGCCGCAGGTCGATCACCACACCGCCGTCGGCCGACCCGGCCCCGGCCACGTTGTGGCCGCCGCCGCGTACGGCGGCCGGCAGACCGGTCTGCTGCGCGGCCAGTACGGCGGCACGCACTTCGGCGGTGTTCCGCGGCAGGCAGACGGCCACCGGGCGGTGGTCGTGGGCCCCGTTGAACAGGAGCCGGACCCTGTCGTAGGCAGGGTGCTCCGGGGTGACCACGTGGCCCGGGCAGGCGTCCTCCAGCAGACCGCGCACATCGGCGCTCATGACATCTCCCTCGGTGTACAGGTGGGGTGCGGGACCGGGGCGCGGAGACGGGCCGACAGGGTGTCGGCCGCCTCGTGGGACGCAGCGAGCGCCAGCTTCGCCGAACCCCCTCCGCCGCCGGTGAAGAGGAACAGCCGGCCGGATCCGTCGGCGACGGGTGCCAGGGCGAGTTGCCCGGACGGACCGTAGGCGTCGACGGCGGCCACGGGGCGCACGAGCCGCTCCAGCGACAGGCCGGGCAGGCGCCGGGCGGCGGTGGTCCGGACGGCCCGCTCCTCGCGGGCCAGAAAATGCGGGGCACCGGCAGCGGCCCCCCAGCGCCGGGTGGGCAGACCGAGCAGCATCCGGTCATCGCCCACCGGGCGGCCGTACAGGCCCGTCGTGGCGTCGACGAAGGGTGGCGGACGGCGCCCCGCGGTGCGGTACACGGCGCACTGGACGACCTTGGTGCGCAGGCCCGGGCCGTCCGCCGGCAGTCCCAGGGCGTTCAGCAACGGCCCGGTCCAGGCGCCGGTGGCCAGCACCAGTGCGTCCGTCTCGCCCGTGATCGAGCCGACGCCGTACCGGACACCGCCTTCACCGGTTCGTGCCACCGTGTGCAGGCGGCCGGGGGTGACGGCCGTGCCCCGGGCGGCGAGATCCGCGCACACGGCACGGCGCAGACCATGCGGCGAGATGTGCCCGGCGACGGGCTCCCACACGGCCGCCGCGCCGTCCGGCAGGCCGTGGATGCCGTACTCGGCGGCCAGTCGACCGGCGTCGTACCACCGCGCCGTCGGCGGCAGAGCGGCGACCGGCGCGTCGGCGCCGCCGAGGATGTACAGGGACGGGCTCTCGCGGTACCCGGCCCATGCACGCAGCCGCGGGTCGGCGCGCAGCTCCGCCAGGCTGAGCGCGGCCAGGCGCGCCGTTTCGGACCCGGGTTCGAAGGCGCGTACCAGCCCACCCGAGGCTGCGGTCGCGTCCGGGCGTCCGTCCCCGGTGAGGAGCGTGACACGGAACTCCGGCCTGGCGGAGAGCCGCCAGGCGAGCAGGGCCCCCGCCAGACCCGCCCCCACTACGCAGATTCTCGTGCGCCCGACGCCTGGTGTACGCCTCACGGGGACTCCCCGCCCTCCGTCCCGGTCAGCACCCCTCGCAGCACGGGGTCGCCACCGGGGACGAGCAGGCAGCGGGCGGCGAGCGCGGCGTCGAAGTGCTCCAGCGTCAGCGCCTGGGCTGCGCGTTCCCGCGCCATGGAGCGCGCCGCGTCGCCGGTTGCCGCCTCGGCGCCGAAGTCCCACTCGGCGCTGACCCTGCGATAGCGCTCCAGGGTGAAGTCGGTGGAGTGGGGAGCCGGCCGGTCCCAGCAGAGGAAGGCGCGCAGCGCCCGGGGATCGTCGTGCTCCAGCAGTTCGTGGGCCCACACCGCGTGGTTCCGGCTGGTGGAGAACTTTTCGCCGGACAGCCGGTAGAACTCGTTGACCACCAGCCCGCCGATCACCTCCGGCGGCAGTCCGCAGGCGGCGAACAGGGAGGGGAAGAGGACCAGGTAGTAGAAGGCGTTGTCGCGTCCGAGGAAGGCCCACAGCGACTGGACGCCCCGCCAGGCGTCCGCGTGCGCGGCGAGCCCGGCCGCGCCCGGGGCCAGCCGTTGGCCGACGGTGTGGACGTAGCCGAGCGCCATCTCGGCCCAGACGTCGATGCGGTGACCGGGCGTCGCGCCGGATTCGATACCCCAGTCCGTGGGGTAGCTGAGCGGCACCTCGGGGAGCGTCTCCCGGTCCAGCAGACGGTGCAGCAACTGCCGTGCGGCGGGTGACGCCGGGGCCTTCGCCCAGATCCGGCACAGCGTCTCCCGGTACCGTTCCAGCGGCAGCACCGGCCCCCGCACCGTCAACTGTCCGGTCAGCAGCGACCCGCAGCGGGTGCAGCGCGGTTCGAGCAGGTTCCCGGCCGTGGTGTGCGTGCCGCAGACCTCACAGGTGCCGCCCCCCGAACCGGACCCGCAGGAGGGGCAGCGACCTGACACGTAGGCGTGGTGGGGCGTACCGGGGCACCGGGCGCACACCGGTGTCCGCCACTCCCGCACCGGTGCCGTTCCGGAGCCGACGAGCTCCTGCAGGAAGCCGTCCACCGCGGCGCGGTAGGCCGCGTCGCTCAGCGGGTCGGTGAAGACGTCGTGGTGCACACCGGCCCGTTCGAACACCGCGCGGATGCGCGCGGCATGCCCGTCGCGCTCCTCCCGCACCTTGGTGCCCTGCTGCCGGGCCTTGGCCGGCACGTAGTTCTGGTGGTCGTCCAGGCCGCACACGGTCAGCACCCGCTCGCCGCGCAGCCGGGCCGCGCGGGCCGCGACATCCGCCGCGATGTACGGCCCGGCCAGGTGGCCCACGTGCAGCGGACCGTTCGGGGTCGGGGGAGGGGAGAGGAGCACGGTCGCTTTCCGGCCGTCGCCACCCGGACCGGTCGTGGGAGCCGCGGTCATCGTGCCGTCTCCCCGCCGTCCTCGGCCGCGCGCGGCAGCCAGTACACGCTCAGGATGCTCACCGGCTCCTCGGCCGCCGTGATGACGTGCCGTTCACCGGGGGACAGCAGCACGGCGGTACCCGGAGGCGCCGTCACTTCCTTGCCGTCGACGGCGAAGACGGCGGTGCCGGCCACGACGACGGCCAGTTCGACTTCGGGATGCTGGTCCTGTCGGCTTGCGGAATGCGCCGGGACGCGGCACCACATGGCGTCGAACGGCATCTGTTCCGCTTTCGGCCGGTGCTCCCACCGGCCTATGCCGATCCCGTACTCGTGGATCAGCTGTGAATCATCCAGGGTGAACGTCTGCACAGCCAGGCTCCCAGGCGGTAGTCCGTTCCGCGTCGCGCGCGGCCGACGGGAGAAAGGTCCCGGACACCGCTCGAGGAGCACTGGAACGGTCTTGGGCCGGTCGGGGCGACCGTGCCACCATGGCGGCATGGCTTCCGCATTACAGGTGGGGACGCGTCCCACCCCTTACACGCCCCGCTCGGTGCGCACGCTGCGGCACGAGCGGACGGGCGGCTGGACCGTGAAGCGCTACGCGGTGTCGGCGCTGCGGGAGGTGCCTTCCGAGGAGGTCGACGCCTTCGCGCGGACCGCTGTGGGCATGACGCTGCCGCCCGCGCACTGCGAGGGCCTCTCGCATGCCTTCAGCGTGGTGCACGAGGATGCCGACGGGGTGTACGTGGTCGTCGGCTGGTGGAGCGCCAACAGGCTGATCCTGCACACGCGTACCTGGCTGGCCGACTGGTCGGATCTGACGCGGCCGGCCGAGGCGCCGGGCCGTGCGACGGCCTGCGTGTGGGAGATGGCCGCGATGGCGCACGAGCGGGATGCGTGGGTGGAGCACGTGGTCCGCCAGGACCCGCCGGATGTCGACGGGTACCTGGCGGCGGAGATCTCCGGGGAGTACTGAGGCGGCCGGGGCGGCGGGCCGCCCCGGCCGGGGAAACGGAGCGTTACCGGACCGGGCCCCTGTACTGCGGCCGTCCCTGGAAGGCGCCGATGGAAGGGTTGCCCGGCACGGGATTGCCGAAGAAGTCCTGACCGTCGTTGGCGACCGGGGTGCCCGCGTACAGTGCGGGCGAACCGGCCTTCAGCGCGTACCCGTTCGCGTCCCCGGCCCATGTCGCGGTCCCGGGGGCGACCAGCAGCGGGTCCCCGGTGACCGAGTGGCCGTTGTGCGGGGGCAGCGCCGGGATGTGCTCGAAGAGGTTGTGCTGGTAGCAGCTGTACGGGTCCTGGAAGTCCGAGCCCTGGGACCGGCCGACGAAGATGTTGTTCCGCATCGCCACCTGGTTGCTCTGGGAGATCTTCACCATGCTCGGTGCGTTGGGCGCGTAGAAGGTGTTGTTGTCGATGTGCAGATTGGCGACCCCCGTGCAGTAGGAGCTGATCAGGCCGAAGTCCTTGGCGCCCGCGGCATCGTTCTGGCTGATGTTGTACCGGACCACGCCGTCCTTGGTGATCTGCCCGTCGGCCTGGCAGAAGTAGAGGAACCCGCCCTCGTTGTCCCGCGAGTAGTTGTACTCGTAGACGGTTCCCGTGTTGCCGCCCTCCACGGCGAAGGCGATGCCCGGGTAGTGACCTTGGGTCACCGTGTTGTGGGCGAACAGCGTGTGGTCGGAGTTCCAGGCGAAGGCGCCGATGTTGTAGTCCTTCGACCGCATGTTGTACCGGCTGACCGTGTTGTACTCCACCTTGGCCTGACGGCCGTTGAACACCACGATCCCGTCACCGCCGGTGTCCGTCACGGTGTTGTGGTCGATGACCACGCCGTCCGCGGGGACGAAGACGGTCCCCGGCCCGGTGGGGTCCTCCGCCCGGCGCTGCCAGTCCGAGGTCAGGCCGATGCCGACCCGGTCGACGTGCGAGACCTGACTGCCGGTCACGTGGACGTCGGAGAAACCGGTGGGAACGGAGGCCCCGCCCGCCTCGAAGAGGATGCCGCCGCTGGGGTTCGGATACCGGTCGTCGGTACCGTTCACGTCGCGGACGGTGACATGGGACAGCACATAGTGGTGTCCGGTGCCGAAGTCCTCGAGGAGAACCCGGATGCCGGCCCGCTGCGCGGGGGCGGTCCCGGTGTTGGTGACGGTGATGTTCTTCAACTCGTAGTACTGCACGTTGTGCAGCAGGACGGCCGCGGATGCCCCGCCGCCGTCGATGCGGGCCGTGTCCGACCCGTAGGACTCGATGGTGACCGGCATCCCCGGGCTGCCCGAACCGCGCGGGGCGAGGGTGCCTGTGCAGGTCGTGCCGCCGCGCAGCCGCAAGGTGTCGCCCGGTGCGAACACCCGGCTGCCGGCCTTCGCCAGGGTCCGCCAGGCGGTGCCCGGGCCGGTGCCCGCCGCCGAGTCGTCGCCTGCGGCGCAGTCGACGTAGTACGTGGTGCCGACGGCATGACCGATGACGTGCCGTGGTGCGGCCGTCGCCCCGTGGGCGGGACCGGCGGCCGAGGCCGGGGCGGGCACGAACAGAGCCGCCCCGGCGATCAGACCGGCCCAGACCGATCCTGGAACAATCCCCCTACGCACATTTCCTCCGTTTCGCCGACGCGGACGTCCGTCGCCCGGCGCCGGGATGCCCCGCATGGTGGTCCGGGTCGCCGGAGCGCCGCTTGAGAAGGCGTGGATTCCTCTTGGCTTTCACGGATCAATGTGGTAGGTGAATGCTTACGGATCGTGACGACCGGCTGGTCCGGGCCACATGGCCGGATCACGCCGCCGCGGCGTACGGGCTCAGAGCATTCCCAGCCGTTCCGCGATCCTGGTGCCCGCCCAGCTGTCCTCGTCCTGCAGCAGCTGCCGGTGGAGCTCGGGATGCGCGTCGTACACAGCCAGCGCCTCGCCGGTCGGCAGCGCCGCCCGTACCAGCGCGTCGGCGGCCCGCCTGCGTGCCTGCCAGGCTGCCGGCGGCTCGTCCATGGGCAGCATGCGGGTCGGAACCTGCTGGCCCAGCAGCAGGTAGTCGATGCCGTACAGGCCGAAGAAGGTGGGCGTCACCCGGTCCAGCATGTCCCGGACGAAGGCATTGCGGCGGGACAGCGGAGCGCCGCCGGCGTAGACGTCGAGCAAGGGCTGGAAGCCGGAGACATCCGCGCTGTTGCGGCACTCCTGCCAGAACTTGGTGTCCAGGCGGGTGTTGAACCGGTAGTGCAGGCCGAGTAACCAGCGGATCGCGTCCCATTGCTGGCCCAGGGCGGTGTTCACGGTATCGCGCACCTGCGGGCCGTCCCAGGACGCGGGCAGACAGGACACCAGGGTCTGGATCTCGATCCCGATCATCATCAGGCCGGTGGACTCCAACGGCTCCACGAAACCGTAGGAGTTGCCGATGCCCATCACATTGCCACGCCATGCCTTCTCATGACGGCCGCTGCGGAAGCGGACGACCCGCGGCTCGGAGATGCCGGGGAACCGTGCCGCCAGTTCCTCGGCGGCCTCCTCGTCGGATATCGCCGCCGAGGAGTACACGTAGCCGCGGTGGTCGCTGTCCCGGGTGGGAATGCGCCAGCACCAGCCGGCGTTCATCGTGGTCGCCTGCGTGTAGGGCTTGATGTCACCGTGATGGTCCACGTTGCCGGTGACCGCGGAATCGGTGAACAGGGTGCCGGAGTACGGCAGATACGGTGTCTTCAGCGCCTTCCCCAGCAGCTGGGAACGGAACCCGGTGCAGTCCACGTAGAGGTCGAAGCCGAGGTCGCGGCCGTCCGAGGTCCGCAGATGATCCACCCACTCGGGACCGTCGAGCACCACGTCGGCGATCGTGGCGTCGATGTGGTGCACGCCGCGCCGCCGGGCGAGTTCGGTCAGGTACGACACCAGCAGGCCGTTGTCCAGGTGATAGGCGAACGGCACGTACTTCATCAACGACGTCGGCGAGTCCCCGGTCCGGTAGACCGCCGCCTTGTCGGCCATCATGAGCGCCGAGCCGAGCGTGGCCCCGTTGATGGTGCCCGTGGCCGCGATCGCACCCTGGATGCCCACGTTGTCGCTGGACCAGTCGAAGGGGCCCATGAACCCGTCCGGGTGCGGGCCCCAGTCGAACCTGATGCCCACCTTCCAGGTCGGTCGCACCCGGCGGTAGAGCTCCTCGGCGTCGATGCCGAGGTAGTGGTGCAGGAAGAGCGTCATGTAGGTCACGGTGGCCTCACCCACCCCGATGATGGGGATCTGCGGCGACTCCACCAGGGTGACGTCCAGCCACGGGCGTTTGGCCTTGAGCGCGAGCGCGGTGAGGTAGCCCGCGGTGCCACCGCCGATGACGCCCACCCGGCGCACCGCGCGCGGCGTGGAGTCGTCGGGGCGGACGACGTCACCGGCCGACGCCGCCAGCGTCTCCAGCAGCGCCAGGGGCTCCGTCGCGCCTCCGGGTCCCGGAAGCCACGACCGCACCGCCTCGGCATCCTGGGCGGGAAGGGTCCCGAGCAGCCGGTCCAGTGCGTTCCCCGGCCCAGCGGCCAGGCCCCTCTTGAGTGCTTTGTGGTCCATCCGTGCCTCTGCCTTCCTGCGGTCACCGGAACGGGACATGCCGTGCGGGCCCACCGTGAGGTCTCCGGCTCGAGACGCGGTGGAGTGCATTGCGGCGCATCGCCCTAGTGGCTCTCGAGCGGTCCTGGTCACCGTGTCCGGCGGAAGAAACCGACGTGCATGCTCGAAGGCGAGGTCACGATGACGGCACCGACACCACCGGCGAACGCCGAGGAACTGGCTCGCGCGGTCGACCGCGACGGCGTGGAGTTCCTGCTGGTCATGTTCGTCAACCTGCACGGCAAGGCCTGCGCCAAGCTGGCACCGGCACACACCCTCGACCGGCTCCTGGGCGAAGGACTGGGCTTCGCCGGCAACGCGGCCGACGGGCTGGGTCAGAGCTCGGCCGACCCGGACGTCGTGGCGGTACCGGACCCCGCCTCGTACGTCCGGATGCCGCTGCAGGAGAACCTCGGCATCGTCCAGTGCGACCTCCAAGTCGGCGGCGAGCCATGGCCGTACGCGCCGCGCGGCATCCTGCGCCGCCGGCTGGAGCGGCTCGCCGGCCTCGGCCTCGAGCTGAAGGTCGGGGCCGAACCGGAGTACTTCCTCGTGCGGCGCACGGAGGACGGCGGCATCCGGGTCGCGGACGAGCTCGACGACGCGGCCTCACCCTGTTACGACGCCCACGCCGCCACCCGGGCGCTGGACCACCTCACCACGGTGAGCCGGGCCGTCGACGCTCTCGGCTGGGGCAACTACTCCAACGACCACGAGGACGCGAACGGCCAGTTCGAGCACAACTTCGGCTACGCGGAGGCCCTGCGCACGGCCGACCGCATCGTGGTCTTCCGGCATCTGGTGCGGCTCGCCGCGCACCGGGCCGGTCTGGTCGCCACGTTCATGCCCAAGCCGTTCACCGGCCTCACGGGCAGCGGACTGCACCTGCACATGTCGCTGTGGCGGGACGGTGTGCCGGTGTTCGCGGCGCCGGACGACCCCCGGGGGCTCGGCCTGTCGCAGCAGGCGTACGGCTTCATCGCGGGCGTCCTCGACCACGCGCCCGGCCTGATCGCCCTGACCTGCCCGACCGTGAACTCGTACAAGCGGCTCGGCGCCGGTGCGGCGACCCTGTCCGGCTCCAGCTGGGCTCCGGGATACGCCAGTTACGGAGGCAACAACCGCACGCACATGGTGCGGGTACCGGACGCGGGCCGGATCGAGGTGCGCTGCGTGGACTCCGCGGCCAACCCCTACCTCGCCCTCGCGGGCCTGGCGGCGGCGGGCATGGACGGTATGGAGCGCGGAGCCGATCCCGGCGCGCCCGTCTCCGCCGATCTCGAGGGTGCCGCGTCCGTCCCCGGCGCCGGGCCGCTGCGCCCGCTGCCGCCCACACTGCTGCATGCCGTGGAGGCGCTCACCGGGGACGGCGTGCTCCGCGAGGGCCTGGGCAAGACGGCCGACGGGGACTACGCGGACTACTACGCGGCCGTGAAGCGCGCGGAGTTCGACGACTACCACCGCCAGGTGTCCGAGTGGGAGCTGCGCCGCTATCTGCAGGTGTGAGCCGGGGCAGCACAATGCGGCCGGGCCGCCCGGAGACGGGTGGCCCGGCCGCGATGCCTGCTACACCTCGAGGGTGATGCCGTAGTGGCGCAGCCAGAAGTCGACGCCGAGCGCCATCTCCAGGTTGGACCGGCTGTGCCACTCGTGGGCGGTGGGGGAGTCGTCCGCGACCGCCTTGCGCGCCGCGGCCACGTCCAGCAGGGGCAGCACGGGTGCGCCGGGGTCGGCCAGGACCTCGGCCATCGCGTCGTGCAGCGCACGGGTGTACGCGGGGTCCTGGGTGACGGGGTAGGGGCTCTTGGGGCGTTCCAGGACCGACACCGGCAGGAGGTCCTTGCCCGCGGCGCGCAGCAGGCTCTTCTCCCGGCCGTCGAAGGTCTTGAACGACCAGGGGGTGTTGTAGACGTACTCCACCAACCGGTGGTCGCAGAACGGCACTCGGGTCTCCAGGCTGGACGCCATGGCGAGCCGGTCCCCGCGGTCCAGCAGCATCGGCAGCCAGCGGGTCAGATGGGCGTAGCACAGCTCGCGCATCCGGAACTCGCGGGCGTCCTCGCCCGCCTGATGGGGCGTCAGAGAACGTGTCTGCTGAAAGGCGTCCGCGTAGTACGCCGGCATGTCCAGCTTGTCCAGCAGACCGCGCTCGAAGAGGCCGCGTCCCTGCCCGTTGCGGCTGCCCTCCTGACGCTTCTCCGCCTCGATCCAGGGGAAGTTGTCGGCGGCCACCAGTTCACTGTCGTGCAGCCACTTGAACCCCCCGAAGATCTCGTCGGCGGTCTCCCCGGTGAGGGCGACGGTCGAGTGCTCACGGGTGGCGCGCAGCATCAGGTACAGGGAGGTGTCCATGTCGCCCAGCATCGTGGGCATGTCCTGGGCGACGACCGCGGCCTCGCGGGCCGTGGACCCGATCAGGTCGGCGGTGCCGAGGACGATGTCCGTATGGTCGCTGCCGACATGCCGGGCCAGTTCGGCCGCGTACGGGGCATCCGGTGTGTCGCGCTGGTCGTCCGGACGGAAGTTCTCGCTGTAGCCGACGAAGTTCGCCGTGATCGTGCGCACGGGTTCGTCACCCGCCGCGGCCCGGGCCCGGGCGGCCAGGGCGGTGACCACGCTCGAGTCGATGCCGCCGGAGAGCGTGGTGCACAGCGGTACGTCGGCGACCAGTTCGCGGGTGACGATCTCCTCGAGCAGGGAGCGGATGTGCCCGACCGTGGTGTCCAGGTCGTCGGTGTGCGGACGGGCCTCGAGCGTCCAGTAGCGGCGGGTGCGCAGGCCGGAGCGGCTCACCGTGAGCGTGTGGCCGGGCAGCAGTTCCTGCATGTCCCGGAAGACGGCCTGGCCCGGTGTTTTGGCGGTGGAGAACAGCTCCTGCAGTTCCGGTACGCCGACCACCGGCCGGATGTCGGGGTGGGCCAGCAGCGCCTTGGGCTCGGAGCCGAAGAGGATGCCGTCCGGCCGCACGCTGTAGAACACCGGCTTGATGCCCAGGCGGTCGCGGACCAGCACCAGCTGCTCGGTGCGCAGGTCCCACACCGCGAAACCGAACATGCCCTCCAGGTGCTCTGCGCAGTTCTCACCCCATTCCAGGTAGGAGCGGAGTACGACCTCGGTGTCCGAGCGGGTGCGGAAGCGGTGGCCGCGGGACTCGAGTTCGCTGCGCAGCTGTTTGAAGTTGTAGACCTCGCCGCTGTAGGTGAGGACCGCGAGGGTGCGGCCGTTCTCCTCGGCCGTCATGGGCTGCACGCCCCCGGCCAGGTCGATGATCGAATTGCGGGTGTGACCCAGGCCCGCGTGCGGGGCGACCCACACGCCACGGGCGTCCGGTCCCCGGTTTCCCAGGGTGTTGTTCATGGCCTCGACCGTGGCGCGCTCGTGTGTCAGGTCACGGGCGTAGTCGACCCAGCCGGTTATTCCGCACATGCGGTTCGCTCCTCGGTGTCGTCGTTCTCATGGGGTTCGTCGGAAGTGATCCGGTCACGTGGCGGGGCCTCGCGCCGCCACGCCGCGTCCACATGGGCCCACTCGTGGGCGGCGGCCCGGCGGGCGTGGCCGGCCAGCTCCCGGCGGCCGGCCGCCGGGAGCTGCTGCGCGATCTCGTCCACCGTGTCGAGCAGGGTCCCCAGCAGGGCGCGGTAGGTGTCACCCGGGTGCCACTCCTCGATCACTTCCGCATAGCGGGAGGCCGGGGTGCCGCGGGCGAGCAGCTCGTCGGTGACCAGCAGGAACAGCCAGGCGGCCGGTAGTACGGCCCCGGTCCCGGCGGCCAGGGAGCGGGCGGCGCCCGCGCGCAGGAAGCCGGTGTAGCCGACTGTGGTCGGCAGAAGGGGCGGTTCGCCGTCCGCGAGCGGCAGGTCCAGGCGTGCGGCCCATCGGCGCACCCGGGCGCGGCGGCGGCCGGCATCGTCCGCGGTGCCGGTGCTCATCCGGCGGAACAGCAGGACATGGCCGGGGTCGGTGGCGCGTGCCGCGCAGCCGGCGTGGGCGTCGGCGTAGGCGGGCAGCACGTGCCAGTGGTCCTGCTGGAGGAAGTGCGCGAGGGCCCCGGGCGGCAGGGTGCCGTCCGCGAGCCCTTGGTAGAAGGGGTGGTCCACCAGCTTCCGGGCGGTGTGCCGCATGATCCCGGAAAGCTCGGCCCGGACCGGTGGGGCGGACCGGTCGGTCGTCTGGCGCTCCATGCGGATGAGCTTGGCCAGGCGGCCTCGAGGAACGGTTGGACGCGGCTCGGACCGGAAGGCCGCGGCCTGTGCGGGGGAGAGACGGCAGGGAAGGAGGGGGCGATCCGCGCGCGGTGCGGTCGGCGGGCGCCCCGGCGGGTCACCGGGCGTGGCGGGGACCGTGCTCCGCAGCCAGGCGGCGGCCCTCGTGGTACAGCGTCCGGCAGGCGTCGACGAACTCCTGCGACAGACCTTCCTCCGGAGTGGCCGCACCGCCCCGGGCGATGCGGATCTCGGCGTCCCGGAGCTCGCCGGTGAGCCGGACGACCCGGCCGCCCGCGCCGCGCCGGCCGGGCTCGCCGTGGAACTTGGTGCGGCCCACCCGGCGCAGCTCCGAGATGTCGATCACGGCGTCGTCCGGCACCCTCAGCTTCACGGAGGACCGCTCGGAGTCGAGGCAGACCTCCAGGTCGCCGGCGGGGATGCGGTTGGAGCGCAGGTCGAGCTGGACGGAGCTGCGCAGCGCGTGCACGTCGAACCGGCGGGCGTCGGTCCACGCGCCGAGCCGCCTCTCGCTGGTGAACCGGGCCTCGATCCGCTCGGTGGCGCCGGCGGAGGTGTGCGGGTGGCCGAGGTACTCGTCGCTCATGATTGATTCCTTCCGGAGCCTCGAGAATTCCCCGAGGACGCGTCGAGAAGGCCCTCGCCCTCTCGCCATCTGGGCCGACCATCGGTACCTTGATGGTCAAGATAAATTTAGTTTGAAGGTCGAGATACTGGAATGTCAAGCGAAGAAGCGAAGGCGCTCAGAGACGAACTCGCCGATCAGGCCAGGGCCCTGCAGACGGCGGTCGACGCGGTGGACGCGGCTGCCGCCGAGCGGCTGGGGGTCAACCGCACCGACCTGGCCTGCCTCGACGTCCTCATGCAACGCGGCAGCGCCGCCCCCACCGAACTGGGGGCGGCGCTGAAACTGACCACCGGAAGCGTCACCACGATGCTGGACAGGCTGGTCAGGACGGGGTACGTGACCCGTGCCCCCGATCCGGCCGACCGCCGCAAGGCGGTGATCCAGCCGACCGAGCAGGCACGTCGGCGACTGCTCGAGATCTACGGCCCGCTCGCCGAGGAGGGCCGCCGGATGATCGACCGCTACTCGGTGGACGAGGTGAAGCTGCTCCTCGACTTCATGCGTGCCTCACGGGAGGCCCAGGAGCACCACATGGCCCGCATCAGGGGGTGACCGCAGCATGCGATGCCCGCGTCCGCCCCCGCCGGTGCCGTGCCGTCAGGAGCCCTGGCAGGCCGCCCGCGCCAGCACGTCGGCCATGACCTCCTGCGGATCCGCGGCGGGTTCTGCCGCGCGCCAGGACACGAACGCGTCCGGGCGGACCAGCACGGCCCCGCCCGGGCCCACTCCGTACGCCGCCGCCCAGTCCCGGTCGACGGGCAGCAGTCCGCCGGATGCGCCGAGGGTGACGGTGCGCAGAGGTATGCCGAGCTTCTCCGCCACCGGCTCCGCCGCCTGCGCCCAGGCCGTGCCCCCGGGGCCGGTGAGCAGGACGTAGGAGTCCCAGAACAAGTCGATCGTGGAGATCGTCTCCGAGCCGCGGCGCAGCCACACGTGCGGCGCCCGGGTCCCGGGTTCGCCGGCGAGTTCCAGCTCGGGGCTGAGCACCCGGGCCCCGGGCTCGGCGAGCACGGACGCGGACCGGTACCGGTAGCCGAGGGTGATGATCACATCGTCCACGAAGTCGGCCCGGTCCCGGTCGGTGGCGTGGCCGTGCCGGATCCGGTTGCGGACCAGGGCCTGTTCCGACATGGCCGTACCCAGCGGACGCCGCTCGGCGTCGTAGGTGTCCAGCAGCGCGTCGGTGCCCCAGCCCTTCAGCACCGCGGCGAGCTTCCAGGCGAGGTTGTGGGCGTCGTGGATACCGGTGTTGGCGCCGAACCCGCCGGCGGGCGGGTGCACATGTGCGGCATCCCCGGCGAGGAACACCCGGTGCACCCGGAAGGTCTCGGAGACCAACTGCGCCCCGCGCCAGGGCACTTTGTCCACGATTTCCACGTCGATGTCCCGCCCGGCGGCCTGCCGCACGATCTCCACGCACCGCTCGTCGGTGAAGTCCTCCGGCTTCTCGCCCTTCTCCGGGAAGAAGAGCGGCGCGGCGAGCCACGGGTCGCGGCCGTGCAGGCGGGACAGCCCCATCAGGCCTCCGCCCGCGGAGGCGTAGCACAGGATGAACTTGCGGCCCTTGAGCAGCTGTTCCAGTTCGGGCGCACGGAAGTAGACACTGAGTGCGTTGAAGACGGTGCCGCGCCCGGTGCGGCGCACTCCGAGGGCCTCCCGGGTGCGGCTGCTCGCCCCGTCGGCGCCCACGAGGTAGTCCGCGCGGACGGTGTACCGGCGGCCGTCCCGGACTTCCTCGACGACGGCGGTCACGCCCTCGTCGTCCTGTTCGAAGGAGACCAGCCGGGACCCGAAGCGCACGTCCGCGCCGTACTCCTCGGCCTTGGCGACCAGCACTTTCTCGTACCGGTCCTGACCGCACCCCATCACCCGCTCGGGGCTGACCTCGGGGCCGTCCAGCGACGGCACCTCCAGCACCTCCGCCTCGTCGATGTCGGCGTAGGTGCGCACCTTGATGATGCCGCCCTCGAAGTAGGGATGCGAGTCGCCCATCTCCAGCGCCCGGATGTCCGGGCCCAGACCCGCCGCCCGGAACAGCTCCATCGTGCGGGCCTGCAGGCCCGGGGCCCGGGGCAGGGTGGAGGTGTCGTCCCGCTTCTCCAGGACCATCGTCCGCAGCCCGTGCCGTCCCGCGAACAGGGCGGTGGCCAGCCCGACGGGGCCTCCGCCGACGATCAGCACCGGGATTCTCACGTCATACATGCATGTCCCCTTGTCCCCTCCGGGTGGACCGATCGGAACCCGCGCGAAACCGGCGGGGCGTCAGGATGAAACCGCCGGCGCCTCAAGCGGTGCTGGAGAACCGCCTGTCACCGGTGTGGCGGTTTCTCGAGGGGAGCTCAACCCGGCTTTGCCAAGGTCCCGGCAACCCTGTGGCACCAGGCCACGGTCGGTGCCGGAAGGAGCCTGCACATGACCAACACCATGCCCGATGTGAGCACCCCGGCCGGGATCATCCGGTTGGGCAACATGTTCTGCGATGCGAAGGCGCTGCTGACCGCAGTGGAACTGCGTCTGTTCACCGTGCTGCACGACAAGGGCCCGTCCACCCGGGAGGAGATCCGCACCGCCCTCGGGCTGCACGGGCGGGGACTGTCCGACTTCCTCGACCTGCTGGCCGCGCTGGGCCTGCTGGAGCGCGCCGAGGGCCGCTATCGCAACAGCCCGGGCGCGGATGCCTTCCTCGTCCACGGCCGGCCGGGCTACGTGGGCGGCTTCATGGAGCGTTCCAACCGGAATCTCTACCCGGCGTGGGGCCGGCTGGCCGAGGGGCTGCGGACCGGGCAGCAGCAGTCCGGCAGCGCCTTCGACCAGGTCACCCGGAATCCGGAGATCCTGCGGCAGTTCGTCGGCATGATGGACGCGCTCACCAACGTGGTGGGGCCGGAGCTGGCCCGGACGTACGACTTCTCCGGCCACGCCTCGGTGCTCGATGTGGGCGGCGCACGGGGCAATCTGTGCTCCCTCATCGTCCGGGCGCACCCGCACCTGACCGGGCACGTCTTCGACCTGCCCGCGATGGAGCCGCTGTTCGACGAGAAGGTCGCCGAGTACGGGCTCACCGGGAAGGTCTCCTTCACCGGCGGGAACTTCTTCGACGACACGTTGCCGCACGCGGACGTGGTCACGATGGGGCACGTCCTGCACGACTGGGACCGTGAGCAGCGTGCGGCGCTCGTCGCCAAGGCCTACGAGGCGGTCAACCCGGGCGGCACCCTGCTGATCTACGACCGGATGCTCGAGGACGAACCCGACCACATCGAGAACCTGGTGATCAGCCTGGACATGCTGCTGGTCACCGACGGCGGTGAGGAGTACCCGATCTCGGAGATCACGGCGGTCGCGGAGAAGGCGGGATTCGCCGGCACCGAGGTGACGCCGCTCAGCGACTACGACACTCTGGTGGTCTGCCGCAAGGGTGCCTGAGCACCACGAAGCCGGGGTGCCCGCCGCATCGGGCACCCCGGCTTCGTGGATTCCGTCCGTCCCGGCCGGCTCACGGGGCGGGGAACGGCCAGTCGGCGTACGCCCGCAGACCGTGGAGCAGCGGTGGACGCCCCGGCCGCAGCAGGAGGTGGACCGCCTTGCCGAAGACCACGGTGTGGGTGCCCGCGAGGTGGGTCGTGTCCACCCGGCAGTCCGCCACCGCGAGTGCGTCGGCGGTCAGGCACGGTCCGGCTCCGGTGGGGGAGTCCGACCAGGTCGTCACGTCGAAGCGGTCCTGCCGGCCGGAGCCGAACAGCTCCGCCGCCGCCCGCGCGGCCGTGTGCAGCAGGTTGACGGTGAACGCACCCGAGGACAGCACCGCGTCCAGGGTGGCGCTGCCGTTGCGGAGGCAGACCAGCAGGGTCGGCGGCTCCAGGCTGACGCTGCACAGCGAGGTGCAGGTCATCCCGTGCGGGGTGCCGTCGGTGCCGTACGCGGCCACGACGGAGACACCCGAGGGGAAGCGGGCCATCATCGACCGGAATCCGGCGCTGTCCACCAGCTGAGTGGGCGGTGAGCTGCTCATCGCTCGTCCTTTCCGACAGAGGCGGCGAGCATGCGGTGCACGCCTCCAGAGCCACTAGCGGAAGGCTCGACGCGCGCGGGCCCGATGCCACGAGTGCGGCACCAGCGCCGGGCGAGCGGGCCGCGAGTGTCGCGCGATGCGTACTGCCGACCCTTGATCCGGCAACACGTCGGCCCGCCGGGAGGCGGCGGATGCAGTCCGGGAGGAGAGGGATGAGCGAGCAGCGCCAGTGCCCCGTCGGGGCGACTCCGGAGCGGTCCGACCGGCCGCCTCACCACGCAGTGGCGGGCATCGGTGCCGGGCCCGCCAATCTGAGCCTGGCCGCACTGGGCGAGAAGGTGGTACCCGGCGGCGTCCACCTCTACGAACGACGCCCGGCGCCGGCATGGCACCCCGGTCAGCTGAGCGAGGGCAGCAAGCTGCAGACGTCCTGGGTCAAGGACCTGGTGACCCTGGTCGACCCGACCAACCGGCTGTCCTTCCTGAACTACCTGGTGTCCAGCGGGCGGTTGTACTCGTTCTTCAACGCCCAGTACGCGGAGATCCCGCGGCTGGAGTTCGCGCGGTACCTGGCCTGGGCCGCCGGCGAACTGGGCACGATCCACTGCAGTACACCCGTCGAGTGCGTCTCCTACGCCGACGACGGCTCGGGCGGCGGGCGGTTCGTCCTCAGCGGCCCGGAGGGGGTGGTGGCGACCGCGGACCATGTGGTGCTGGGGCTCGGCACCCGGCCCCGGGTGCCCGCGTGCTTCGAGGATCTGCAAGGGGCGCGCGGGCTCGTGCTCGCCGAGCGGCTGCAGACCCGGCTGAGCGGGGCGGCGGTGCTGCCCTACCAGCCGGCGCTGGTCGTGGGGGGCGGCCAGACGGGGGCCGAGTGTGTGCTGATGCTGATCCGGCACGGCTTCCGCGACGTGCGCTGGATCGGCCGGCGCAACTGGTTCGCGCCCATGGACGATTCGCCCTCGGCCAACGACTTCTTCCGGCCCACGTACCTGAGGTTCTTCCACGGGCTGCCGGAGGAGGTGCGGCGGCGCTACGTCGCACAGCAGCAACTCACCAGTGACGGCATCTCGTTGGCCACGCTCCAGGAGGTCTACCAGCTCAACTACGAGACGTACCTGCGCGAGGGCCGCCATCCGGTGATGCTGCTGCCCGGCCGGGACGTGGTCCGGGCCTCGCGGCGCGACGGTCAGATCGCCCTGTGGTGCGAGCGGGACTGGGGAGGCCGGGAGCGGCACGCCGCGCCGTTGGTGGTGCTCGCCACCGGCCGGGAACCGGCCGGACTTCCGCTCGCCCCCGGGCTGGCGGCGCTGATGGAATCGGACGAGTCGGGCCGGCCCCTGCTGGAGGCCGACTACTCGGTCCGCTGGAAGAACGCCGAGCGGAACCGGCTGTACCTGCAGAACCGCAGCCGGATCGGCCATGGCATCGCGGACCCCAACCTCAGCCTGCTCGCGGTGCGTTCGGCGACGATCCTCAACTCGGTGCTGGAGCGGACCGCCTATGTCGTCCGTGACGAGCACGTCAGCACTGCCTGGGCCTGAGCGCCAGGGCGGGCCCATCTATCTCTTGACAATCAAGCATCTTGAATGCCAAGCTAATTTTGCTTGGTCGTCAAGACATCCGCGAACGCAACGGACCACGGAGGCACATGTGAAGGACACCACTACCCCCCACGTCATCGTGATCGGCGGTGGTACGGGCGGCCTGTGCCTGGCGCACGGACTCAAGCGCGCGGGCGTCAGCGTGCGCGTCTACGAGCGCGACCGCACTCGCGCCGACGGAGTGCAGGGCTACCGGGTGGGCATCGACCCGGACGGCAGCCGGGCGCTGAAGGCCTGCCTGTCCCCCGATCTCTTCGACACCTTCGTCGCCACCTGCGCACGTACGGCGAGCTACTTCTGCATCCGCACCGAACAGCTCAAGGAATCCCTCACCCTCGAACTCCACCCGCCGACCGACCCGGTCAACAGCGAGAAGTCGGTCAGCCGGATGACCCTGCGCCAGGTGCTGGTCACCGGAGTGGAGGACGTGGTCGAGTTCGGCAAGGTCTTCACCCACTACGAGCAGAACGACGACGGCACGGTCACCGCCTTCTTCGAGGACGGCACCTCGGCCACCGGTGACGTGCTGGTGGCCGCGGACGGCAGCAACTCCCGGGTGCGGCGCCAGTACTTGCCGCACGCCACGGTCCAGGAGGCCGGCGTCATCGCCGTGACCTGCAAGGTCCCGCTCACCGACGAGTCCCGGGCGCTGCTGCCCAGGGAGGTCACACAGGGCATCGGCCTGGTGATGGCCCCCAGGGGCTACACCTGCATCCTGCACACCATGGAGTTCCCCTGGGACCGCGAGGGCGAGCTCAAGCACGGCATCGGCAACACCGACGCCGAACTCATCAAGAACTGGCCGGGCCTGCTCTACGACAACACCCGCGACTACATCAACTGGGGCTTCAACGCGGCCACCCGCCAGTTCCCGTCCGACGTGATGCAGATGCGCGGCAAGGAACTCATCGACCTCGTCCTGCGCATGACCCCGGGCTGGGCGCCCCAGCTGCACCAGCTGTTCCGCATGGGGGACCCGAGCACCTGCTTCCCCATCAAGGTGCACACCACGGAGCCCGTTCCCCAGTGGCGCACCACCAACGTGACCCTGCTCGGCGACGCGATCCACACCATGACCCCGGGTATGGGCGTCGGCGCGAACACGGCGCTGCGCGACGCCGCGCTGCTCACCAAGAACCTGACGGCGGTGAGCAAGGGCTCCATGACCCTGCACGACGCCGTGCACGACTACGAGACGCAGATGGTCGAGTACGGGTTCAAGGCGGTGCTGGACTCGCGCAAGAACTTCAGCGGCGACCAGGTCGTGCACCGCGATGTCCTCGGCCGGGTGGCGCTGGTGGGCATGAGGGCCGGCCTGTGGGCGCTCAACCATCTGCCGCCCGCCAAGCGCAAGATGGCCGACAAACTCTACGAATACCGCGGTGGCGAGCGGGAGTAGCACGCCCGGCATGGCCCACCGCCATGCGTCACCTCTGCGCACCATGCACCACCACACGGCACGTCACACACGTTCAGCAGGCGCGCACACGCGGGCCTGCCGGTAGGAGAGGCAACAATGGATCTGGGACTGCAGGGCAAGCGGGTACTGGTGACCGGAGCGACCCAGGGCATCGGCAAGGCCACCGCCCAGGCGTTCGCCGCCGAGGGAGCCCGCGTCGTCATCACCTACCACTCGGCCCCTGCCAAGGCCGAGCAGCTGGTCGAGGAACTCGGCGGCGGGGAGCGGGCGTACGCGGTCCCGCTCGACCTGAACGACCCGGATGCCATCGCCGCCGGAGTCCGGGCCGCCGAGGAGCGGTGGGGCGGCATCGACGTCGTCGTCGCCAACGCCCAGACCTGGGTCTGGGTCGACCCCGACAAGCAGCCGCCGCTGGAGGACCTGCCGGTCGACGAGTGGTTCGCCACGATGCGGGCCAACGTCGAGGGCCACATCCGCACCGTCCGGCACACGCTGCGCGGCATGCGCGAGCGGGGCTGGGGCAGGGTCGTGCTGCTCTCCTCGGTCACCGCGCAGACGGGAATGCCCGGTTCGGAGATCTACAGTGCGGCCAAGTCGGCACTGCACGGCTTCGCCCGCGGTCTGATGTGGAACAGCGACGGCATCCTCGTCAACGTCGTGGCCCCCGGTGGCACGGTCACCGAGCAACTCGCCAACGTGGACCCCAAGCTGATCGAGAAGAGCATCCAGGAGACCCCGAGCGGACGCCTGACCACGGCGGACGAGGTTGCCCAACTCATCGTGTTCCTGGGCTCGGCGGGCAACGGCAACATCAACGGCGAGGTCATCCACACCGCCGGCGGCCGCTGACCCTCCACCGTCCTCCCGGCCCACGCCGCCGCCGGACCGCCAGGCCGCCCCGGTATTCCCCCGCCCGGGGCGGCCCGGCGGTCGGCGGCGGCCGTGTTCCCGCACGAGGCTAGTTCCCGTGCTCCCCGGCGCCCGCGACGGCGTCCACCTTCTTGATCGACCAGCGTGCGATCCGCAGCGACATCTCCACCCCTTCGGTCGCGTACACGGCCATGGCCTTCTGGTACTCCGCCACCGCATCCGCCGCGTCCCGCCCGCCCCGGTCCACCGCCGCCAGTGCCCCGGTCAGCGCGGCCGCGTCCCTCACCGCCGTGTTGGCGCCCACGCCGCCCGACGGCGGCATGGTGTGCACCGCGTCCCCGAGCGGGACCACGGGGAAGGTGTCCCATCCCGTGACCGGCACCTGCGCCCTCAGGGCGACCCCGAAGGACAGGTCGGCCCGCGCGTGGTGGAAGAGGCCGCGCAGCCCCGGATGCCAGGCGGCGGTCCGGTGCGCCGCGAAGCGGCACAGCCCCGGCCCGTCGAGTGCGAAGAACTCCTGATCGGAGATGCCGAGGTCGTCGCGGTGCACATTGAGCACCACCATGTAGTAGTCGCCGGAGTCCGGCAGCTCCAGCCCGGGCCACAGCCGGGCCGCGGCCTGCCGGGGAGAGCTGCGGAAGGACATCGGCATCAGACCGAGATGGCTGTCCGCCCCGATGACATAGCTGAAGCGGTCCTGCAACGGCTCCGGCAGCCCGGCACGCACGGCGTCCTCGCGGGCGATGCGCGAGAACACCGTGCGCACCCCCAGGTCGGTGGGCCGGCTCGTCGGCAACAGCCGGCCGCGCACCTGCGAGTTGGCTCCGTCGGCGGCCACCAGGACGTCCCCCTCGGCGGTGCTGCCGTCGGCGAAGCGCGCCGCCACCCGCCCGCCGGGCAGGTGTTCGCACCCCACGACGGTCCGGCCGAAACGGACCCGGTCCTCCAGCCCGGCCAGCAGGATCCGGCGCAGTATGTCCCGGTCCACGGCGTCGACCCTGTCGGGCCGGTCGCCCCGTGGATCGTCGAACTGCGGCGTCCACTGCGGCCGCAACTGCTCGTCGTAGGCGTCGAGTCCGTTCTCCCCACGCCGGTGGCCGGTCACCGTCAGCAGCTCCTGCAGGGCCGGGGGCAGGCAGGCGCGCAGCGCGGCCTCGCCCTCCGGGCTGATCCTGAGCCGGTAGCCCTGCTGCCGGGCCCCGGCGGCGGTGTCCCGCTCGTAGACGGTGAAGTCCACTCCGGCCTTCCGCAGCCCCTGTGCCAGGCAGAGGCCGCCGATGCCTCCTCCGACGATCAGGACCCGGATTCCCCTGCCGCCCATGGGCATGCACACTCCTTCGTCGCACGGCGAGTTGTGCGCCCACTGTGGGCCGGGGCACTCGGGGTTCCCTGGAGCGCGCCGGGGATCCAGCGGGAATGTACGGGCGCTCGAGAAGCCGGCCGCACAGTGTCCGCAACCACGCGAAACCACCGAGAGGTGCAGATGGCCATCAGCCTGAAGGGCAGAAGGGCCCTGGTGACGGGCGGCAGCCGGGGCATCGGACGGGCCACGGTCCTCGCCCTGGCCGGAGCCGGTGCCGAGGTGATGACCTGTCACCGGCAGCCGGGCGGGCACGCCGAGTCGCTGCGCCGGGAACTGGCCGCGCTGCCCGGCACCCACCATGTCGTACGCGCCGACCTGAGCGATCCCGGGCAGGCGGGGCAGCTGGCCCGGTGTGCCGCGGACGCCTTCGGACACCTCGACGTTCTCGTCAACAACGCGGGGGTCATCCACCAGGTGCCCTATCCCGGGCTGACGCCGGGGGAGTGGCAGCGGACCGTCGCCACCGGGCTCACCGCCCCGTATCTGCTGGTCCAGCAATGCCTGCCGCTGCTGAGGCCGGGAGCATCGGTCATCGGCATCGGATCCCGGGCCGTCGACATCGGGGTCCCGGGCCGCGCCCACTACACCGCCGTCAAGGCGGCGCTCACCGGCCTCACCCGGTCACTGGCCCGGGAACTCGGCCCCCAAGGCATCCGCGTCAACATGATCGCGCCCGGCATCGTCGAGACCGAGACATGGCGCGAACTGCCCGACGAGCAGCAGGAAGCCATGCGACGGCGCTACGCGGATCTGATCGCGCTCGGCCGGACCGGCAGGCCCGACGAGGTGGCACATGCCGTCCTGTGGCTGGCCAGTGACCTCGCACGCTACGTGACCGGCTGCACCGTGGCCGTGGACGGCGGACTGTGCTGACCGCGGCCGACGGCTTCGCACTCCCTCGCACCGACCGACAAGGAGCTGAACAGGCATGGAATTCGGGTTGGGTCTGCCGACCACGGTCCTGGACAAGGACGGCCCCGCGCTGACGGCGTGGGCCCGCCGCGCCGAAGAGGCGGGGTTCGCCAGTCTGGGCGTCATCGACCGCCTGGTGTACGACAACTTCGAGCCGCTGACCTCGCTGGCCGCCGCCGCGGCAGTCACCGAGCGGGTGCGGCTCACCACCGGCATCCTGATCGCCCCCTACCGGACCCAGACGGCGCTGCTCGCCAAGCAGGCGGCCACCGTCTCGGCGCTCTCCGGCGGCAGGCTGGTCCTGGGCGTCGCCGCGGGCGGCCGTGAGGACGACTTCCGGGCCGTGGACGCCGCGTACCACGACCGGGGACGCCGGCTGGACGGGCAGCTCGCGGAACTCCGTGACATCTGGCAGGGCAAGGGCCCCGTGCCCGGCATCGGGCCCCGCCTCGCGGAAGGGCAGCCGCCGCTGCTGGTCGGCGGGCATTCACCGGCCGCGATGCAGCGGGCAGCCCGGTTCGGCGACGGCTGGTTCTGCGGAGGCAGCTCCGCGTCGGGCTACGGCGAGCTCGTCGCCCGCGTCCACCGGGCCTGGCAGGACGCGGGCCGCACCGACAGGCCACGCCTGGTCGCCCTGGCGTACGCCGCGCTCGGCCCCGACGCCCTGCAGACGGCCCAGGAATACCTCGGCGACTACTACTCCTTCGCCGGACCCGTCGCCCAGCGCATCGCCTCCATGGCCCTCACAGACCGCCGGGCACTCGTGGACCTGGCGCAGGGCTACGCCGAATCGGGCTGCGACGAGCTCATCCTGATGCCCTGCTCGGCGGACCCGGGCCAGCTGGAGGCGCTTGCGGAGGCGGTGCTCTGACCGTCCGGCCGGAGCCGCGTTCCGCCGGCACCGCACCGTCCGTCACACGACCAGGGGCCACCCGCGAATACATCGCGGGTGGCCCCTGGCGTGCGGGGCGCCGGTCACCGGCCGCCGGTCATCGGATGCCGCCGCCCGGGACGGGAACCGACCGCTGCAGGCGGGTGACAACCTGGGCGGGCGTCGGCCGGGCGAGCATCTCGGCACGCAGTTCCCGCGCTGCCGAACGCGCCGCCGGGTCCTCCAGCAGCTCCCTCACCTCGGTGTGCAGCCGCCCGGGGACCGCCTCGGCCCGGCCGAGTACCCGGCCGGCACCGGCAGCCGCGACCCGGCCGGCATGTCCGGTGTGGTCCGGCAGCTGCGGCACCAACAGCATGGGGACGCCGGCGCGCAGCGAGGTCAGCACCGTGCCCGCGCCGCCGTGGGCGACGACGAGGTCGGCCGAGGGAACCAGGGCGTGCAGCGGAACGTCCACCACCACCCGCACCCCTGCCCCGGGACCCCCCGCGACGAGCTCCGGCTCCAACAGCCCGTACTGTGCTGCCGACACCGCCAGGACCACCTCCACGTCCGGGCCCGGCAGCGCTGCGGCCACCTGCCCGGCGAGGAAGAGGCGGGGATCGATCCTGGCCAGGGTGTGCCCCCACGTCACCAGGACCCGTCGCACTCCGGGAGCACGGCAGGGCAACGGCGGCTGCGGCACGCCCCCGTACCCGTTGTACGGGACGTGGCGCACGGCCAGCCGCGGCCCCCGTGGTCCGTCCTGAAGGGCATCGGGACAGGGGTCCAGGGTCAGCGCGCCCGACGCGTCGAATTCCGCGGGCTCGATCCCGTGGCGCTCCAGCAACGGCGCGACCACCTGCGGCAGCAGCGCGTCGGCCCGCGCCAGCAGATCCGTGCCGTACAGCATCCGGATCGCGGGCACCCCGGCCGCCGCCGCGGCCACCGGACCGGCCAGTGCGGTCGGTTCGTGGACCACCAGGTCCGCACGCCAGTCGCGGGCGAGCTCCACCAGACCGTCGGTCATCGCTGCGGCCAGTGCCTCCAGCATCCGCAGCGCGCGGGGGCCCTTGCCGTCCGGGGCCGCCGGCGTCCCGGCCGTGGGCGGCAGCACATAGCCGCTCACCATGCCGACCGCGTCGACGTCCTCGCCCACCACCGCGGCGGGCAGACCGGTCCGGTCGAGCTCCGGCTTCAGCCCCGGCTGGCTCGCCACCAGTACCTCGTGGCCCGCCGCCCGGAAGGCGGAGGCCAGCGGCACCAGGGCGTACAGGTGCGAGGGCCAGGCCCACGTGGTGAACAGTACGCGCATGACTCGCCTCAGCCCCTTTGTGACGGACCCTCATATGACGGCGGCGGATCCGCCGTGAACCGACGGTGGGCCGGACTGCTCGCACCCGCCTCGTACTCCGCTCGACCCGCAGGGCGGCCGGGACCGCCCAGGCACGGTGAGGGCCCTTCCCCGCCGGCCGGAGGAAGGGCCCTCACCACCGCGGCGCGAGCGGTCAGCCCGCGTGCCCGCGGCCGGTTCCCTGGTGTTCGACGATGACGGAGGCGTCCTTCGCCCCGTCACCGGCGGCGACCACCGCGGCGAACCGGTCCCGTACCGTGTCCAGGACCGTCAGCTCCAGGCCGCTGTCCCGGGCGGCGGCCGTGGCGACGCGGATGTCCTTCTCCATGAGATCCGCGCGGAAGAAGGCCGGTTCGTACGTCCCTCGGCGCATCAGCGCCGCCCGGAACCGCATCACCGCCGAACTGAAACCCGAGTCGGCGATGGTGCCGATGACGCGGTCCCGGTCCAGCCCGGCGGCGACCCCGTAGGCGACGGCCTCGGCCATCGACGCGACCTGGGCACCGAGCAGCAGATTCAGGATGAGCTTCATGCTCGTCGCCGTGCCCGGCGCTCCCAGGCGGGCCACCTGGGAGCCCCCCAACGCCTCCAGCACCGGTTGCACTTCGTCCAGATCCCGCTCCTCCCCGGATACCAGGACCCGCAACTCGCCCCGACGGGCCTGCAGGGGGTTGCCCACCACACAGGCCTCCACCCGGCGCAGCCCCTTGCCGGCGAGGCGCTCCGCTGCCCGGCGGGCGTAGCCGGGGGACACGGTGGACGTGTCGACGACAACCGCGCCGGGCTCCAGCACGGGGAGGACCCGGCCGAAGAGCACCTCGTCGACGGCCTGTTCGTCGCTCAGGCTCAGCAGCACGACCCGGTGGCCCGCGGCCGCGTCCTCCGGAGAGGCCGCTTCCCGCGCCCCGGCCCGTACCAGTGGTTCGGCCTTCGCGGCAGTGCGGTTGAAGACGGTGAGGCGGTAACCGCTGTCCAGCAGCCGGTGCGCCATTCCGCCGCCCATGGCGCCAAGGCCGATGAACGCCAGCTGACGATGATCCATGACGGGACAACTCCTCCTCAGTACGCGGCCTCGACTTCGTACACGGCGAACGGGACGGGAGTGCGGGTGTCGCGGAACGGACGCAGCGGCGCCGTGTCGCCGCGGTGGCCGCCTCCCTGCTCCCAGCGCCGGAAGGCGGCCATGGACTCCCAGCGGCTCATCACGGCCAGGGCCGTGGGGTCGGCGGGGCTGCGCAGCAGCTCGTTGCCGAGCAGGCCGGGCACCCCCGCCAGTCGTTCGCTCACCAGGTGGTAGGCCGCCCGTACCGCGGCCAGCTGCTCCTCGTCGTGCGCGGCCTGGTAGACGAGGACACGGACCTCAGCCGGCACGGCCGACCGTCTCGTCGGCCGCCGTGCCGTCCAGGTGCGCCACCAGCTCCATGGTGTGGAAGGCGCCGCTGCGGCGGAACGGATGCAGTGTGGCGCGGTGTTCCAGGTGTGCGGGGCTGTTCTCGAACTCCCGGAACCGTGCCTCGTCCACCCAGTCGCTGACGATGTAGTAGGTGTTCTCCTCGTCGGTGGCCCGCGCCAGGGACTGGCCGAGGTTTGCGGGGTGCCCGGTCACGACGGTGCCGCCTGCACGCCAGACCCGTTCGAAGGCGGCCTCCTTGCCCGGCTCTATCTCCATGCGGAGCATCACCCGGAACGTCATGAGATCCCCCCGTCGACGCCGACGGTGCTGCCGGTGACGTACCGGGACAGGTCGCTGGCCAGCCAGAGCACGGCGCCCGCGACCTCCTCGGGAGTGCCCAGCCTGCCGAGCGCGGTCTTCGCGCCGTAGCGTTCGGTCATGAGCGTGCGCTGCTCCTCGGGCAGGGCGTGGAAGTTCTCCGTCTCGATGACCCCGAGGGCGAGGACGTTGAAGCGGATGCCCTTCGGGCCGAACTCCTTGGCCAGCGAGCGGTTCAGCCCGACCAGGGCCGCCTTGGTCGCCGTGTAGTGGGCACGCAGCGGGATGCCCGCTTCGACGGAACGGGAGCCGATGCTCATCACCGACGAGCCCTCGCCGAGCAGCGGCAGCGCGTGCTGGATCACCAGATGGGCGCCGGTGACGTTGGTGTCGAAGATGCGCTGCCACTCCTCCAACGGGAGCTCGGCATAGGGTATGTGGCTGATCGCCCCCGCGTTGTTCACCACGACGTCCAGCCGTCCGAAACGGTCGGCTGCCTGTCGCAGCAGCTCGGCGACGTCGGCGGGCCTGCTGACATCGGCCCGCAGCACGTGGTGGTCGCCGCCGGTCTCCTTCAACTCCGCCTGGAGCGAAGCGACATGCTCGCTCTCGCTCCGGTAGCAGGTGATGACATCCACACCGGCCCGGGCCAGGGCCAGCACAATGCCCCGGCCGACGCCTCGTGTTCCGCCGGTTACCAGGGCCTTCTTGCCTCGGATTGCCAGATCCATGATTCCTCCGCAGTCGGGACGACGAACTGTGGTGACAAGGTGGGAAGGGGAAAGGGGACGGGTATCAGAGCAGTACGCCGAGGGCGGCGCAGTTCACCGCCAGCGCCGAGATGGTCAGCACGCTCCGCCTGCGGTTCCAGGCACCCCAGGCGCGGCGGGGATCCCGCGCCGCGAAGTCCGCGGGCAGGTCGTCCGGGTCGAGGGTGCGCATCCACCGGTTGACCGGAACGTTCCGGGTCACCGAGATGACGGCGGTTGCCGCGCCGAGCAGCGCCGCCACGGCGAACCCCGCCCGTGCGGCCGGCTCCGGCGCCAGGAACGCCAGCGCCGTGTCGCAGCCGATGGTGCCCAGCAGGCAGACGGGCATCGCCGGGTCGTAGCGGGTGCCGAAGAACGCGTGCGCGTGCACGTACCGGTCGGCGGGCAGGGAGGCGAGATAGGGGAAGCCGCCCAGCTGGGTGCCGAACAGCACTCCGGCGGCCAGCCCGTTGAGCAGCAGCGCGACGGGAGCGAGCAGGGCGAGCACGCGGCCCTCCTCAGGCGGCGAGGGCGCGCGCGGCGGCCTCGACCTTCTCCTTGATCAGTGCCATCTGCACCTTGGTGTTCCGGTTGAGGTGGTCGGTCATCGTCTCGTCGGTGGCCGGCGCCCCGGGCTTCATGTGGAAGTCCTGCACCCAGCGCATGCGCACGCCGCCACCGGGCTCCTCGGCGTACTCCCAGTGGATCTTCATGTAGGCGAACGGGCCGGTCTCCACGCGCTCCGCGTCCGCGGTACGGGTACGTGGGTCGCTGGTCCGGCGGGACACCCAGCTCCAGACCCGGCCTTCCTCGTCAGGGTGCATGGTGAGCCGGAACAGCACGGTGTCGCCGTCGCGTTCCAGCACCTCGGCCGAGGCGTACTCGCTGAAGAGGTTCGGCCAGTCGGCCACGTCGTTGGTCATCCGCCACACCAGGTCCAGGGGCGCGTCGATGACGATGTCGTTGTCGGTGTGTCCGGCCATCGTGGAATCTCCTCACTGTTGTCATCGCGGTGATGTGCACCGTGTCGTGTCCGGTCGGCCTCAACGTCCCAGTACCAGGGCGGAGGTGAAGCCGCCGTGGCCGCGTGCCAGGACCAGCGCGTGGCGCAGCGCGCACTCCCGGGGAGCGCCGGTGACCAGGTCGATCTCCAGCCCGGGGGCGGGACGGAGAGTGCCCGCGGTCGGTGGGACGACGCCGTCGCGCAGTGCCAGCAGAGCCGTCGCCACGTCCAGCGGCGCGCCGCCGCCGTAGAGCCGGCCGGTGAGCGTCTTGGGCGCGGTGACCGGGACGGCCCGCGCGCCGAAGAGCGCTGTGACGGCCTCCGCCTCGGCACGGTCGTCGGCCGGCACCCCGGCCGCGTCGGCGAAGACCACATCGATGTCGGCCGGGTCCAACCGGGCCGCACGCAGCGCCTGTTCGGCGACGCGCCGCAGTGCCCGCGGCCGGCTGCTGCCCGGTGGCGGATCGAACCCGGCGGCGTGGCCGAGCACCCTGCCGTAGCCGGGCCCCGCGCCGCGTGCCGTGGCGGCCGCGGCGCTCTCCAGGACCAGGATGGCCCCGCCCTCGCCGGGGACGTAGCCGCGGGCCCCGGCGTCGAAGGGCACGTAGGCCCGCTCCGGGTCGGTTGCCGTGGACAGCCGGCCGGTGGACAGCTGGGCGGTCAAGCCGTACGGGCACAGCGAGGCGTCGGTGCCGCCGGTGAGCACCAGCCTGGCGCCCCCGTCGGTCAGCCGCCTGGCCTGGGCGATGGCGTCCAGCCCGCCCGCCTGCTCACACGCCAGTACCCCGCAGGGGCCGCGCATCTTGTGCCGGATGGACAGCTGCCCGGTGGTGGCGGCATAGAACCAGGCGATCGACTGATAGGCACCCACCCAGGAGGGGGCGTGCTGGTACAGCGCCGTCATCTCCCGCTGCCCGAACTCCGTGCCGCCGGAGGACGACGAGGTCACCACGGCCATCTCGTACTCCGGAAGCCCCGCCGGGTCGACATCCGCATCCGCGAGTGCCTCCTCGGCGGCTGCGAGCGCCAGGTGCGTCCAGCGGTCGGTCTGGGAGACGAGCCGTTGCGGCCGCACCGCGGTCCCGGCGTCGAACCCGGGCACCTCGCCCGCGAGCCGCACCGGGTAGCCGGAGGCGTCGAATCGTTCGATCGCGGCGATCGCCGACTTGCCGGCGAGCACTGCGGACCAGTGTGCCTCCACCCCGATCCCGGTGGGCGCCGTGATGCCGATACCGGTGATGACCGGGGCCTCCTCGGCACGGGCGCTGTTCATGAGCCGCTCCTTCCGGCTGCAGCGGCCGCGCTGCCGTGCCGGGCCAGCAGCATCGCGGTCTGGAACCCGCCGAAGCCGCTGCCGACGCTCAGCACCACGTCCATCGAGTGGTCCCGCGCGGTGACCGGCACATAGTCCAGGTCGCACTGCGGGTCGGGGTGGTGGAGGTTGGCCGTGGGCGGCACGACCTGGTGCCGGAGCGCGAGGGCACAGGCCGCGACCTCGATGGAGCCGATCGCGCCGAGCGAGTGGCCGACCATGGACTTGATGGAACTCACCGGGATGTCGTACGCGTGCGCACCCAGGCTGCGTTTGAACGCGGCCGTCTCGTGCCGGTCGTTCTGCTTGGTGCCGGAGCCGTGGGCATTGACGTAGCCGACATCGGTGGGGTCGAGCCGGGCCCGGTCCAGGGCGACCGTGATGGCCTCGGCCATCTCCCGCCCGTCCGGTCTCAGGCCCGTCATGTGGTAGGCGTTGCTGCGCCCGGCGAAGCCGACGATCTCCCCGTAGATCCGGGCGCCGCGCCGCTCGGCGGCCGTGCGCTCCTCGAGGACCAGTACCGCCGAGCCCTCCGCGAGCACGAAGCCGTCCCGGTCCCGGTCGAAGGGGCGCGAAGCGTGCTCCGGATCGGCGTTGTTCGGGGTCGTCGCCTTGATGGCGTCGAAGCAGGCCGAGGTGATGGGGGACAGCGGCGCGTCGGTCGCACCGGCCACCGCCACATCCGCGGTGCCCTCCTCGATCAGCTGCACGGCGTGCCCGATGGAGTCCAGCCCCGAGGTGCAGCCCGTGGAGACGAGGGCGACCGGCCCCTCTGCGCCCACCTCCCAGGCGACCTCGGCGGCCAGGGTGCTGGGCACCATGTAGCCATAGAGATGGGGTACGCCGTACTCGTGGTCGACCAGCCACTTGCGGCCGCGGTCGCTGAGCACGACGTACTCCTCCTCGAGCCCCATGGTGCAGCCCACCGCGCTGCCGATGCTCACCGCGAGCCGCTCCGGCGGCAGGGCGGCGAGGTCCAGGCCGCTGTCGCGCACCGCTTCCCGGGCGGAGACCACCGCGAAGCAGGCGGCCCGGTCCATCCGCCGTACCTGCCGCGGCTCCAGGCCCGCCGCTGCCGTGTCGAAGTCGACCTCCGCGGCGACCTGCGAGCGGAACGGGGCCGGGTCGAACAGGGTGATGCGCCGGGTGGCGGTGCGCCCTTCGGACAGCAGACGCCAGAACGCCTCGCGGCCCACCGCGCCCGGCACCACGGCACCGATACCGGTGATGACGACCCGTCGGCTCACGGTGTCCCACCCACGTCCGGGGACGCCGCACCCGGCTGCCGGGTCGGTTCGGTGTCGACGTGCCCCAGCTCCGGGCGCGGCGCCAGCGGGGAGAGGTGGAAGGTGCACCGGGCAGTGCTGTCACCGGTGTTGACCAGCCGGTGACGGACCCCGATCGGCACCAGCAGCGAGTCGCCGGCGGTCAGGCCGACCGGCTCGTCGTCCAGTGTCATCCGCAGGTCGCCGCAGATGACGTGGATGAACTCCTCGGAGTACGGGTGGTAGTGCTCGGTGACGTGGTCGCCGGGCTCGAGCGTCAGGACGCCGCCGAAGCCGGAGGTGCACCCGACGGTGCGGGGGCTGAGGGTCACGCGGATGTCGCCGCCGCGCTTGGTGTTGGCGGCGACCGCGTCCGCACGGACCTTGACGACCCGGGTGTCGGCGTTCGTCACTGGAGCCGGCCTCCTTCCTTGGTCCAGACGTAGAAGGGCTCCGCCATCGCGTCCTTGGGCTCCTTCCAGCCGGGGTCGTAGGGCTCGACGCACTGCGCGAGGCGGGTGTTGATGTCCTCGTAGAGCGGGTGGCTGCGGGCCCGGTACAGATTGGGCGTGATGTCCTCGTCGGCCTCGACGAGATGGAAGTAGAGCCCGTGGAAGCGGAAGAGGGCCCGACGCGAGACGCCGATCATGTGCGGCAGTTCGGTTGCGTCGGATTCGGCGAAGATGCGGGCGATGTCGTCGGCCTTGTCGGGTTTGAGGCGGGCGACGATCAGACTGCGGTGCACGGCGTACCTCCCAAGGAGCCACGGACAGCATCAGATGCGGACGGTCGCACCACGGTCTGGAGAGCCGCTCGAAGACAGGTGCAGCTCCGGCAGGGGGTCTGCAGACGCCTCGAGCCGTCCCCGAGTCCCATCGGCTGCGCTGGCCCTCACATGCGGAGCGAACAGGAAGGACGGCCATGCCGTTTGCCGCGATCACCTATGACATCGAGCCCGGCCACGAGAAGGAACTCGCCGAGATCTTCGGCAACTTCAAGCGGGTACGGGGCAGCAGCATCACCGACGCCGAGGGCCGCACGGCGGGCACCATCCTGGCCACCGCCGTCTTCCTGCGGGACGACACCCTGGTGCGCGTCATCGAGTACACCGGCGACCTCGAGGCGGTTGCCCGCCACATGGCGTCCCAGCCCGGGGTGCGGGAGGTCGAGCGCAGGCTCAAGCCCTACCTGAGCAGGCCTCGGGAGACCGACACCCCCGAAGGCTTCCTGGCGGTCTTCCGGCGCAGCCTGCTGACGACGGTCGCCGAGATCTCGGTCCGGGACCGCGGGGCCGCGGGTGCCGGGACGGACGCGGCCTGACGGCACGCCGGCAACCGGACAGGCCTGTCCTCCGGCGTCACGGTGCGCCGGAGGACAGGCCTGTCCGGGAACGGGCTCTGCAGGTTCAGACAGCTGTGACCGCAGCCGCCGTCACGGCCAGGGCGAGCACGGCCAGTGCCGTGCGCAAGAGGTGCCAGCGCCGCCAGACGGGCCGCGGGTCCTGCCAGTCCGCGGGCAGCGCCGAAGGGTCCGTGATGGCCTTGACCCGCCGGTTGATGGGCACGTTGCACAGATGCGAAACCGCCGAAACCCCCACCAGCAGCACCGTTGCGGCCGCGAACAGCGGCCGGGCGGACCCGCCGGTGCGCACCGCCAGTGTGCCGTCGAGGAGCGCGCTGCCGAGCACGATCACCGGCATGGTGGGATCCCAGTTCCGTCCCAGCAGCCGGTGTGTGTACACGTAGGTGCCGGTGTCCATGGCGAACAGCGCGGGCAGCACGCTGAGGGCGACCGCGAACAGCACTCCCGCGGTGATGCCGCCGCCGAGCAGAGCGGCGACGGCGAACAGCACCGTCATGACGCCTCGGCCGTGGCCGGATGGGTGTCCACGGTGAGCTGGGCGATGGAACGCATGGTGGCGTTGCGGAAGTACGTGACGAAATCGGGTGCGGACCGGGTGTCGCGCTCCTCGGCGAGGAAGGGGGCCAGCTTCTCCTCCAGGAGGTGCACGCCCTGCTGGGCGGCCATATGACGGGCGATCGCGGCGAAGTCGCCCGCGTAGTGGATGACCCGCACCAGCACGTCGTCCTTGACGAACACCGCCGTGCCGAGGAGCCGGCCGGCCGCCTCGCCCGCCTCGTCGGCGAAGTCGGGCGTGTCGACCCGTCGGAACCCGGCGAAGATCTCCGCGATCTCGTCCTCGTGGCCGGGCTTGACCCGGTAGGTGATGGCTGCGTAGGGCATCAGATTCCTCCGTCGACTTCGAGAGTGACGCCGGTGACATAGGCTGCCGAGTCGCCGGCGAGGTAGAGCACCGCGCCGGCGACGTCCTCGGGGCGGCCCAGCCGGCCGAGCGCCGTGAGGCCGGCGATGCGTCGGGCGACCGCGGGCGGCGGACCGGCACCGGGCTCGGTCTCGGTGGCGCCGGGAGCCACGGTGTTGACCCGGATGCCCCGGCCGCCCAGTTCCTTGGCGAGCGCCCGGGTGAACCCCACCAGGGCGGCCTTGGAAGCGCTGTAGTGCACACCGAAGGGGCGTCCGCGGAGCGCCACCGACGCGCCCACATTGACGACCGAAGCGCCGTCGGCGAGCAGCCCGACCAGGGCATGCGTGACCAGGTAGGCGGAGGTGGCGTTGTGATCCATCACCCGGTGCCACTCCGTCTCGGCGAGGTTCTCGAACGCGGCATGGCCGTCCACGCCCACGTTGTTGACCAGGACGTCGACACCGCCGAACCGGTCGCGCACGGTGTCCGCCACCAACCGGGCGCCGTCGACGCTCGTGACGTCGGCCCGCACCAGGACGGGGGACCCGCCGGCGGCGGACAGTTCCGCGGACAGCTTCCGGGCCGGCTCGCCGTCCGTGCGGTGGACCACGGCGATCCGGGCACCGGACCGGGCGAAGGCCAGGGCGACCGCCCGGCCGATGCCGCGTGTGCCGCCGGTGACCACGACCCGCCGGGCGGCCGGGCCGGGAGCCGGGGGCGCGTTCACCGGGCCACTCCGGCGCGCGGCGCCTCCTTGATGATCTCCAGCAGCAGCCGCGGGGTCTGGGCCTCGACCACCGCGTCGTCGGAGAGCACCACGCCGTGCCGGTGCTCGATGACCCCGGTGACCTGAAGCAGCGCCAGGGAGTCGTACCCGAACTCCATGAAGGGCGTGTCGAGGGCGTCGTCCCCGTCGAGGCTCATGCCCTCTTCCGGTGCTCCGACGCACTCGAGCAGCAGCTCGCCGAGCTCGGCCAGGGTGATGTCGTTCATGGTCGGTGTTCCTTTCGGTTTCCGGCTCAGCCGGGGATGGTGGGGAAGCTGGGTGTGCCGGGGCCGGGGCACCGGCGGGCCGGGCGTCAGCCGGCCCCGACCAGCCGTCCGGGCGGGAGGGAGTGGTCCACCTCCAGCAGGGGCGAGGAGTCGAGGACGGAGCGCTGCAGGTGCTCGATCCTGGGCGAGGGGTCGAGGCCGAGGCTGTGCCCGAGGGCGGTGCGAAGCTGCCGGTAGGTGTTCAGGGCGTCGCCCCGGCGGCCGGCCCGGTACAGCGCCACCATCAACTGCTCGTGGATGCCCTCGTGCAGGGGATACCGGGCGGCCAGCCCGGCCAGTTCGCCGATGAGCTCGTGGTGGCGGCCGAGTCTCAGGTCCGCCTCGATCCGCCCGTGCAGCACGCTCATCCGTGACTCCTCCAGGCGGGTCGCCTCCACCTCCAGCAGCGGTCCGCACTGCACGTCGACCAGGGCCCGGCCGCGCCAGAGGGCGAGCGCCCGGCCCAGATAGCCCGAGGCGGCGGCCCATTCCGCCCGTTCCAGTGCCCGGTGCCCCGTGGTGGCCAGGGCCTCGTACTCCTGCATGTCGACCACCCCGCCCTGGGTGTCGAGCAGATAGCCGCCGGGCTCGGTGACCAGCACGCTCTTGGCCCCGTTCGGCAGTCCGGCGTGGTCCTCGCCGAGCGCGTCGGCGATCAGCGTGCGCAACTGGAGGATGTAGGTCTGCAAGGTGGTCTGCACACTGCGCGGCGGCGATTCCCCCCACACCTCCTCCACCAATGAGCCCACCGAGACCAGCTGGTTGGCCTGCAGGGCGAGCAGGGCCAGCACCTTGCGGGGCTTGACGGCGGTGGGTGCCACCGACGCGCCCGACTGCGCAGCCCGGAACGGGCCCAGTACGCTGATGTCCATCCGCTGACCTCCTGACAGAGCGAACGATTTCAGTCGACGTGCGGCGCGGACACGGGCAGCTCGGCGCGGAGCACTTCGCCGACGGCACGCGGCAGTTCGTGGCCCCGTACGAAGAAGTGCGTCCCGGGAACCGTGCGCAGCCGGAACCGCGAGGTGGTGCACAGCTCCCACGCGCGCACCTCGGCCACGGTCACCATGGGGTCGTCCCGGCCCGCGAATGCCCACAGCGGGCACGGCAGCGGGGCCGGCGGCGCGGAGCGCAGACTGCGGGCCAACTGCAGGTCCGCCCGGAGCGCCGCGAGTGTGGCACTGCGCCATGCCGGGCGCTCGAGCAGCGCGACGGGCAGCGAGTCGTCGTCCCCCAGCAGGCAGGCCAGCCGCTCGTCGCTGAGGCCGGGGGCCGTGGCGTCCAGCAGCCGGGACGGCAACTGCGGCGCGGAGCAGGCGCCGACCAGCACCACGTCGGGTCCCCTGCGTCCGCTGCCGGTGAGGTGCAGGGCGAGCCGGTGGGCGACCAGCGCCCCGAGGCTGTGCCCGTAGAAGGCGTACGGCTCCTGGAACAGCGGTTCCAGATCCTCCGCCAGGGTCTCGACGAGCCTCCCGGTGTCCGTCAGCGGCGGTTCCCGCAGCAACGACTCCCTGCCGGGCAGCCGTACCGGGAGCACGGCGACGCCGGGTCCCACGCGCTGCCGCCATCCCGCGAAGGCCATGGCGCCCGCGCCCGCATGGTGGAAGCACAGCAGTCTGCGCGCCGACCTGTCGGCGGGCGGCCTCGCAGCCAGAAAACGATGCACGTCGTGGTCCCCCTTCCGCACGCCGGCCGTGCGACGCCCGTGCGCCTTGCGGGCGTCGCCGACCGGGACGGCCAAGAGCGTCACCACTCGCCCTGGAAAGCCGCTCAACGAGCGCTGGAGCCGGGGTCGGGGAGGAGCCGGAACATCGGCGCACCGCCGAAGCCCGGGTCGTACACCGCAGCGCTGACGGCGTACCGGCCCCCCACCGACCAGCTGGTGAACGACCACTCCTCGCCGACGCCCGGGGATCCGTCCGGGCGCAGCATCTGCACCTGCCGGTCCCGGGGACCGAAGCCGAACTCGGTGAACCGGAACCTCAGTCCCTGGCCGATCGCCTTGCTGTAGGCCTCCTTCAGCGTCCACAACCGCACCAGCTCCCCGTTGCGCAGCTCCTGGGGAACCTGTTGCAGCGCCTCCAGCTCGTACGGTGTGCACACCTGACGCTCCGTGCCCAGCCCCAGCATCCGACGGTCGGCACGCTCGACGTCGACGCCGACGCGGCTGTGCCGGGTCAGCCCGACCACCAGCAGTTCCTCGGTGTGGCTCAGGCTCACGTCGAGCTGGTCGATGCCGCGCAGATAGGGCCGCCCACCGGGCTTGTACGCCAGTTCCAGTTCCTCCGGACGCGTCCCCAGCACCGCGCTCGCCGCGGACTTCAGCAGCAGCCGGGAGGCCGCGAACCGCTGCCGGAGCTGTGGCCGGGTGATCTGCCGCAGCCGTGCGTGGTCCGTCCCCAGTGCCGCGGCCAGTCGGCTGTCGTCGAGGTCGGCGGGCAGCCAGTCGGCGATCGCCGCGTGGAGCACGCCCGTTCCCGCGCGGTCCACCGCGTCGCACACCGGCTCCCACGAGTCCCCGGGGCCCCGGTTCTGCAACAGCGCGTCGGCCAGGGACGGTTCTGCCGGTACCCGGCAGGGCGGCGGGACAGCCATCGGGACACTCCTCTCAACGGCCGATCACGGTCGCGTACAGGTCGTAGCTGCGCGCATCGTCGAAGCGGCGCTGCAGTTCGGCGAGAAGCCGTTCCACACCCTGCGGGGGCGGTTTCGGTGTTGCGGGGTCGAGCCTGCGCAGCAGCCGGGCGAGGACCATCACCGCCCCGTCCGGGCCGGCCAGCAGGCTGTCCGCCGGGCCCGTGTGGTGCTGCCACACCCCGAGGCAGGCGGCCCCGGCGGCGATCAGCGCATACCGGTCGGCCAAGGCGTACACCCGGGGCACCGGCGGGCGGTGCCCGTCCACCAGCTCTCGGCAGTCCCGGCGCAGCCGTTCCAACTCGGCCCCGAGCGCCGTCGCGTATCCCGCGAGGGCCCGCTCCGTGGCGCCGCCGCCGAGCCCGCGGGCCTGCTCCACCGCGCGGTCCAGCGAGCCCACCAGGGAATCCCCGTCCGTGGGCGGCGCCGGCTCCGGCGGGCACAGCGACGGCAGTTGCCTGCCGAAGGGGCGGAACAGCTCCGGGCGGTCCGGGGCGTCCCCGTCCGTGGGCGGTCTCAGCGCCGGCAGCCGGATCAGGTGGGCCGCGATCGCGGCGCGGCTCGCCGCGCTGCCCACCGGACCCAGGCCGATCATCGGCAGGTCGCGGGCCGACTTCTGGAACGCGGCGTACGTACCCCCACGGGCGTAGGCCTCCGAGCCGAGCACGATGGACAGGTCGTACACCATCTCCGTCAGGAGCATGGGCAGCAGGTACTTCACCACCGCGCCGAGCGTGGCGCTCTCCCGCGGCAGCAGGTGCAGTGACCGGGTCGCGACCAGAGCGAGCGCGTCGCACAGCAGCAGGTCGCCGAATGCGTCCAGCAGCGCGGTGCGGGTCCGGGGTGTCGCGAGCGATGCCCGGCTGCGCGCCCGGTGCGATCGGGCGAAGGCGACCGTGGTGCGCAGCGCCGTATCGGCGCACCCGAGGGCCATGGAGGGCCCGGCGCTGCGGATGACCGGGAAGGCCCGTGCGGCCAGGCCGGCTCCGGCAAGGGGAGCGCCGAGCACTCGGTCGGCGCCGATGCGGTACCGGGTGAACTCGAGGCCGTGCACCAGACAGCCGCGGGTGCCGGTGGTGGTGCGCCGGGGCAGCAGCCGGAAGCCGGGAGTGCCCGGGGCGGGGGTGTCGATCAGGAACGCGCTGCAGGCATCCTCGGTGCGCGGGTCGCCGCTGCCGTCCGGCTCGCGTCCGGAGTGCGCGAACAGCAGGAGCGAAGTCGCCCGTGCGGCGTTGTTGAGAGCCTCCTTCCGGCCGCTGAGCAGGAAGCCGGAGCCGTCGGGCACCGTGGTGAAGCGATTGTGCAGAAAGTCGTTGCCCTCGGCGGGCTGTGGGTAGGCGCAGGCCATCCGCCCGCCGGCGAGCAGCAGTTCGGCAGCGGCACGCTGCTGTCCGGCCGAGCCGCCGGCCCAGACGACCACCGCGGACATGTACGAGCTCATCCCGTAGCCCAGGCCGAGGGACGCGTCCCGGCGGAACACCGAGCGCATCACCTGCACCAGTGCGTCCAGACCTTCCAGCCTGCCACCCAGCTCGCGTGGCACGAACTCCGCGTTGAGCCCGAAGCCGTCCAGCAGGTTCTCCGCCGCCGGGAGGATCCGTCGCTCCCTGTCGGCCCGCACGAACTGCTCGGCTCCCAGGGGGTTTCCGGGATCGTCCAGGTCCCCGAAACCCCGCTCGAGGCGGGTGATCCGTTCCTGCACGGAGTTCCCCCCGAGCTCCGTGCCGCTCACCTCCACCGCCGTGGTCATCGGCCCTCCTTCCTTCCTGCGTACGTCGACCGGCCCGGTCAAGAGCGGCTCGAGGTCACTCGCCCACCATGGGCGTGCCGCCGTGTTCGCACCACGGGTCGTCGGGCACCTCCGACGGCGTGGCCAGCCACAGCCGGCCGCAGGCGGCCAGGGCATCACCCACCGGGCGCAGCAGGCTGCGCACCGCGGCCTGCGCGCGCGGTGCGAGCGTCTTGCCCGACTCGGACATGTCGTCAACTCCTCCAGTCGGTCATGAGGCGGGGCAGCGTTGCAGCGTGTCCTCAACCGGGCCTCGAGGAACCCTCAGCAGTGCGCGCGGGCGGGCCGCCGGGCCCGGCGGAGGCCGGGTTCGAGCGGGCCTCGAGCGACTGCTGGTCAAATGGCGGTGAGCACCGTGCGGTCCGAGGCGGCCGTGCGGCCGAAGGGAGGGCGTCGTGGCGCCGAATGCCGCGCGCGACGGGAGAAGGCGACGGCCGCGTCCGCCGGGCACCGGGACGGGACCGGCCGACCGGCTGGTGCTCGTGCAGTGGTTCGAGCTCCGCGATGGCGGGAACCCGACGGCGCTCGAGCAGGAACTGCTGCGGTACGACCGGTTGTTGGGGGAGCAGGACGGACTGCAGGTCCAGGTGACCCTGCGACTGCCGGCCCGCCCGGGTACGTATCTGCACCTCGGCTTCTGGCAGTCGCCGGAGCAACTGTCCGACGCCTGCTGCGCCGACGCCCACCGCGCCCAGCTCGACCGGCTCGGCCGGCTGGCCGGCGTCGAGGCCGGCCGGGCCGTGGGCGCGGGGCTGCTGGGCGCCGTGCCGGACCTGGCCGGGGCCGGCCACGTCGTGCTGGCGAGGGCGCTGCGGTCCGGCCCTGCGGACCGGTTCGAAATGGACTTCGGCACCCTGGTGGGGAAGATGCTGCACGGCGCGGACCGCGGCGGTGGGCTGCTGTTGTGCTCGGCCCTCGAGCCGCGTGACTATCTCGGTCTGATCTGGTGGCACAGCGCCGGAGGCCGGAACGATGCCCTGTGCGGCGGACCGATGCCGGACCGCCGGCCCCGGCCGGCAATGGTTCCGGCTCGTCTCCGCGCGGAACCGGCCGAGGTCGTCGCCCACCGCGGCTGACCGCACCTGCGGAGGCTTCCGGTGCGGCACGAGGGGCGTTCAAGTGGCTTGGAACACGCTGGAGACATGCCTGAACAAACGTTCCTCACCGTGGTTCGTGGCCATCCGGACGAGGCCGAACTGGCCGCTGTGACAGTGGTGTTGATGGCGCGGCTGAGCGCCGCCGGGCCGGCCGGCGCCCGGACGCCGCGACGGGCCCTGTGGGGAAGGTCCCGGTTCCGCCCCTGTTCGGCGGTCACCTGGGCGGCCCCGTGACCGGCGCAGCGCGCCGGCCCGACGGCCGTGCCCGGGGCCGGGGAGCCAGGCCCCCGTCCGACCGCCCCGGGTCCGTGTCCGGGGACAGCGTCGCTGGAACCTTCACAAGGGGGAGGCCTTGACCGATCACCGGAACTTCACCGATCTCCTGCTGTCCCGGGTCGAACAGGATCCCGGGAGGGAAGCCCTGCTCCTGCTGCCGGGCAGCCCGGACCGGGGCCACGCCACACCGGTCACGTACCGCGACCTGGACGCGTCCGTCCGTCGGCTGGCGGGCTGGCTGCAGAACCAGGGCGCCGCCGGCCGGCGGGTGCTGCTGCTGCACCGGTCGCGCCGCCAGTTCACGGTGAGCTTTCTGGCCTGCCTGTACGCGGGCGCGGTGGCGGTGCCCGCACCGCCGGGCGGCGGACGGTCGCACCACCTGGAGCGGATCGCCGGCATTGTCAAGGACACCGCTCCCTGCGTGGCGCTCACCGATGCCGCCCTGGTCCTCGACATGTCACGACTGCTGGCCGACTGCGGGCACGGCAGCATGCCCTGTCTGCCCGCCGACGCGGTCCCCGGCGCTCCCGTGTGGAGCCCGCCGGACCTCCCGCCGGAGACCACTGCCTACCTGCAGTACACGTCGGGATCCACCGGGCAGCCGCGCGGAGTGGTCGTCAGCCACGCCAATCTGCTGGCCACGCAGCAGGCCATTCAGGAGGCACTGGGCACCGAGCCGTGCTGCCGGCTGGGCGGGTGGCTGCCGCTCCACCACGACCTCGGTCTGGTCGGGCAGCTGTTGCATCCCCTGTGGCTCGGCGGCACCTCCGTGATGCTTCCGGCCGAGTCGTTCGTCCGGCACCCGGTGCGCTGGCTGGAAGCCGTCGGCCGTCACCGGATCAGCGTCAGCGGGGCCCCCGACTTCGCCTACGACCTGTGCACCCGGCGGGTGACCGACGAACAGCTCGCCGGACTGGACCTGTCGGGGTGGCGGGTCGCCGTCTCGGGCGGCGAACCGGTGCGGGCCGAGACGATGGCAGGGTTCGCCGAGCGCTTCGCGCCCGCCGGTTTCCGGGCCGAGGCGTTCGCGCCCTGCTACGGGCTGGCCGAGGCGACCCTGCTGGTCTCGGGCGGCCGGGGCGCCGCCCCGCCGCTTCCCGAACGCGCAGTGGACTCCGGCAGCCTGGAACGGCACCAGTGGCGCGACCCGGTTCCGGGACGGCCGGTGCGCCGGGTGCCGACGTGCGGCCCCGCGGTCGGCTGCGAGATACGCGTCGTCGATCCGGACACCGCGACCCCGCTCCCCGACGGGCGGATCGGCGAGATCTGGGTCCGCGGGCCGGGGGTGGCCCTCGGCTACTGGCGCAACCCGGGTGAGACGGCACGGGTGTTCCGGGTCGCGACGGCGGACGGCGAGGGCGGATTCCTGCGCACCGGTGACCTGGGCACGCTGGAGGACGGCCGGCTCCATGTGACCGGTCGCCTGAAGGACATGATCGTGGTGGCGGGGCGCAACCTCTACCCGCAGGACATGGAGCGCACGGTCCAGCAGGTCAGCGTGCTCTTCGGACCCGGCACGGCCTTCGCCGTCCCCGGCGAACGCGAGCGTGTGGTGATGGTGCAGGAACTCCGCACCCGCAGCAGTTACGACGTGGATCTCGCTGCACTGGCCGCGCAGGTGGAGCGGTGCCTCGCCGAGGAGTTCGAAGTCAGTGTCGGCGGCGTCCTGCTGGTCCGGCCGGGCACGGTCCGGCGTACGACCAGCGGGAAGGTCGAACGCTCCGCCATGCGCGAGCTGTTCCTCCGCGGCCGGATCCGTCCGCTGCACCAGCGACTCGACCGTGAACTCCTGACCGGCACGGACATGGCCCGGGCCGGGTGAGCACGACCAGGTGAACGACCAGGGGAGGGCGATGTGGAGCACGTACCGCAGGGCGAGCCGGGCATCAGCGGTTTTCTGTGCTGGCTGACGGAGCGGATCGCTTATCACGGGGGCAGGCCGGTGGTGCCCGGAACACCGATCGCGGAGTGCGGACTGGACTCGGTGGCGATGCTGAGCCTCTTCGGAGACGTCGAGGAGAAGTGCGGCTCGCTGATCGGCCCCGAGGACATGTGGGCCTGTCCCACTGTGCGGGACCTGGCGCATCGGCTGGTGGTGTGCGGCACCCCGGCGGTCCGCGGGCGCCGCATCCGGGTGGCGTTCGTGTTCGGGGGGCAGGGCGGGCAGCACCCGGGTATGGCGGGAGGCCTGTACCGGGACTCGGCCACCTACCGCGCCTGTCTCGGACGCTTCGACGAGATGCTGCGGCCCTGCCTGGGCCGCTCCGTCGTCGAGTCGGCCCTCGGCAGGGGCCCGGACACCGAGGACACCGCGTTGTCGCAGTCGGCTCTCTTCGCCGTCGGCTGTGCCCTGGCACAGACCCTGCTGGACGCCGGTGTGCGGCCCGTCGCGGTGCTGGGCCACGGCATGGGGGAACTGGCGGCCGCCGCGGTCGCGGGAGCCGTCCCGTTCGCCGATGCGGCGCGGCTCGTGGTGCTGCGCGGCGCGTCCGTCCAGCGGCTGCCGGAGGGCGGCGGCATGCTGGCGGTGTGCGTCGGCCCGTACGAGGCCGCCGAGGCCGCGGCCTGTGAACCGGGTGTCTCCATCGGCGCGGTCAACGCGGCCCGTGCGACGGTGCTTTCCGGCACGCTCGACGGCCTGGGGCGGGTGCGCGACCGGCTCGCGCGGGACGGGGTCCTGAGCCGGTTCCTGCCGGTGCGGTACGCCTTCCACTCACCTCTCATGGAGCCGGTGGTTCCGGAACTCCGGGCTGCGGCCGAACAGTTCGGGGGCGCCGTGCCCCGGCTTCCCTACTACTCCGCCGTCTACGGGCGGCAGTCGGCCGAGCCGCTCGGTGCCGCTTACTGGGCGCAGCACATCACCTCACCGGTCCGGTTCGCCGACGCGGTACGGGAGATGCTGCACCGGCACGCACCCACCCATGTCGTGGAGATCGGCCCCAGGCCGGTACTGACCCCGTTCGTACGCCGGATCGGCGGGCCGGAAGGACCGCGCTGCCTTCCTGTGTGCCAGGGGCCGCAGTCCGATGCGGTGGACCTGGCCGGCGTGCTCTCGGAGCTGGACGCCGGGCCGCTGGCCGAGAGCACCGTGAGGTGGTGAAGCCGCCCCGGTCACGGGATCCAGCCGGCCTCCTCGGCGATCCGGATGGCATCGATCCGGTTGCGTGCGTTGAGTTTGGAGACGATGGCCGTGAGGTAATTGCGGACAGTGCCCGTGGTGAGGTACAGCGTCCCCGCTATCTCGTCGGCGTCGGCTCCCCGGGCCGCCATCCGAAGCACCTGGGTCTCCCGCGGCGACAGCGGGGAGTCCGAGGCCTCCCAGGCCGACAGCGCCAGCTGGGGATCGACGACCCGCTGGCCCGCCGCCACCGACCGTACCGCCTGGGCAAGTTGGCTGGGCGGGGCGTCCTTGAGGAGAAAACCGCTGACGTGTGCGGACAGCGCGCGGCGTACGGTGCCCGGGCGACCGAGGTTGGTGAGGATCAGCGCCCGGCAGGCCGGGAGCCGCTCGTGCAGCTCGGCGGCGGCGGTGATGCCGTCGGAACCGGGCAGGTCGATGTCGATCACGGCGACGTCCGGGCCGGTGCGCAGGGCGGTCTCCACGATCAGGTCGCCCCGGTCCACCGACGCCACCACCTCCAGGTCCGGCTCCAGTTCCAGCAGGGCGATGAGCGCACCGCGGATCATGTGCACGTCTTCGGCGAGCAGGATTCTCACCGACAGCATGGGCTCCCCCGTTCCCGTGAACTGCCCGATCAAGCGTGCTGACGCACACTGAAGACTAAGCGATCTCCCGCGTCACCGGGTCGGTCGCGCTGCGCCCCGGCCGGACCGGTGCCTCGGCCACCAGCCTGAAGTGCCCGTCCCCGCATGCTCCGGCCGTCAGCCGGCCGCCGACGGTGCCGAGCCGGGTGCGCAGGTTGTCCAGTCCGTTGCCTCCCGTGCCGTCGGCCGGATCCGTGCTGACGGCACCGTCGTTGACCAGTTCCAGCCGCACGGTGCCGCCCGCCCGCACCGCCGTGATCCCGCACGACTGGGCCTTGCTGTGCCGGAGGATGTTGGTGACCCCTTCGCGCAGCGCCGTCGCGAACGCGGTGTCCACGGCCGGATGCAGGCGGCCGCACGAGATCTCCAGGGTCGTGCGGATGTCGGCCGCAGCCAGCACGACCGCGGCCGATTCCGCCTCCTCGGCCAGCGACATCTCGCGGTAACTCCTGGCCACCATGCGGGCGTCGGCGAGCGCCTGCCGGGACACCTGGAGCACGGAGGTCACCTCCTCCTGGGCCCGCTCCGGGTTGGTCACGACCAGCCGGTGGATCAGCTCGCACTTGAGTGTGATCGCGGACAGGCTGTAGCCCAGCAGGTCGTGGACGTCCCGGGAGAAGCGGAGGCGTTCCTGTGCGACAGCCATGCGGGCCAATTCGGCCCGGGTGGCCTGGACTTCGTGCACCAGATCGGTCAAACGGGTGAGCCCGTAAAGGACGAGACCCGTCAGCAGCGTGGTGAGCGGGGTGTAGATGTCACTGATGACTGCGAGGTGCAGGGTGATCGCGTAGGCGCCGATGCCCACGGCCACCAGTGCGAAGAGGGCCCAGGAGAGCGGCGAGGGCAGCATGAGGAGGATCGAGGCGTCGAGAATGCCCCCCATGCTGCCCCAGGTGATGCCGAACCAGAGAAACGGCACGAAGGTGAGGGCGGCTTGCAGGCCGAGCGTGAGCGCCTTCCGCGGCAGTGGCCAGCGCCGGGTCTTCGGTGAGGTGTGCAGGAGCTGGATGGCGAAGAGCGAGGTCACACAGCCGATCAACAGCATCAGCCTGGACGGACCCGGCTTCTCCCACAGGACGTTGAGCAGCAGTACAGCCGTGTAGCCGCACAGCACGGCAATCGTGATGATCTCGGCGACATGGGTGGCAAGAACGTCCTCGTTCTGCCGCGGAGTTGACGGAATGCCGATGCCGGTGGGTGCCAACTGTTGTGTTCCAGGTGTTCCATGTCCCGCAGGAACGTTACTTCTGCGGTTGACTCCGGCTTGCCTGCGCCGGAAGGGGCCGATCATGCGTGCCTCCTTGCGAGTTCGCCGGGATCCGAACCCGCGGCACATGTTAACGTGACCTTGAGGCGCCTGGGCTGCCTGAATTGCCCTGTGGTTTATGCGAACATGGGGATGGGGTTCAGCTCCTCATAGGCCACCGGCCGGTCCCGCAAACCGAGTTGTACCGGAACGTCGTACAGCCGCCCCGGGGCGAATCGTGCCCAGTAGTGGCGCAGTCCGGGCACGACGACCTTGACCACCGGCAGGCCCACGTCCGGCCGCGTCTGGTCCAGGACGAGCACCTCCAGCCCGTGCCGCTCCAGCAGCGCGGTGGCCGCTTGGACGTCCTCGAGCAGATCGTCCCGGGACATGTCGTCGAAGTGGCCGGGTGCGCGGGGCGATTCGGCCGGATCGGGCAGGAGGTACGGCTGGTTCCGTACGGTCGCCCGGGTCCACCAGGCAAGGACGGCGGGGTCGTCCGTGCGGTATCCGGTGCCGCCCGGGTCCGCACCGGCCGCATGGGGGAGCAGCTGTCCCATTTCGGTGACCGCACGGCGCAGGGCGAGCCGCGGGTCGAAGTGGGCGCCGAAGCCGAACGCGATGTCCTCGGCCGGCTGGTCGATGCGCCGGGAGAGTGCCACCACCGCCGGGATGCCGAGGTCGGAGGTGAGGTCCAGGGCCCACAGGTCGCGGTTCATGCGTCCGTACGCATCCCGCAGCCCGGCCAGCCATGGCGCGTCGAAGGCGTCCAGGTCCATGGCCGGCGGCCGGGTCCGGTTGTACCACCACAGGGCGACGGCGTCCCGCTCCACCAGCTCCAGCAGCCCCTGCACCACGGCGTCCTCCAGGCTGCTGCCCGCGGCGTTGCCGTTGGAGTCGGCCCAGGGCAGTCCTTCGGCCGCCGGGCTGGTGAAGTACAGCATCGAGGTGGGCAGCAGCCGCTGCCGGCCCGTGGTCAGGGAGTGCACGGGTGTCCACTCCACGGCGCGCCGGGGATCGAAGGGGGCGCACACCTGCTGGAAGGCCGAGTGCGTGGCGTTCCAGCGGTTCCGCTCCCGGAACTGCCGCTCGTGGTACATCTGGCAGGCATTGGGGTGGAGGGCCGAGCCGCCGAGTTCCGCCAGCGAGCCCACGACCACCGCCTCGTCGCCCTGCCGCGTTCCACAGAATCGTTCCACCGCTTCGCACAGCGCGCCGGCCCGTGCTTCTTCCGCGGTGACGCCCTTGCCGCCGCTCAGCCGTCTCAGACCGCCGCGCACCTCGGCCAGGGTGCCCCCGGCCAACGCCAGGTTGTGGCCCGAGAGATAACAGGCGAGAGCCTCGGGCACCTGCGGGTCCCGGACGATCTCGGCCACGATGCCGGTGAGCGGGTCGGCCAGGTGGCCGTGCCGCTCCAGCACCTGCCCCGGTGTCAGCGCGCGGTGGTTCGAACCGGTGTCCGGCGCCTTGGGCCGGGGCACCAGCACCGGCGGCCGCAAACCCCGGCGGGCCATCAGAAGGGCGTCGCCGCATTCGGGGCACTGAGGACGCCGGGTGACAGGGTGATGGGCGGAGCGCAGGGTGCAGGTGTCCAGTGTGAACAGAGTGCGCTGGGCGTCCTGCCGCACCCCGGCGACCCACTTCGCCGCCTCCAGCACGGCCGCTTGCAGTCCCAGTGCCCGGCCGGCGGCCAGCGAGGCCTCCGGTACGGGCAGCGGCCCGGAAGCACCCATGGCCCGGCGCACCGCGTCCTCGGCCGCGCGGTGCGCCCGCAGCCGGTGCGCCAGGCAGGACCAGCACGGCCCGTCGTCCGGGATGAACACCGGGCCCAGCCAGGTCTCCGCGCCGAGCGGCTTGGCAGGCAGCCAGGGCCGCCCGGCCGCGCGCATCCGCCGGTCGATCGCGCCCAGCCCGGGGTCGAGATAGTCGTCGCAGACGACAAGGCACAGCCCTGCCGCGGCCGACGGCTCCGCGACCGTCAGGCCCGCGGCCCGGCATGCCTCCACGGCCGCCGCCCGGTCGGCCCGCCCCACCGCGATCACCTCCAGCGGTGTCCGGGCGATGTTGGCGGTGGCCTCGGAGCCGTCGCCGAGCAGGTCCCAGTAGGCACGGCAGGCGGGGTCGGCCGGCTCCGCGGCGTCCGGCCGCCGGTATCCGATCAGGTTGGCCTTCGCCAGCTCCGCCACCATTCGCCCCGCCTCGGAGACCGGCATCCGGCCCGCCGCCTCGCGCAGCAGACGGGGCAGTGTGCGGGTGCCGTCCAGGAGCGGGGCGAGGGCCGCCACATCCGTGCCGTGCAGAATCGTGACACCGCGGCTGGAGAGCAGATAGACGGCTTCCTCGTCGGTCTGCACGTTCAGGTGCCGCTTGAACCCCACTGTCCGGATGTCCGGACCCGCTGCATTGCTCAGCATCGGCCGGCCGTCGCACCGGTCGGCTCCTGCGGGGTGGGCGCGACGACCGTCCAGGTCGGGACGACCAGGGCGCCCGCCGTCGACCGGCTCAGATCCTCGATCAGCAGTGTCGTGCCGGCGGCCGGTTCCGGGTGCCCGGCGGACAAGCCGAATTCCGCCAGAACGGCGGCGGGGCTGTTCTCGAGCCGCCGGGCCAGCTCCGGCTCCAGACCGCTGCGGGCGGCGAGTTCGGCGAAACGGAGGGCGTCGGCGGAGAAACGCTCCTCGGCGGGATGCACGGTGACGGACGTGGTACGCGGTGCGACGGTGTTCATGAACAGGCCCCTTCCACGGCATGAGACTCGTTCGAAGTCATCGGGTGCGTGCTCTACGACGTGCCGGCAGTGATTCTGAGCCGTCGTGGCGTGGCGGGGCAGTGCCCCCCTCACGGGATGTCCGTGAGATTTTCATGATTGCGCTCATGCCCTGCTCACTGGGCCGGCCGGCCCCTTGCTGCCAGTCTGATGCGCAGGCTCCGGGCGAGCCCCGACCGGCTCGGCGGGATGCGACTCGAAGGGGGAGAGCGCGCAATGGACATCAAGGTACTGGGACCGCTGGATGCTCATGAGCAGGGAGTCTCGGTGGTCCCCAGCGCGGCCAAGCCCCGCCAGATACTGGCTCTGCTGGCCCTGCAGGCCGACCACGTGGTCACCGTCCCCACGCTGATGACCGAGATCTGGGGGGAGCGCATCCCCCGCAGCGCGTCCACCACGCTGCAGACCTACATCCTCCAACTGCGCCGCAAGATCTCCGCGGCCCTGACCGACGAACCCGCGCGCAGCGCCAAGGACGTGCTGGTCACCCAGTTCGGAGGCTATCTGCTGCGGGTGCAGCCGGGATCGGTCGACGTGCAGGAATTCGAACAGCTGGTGGTCGACGGCCGGACCGCGTTCGACGCCGCCGACTACCGCAGCGCCTCCCGGCTGCTGTGCCGCGCCCTCGCCCTGTGGCAGGGCCCCGCCCTCGTGGACGTCCGGGCGGGCAGCATGCTCGAGCTCGAGGTGCTGCGGCTGGAGGAGAACCGCATGGTCGCGCTGGAACGGCGCATCGACGCCGACCTGCGCCTCGGCCGGCACGCCGAGATCATCCCCGAACTCCGTGTCCTGACGGCACGTCACCCCATGCACGAGCGCTTCTGCGCCCAGCTGATGCTGGCCCTGCACCGCTCGGGCGGCACCTGGCGGGCCCTCGAGGCGTACCAGCGGCTGCGCGGAGCGCTGGTCGCCGAGCTCGGTCTGGAGCCTTCGCCCTCGCTCCAGCAGCTCCACCACGCGGTCCTCTGCGGCGAGACCGTGTCCGACCTGCAGACCGCCGGCGTCGACTGAGCCACGGGGCGCCGCACCGGGACGTTCCGCAGAAGTGGCCCTCTGCTGTCAACCAACGGGCTCCTGGACGAGTCTTTACCTCCAGTAGGCTTCCCGGCGTGCGTCTGCTCGGCGCACGCCGGGCAGCAGTTCGTCAACCGGGGAGGAACCGGCGTTGCACATCCAGGAGTGGCTCGAATCAGTACCGGCGATTGCCGTCTACCTCCTGGTGGCCGGGGTCATCGGGCTGGAAAGCCTGGGCATTCCGCTTCCCGGTGAGATCGTCCTCGTCAGCGCCACGCTGCTGGCCGCCTCCCAGGACCACATCAATCCGTACGTCCTGGGCGCCTGTGCCGTCGCCGGTGCCATCGTCGGCGACTCCCTCGGCTATCTGATCGGGCGCAAGGGCGGCAAGCCGCTGCTCGACTGGCTCGGCCGGAAGTTCCCCAAGCACTTCGGCCCGCACCATGTGGCCACGGCCGAGAAGGCGTTCACGAAGTGGGGCATGTGGGCCGTCTTCATCGGTCGCTTCATCGCGCTGCTGCGCATCTTCGCCGGTCCGCTGGCGGGCGTGCTGAAGATGCCGTACTGGAAGTTCCTCATCGCCAATGTGCTCGGCGGCATCGCCTGGGCCGGCGGCACGGTCGCCCTCATCTACACCGTGGGCAAGGTCGCCGAGGAGTGGATCGGCAAGTTCTCCTACATCGGCCTGGCCGTCGCGGTCCTCTTCGGCATCGGCTCGTTCGTCGTCATGCGGATCAAGGCGAAGAAGGCGGCCGAGGCCGCCGAGCAGGAGCCCGCCGAGTCCGCGTCCGTCGCGGCCGCCGACTGAGGAGGCGGCAGTGACCGGGCATGCGCTGACCCTGGGCATCGGCGGCAAGGAGCCGGACGTCGATCCGGCGGCCTTCGCCGCGCCCACCTCCGTCCTCATCGGCGATGTGACGCTCGCCGCGGGGGCCGGCGTCTGGTACCACGCGGTGCTGCGCGCCGACGGCGGGCCGATCGTCATCGGTGCCGACAGCAACATCCAGGACAACTGCACCGTGCACGTCGACCCGGGCTTCCCGGTCCGTGTCGGCGAGCGTGTGACCGTCGGCCACAACGCCGTGCTGCACGGCTGCACCGTGGAGGACGACGTCCTCGTGGGCATGGGCGCGACCGTCCTCAACGGCGCCAGGGTCGGCGCCGGTTCGCTCGTCGCGGCCCAGGCGCTGGTCCCGCAGGGCATGGACGTCCCGCCCGGCTCCCTGGTCGCCGGGGTGCCCGCCAAGGTGCGGCGTGCGCTGACGGCCGAGGAGCGCGAGCACATCAGGGCCAACGCCGAGGCGTATCTGGGGCTGGCGAAGGCCCACCGCGAGGCCGTCGAGAGCCGGGGGTTCGGCGCCCCTGGCGGGCGCTGACCCCGTGGGGTGAAGATCACAGGACTTCGCGCGGCCTCGATCCGGCCCCGCTGAGTACGGTGAGCGGGTGCCGAAGACCAGTAACACGTTCTCGTCCGGTGCCGTCGCGGCCCTCGGGGCCTGGCGGCGCCGGGCCGTCTCCCGTGCGGTCCACCGGGGCTGGCGCTGGCTCCAGCAGGCCGGTGCGGTGACCGCCGAGCGGCCGGGACCGTACCGCTTCCGCCGCATCGGCACCGGGACCCGGCTCGCCTTCCCGCTCGGCACGGTCTTCGGCGAGGGCTGGATCGAGCTCGGCGACCACTGCATCGTCGGGGAACAGGTCACCCTCACCGCGGGCATGGTGCCGGGGCTCGACCTCGGCCCGGACCCGGTGCTGCGGCTGGGCAACGGCGTCGTGCTCGGCCGCGGCAGCCATGTCATCGCCTCGCAGCCGGTGACCTTCGGCAACGACGTCTTCTGCGGGCCGTACGTCTACGTCACCAGCGACAACCACTCCTACGAGGACCCCGACCAGCCCATCGGGCGGCAGTGGCCGCGGAGTTCGCCCGTCTCCATAGGACCGGGCAGCTGGCTGGGGGCCGGGGCCGTGATCCTGCCGGGGGCGCGGCTCGGGCGGAACGTCGTGGTGGCGGCGGGGGCCGTGGTGCGCGGCGAGGTGCCGGACCACTCCGTGGTGGCCGGGGTGCCGGCGAAGGTGGTGCGGCGGTGGGACGCGGTGCGCGGCTGGGAGCCGCCGCTGCGGGCGGCGGGGCCGCCGAGTCTTGCGGAACTGGGGGAGGGCGCGGGGTAGTCGCGCCCGGACGGGTCACCCCGTCGCCAGCAGCACCGTTCCCACCAGGGCCAGCCCAGCCCCCGCCGCCTGCAGCGTCTGCATGCGTTCGCGCAGGACGCCGCGCGCCGCCAGGGCCGTGACCACGGGGTAGAGGGACGCCAGCACGGCCGCCACCGTCACCGGGCCGCTGTGGGCGGCGAGGTTGTACGTGCCGTTGGCCGCCACGTCCGCGAGGCCGATGAAGGCGAGGGCCGGCAGCGAGGAGCGGATCACGCTCCAGCCGCCGGCCGGCAGCGCGGGGGTGCCGCGGCGCGAGGAGACCAGGAGGACGGTTCCGCCGACCGCCACGTTGCACACGCGCTGGACGAACAGGGCGAGGAACAGGCCGGTCAGGCTGTGCGACGCCTCGGCGATCAGCGCCATGACCGAGCCGAAGCCGAACGCGGCCACCAGCGTGAGCACCAGGGTCTGCCGCTGCACGGGCGCCCCGCCCAGCCCCGGACCGCTGGCCAGGACGACGCCGACGATGGCGACCGCGATGCCCGCGAACTGCAGCAGCCCGGGCCGCTCGCCGAGGACGAGGCCGACGCCGACCGGCACCGCCACGCCGCCGAGCGCGCCCAGCGGGGAGACGACGCCCATCGGGCCGAGGGCCAGCGCCCGGTAGAAGCAGAGCAGGGCCGCGGTGCCCACGACGCCCGCGGCCGCGGCGAACCACAGCCGGGGTCCGGCCTCGGACCAGGCACCGGTGGCGATCACGATCGTGCCGAGGGCGCCCACGGCCAGCAGCTGGGAGACCAGCACGACGGTGAGGGCCGGCAGCCGCCGGGTGAGGAGTCCGCCGCCGAAGTCGGCCAGGCCCCACATGAGGGCGGTGGCCAGGGCGAAGACGGGGGTCATGAGCACCTCGCAGTACAGTGTGGTGGACGGTTGCGTGCACCACGCTGTAGTGCAATGAACTGAACTATTTAATCAAATAAACTGGACGGAACGGACCTGACCTGACCGTGACGGACCTCGACAAGCTCACGCAGTCGCTCGCCCGCAATCTCAAGCGCTGGCGCAGCGAACGCCGCCTCACCCTGGACGCCCTGGCGGCGCGCTCGGGCGTCAGCCGCGGCATGATCATCCAGATCGAGCAGGCCCGGACGAATCCCAGCGTCGGCACCACGGTCAAGCTCGCCGACGCCCTGGGCGTCAGCATCACCACCCTGCTGGAGCGCGAGCAGGAGGGGCGGGTGCGGATCGTGCCGCCGCAGGAGGCCACACGCATGTGGTCCAGCGAGGCCGGCAGCCACCACACGCTGCTGGTGGGCACCCAGGTCCGCGGCCCGATGGAACTGTGGGACTGGCACGTCGAGCCGGGCGACGCCAGCACCTCGGACCCCCACCCGCCCGGCACCGTGGAGCTGCTCCGCGTCACGGCCGGCGAACTCACCCTCGTCGTGGACGGCGAGCAGTTCCGGCTGCCCGCCGGCACCGCGGCCGCCTTCGAGTCCGACGTCCCGCACGGCTACCGCAACGACGGCGACCGGCCGGTGGAGCTCACCATGGCCGTCGCCATCCCGCCCGTGGGGGGCGGCTGTTAGCGTGGCGCGCATGCGCACGCCGATGGAAGCCTTCGACGATGTCCGGCCCGCCGTGGACCGTCTGGACCTGCTGGTCCGGCCGGTGGCCGATGCCCTGCGCGGCTGGACCGGCCCGGTCCCGGTCGAGGAGCTGCTGTACGTGGACACCGAGCCCGAGCGCGCCGACACGGCCGTGCTGGCGGAGAGTTACGGGCCCTGGCTGCTGGACCTCTCCGCCAACTGCGTCGTCGTGGCGGCGAAGCGCGGCGGCGAGGTCACCCTCGCCGCCTGCATGGTCCTCGGTCACACCCGGGCCGACGTCAACGGCGTCGTCCGCCGTCATCTCGGCGCCCGCAAGGCCTCCTTCGCGCCCATGGACACCGTGCTGGAGGCAACCGGCATGGAGTACGGGGGCATCACGCCCGTCGGACTGCCCGCAGGATGGCCGGTTCTCGTCGATCAGGCCGTGGCCGACAGCCCGTACGTCATCGTCGGCAGCGGCAGCCGCCGCGGCAAGCTCATCGTGCCGGGCAAGGCCCTCGCGGAGCTGCCCGGTGCGACGGTCCTCGCCGGACTCGGCGGCTGAACGGGCTCAGCGCAGGCGGGGGATCTCGATGGCCGGGCAGCGGTCCATCACCATCAGCAGGCCCGCCGCGCGCGTCCGTTCGTACGCGTCCTCGTCGATCACCCCCAGCTGGAACCACACCGCCTTCGCGCCGATCGCCACGGCCTCGTCCGCGACGGCGCCCGCCAGCTCGGAGTTGACGAAGACGTCGACCACGTCGACGTCGAAGGGGATCTCGGCCAGCGAGGCGTACCCCTTCTCCCCGTGCACCGTCTCGGCCTTCGGGTGCACCGGCACGATGCGCTTGCCGTGGTGCTGCAGCACCTCCGCGACACGGAACGCCGCGCGCTGCTCGTTGGAGGACAGACCGACCACGGCCCAGGTGTCGCCCGTACCCTCGATGATCTTGCGGATGATCCCCGCCTCTGCGTACATGACCGGCTCAACGGCGGCCGCTGCCGGACCATTCCCGCGTCCGGCATAGGCTGGCGGAATGGCCGACGAATACCGGACAGTCGCGCGCGAGGGCGTGCACGAGATCGAGATCAGCAAGTCGCGCTTCATCTGTGCGCTCGCGCCCGTCGCGACCGAGGAGGAGGCGCAGGCGTTCGTCGCCCGCATCCGCAAGGAGCACCCCACCGCCCGGCACCACTGCTGGGCCTACGTCCTCGGCGCCGACGGCTCCGTGCAGAAGGCGAGCGACGACGGGGAGCCCGGCGGCACCGCGGGGGTGCCGATGCTGCAGATGCTCGTGCGGCGCGAGATGCGGTACGTCGTCGCCGTCGTCACCCGCTACTTCGGCGGCATCAAGCTCGGCGCGGGCGGGCTGATCCGCGCCTACGGCGGGGTCGTCGGCGAGGCCCTCGACACCCTCGACACGGTCACCCGCCGCCGCTACCGGCTGGCCGCCGTCACCGTCGACCACCAGCGGGCCGGAAAGCTGGAGAACGAACTGCGGGCCACGGGACGGGCGGTGCGCGAAGTGACGTACGGGGCCGGAGTACGCATCGAGATCGGGCTGCCCGAGGCGGAAGTGGACACCTTCCGCGCCTGGCTCGCGGACGCCACCGCGGGCACCGCGGAATTCGAGCTTGGCGGCGAGGCGTACGGGGACGTCTGAGACACTGGTGCACTCGGCGAAGCGGAGGGAACGGAGCGGCATGCGGGGCGGAGCCCACCGGTGAGAATCCTGCACACCTCGGACTGGCACCTGGGCCGGTCCTTCCACCGCATCGGCCTGCTGGACGCCCAGCGGGAGTTCGTCGGTCACCTCGTGCGCACCGCCCGTGACGAACGCGTCGACGTCGTGCTCGTCGCCGGGGACGTCTACGACCGGGCCGTGCCGCCGCTCGCCGCCGTCGAGCTGTTCGACGAGGCCCTGCACCGGCTCGCGGAGCTCGGCGTGCCCACCGTCATGATCTCCGGCAACCACGACTCGCCCCGCCGGCTCGGCGTCGGCGCCGGGCTCATCGAGCGCGCCGGGGTCCATCTGCGCACCGACCCCGCCGGGTGCGGCACCCCCGTCGTCCTCGCCGACGCCCACGGCGACGTCGCCTTCTACGGGCTGCCCTACCTCGAACCCGCACTCGTCCGCGACGCCCTGGGCGCCGACCGGGCCGGGCACGCCGCCGTGCTCGGCGCCGCCATGGACCGCGTGCGCGCCGACCTGGCCGGGCGGCCCGCCGGGACCCGGTCCGTCGTGCTCGCGCACGCCTTCGTCGCCGGGGGCGCGCCCAGCGACAGCGAACGGGACATCACGGTCGGCGGTGTCGCCGCCGTGGGCCCCGAGATCTTCGACGGCGTCGACTACGCGGCGCTCGGCCACCTCCACGGCTGCCAGACGATCAACGAGCGCGTCCGCTACTCCGGTTCACCGCTCGCCTACTCCTTCTCCGAGGCCGCCCACCGCAAGACCATGTGGCTGATCGACCTCGGCGCCGACGGAACCGTCGCCGCCGAGCGCGTCGACTGCCCGGTGCCGCGCCCGCTGGCCCGTATCCGCGGCCGCCTCGACGATCTCCTCGCCGACCCGGCGCTCGCGGCCCACGAGGACGCCTGGGTCGAGGCCACGCTGACCGACCCCGTACGCCCCCAGGACCCCATGGCGCGCCTGGCCAAGCGCTTCCCCCACGTGGTGAGCCTCGTCCTCGACCCCGAGGGCGCCCCCGAGGACTCGTTCGCCTCCTACGCGCAGCGGCTGCGCGGCCGCAGCGACCAGGAGATCGCGGAGGACTTCGTGGCGCACGTGCGAGGCGGCCGGGGACCCGACGAGGCCGAGCGGGTCGTGCTGACGGCCGCGCTCGACTCGGTTCGCCTGGACGAGACCCTCGGAGAGACCGCCCGATGAGGCTGCACCGGCTCACCGTCACCGCCTTCGGGCCGTTCGGCGGCACCCAGCACGTCGACTTCGACGCCCTGTCGGCCGCCGGCCTGTTCCTGCTGCACGGCCCCACCGGCGCGGGCAAGACCTCCGTTCTCGACGCCGTCTGCTACGCCCTCTACGGCAGCGTGCCCGGCGCCCGCCAGGGCAGCGGCCTGAGCCTGCGCAGCGACCACGCCGCCGCCGACCTGCCCACCGAGGTGGCACTCGAACTCACCGTCGGCGGGCGGAAGTTGGAGCTCACGAGGAGGCCCGAGCAACTGCGCCCGAAGAAGAAGGGCGCCGGCTTCACGCGCGAGAAGGCCTACAGCGCACTGCGCGAGCACCGCGACGGTGCCTGGCACGGCCTCAGCCGCTCGCACCAGGAGATCGGCGAGGAGATCATCCAGCTGCTGGGCATGAGCCGCGAACAGTTCTGCCAGGTCGTGCTGTTGCCGCAGGGCGACTTCGCCCGCTTCCTGCACGCCGAGGACACCGCCCGCAGCCGGCTGCTCGGCAGGCTCTTCGACACGGGCCGCTTCGCGGCGGTCGAGAACCACCTGGCGGAACGCCGCCGCACGGCGGAGGCGCGCGTCCGCGCGGGGGACGAGCAACTCCTCGCCCTGGCCCACCGGATACGGCAGGCCGCGGCGGACCCGGCCCTGCCGGAGGTCGGTACACCGGAGCCCTCCCGGGCGGGGGAGCCGGCTCGTGCGGGGGGCGGCGTCGAGTCGCCCCCCGAGGCCGGCGCTGCCGCACCGCGGCGCAGCACCCGCCCCGCAGTCCCCGCCCCCCGGGCCGCCGAAGCGCCTCTCGGGCCCGGTGACGACGGGCTCGTCGAGGCCGTTCTCGAGTGGGCCGCGCTCGCGCGGGCGCAGGCCAGGGAAAGGCGGGACATCGCCGCGCTCGCTCTTCGTGCCGCCGAGCAGGACCACCGTGCCGCGCAGGAGCGCGCCGAACAGGCGCGTGAACTGGCGCGGATGCAGCGGCGGTACGAGGCGGCCCGGCAGCGCAGCGCCCTGCTCGCGGCGCAGCGCGGGGAACTGGAGCCCGTGCGCGGGCGGTTGGCGGCGGCGCGGGCCGCCGAGGCCGTTGCGCCTGCGCTGGAGTTGCGCGACGAGGCCGGCCGGGCCCACCGGGCCGCCGCCGCGGCCGAGTCGGCGGCGCGCCGCCGACTGCCCGACACGCACCGGGACGCGAGCGGCGAGCAACTCGCCGCCCTGGAACGCACGTTCCGCGAGGAACTCGGGTCGCTCGCCGCCGCCCGCCGCGCCGAACAGCGGGCCGCCGCCGTCACCGTGGAGGCCGCCCGGCTGGACCGCGAGGCGCGGGCCGACGAAGAGGCCGTTGCGGAAGCGGTGTCCTGGCTCGACGACTGGGACGGCCGGCGGCACGCCCTCCGGCAGCGGGTCGACGCCGCACAGGAGGCCGCCGCGCGGGCCGAACAGCTCGGCAGTCGCATCGCGCCCGCCCGGGAACGGCTCGCCGCCGCCCGGCGTCGCGACATGCTCACCGGCGAGGCCGACGAGGCCGAGGCCCGGCTGCTGCGCGCCCGCGAACAGGCCGCCGCCGCCCGCGAGCACTGGCTGGAGCTCAAGGACCGCCGCCTGCGCGGCATCGCCGCCGAACTGGCCGCCGGACTGGAGCCCGGCGCCCCGTGCGCCGTGTGCGGCGCCACCGAGCACCCCGCCCCCGCCCGCGCTGCGGCCGAGCACCCGGACCGCGCGGCCGAGCAGGCCGCACTGGACGCCTCCCAGGCGGCCGACGCACTCCGCGACGAGGCCGCACGGCAGGTGCAGTCGCTGCGCGAGGCCCTCGCCGCCGCGACCGCCACGGCCGGCACGGCATCCACCGCCGAACTCGCCGCCGACGCCGCCGCGTTGGAACGCTCCCTCGCGCAGGCGCAGGCCGCCGCCGCGGACCTGCGCACCGCACGGGACGCGCTGTCCGGCGCCGAGCACGAATACGAGCGCCGCCGCCGAGAACAGCAGGACGCCCAGCTGCGCATCGCCGCCCGCACCTCCCACCGCGACGACCTCGATCGCGAACTCCGCTCCCTGGAGGAGGAGTTGAGGCAGGCGCGCGGAGGCGAGGAGAGTGTCGAGCGCCGGGCGGCGCTGCTGGAGCAGCAGCTCGCCCGCCTCGCCGAGGCGGCCGAGGCCGTGCGCGGCGCGGAAGCCGCTGCGGACCGCCTCAAGGAGGCCGACGACCGCCTCGCCGACGCCGCCTACCGCGCCGGGTTCGACACCCCCGGCCGGGCGGCCGAGGCCCTGCTGGACGCCGCCGGGCAGCGGCGGCTCCAGGAACGCCTCGACCGGTGGCAGAGTGAAGAGGCCGCCGTCGCCGCGGAGTTGGCCGACGCGAGCCTGGCGGCCGCCGCCGCGCAGCCGCCCGCCGACCCCGCGGCCGCCCAGGCCGCCGCGGATGCGGCGACCCGCAGACTGCAGGAGGCCGCCGCCCGGGACGCCGCCGCGCGGACCCGCTGCGCGGAACTGGACCGGCTCTCCCGCCGTGCCGCGACCGACGCCGTACGGCTCGCCCCGCTGCGCGAGGAGCACCACCGCGTCGCGGGTCTCGCCGCGCTCGCCGCGGGCACCTCGGCCCGCAACGAGCGCAAGATGCGTCTGGAGTCCTACGTCCTGGCGGCCCGCCTCGAACAGGTCGCGGCCGCCGCGACCGTACGCCTGCAGCGCATGTCGGGCGGCCGCTACACGCTCGTCCACTCCGACGCCCGGGCCGCCGGCCGCGGCCGCTCGGGGCTCGGCCTGCACGTCGTCGACGCCTGGACGGGCAGCGCGCGCGACACCGCGACACTCTCGGGCGGCGAGACCTTCTTCGCCTCGCTCGCCCTCGCGCTCGGTCTCGCCGACGTCGTCACCGAGGAGGCGGGCGGCACCCGCCTGGACACGCTCTTCATCGACGAGGGCTTCGGCACCCTGGACGAGGAGACCCTGGACGAGGTGCTGGACGTCCTGGACTCGCTCCGCGAACGGGACCGCACGGTCGGCATCGTCAGCCACGTCCCCGACCTGAGGCAGCGGATCCCCGCACAGCTGCAGGTCGTCAAGGGCCGCTCGGGCTCGGCCGTACGGCACCGCGCCCCGTAAGGGGCGCGGCCACCGCCTCAGAGCACCGACAGCTCCGCCACCAGATCGTCCAGCCCCAGCGACCCCTGCGACAGCGCCGCCATGTGCCACGCCTTCGCGTCGAACGCGTCCCCGTGCCGCTTCCGCGCCGCCTCCCGGCCCGCGAGCCACGCCCGTTCGCCCAGCTTGTAGCCGATGGCCTGGGCCGGCATGCCCTGGTAGCGGATGAGCTCGCTCTCGACGAACGCGGCCGGGCGGCCGCTGTGCAGGCCGAAGAACTCCTGTGCCAGCTGCGGCGTCCAGCGCTCGCCCGGGTGGAACGGGGAGTGGCCGGGGATCTCCAGCTCCAGGTGCATGCCGATGTCGACGATGATCCGCGTCGAGCGCATCATCTGGGCGTCCAGATAACCCAGCCGGCGCTCGGGGTCGGCGAGGAAGCCGAGTTCGTCCATCAGCCGCTCCGCATACAGCGCCCAGCCCTCGCAGTTGGCGCTCACCCAGCCCACCGTGGCCTGGTAGCGGGAGAGGCTGTCGGCCACGTGCACCCACTGCGCCAGTTGCAGGTGATGGCCGGGAACGCCCTCGTGGTACCAGGTGGAGACGAGGTCGTACACCGGGAAGCGGGTCTCGCCCATGGTGGGCAGCCAGGTGCGGCCCGGCCGGGAGAAGTCCTCCGACGGCTGGCTGTAGTACGGGGCCGCCGCGCCGCCGGGCGGGGCGATGCGCGACTCCACCCGCCGTACCCGCTCGGCCAGTTCGAAGTGGGTGCCGTCGAGCGCGTCGATCGCCTCGTCCATCAGTTCCTGGAGCCAGACGCGCACCTCCTCGACGCCCTCGATGTGGTGGCCGTGCACGTCGAGATGGGCCAAGGCCTCCCACGGGGTCCGCGCGTCCGGCAGGATCTTCGCCGCTTCGGTGCGCATCTCGCCGAGGAGCCGGTGGTATTCGGACCAGCCGTACGCGTACGCCTCGTCCAGATCCAGGTCGGTGCCGTTCCAGTAGCGCGACCAGCGGGCGTAGCGCTCGCGGCCGACGATGTCCGGGGCACCTTCGGCGGCCGGGGCGTAGACGTCGCGCAGCCAGTCGCGCAGGGCGGCGAGGCCGCCCGTGGCGGTGGCGGCGGCCTTGTCCAGGTCGGAGCGCAGCTGTTCGGGGCCGGCGGCGGTGAAGTCGCCGAACCAGCCGTTCCCGGTGCCGATCCACTCGTCCAGCTGCCCGAGCACGGTGGTCACCTGGCGCGGGCCGCCCGGCAGACCGCGGCGGATCCCCTCGGCGAGCGAGGCCCGGTAGCCCTCCAGCGCGGCCGGCACGGCCTGCAGCCGCGCGGCGACCGCCGCCCAGTCGTCCGCGGTGTCGGTGGGCATCGCGGTGAAGACCTCGCGCACCGAGTGCAGGGGCGAGTGGATGTTGCTGACGGCACGCAGCGGCTCCCCGGCCTCGTGCACGGCGAGTTCGGCGGTCAGCCGCTCGCGCAGCAGCCGGGCGCAGCGCCGCTCGACGTCGCTGTCCGCCCCCGGCTGCGCCTCGGCCTCGGTGAGCGCCTTGAGCGTCGCGCGGGCCAGGCCGGCCACCTCCTGCTGCCCGTCGGGCGAGAAGTCGGGAAGCCGCCGGGCTGACTCGGCCGTTCCGAGGAAGGTGCCGGTGATGGGGTCGAGGGCGACGGTCGCGTCGACGTGGGCGTCGGCGACCTGGCGGGGCAGCTGGCTGCTCGTGGTCTTCGGCATGCGCACATCCTCGTACGCGAAGAGCGTCCGTGTCAGGGGGATTTGCTCTGGGCGGACCGCCATGCCGGCACGCCCGCGGCCGCGCGGGCGGGTGCCAGCCGGGCCGTGACGACGACGGTGCCCTCCTCGATCTGGTAGTCCAGCGGCAGGCCGAGGGCCCGCATGGCCGCCACCATCCCGGTGTTGGAGGAGGTGGTGACGGCGTAGACGCGGGCGCAGCCGGCCTCCGTGGCCATGGCGACGAGCCGGCCCAGGAGTTCGCCGCCGACGCCGCGCCGCTGCCACGCGTCCTCGACGAGCAGGGCGACCTCGGTCTCGTCGCCGTCCCACAGCAGGTGCCCCAGCGCGACGAGCCGGCCGGACGCGGTGTACGCGGCCAGGGTGCGACCGAAGCGCGGGCCGAGCAGATGCCGCAGGTAGCGGTCGGCGTCGGTGACCGGTCCGTGGTAGCGGCGGGCGAGGGTGGCGGCGGAGCAGCGGTCGTGCATGGCGCGCGCGGCGGCGAGGTCGCCGAGGTCGGCGCGGCGGACGGTGATCTCGTTGCCCTCGGGCAGGGTGAGCACATCGCTGCGTGCGGGCATCCGCGGACCGAGCCGGGTGTCGAGCTCGACCAGGGCCCGGGCGCGGGCGAACTCGGTGGGTGTGAACGGCAGATGAGGCCGCTCGATGGTGATCGTCCCGCCGGCCGGGTCCCGCAGCCGCATCACCGCGCCGTCCCAGGTCCCTTCCTCCGGCACCGGGTCGGCCTCCGCCGGCCGCAGCGGTACGGAGCGGATGGTGCAGCGGCCCAGCAACTGGCGCAGGGCGAGCGGAAGTTCGGCCGGGTCGAGCGCGGTGCGGGTGGCGAGGCCGAGCACCCGGGTGGGGGCGTCCACCAGGTCGTGGGCGTCCGCCCGCTCCAGCCAGGTGTCGCTGCCGCCGCCGTCGGCGGCCGCCCGGGTCAGATCGGCGGGGGCGAGCACGGCGGGGGCGCGCAGCAGGAGTTCGTCGACGGTGCCCTCGCCGAGGGGGTGGGTCTGCAGGGCCAGGATGTCGACCCGGTGCCCGGCCAGGGCCTGGCACAGCGAGGCCAGGCTGCCGGGCTCGTCGCGCACGGTGGTCCGCATGCGCCACAGCGCGGTGTCGCCCGCCTCGGCGGGTGCGGGGCGGGCGGCAGGCGACGGGGGGCTCGCGTCGCCGCCCGGCGGGGCGTGGCCGCGGCGGCGGGACCACCACAGGTGGCAGCCCGCCGTGGCCAGCAGGGCGGCGGCCGAGCCGACGAGCAGGGCGGGGCCGTCGGGGCCGTGGACGACCGTGTCGGCGACGGAGTCGGCGGCGGCCACCGCCGTGAACAGCGCCGCGATCTCGGCGAGGTCGCGGCGCCAGTGGTGGCCCGGGCGGTGCTTCGCGGGAGTCTCGTCGGTCATGCGGTCCACCCTGGCCGAGCGGTGTTGCGTGATCACGAACGCTCTGTGTCCGATGGGTAAAGGGACCCGTCCCGCGCTTCTTCCGGCAAAGGGTGTTTTATTGCGAAACTTATCGCGGAATTCATGCCTGGTCCGTGTGGGACCACAGGTCCTTCAGCGCGTCCTCCACTCCCCGGTGGAAGGTCGGGTACGCGAAGATCATGTGCCGCAGCGTCTCCACCGGCACCTCGGCCTGGACCGCCACGGCCAGACCGTACAGCACCTCGCCGCCCGCCGGGCCCATCGCCGTCGCCCCGACGAGCACGCCCCGGCCGCTGTCCTCGACCAGCTTGACCAGGCCCTCGTTGCCCGCCTTGTGGATCCAGCCGCGCGCCGACTCCGGCACGCGCGAGCAGCCCGTGCGCACCCGCAGCCCCTTCTCGCGGGCCTGCCGCTCGGTCAGGCCCACCGCCCCGATCTCCGGGTCGGTGAAGGTCACCCGGGGCAGCGCCCGGTAGTCCGCGTCGGGGCCCGGGTCGCCGAGCACGCTGCGGATGGCGATCTCGGCCTCGTACATCGCGACGTGCGTGAACGCCCCGTGCCCGGTCACGTCGCCGACGCCCCACAGCCCCGGGGCGGCCAGCATCCGCCCGTCGGTCCTCAGCGAGCGGGCCGACGGGTCGAGGCCCACCGTCTCCAGGCCCAGGGCCGAGAGGTCGGCCTTACGGCCGGTGGCGACGAGCAGCTGATCGGCCGTCAGTTCCTCACCGTTCTCCAGGGCGACGGTGAAGGTCTCGCCGTCGTGCCGCACCGCCGTCGCCCGGGCACCCGTCCGCAGCGTCAGGCCCTCGCCGGCCAGGACCTGTGCCAGCAGCTCGCCCGCCTCCGGCTCCTCGGCGGGGACGAGTGCGTCCATCGCCTCCACGACGGTGACCCGGGTGCCGAACCGGGCGTAGACCTGGGACAGTTCGACACCGATCGCGCCGCCGCCCAGCACCAGCAGCGAGGCGGGCGGTTCCTTCGCCGCGATGGCGTCCCGGTTGGTCCAGTACGGCACGTCCGCCAGGCCCGGCACCGGCGGGATCTGCGGACGGGACCCGGTGGCCAGCACCACACCGATGCGCGCCTCGAAGCTGCCGCCCTCCGGGCCGTCCACCTCGACCCGCCCCGGACCGGCCAGCCGGCCGCGCCCGCGGACGAGCACGCCGCCCTTGCCGGTGAAACGGTCCGCCGCGACCTGGTCGTTCCAGTCGTCCGTCGCCTCGTCCCGGATCCGGGCCGCCACCGGCGCCCAGTCCGCCGCGACCTGTGCGGTGCCCGCCATGCCGGGCACCCGCCGCGCCTCGGCCAGCAGGTTGCCGGCGCGGATCATCATCTTGCTGGGAATGCAGGCCCAGTAGGGGCACTCGCCGCCGACGAGCTCCGCCTCCACGCCCACGACGCTCAGGCCGGACTCGGCCAGCCGTCCCGCCACGTGCTCGCCGCCCGGACCCATGCCGATGACGACGACGTCCACCTGTTCGGCCACTGCACCGCACCTCTATCCCACGGGAGTCGACTGGGTCGGCCCAGCCTTGCACCGCCGGGCGGCGGCGTCACTGTGCGACGCGCGCCCCCGGCCGGCGCGAGGTGTCGAGGATGACGCGGGCGACGAGCGCCGGGTCGTCGTTCATGGGGCAGTGCCCGCAGCCCGGCAGCCGGACCAGCCGCGCCGTGGGAATCACCTTCTTGGCCCGCACGCCCTGCCGCCGCAGGAGGATCCGGTCGCGGGAGCCCCAGGCGATGGTGACCGGCACGTCCGGCACGTCGTGGGCGAACATCACCGACTGCCCGGCGGCGAGCGTGGCCTCGAAGCCCGCCGCCTCGCGCAGGGCCCGCGTCTCGGCGACCACGGCATCCGGCGAACGGCGCCCGGGGCGGGCGTAGATGGTGCTCGTCAGGGCCGCCCGGCCGACCGCGGTACGGGCCAGCCGCGTGACCGCGTCCGGCGGCAGGGACAGGGCACCGCGCCGCATCGCCTGCAGCACCGTGAAGGCGTAGCGGCGCTCGCCCTCGGTCCAGAACCCGCCGGGGGAGAGCGCGGTGACGGACTGTACGAGCTTCTCGTGTCCGAGTGCCAGGGCGATCAGTCCGCCGAGGGAGTTGCCCGCGACGTGCGGCCGGTCCACGCCCAGCTCCTCGAAGAGGGCGCGCAGCACGGAGACCACGCCCTGCAGGTCGTAGGAGACGCCTTCCGGCAGGGCGGGGGAGCGGCCGAAGCCCGGCAGGTCCACGGAGATGACGTCGCGCTCGGCGGCGAGGAGCCCCACCACCGGGTCCCAGGCCTGGAGATGGTGGCCGATGCCGTGCAGCAGCACCAGCGGATCGCCGCTGCCGAGCCGTTCGTGCACCACCTGCACGGTCCGCCGCCCGGACGGGGTGGCGACGGGAAAGGAGATCGTCTCGGCCATGGAGCTGCCCCTCTGTCATCCGCAACTGTCATCCGCAACGTGTATGAGACAGGATGTCAGCAACGGTTACCGCGGGGTAGACCCCGGGGTGTACGGGACGTCCGCGCTGAGAGGCGGCTCATGTGGACAACGGCCCATCGCTTCGGATGGGATGGGCCGGTGAACGACCGTGATGCCGTACTCGACGCCTTCGAAGAACACCGCTCCACGCTGACCGGGGTGGCCTACCGCATGCTGGGCCGCTTCGCCGACGCGGAGGACGTCGTGCAGGAGGCCTGGCTGCGCTGGTCGCGCGCGGACCGCGACGAGGTCCGCGAACCCCGCGCCTACCTGGTGCGGATCACCACCCGGCTGGCCCTCGACCGGCTGCGCCAGGTGCAGTCCCGGCGCGAGGCCTACGTCGGGCCCTGGCTCCCCGAGCCCGTCACCACCGACTTCGCCGCCGCCGTGCCGGACACCGCCGAGCGGGCCGTGCTCGCCGACTCCGTCTCGCTCGCCCTCCTCGTCGTGCTGGAGTCCCTCTCGCCCCTGGAACGTGCGGTGTTCGTGCTGCGCGAGGCGTTCGGCTTCCCCTTCCCGGAGATCGCCACCGCCCTGGAGCGCTCGGAGTCGGCGGTGCGCCAACTCGCCACCCGCGCACGGCGGCACGTCGACGAGCGCCGGCCGCGGTTCGACGTCGACCCGGTGCAGCAGCGCGACCTGACCGAGCGGTTCCTCGCCGCCGCCACCGGCGGCAGCCTGGAGGACCTGCTGGCGCTGCTCGCCCCCGACGTCCGGCTCGTCAGCGACGCGGGCGGCAAGGCGAAGGCCGCGCGGCGCGTCATCGAGAGCGCGGACAAGGTGGGCCGCTTCCTCGTCGCCGTCTCCAACCTCCAAGTGCCCGGCCTGGAGCTGCGGTTCGAGGAGATCAACGGCACCCCGGCGTTCGTGCTGCTGGCGCAGGGCCGGCCGGACACCGTCTTCAGCCTCGGCATCACCGACGGGCGGATCACGGCCGTCTACATCATGCGCAACCCGGACAAGCTCACCGGAGTGCGGGCATAACTGCCGTACCGGGCCCGTTGCCTCTGTTTGCCTTCGCGCCACCCGATGCCCCTGCACGCTCGTTGTGCAGGGGCATTGGTCTTGACCAAGTCCGCACACCGCCCTATGGTCGCAGGCATACGCAACAACCTTTAATAAAGAAGCGCGCAAAAACCCTTTGCGGAGGACAGGGTGGGGACCACGCAGCTGGAATCGGTGCCTGAGCCGAAGTACTGGCACCTGAAGACCGTCCTCAGCGACGCACTCGACTCCGAGTTCGCCGTGGGGGAGATCCTGCCCAACGAGCGCGATCTCGCGGCCCGGTTCGGCGTCGCCCGGGCCACGCTCCGGCAGGCGCTCGAACAACTGGAGCTGGAGGGACGGCTCCAGCGCCGCCGCGGCGTCGGCACCACCGTCGCCCCGCCCCGCATGGGCGTGGCCGTCGGTGACGCCGGGCACGTCTGGCCCGGCGCCGCCACCGACTCCTGGCAGGCCGTCGACGGCGTCGAGGCCGCTCCGCCCGCGGCCGTCGCCCGCCTCCTCGGCACCGGTGCGGAGGAGTCCGTGCACACGGTGCGCCGCATCCGCAGGACGCACGGGCAGGCCGTCGCCGCGGAGCTGCTGTACGTGCCGGCCGCGAGCGTTCCGGGGCTCGCCGCCATCGACGCGCCCGGCGGGGCGGCTCGCGCCCGTGCCGTGCTGCGGGAGCTTCAGCGGCTCCAACTGGAGGGGCAGGAGCGGTCCGTGGAGCTGGGATCGGCGCGTGCGGACGACGCCAAGCAGCTGGACCGGCTTCCCGGTTCGCCTGTCCTTGTCGTCACCACCCGCTACAGCGCGGGGGGCGGGACGGCGGCGGTGGCCGTCGCCACGTACCGGGCCGACACGTGTCGGCTCACGTTCGACGGCTTGCTCGCGGGGTGAGCGCCCCGTAGGGGGGCGCGCCTCTTACGGGGCGCAGCCCCTACGGGCCGACCGCGAAGAGTTGTTCCTCCACGTGGTCGAGGGCCAGGCGCAGCGCTCCCGTTGCCACCGCGGCCTCGCCCAGCAGGGATTGCGCCACCTGTGGCGGCCGCAGGCAGTACCGGGACAGTTCCCTGCGGAGCGGTTCCAGGACCCCGTCCGGGCCGGCCGCCCAGCCGCCGACCACCACGAGCTCGGGGTCCAGGGCCAGCACCAGGGCCGCCACGTCGTGCACCAGGCGCCGCAGGTAGCGTTCCACCGCGGCCCGGGCGCGCTCGTCGCCCTCGTCCGCCAGCGCGAACACCCGCGCCACCTGGGCCTCGTCGAGCGGGTGCAGCGGCTCCCCGGTGGGGGACAGCACCTCTTCCGGGGTCGCCTCGCGGCCCAGCAGGTGCAGGGCGCCGATCTCCCCGGCCGCCCCGCCGAAGCCCCGGTGCAGCCGGCCGCCGATCAGCGAACCCGCCCCGGGACTCAGGCCGGCGAGCACGAAGACGACGTCGTCCGATTCGGTCGCCGCACCCTTCCAATGTTCGGCCACGGCCGCGGCGTTGGCGTCGTTCTCCACCAGCACCGGGCACCGGAACGAGCCCTGCAGCCGCTTCCCGAGGGGCAGTCCGGTCCAGCCCGGCAGCGCCGTGCCCAGCCGGACGGTCCCGTCCGCCTCGACGATGCCGGGGCTGGCCACGCCCACGGCCCGCAGCGAACCGCACGGCACGCCCGCCCGTTCCAGCAGCCCCTCGACGCAGACCCGCACCTGCTCCAGGCGCTCGTCCGCGGGAGCCGCCGCGGAGACGTCGGCCGACGCCGACCCCACGACCCGCCCGCCGAGGTCGGCGAGGAGCGCGGCGATCCGGTGCGCTCCGATCTCGATGCCCAGCAGATGCCCCGCTTCGACCCGGAACCGGAAGCGCCGCGCCGGCCGTCCCTGCCGGCGCGCGGCACCTTCCTCGACGGGTGCCTCCGCCACCAGACCTGTCGTGATCAGGCCCTCGACCACGCCTTCCACGGTCGGCCGGGACAGGCCCGTCACCTTGACCAGGTCGGTGAGCGTGGGGCACGCGGCGGCACGCAACGCGTGCAGTACCACGGCCGAATTGATCCGCCGCAGCAGAGACGGATCCCCGCCGGTGAGCCGCCCCAACGTGCCGCCTCCTCGCTTTGCGTGCGCTTTGCCTGCTGCCGGATCGTAGCCGGTGCGGGACCGGGCGGCGAGCGTCCGGACGCCCCGGTTCAGTCGGCCTCGGCCGCCGCGCGCAGCCGGCCGAACTCCTCGGCCATCGTCGCGAGCGTCCAATGCGCGTTGAGGCCACTGGGGTTGGGCAGCGCCCAGATCCTGGTGTCCCCGATCGTCCGCTCCTGCGGGCCTATGGCGGCGCGCTTGTCGCCGAAGGCCGTGCGGTAGGCGGTCACCCCGGCCACGGCCAGCCAGCGCGGCCGCAGTCGGGCCACCTTCTCCCTCAGCAGCCGCCCGCCCTCGCGGAACTCCTCGGCGCTCAGCTCGTCCGCCTTCGCGGTCGCCCGCGCCACCACGTTGGTGATGCCGAGCCCGTAGCCGAGCAACTCCTCCTGCTCCGACGGGTGGAGCAGGCGCGGGGTGAAGCCCGACGCGTGGAGGACGGGCCAGAAGCGGTTGCCGGGCCGGGCGAAGTGGTGGCCCGTGGCGGCCGTCATCAGACCCGGGTTGATGCCGCAGAACAGGACGCGCAGACCGCCCGCGACCACGTCGGGGACGAGGCGGTCGCGGGCGGCTTCGAGCTCTTGAGGAGTCATGTACTACAGGATGGAGCCCGGCACGTAGGCGGCCGCCTCCGGGTGCTGCTTGGCGATCTCCTCGATGCGGGAGACGACCGAGGCGACCTGGTCGGCCGCGGCACCGGTGAACGACAGCTTGTCGGCCATCAGCCCGTCCAGCGCGGCGCGGTCGAGCGGGATGCGCTCGTCGGCGGCCAGCTTGTCCAGCAGCTCGTTGCGCTCGGCACCCTGCTCGCGCATGGCCAGCGCCGAGGCCACCGCGTGCTCCTTGATGGCCTCGTGCGCGACCTCGCGGCCGACACCCGCGCGCACCGCACCCATCAGCACCTTGGTGGTGGCGAGGAACGGCAGGTAGCGGTCCAGCTCACGGGCGACGACGGCCGGGAAGGCGCCGAACTCGTCGAGGACGGTGAGGAAGGTCTCCAGCAGACCGTCCAGCGCGAAGAACGCGTCCGGCAGCGCGACGCGGCGCACCACGGAGCAGGAGACGTCGCCCTCGTTCCACTGGTCGCCCGCCAGCTCGCCGGTCATCGACGCGTAGCCGCGCAGGATCACCATCAGGCCGTTGACGCGCTCGCAGGAACGGGTGTTCATCTTGTGCGGCATCGCCGACGAGCCGACCTGGCCCGGCTTGAAGCCCTCGGTCACCAGCTCGTGGCCGGCCATCAGCCGGATCGTCTTCGCCAGCGACGAGGGGGCGGCCGCGAGCTGCACCAGCGCGGTCACCACGTCGTAGTCGAGGGAGCGCGGGTAGACCTGGCCGACGGAGGTGAAGGCCCGGCCGAAGCCGAGGTGCTGCGCGATGCGCTCCTCCAGCTGCGCGAGCTTCGCGGCGTCGCCGCCGAGCAGGTCGAGCATGTCCTGGGCGGTGCCGACCGGGCCCTTGATGCCGCGCAGCGGGTAGCGGGCGATGAGCTCCTCGGTGCGGCCGTGGGCGACCAGCAGCTCGTCGGCGGCGGTGGCGAAGCGCTTGCCGAGGGTGGTGGCCTGGGCGGCGACGTTGTGCGAGCGGCCCGCCATGACCAGCTCGGCGTGCTCGGCCGCCAGCTTGCCGAGCCGCGCCAGGACGGCGACCGTGCGGTCGCGGACGTGCTCCAGCGACAGCCGGATCTGCAGCTGCTCCACGTTCTCGGTGAGGTCGCGGGAGGTCATGCCCTTGTGCACGTGCTCGTGGCCGGCGAGGGCGTTGAACTCCTCGATGCGGGCCTTCACGTCGTGCCGGGTGACCTTCTCGCGCTCGGCGATCGAGGCCAGGTCGACCTGCTCCAGGACTCGCTCGTAGTCGGCGAGGGCCGCGTCCGGCACCTCGACCCCCAGGTCCTTCTGGGCGCGGAGCACGGCGAGCCAGAGCTTCCGCTCCAGCGTCACCTTGTACTCGGGGGACCACAGCACGGCGAGCTCGGTGGAGGCGTAGCGGCCGGCCAGGACGTTGGGGATGCGAGGCTTTGCAGTCACGTGACCAGATTCTACTGGCGGTTCGCGCAGGTCCGGACGCCGGTGGCGGTTGTGGGTTGCTACGAGGCCGTCTGTTGGCTGCGGGTCCGTTGTGGTTGCTCGCGCAGTTCCCCGCGCCCCTGACGGGGCGCCCACTGATCGCACCCGGACTCGTCGCGCCCCGGAGGGGCGCGGGGAACTGCGCGACCAGCCACAGACGGCCCGCGGTTCTACGCGTACGGCAAAAGCTCCGGCCGCTTGGGCGGCCGCCCGTCGCCGGAGGAACGGCCGGAAAGGCGCCGCCCGATCCACGGCAGCAGATGCTCCCGCGCGAACCGCGCGTCCGACGCCCGCCGCGCGCCCCAGCCGGCGCGGGCGGCGGCCGGCAGCGGATCCCGCCAATCGAAAGCAGGCGCCTGCCCCAGCGCCTGCCAAACGGCTTCGGCCACCCGCCGGTGCCCCTCGGCGTTCAGGTGCAGGCGGTCCTCGGCCCACAGCCGGGGATCGCCCAGCACCTCGGCCCCGAAGAGGTCCACGACCAGGGCACCGTGCCGCTCGGCCAGCCCGTCGACGAAGTCGAAGAGCTGTTCCATCCGGGGCCGGAACCGCTCCAGCACCGGCCCGCGCCGCCCCGGGCTGCGCATCAGCACCAGTTGCCGGCAGCTCGGCGCCAGCCGGGCCGCCGCCTCCTCCAGCCGGGCGCACACCAGGTCCACGTCGCACGAGGGCCGCAGGACGTCGTTGAGCCCGCCGACCAGCGTCACCAGATCGGCGCCCATCGCGGCGGCCGGTGCCGCCTGCTCGTCCGCGATCTGTCCGATCAGCTTGCCGCGCACCGCCAGGTTCGCGTACCGGAACCCGGGGGCGCGCTCGGCCAGCCGGGCCGCGAGCAGGTCGGCCCAGCCGCGGTACGAGCCGTCCGGCAGTCCGTCGGACATGCCCTCGGTGAAGGAGTCGCCGACCGCGACAAAACTGGTGTATATGGCATTCGTCTGCATGACCCGGCGATCCTACGCCTGTGCGCGGCGGTGGATCACGGCTGCCGGCCCATCAGTTCGCGCAGCACGTCCTCCAGGGTGACCATCCCGGTCAGCCGGCTGTCCTCGCCGATGACCGCCGCGAGGTGGGCGCCCGTGCCGCTCATGGCCGTGATCACGTCGTCGAGGGGGGTGTCGGAGCGGACCCGGGCGATCGGGCGCATCTGCTCCGGCGGGAAGGGTTCGTCGCGCGGCTCGGCGTCCAGGGCGTCCTTGACGTGCAGATAGCCGAGGATCCGGTCGTGCTCGTCGACGACGGGGAACCGGGAGAAGCCGGTGGCCGCGGAGAGCTGTTCCAGGCCCTCGGGCGTGATGCCCTGCCGGGCCGAGACGACCTTCTCCGGTTCCATCACCACGTCCTCGACCGGGCGTTTGCCCAGTTCCAGGGCGTCCCGCAGCCGTTCGGTGGCCCGGGCGTCGAGCAGGCCCGCCTCGCTGGAGTCGGCGACGATCCGGGCGAGCTGGTCGTCCGAGAAGGTGGCCGCCACCTCGTCCTTGGGCTCGACGCGCAGCAGCTTCAGGACGCCGTTCGCGAGCTCGTTGACGGTGAAGACCACCGGGCGCAGGGTGCGCGCGAGCGTCACCAGCGGCGGGCCGAGCAGCAGCGCGGTGCGCACGGGTTCGGCGAGGGCGACGTTCTTGGGCACCATCTCGCCGAGCAGCATGTGCAGATACGTCGCGACGGCCAGGGCGATGACGAACGACACCGGGTGGTTCAGCGCCTGGGGCATGCCCACCGCGTCGAAGAAGGGGTGCAGCACGGTGGCGATGGCCGGTTCGGCGACCACACCGAGCACCAGCGTGCACAGCGTGATGCCGAGCTGTGCCGCGGCCAGGAGGGCGGAGATGTGCCGCAGCCCCCACAGCACGCTGCGGGCCCGCCGGTCGCCGTCCTCGGCGCGCGGTTCGATCTGGCCGCGGCGCACCGAGATCATCGCGAACTCGGCGCCGACGAAGAAGGCGTTGACGGCCAGGGTGGCCAGTCCGATGAGCAACTGCACGAAGGTCACCGGTCCGCCTCCCCGGGCAGGGGCGCGGTAAGACGCACACGGGCGGCACGCCGCCCGGAGGCGTCGGTGACGTCGATGCGCCAGCCCGCGACGCGGACGATGTCGCCCTCGGCCGGGATGCGGCCGAGCTCGGTGGCGACCAGGCCCGCGACGGTCTCGTACGGGCCTTCCGGCACGCGCAGCCCGATCTCCTCCAGCTGGTCGTCGGTGCGGACGGCGCCGTCCGCGTCGTAGACCCGGCGGCCCTCGGCGTCCCGGCCGGTCGGGGCCAGGTCGGGGCGCTCCTGGGGGTCGTGCTCGTCGCGGACCTCGCCGACGACCTCCTCGATGATGTCCTCCAGGGTGACCACGCCGGCCGTGCCGCCGTACTCGTCGATGACCACGGCCATGCTGCGTTTGGCGGAGAGCCGGTCCAGCAGCCGGTCCACGGTGAGCGACTCCGGCACCAGCAGCGGCTCGCGGAGCAGCTCGGCGACGGGATGGTGCGGGCGCCGGTCGGCGGGCACGGCGAGGACGTCCTTGATGTGGGCGGTGCCGACGACGGTGTCGAGGCTGCCCCGGTAGACGGGGAAGCGGGAGAGGCCGGTCGCACGGGTGGCGTTGGCGACGTCCTCGGCGGTGGCCCGCACGTCGAGGGCCATGACCTGGACGCGCGGGGTCATCACGTTCTCCGCGGTCAGGTCGGCCAGGTTGAGGGTGCGGACGAAGAGTTCCGCGGTGTCCTTCTCCAGCGCGCCTTCCCGGGCCGAGTGGCGGGCGAGCGCCATGAGCTCCTGGGGGCCGCGCGCGGAGGCCAGCTCCTCGGCGGGCTCCAGGCCCATCCGGTGCAGGAAGCGGTTGGCGGTGTTGTTCAGGTGCCGGATCAGCGGGCGGAAGACGGCGCTGAACACGCGCTGCGGGCCCGCGACCTTCTTGGCCACCGGCAGCGGGCGGGAGATCGCCCAGTTCTTGGGCACGAGCTCGCCGACGACCATCAGCACCACCGTGGACAGCACGGTGCCCAGGACCAGGGCCGTGGAGGAGGCCGCGGCGGCGGGCAGGCCGAGGGCCTCGATCGGACCGGTGAGCAGGGCGGCGATGGACGACTTGGCGAGCATGCCGATGATCAGGCCGGTGACGGTGATGCCGAGCTGGGCGCCGGAGAGCTGGAAGGTCAGGCTGCGCACGGCCTTGAGCGCGCCCTGTGCCCCGCGCTCGCCGTTCTCGGCGGCCCGCTCCAGCTCGGCCCGCTCGACGGTGGTGAGGGAGAACTCGGCCGCGACGAACACCGCGCAGGCGAGCGTCAGCAGCAGGGCGAGCACCAGAAGGAGTACTTCGGTCATCGGTTCACCTCCGTCCCATGATCGCCCATGGGCGGATGCGCACAACCCTTCACGGGGACAACCCTTCGCGGTGACGAAGAAGAACGGATGTCCCCATGGTAAAGGATCGGCAAAGTCCCCCGGTGGGGTCAGCTCCCCTGCAGCTCCTCGATCACCGGGGCGAACTCCTCCAGGTACGGCTCCAGGATCGTGAAGTAGGAGAAGCCGTAGCGCTTGCGGTGGGCCCGGAGGCTGTCGGCGATCTCCGTGACCGAGCCGGTCAGCAGGGAGGGGTGGTCCAGGAAGTCCTCGACGCCGAGCTCCTCGCGGTAGCCCATCAGCTCACGGGCCTTGACGCGCGGATCGCCGCCGACCGCCACGATCTGCACCAGGAAGTTGAGCTCGGCGGGCTCGGCCCGGTCGCCCTCGAAGGCCCGGAAGGCGTTGACGCTCTCCTCCAGGGCGGCGGGGGCGAGGGGCCTCGGCTGCCCGTCGGGGCCGGCACCCCCGCCCGTGAACGCCATGATGTCGGCGTGCTGCGCGGCGATCCGCAGCACCCGCTTGCCGTTGCCCCCGACCAGCATGGGCACACGCGACTGGACGGCCGCCGGCCGGTGCTCCGGGTCGCCGAGCAGCCGGGGCACCTCGGTGAGGGTGCGCTCCAGGTGGTCGACCCGCTCGCGGGGCGAGCCGAACGGCAGCCCGGCGCTGTCGTGTTCGGCCTGCACATAGCCCGCTCCGAGCCCCAGCTCCAGCCTGCCGCCGGTGAGCAGGTCGGTCGTGGCCGCCTCGCGGGCCAGGAGCGCGGGGTTCCAGAAACCCGAGTTGAGGACGAACGTGCCCAGCCGCGGCCGCTGTGTGACCTCGGCCGCGGCGACGAGCGCGGGGAACGGGGCCGGCATGCCGAGGTGGTCGGGCACGAGGACGACGTCGTACCCGAGCGCCTCGGCCTTGCGGCACTTCTCGCGCCACGCGGCGCCGGTGCCGATGTCGAGCATGTTGACGCCGAAACGGAACGGACGCGTCATGAACTCCCCCTGGGTGCTTGGCCCTCCGACGTACCGGAGGGCGCCTCCGATCTTGGGGGAGGATACCTCAGTGGATCTTGTCGGTGCTCATGATTTCGGCTCAGCGCCGCACTTCGGGCTCCGCGGGTCGCACGGCCGTGCCGAGGAAGCACGGCGAGGACGGCGTGGGCACCCGGGTCTGCGGCACCCTCAGGCGGCGGTACCGCGCCAGTTCGAAGCCCGCCCCGGTGATCGCCGCCAGCGGGTCGCGGGAGGTGTGGCAGCCGCCGAAGAGCAGCGGCCAGACGGTGCGGTCCAGCCCCCGCTGCACGGAGGCCAGCGCCGGGCCCTCGGCCAGACCGTGCTCGAAGAACCGCAGTTGGCCGCCCGGCCGCAGCACCCGGTGCAGCTCCGCCAGCGACCGCCGCACGTCCCGCACCGAACACAGCACCAGGGACACCACCGCCGCGTCGAACGCCTCGCTCTTGACCGGCAGCGCCTCCGCCGCCCCCGGCACCACGTCCACCGGCACCCCGGCCCGGACCGCCGCCTCGGCCGCCATCAGCCGCAGCCGGCGTTCCGGTTCGATCGCGACCACCTCCGAGACCGAGCCGGGGTAGTGCGCGAAGTTGAGCCCGTTCCCGGCGCCGATCTCGATCACCCGGCCCGAGAGCCCCGCCAGCAGCTCGTCCCGGTGTGCACCGATCCCGGCACGCTCGTCGATGATCGGGCTGAACTTTCCGTAGAACCGCGCGAAAACGGGGTGGTGCACGGCGTCGTGCGGCGTTCTGGTGCTGCGGAGCGACATGGCACAACCCCTTCCCGGGGAACGACGGCTACCGCGATTGTTCCCACGGACGGGCCCGGCGGCACCGTCGGCGCGCCGCAATGTCCTGTGCTGCCGGGGCAGTTGTGCAAGGAGGTGTCTAAGGGGCGCCGGTGAACGTCGTCGCGTCCCAGGTGCCGTACAGCTCGGGGGCCAGCCAGCCCGGTGCCGCCGCCCGGAACTCCTCGGGGGTCAGCCCGCCCGCCCCTTCGGGGACGGCGCCGGTCAGCGGTGCGTCCGCCACCACGGGGAGGTCCGCGACGTTGCAGCGCACGGCCAGACCGGGTTCGGCGGGCCAGCTGCCGATGACGACGCCCGCGCAGCGCAGGCCCCTTGCGCGCAGCGCCTCTGCGGTGAGCTGGGTGACGTTCAGCGTGCCGAGACCTGCTTGGGCCACCACCAGCACCGGCGCGTCCAGCAGTCGCGCCGCGTCCGCGAGCGTGCTGCCCGTGTCGTCGAGGTGCACCAGCAGCCCGCCCGCGCCTTCGACCAGGACCAGGTCGTGGTCCTGGTCGAGCTCCTTCGCCGCCTGCGCGATCTCCGCCGGCAGCACCGGCTTCAGGCCCGCCCGGCGGGCCGCCGTGTTGGGCGCCAACGGCTCCGGGAACCGGGCGAGTTCGACGGCCGTCACCGCTCCCGCCAGCCGCTCGACCTCGGCGACGTCCCCGGGCTCGCCGGGGGCGACCCCCGTCTGCGCGGGCTTGAGCACGGCCACCGTGCGGGCTTGCGCCCGGGCTGCCGCGGCGATGGCGGCGGTTGTCACCGTCTTGCCGATCTCGGTGCCCGTGCCCGAGACGATCAGTACCGGCACGTTTCTCTCCTCTCCTTGATCTGCGGATCCGCTGTGGTTGTTCGCGCGGTTCCCTCACGCCTCCCGCGCGGCAGCGCACACGGCGGCGCAGATTCGCGCCACATCGTCGTCACCGCTGACATACGGGGGCATCGTGTAGACGAGATCCCGGAACGGCCGCAGCCACACCCCCTCGCGCACCGCGGCACGGGTGGCCGCCGCCATGTCCACCTCGTGGTCGAGCTGGACCACGCCGATCGCCCCGAGCACCCGGACGTCCCGGACCCCGGGCAACGCGGCCGCCTCCGCGAGGCCGTCCCGCAGCCCGGCCTCGATGCGCTTGACCTCGGTCCGCCAGTCCTGCTGCAGCAGCAGGTCCAGCGAGGCGTTGGCCACTGCCGCCGCGAGCGGATTGGCCATGAACGTCGGGCCGTGCGCCAGCACCGGCACCTCGCCCTGCGAGATGCCGTCGGCCACCCGCGGGGTGCACAGCGTCGCCGCCATCGACAGATAGCCGCCGGTCAACGCCTTGCCGACACACATCACATCGGGCGTGACCCCCGCGTGCTCCGCCGCGAACAGGGCGCCGCTGCGCCCGAATCCGGTGGCGATCTCGTCGAACACCAGCAGCACGTCGTGCGCGTCGCACAGTTCGCGCAGCACCTGCAGATACGCGGGGGAGTGGAAACGCATCCCGCCCGCGCCCTGCACCACGGGCTCGACGATCACCGCGGCCAGCTCATGGGCGTGACGCTCCATCAGCTCCTGAAGATGCGCCGCGTACGCCGGTTCGGCCCCGGCGTCGAACCCGGCCGGCGGCGCGTCCGCGAACACCTGCCGCGGCAGCGCCCCCGACCACAACTCGTGCATCCCGCCGTCCGGGTCGCACACGGCCATCGGCTGCCAGGTGTCGCCGTGGTACCCGCCGCGCCACGTCATCAGGCGGCGCTTGGCGGGCCGGCCGACGGAACGCCAGTACTGCAGGCACATCTTGACGGCGACCTCGACCGCCACCGAGCCCGAGTCGGAGAGGAAGACGTGCTCGAGCCCCTCGGGCGCGACGTCCACCAGCCGGGAGGCCAGCCGCACGGCGGGCTCGTGCGTGAGCCCGCCGAACATCACATGACTCATCCGCCCCAACTGCCCCTGGACGGCCTCGTTGAGGACCGGGTGGTTGTAGCCGTGGATGGCGGCCCACCACGACGACATCCCGTCCACCAGTTCGTCCGAGCCGTGCACCGCCTGCGCCAGGCGCAGCCGGACACCGGACGCCGACTCCACGATCAGCGGCTCCTGGCGGCCCGGCATCGGGCCGTAGGGATGCCAGACGTGCTGCCGGTCGAGGGCCAGCAGCCGCTCGGGGGCGAGGGGTTCAGGCATTGGGCGGCAGGTCCGTCCCCGCGCCCCGGCGCCGCACGGCGACCAGATCGGTACGGGCCTCGTCGGGCCCGGCCTGTGCCGCCGGCTGCCCGTCGCCGTCCCCGCACGGACCGCAGCTCCCGCCGCCGCAGCCCGCGGCCTCGGACCGGTGGGCGGGCAGCGTGGTGGTGCCCATGTCCTCCACCTCGAAGCCCGCGTCCGCGATCATCGCCAGGTCGGCCTTGCCCTCCTGGCCCTCGCTGGTCAGATAGTCGCCGAGGAAGATCGAGTTGGCGAGGTGCAGGGCCAGCGGCTGCAGCGAGCGCAGGTGGATCTCCCGGCCGCCCGCGAGGCGCACCTCCACGTCCGGGTGGACAAACCGCACCATCGCCAGGATGCGCAGCGCGCGCTGCGGGGTGAGGTTCCACTCCTTGGCCAGCGGCGTCCCCTCGAAGGGGATGAGGAAGTTGACGGGGACGGAGTCGACGTTCAGCTCGCGCAGCGAGAAGACCACGTCGACGAGGTCCTCGTCGGTCTCGCCCATGCCGGAGATCAGCCCGGAGCAGGCGGACATGCCCGCTTCCTGCGTCTTGCGCACGGTGTCGACACGGTCGGCGTAGGTGTGCGTGGTGGTGATGTCGGCGTACGTGGCCTCGGACGTGTTGAGGTTGTTGCTGTAGGCGTACACGCCGGCGTCGCGCAGCCGCTCCGCCTGGCCGTCCGAGAGCAGCCCCAGGCAGGCGCACACCTCGACGTCGGCGTTCTGCTCCTTGATCGCCTCGATCGTCTTCGACACCCGGTCCACATCCCGGTCCGTCGGCCCGCGGCCGCTGGCGACCAGGCACACGCGCTTGGCCCCGCCCGCGACCCCGGCTGCGGCGGCCTCGGCCGCCTGCTCCGGCTTGAGCCAGGTGTACTTGAGGATCCCGGTCTCGGAGCCGAGCCGCTGGGAGCAGTACGAGCAGTCCTCGGGGCAGAGCCCGGACTTGAGGTTGACGAGGTAGTTGAGCTTCACCCGCCGCCCGAACCACTTGCGGCGCACCCTGCCCGCCGCCGCCACCACATCGAGCAGTTCGTCGTCGGAGGTCGCCAGGACGGCGAGAGCCTCTTCACGGGTCGGCAGCTCGCGCCGCAACCCCTTCTCCACCAGCGTGTTCAGCAGGTCCATGGCGGAGATCCTTGCTCACGCCACCCGTTCCGGCCAAGGAGAGATCGCACAAGACGGGCCGATTCACGTGTGTGTATCACCACATCCCGCGACAGGCCCGACGGCGGCTACCTTGCGGTGCAAACCCCTTTCGGCACCGAGGACGCACATGCACCGAGCAGAGCGGGACCCGTTCGACTGGATCGACGCCCGGCACGAGCGGCTGCGGGCCGCGGGGCTGGTGCGGACCCTGCGGCCCCGCCGGGCGGACGCGTCCCTCACCGACCTCGCGGGCAACGACTACCTGGGCCTGTCCCGGCACCCCGAGGTCACGGAGGCGGCGGCCGAGGCGGCCCGGGTGTGGGGCGCGGGCGCGACCGGCTCGCGGCTGGTGAGCGGCAGCACCGGGCTGCACGCCCGGCTGGAGGAGAGCCTGGCGGAGTTCTGCGGGTTCGAGGCGGCGCTGGTCTTCTCCTCCGGCTACGCCGCCAATCTGGCCGCCGTCACCGCGCTGTCCGGGCCCGTCGGCAGCGGCACCCTGCTGGTCTCGGACGAGGGCAACCACGCCTCGCTCATCGACGGCTGCCGGCTGGCGCGCGCGGAGAAGACGGTCGTCCCGCACGCGGACCCCGAGGCGGTCCGCAAGACCCTCGCCGCGCACGGCGGCCGAGCCCTCGCGATCACGGACTCCGTCTTCTCGGTGGACGGGGACGCGGCCCCGCTGTCCGCCCTCGCCGCGGTGTGCCGGGAGGCGGGCGCCGCCCTGCTCGTCGACGACGCGCACGGGCTCGGCGTCCTGGGCGAGGGCGGCCGGGGCGCGGTGCACGCGGCGGGGCTCGCGGGCGCGCCGGATGTCGTCACCACGGTCACCCTGTCGAAGTCGCTGGGCAGCCAGGGCGGTGCGGTGCTCGGCCCGGCCCGGGTCATCGCGCATCTCGTGAGCACCGCGCGCACCTTCATCTTCGACACCGGCCTCGCGCCCGCGGCGGCCGGCGCCGCGCTGGCCGCCCTCGGGGTGCTGCGCAGGGAGCCGGAACGCGCGCACCGCGTGCGGGCCGTGGCCCGGGAGCTCCACCGGCGGGTGACGGAGGCCGGGCTCAGGGCGGTGCGGCCGGATGCGGCGGTGGTGTCGGTGCAGGCCCCGTCGCCCGAGGCGGCGGTGCAGTGGGCGGCGGACTGCCGGGAGGCCGGGCTCGCGGTCGGCTGCTTCCGGCCGCCGTCCGTGCCCGACGGCATCTCGCGGCTGCGGCTGACGGCCCGGGCGGACCTGTCGGACGCGGCGGTCGCCCGGGCGGCCGGAACGGTCGTCGCGACTGCTCCGGCGGTCTGAATCTCCTTGGCGCTGCTCAGAGTTCGGGGAGGGCCCCGCGGCTCAGGCCCGTGACGAAGCGGGCCCAGGCGGCGGGGGTGAACAGCAGGGCGGGGCCCGTCGCCCGGTGCGCATCGCGCACGGCGAGGAGACCCGGGCCGATCGTGGCCGTTTCGACGCAGTTGTTCATTCCGGTGCTGTAGCTGCTGCGGTGCCAGTCCCAAGGGTCCGAAGGGCACATGTCGAACTCCTCACCCGCCGACGCCGATCCCGGCGATACCGGCGATGAAATCCAACGAGTTCTCGTGCGAGAGGGCGTGCGCCCGGAGCGTGGTGAAGGCGGAGCCGTACGCCCGGAGGTCTTCTTTCCGCTCCAGATAGAGGCTACTCGTCAAGTGGTCCAGAACAACCACGTCCAGATCGGCAATGCGCGGGAACGAGAAGATGACGAAAGGCCCGGTGATGCCGATATGGTTGGCCCGGGAGAACGGCAGCACATGCAGCCGCACATGCGGCAGTGAACCCGTGCGCAGCAAGTGCCGCAACTGCTCCGCCATGACCTCCGGTCCGCCGACCTCATGGCGCAGCACCGCCTCGTCGAGCACCGCGCACAACTCCAGCGGTTTCTCCCCGCGCAGCACCGACTGCCGCGCCAGCCGCACCTGCACCAGCTCCGCCACCCGCTGCTCCGGGGGATCGCCGAGCGCCGCCCGGGTCACGGCCCGCGCGTACGCCGCGGTCTGCAGCAGTCCGGGCACCACCGTCGTCTCCAGGGTGCGCGCCACGGACGCCTCCGACTCCAGGCTGATGAAGTCGAGATAGGCGGCCGGCAACCGGTCGCGGTAGGCGTACCACCAGCCGCGCCGGGCCCCCGCCGCATCCGCGGACCCCGAACCGCACAGCGCCCCCAGCAGTGCCCGCAGTTCGGGATCCGAGACGCGGTACGCATCCAGCAGCCGGGCCACGTCCGACGGCTTCACGCCACTGCTGCCCGTCTCGATCCGGCTCACCTTCGACTGGTGCCAGCCGACCGCCCCCGCGGCCTCCCGGCTGGTCATACCCGTCAGTTCGCGCTGGCGGCGCAGCTCGGCTCCGAGCTTGCGGCGGCGCACCGCGGGTCCGTATCGCATCAGCCTTCCCTCCCCGCGCCCGGCCGTGGCGGGACCTTCACGCCACGGTCACCGCGCTCTTCGTTCACATGCCGGAGTCACGGGACCAGTGTGATTCCAAATCCGGTCTCCCGTAGCAGAGTTCACCGCTTCGAGCGACAGATATATGCATATCCCGGTGGATCGCTCCCATCCCGGCCGTTATCAGTGGCAGGCTGTCACGGAGAGCCGCCGGTTCCGTTCCCGACTTCCCTGCACAATGCCGTCGGAGTCCGTCCCGGCGGGAAAGGGACAGCGCCATGGCAGACCACCAGGAAGCAACCGTCACTCTGCCGAGCGCCCCCGCCTCGGTCTCCACGGCCCGCCGCCATGTCGCGGACGTGCTCGCGGAATGGGGGCTCCCGGACGGCTCCGACGCCGCCTATGCGGTGCGGCTGATCGTCTCCGAACTCGTCACCAACGCCGTGCAGCACACCCGGGGCCTGTCGCCCACCTTCACGCTGGACCTCCGGCTGGAGCGGGAGGAGCAGCTGCGCATCGGCGTCACGGACGGTCATCCGCGCCACCCGCGGCGGCTGCCCGCGGCCGTCCAGCAGGACAACGGCCGGGGCATGGCCATCGTCCGCGCCCTCACCGCCGAGTGCGGCGGCGGGCTCTCCGTCACCCCCACCCCCGACGGGGGCAAGACGGTGTGGGTCCGCCTCCCGTGGACCGCGCCGGCCGCCTGAGCCGGGTGATCCGGATGTCCGGGGCGCGCCCGCGGTGCGCGCCCCGGAGTGCGGTCAGTCGTCGACCCGGCCGTACCAGACGCTCTTCGTCCAGATGTGTTCGAGGCGGACCACCGAGCCGGTGTGGGGAGCGTGCAGGATCCTGCCGCCCCCGACATAGATGCCGACGTGGTAGACGTAGCCGCCGCGATGGAAGAAGACCAGGTCCCCGGGTTCACGGACGGAAGCGGGAATGTGCTCCGTGCGGTTGTACTGGTCCTCGGCGGTGCGCGGCAGTTGTTTGCCGGCGTGTTTGAAGGAGTAGAGGGTCAGCCCCGAGCAGTCGAAGCGGTACGGTCCCGTCGCGCCCCACTGGTAGGGGGCGCCGGCTTTGGACTCCGCGATCCGCAGAGCCCGGTCGGAGATGGTCGAGGCGTCGGCCTTGTTGACGCCGCCGGGCAGGAACATCGTGGCTCCGACTGCGGCGAGGGTCAGGGCCGATGCGGTTTTGCCCCTCGACAGCCTTGAAGGACGTTTGTGCGCGCCCATGCCATACCCTTCGTCAGCCGCCTGTGAAGGATGACCTGTCGGGTTCGGGCAGGCGAAGAATGCCCGGCCGCCTGCGGCGGCTTCACCCCAAGGGACGGTCGCGCCGTCCCGTCGTGCTCGGGTCCTCCATCCCTGCCGGTGCACTCGTGTCGACCGGTCGCCCGGGCGGCGGCAGGGTTCGGCGTCCGCCCGGACCGCCCCGCCGTGGTGGCGGGGTCTTGTCGTCGGACGGATCTTGACGCAGTGGTGACGGACACGCCGAGCGGAAACCGTGCTATGTGAGCCTCGTCACCTCTGGGCAATTCCGGTGGACGCAGGGGGGTTTGACCATGGCGGGATTTCCGTGCTGAGTCCGCCACCTGCGGCGTGGTGACGACCGCGAGCGCGACATGCGCGCGGTGATCGGAATGATCACCGCCGCCCGTCTACGGTTCCCTACGCCGTCGGCGGGAAATGGGGTCCTGAAGGTTTTCGCTCATCCGCTCGCCCCTGCGGGCGGCAACATCACTTTCCGCGCCCGTCGTTCACCGTCCAGGACCCGCAACGCCTGTGCCAGCGTGCCCGAATGCACCTCACGTTCGCCCCGCTCGTACATCAGGGCGAGGGCGTCGCGCAGTCCGGTGGCCGCGACCACGAGCGTCTGCGCGGCTCGTAGCCCGCCGTACGTGTGGCGCGTGCGCGACGGATTGATCCGGCCGAGGAGATCCAGTACTTCCAGATAACGGTCCACGACTTCGCCCTCGGCCCGGGTGAGCGCGGGCAGCGGCGGCAGCTCCGGCGGCCACATGCGCCTCACCTGGCCCCGGGCCGCGCGGACTGCCGGCCACGGTTCACGACGACGTGGTCGACCAGGCCGTAGGCGACGGCGCCCACGGCGTCGAAGACGGTCGTGCGGTCGGTGTCCCGCCGGATCCGCTCCTCGCTCTGCCCGGTGTGCAGCGCCAGCATCGCCACCATGCTGTCACGGTGGCGCTGCAACTCCCCGGCGTGCAGGGCCAGATCGGAGGGCTGTCCCTGCACGGGCTCGGGAAGTCCGGGCTCGTGGACGACGAACCGCGCGTGCGGCAGCGCCAGTCGCAGCCCCGGGGTGCCGGCCGCGCACAGGACGGCCGCGGCCGCGCCGGCCTGGCCGAGGCAGACGGTCTCGATGTCGCAGGTGATGAAGCGCATCGTGTCGTAGACGGCGGAAAGGGCGGGGAAGGAGCCGCCGGGCGAGTTGATGTAAAGGGAGATGCTGCGCTCGGGCGCCGCGTGTTCGAGGTGCGTGAGCTGTGCGATCACGTCGTTGGCCGCCGTGTCGTCGACCGGCGTGCCGAGCATGACGATCCGCTCGGAGAGCAGCTTGGAATAGGGGTCGAACGTCCGCGTGCCGTCGCCCGTCCGCTCCGTGAACTCCGGCAGGACGTGGCGCGCTGTGGCGGGTCGGTGCATGGCATGCCTCCCTGGGGCCGGGCCCGGTCGGGCCCGTGCATCTGTAAAAAATGTACAGGACGTACACCACGTTAGAATGGGGGCATGGCCTACGAGATTCCTGTGACGCAAGCCCGCGCCGAGTTGGCGGAGCTGATCAACCGCGTCGTCTACGGCGGGGAGCGGGTGGTCGTCACGCGCCACGGGAAACCGCTCGTCGCCCTGGTCTCCGCCGCCGACCTGGAACGACTCGAGGAGAGCGAGCGCCTCGCGGAGGACGCCGCGCAGCCCGCCGCCGAGGAGCAGGTCATCAGCACGGTCTCCACCGTGCGGTCGCTGTCGTCCGCCGCGGGCGAACGCAGCCGCTTCGGCATCGCCGCCGAGCACCGCGACCCGGGCCGCGGCGGCTCCCGGCACTGAGCTCCGGGGCCCGGGTCCACGACCTGGCAAAGCGTCAGTTAACGCAGTGGAAAAGCTTGCGCCCTAATCTGCAATTCCCCGCTCCCGGGGGAAGGGCCCCAGGTCACCGCTGTGTTGAGGTGAGATACATGCAACTGACCCCGCACGAGCAGGAACGGCTGCTCCTCCATGTGGCCGCGGACGTCGCCGAGAGGCGCAGGGCGCGCGGGGTGCTCCTCAACCACCCCGAAGCAGTCGCGCTCATCACGGCCCACATCCTCGAAGGCGCCCGCGACGGGCGCACGGTCGCCGAACTCATGTCCTCCGGGCGCAAGGTCGTCACCCGTGACGAGGTGATGGAGGGCATACCCGAGATGATCCCCGACGTCCAGGTCGAGGCCACCTTCCCGGACGGGACGAAGCTCGTCACCGTCCACGAGCCCATCGCGTGACAGGGGGACGCACCGTGATACCCGGAGAAGTCCAGTACGCCGACGCCCCGGTACGGCTCAACGAGGGCCTGCACCGCACCCGGCTGACCGTGCTCAACGCCGCCGACCGGCCCGTCCAGGTCGGCTCCCACTACCACTTCGCCGAGGCCAACCCGGGCCTCGTCTTCGACCGGGCCGCCGCCCGCGGCAGGCGGCTGGACATCGCCGCCGGCACGGCCGTGCGGTTCGAGCCCGGCATCCCCGTCGAGGTCGGCCTCGTCCCCATCGGCGGCAAGCGCATCGTCCACGGCCTGCGCGGCGAGTGCGGGGGACCGCTCGATGTCTGAACCACCCGCCCTGCCGGAACTGCCGCGCGCCGCCTACGCCGCGCTCTACGGGCCCACCGCCGGCGACCGGATCCGGCTCGCCGACACCGATCTGTTCGTCGAGATCGAGGAGGACCGCTCCGGCGGCCCCGGCCACGCCGGGGACGAGGCGGTCTTCGGGGGCGGCAAGGTCGTCCGCGAGTCCATGGGCCAGTCCCGCACCACCCGCGCCGAGGGCGCCCCCGACACCGTCGTCACGGGCGCCGTCGTCCTCGACCACTGGGGCATAGTCAAGGCCGACGTCGGCATCCGCGACGGACGCATCACCGGCATCGGCAAGGCCGGCAACCCCGACACCATGGACGGCGTCCACCCCGACCTCGTCATCGGCCCCGAGACCGAGATCATCGCCGGCAACGGCAGAATCCTCACGGCCGGGGCCATCGACGCCCACGTCCACTTCATCTGCCCGCAGGCCGCCGAGGAGGCGCTCGCCTCCGGCGTCACCACCCTCGTCGGCGGCGGCACCGGCCCGGCCGAGGGCAGCAAGGCCACCACCGTCACCCCCGGCTCCTGGCACCTTGCCCGGATGTTCGACGCGCTGGAGGCCTACCCCGTCAACATCGGCCTGCTCGGCAAGGGCAACACCGTCTCCTACGACGCGATGCGCGCCCAACTGCGCGGCGGGGCCGTCGGATTCAAGATCCACGAGGACTGGGGGGCGACGCCCGCCGTCATCGACGCCTGCCTGCACGTGTGCGAGGAGAGCGGCGCCCAGCTCGCCATCCACACCGACACGCTCAACGAGGCGGGCTTCGTCGGCGACACCCTCGCCGCCATCGCGGGCCGCTCCATCCACGCGTACCACACCGAGGGCGCGGGCGGCGGGCACGCGCCCGACATCATCACGGTCGTCTCCGAGGCCAACGTCCTGCCCAGCTCCACCAACCCCACCCGGCCGCACACCGTCAACACCGTCGAGGAACACCTCGACATGCTGATGGTCTGCCACCACCTCAACCCCGCCGTACCGGAGGACCTCGCCTTCGCGGAGTCCCGCATCCGGCCCGGCACGATCGCGGCCGAGGACGTGCTGCACGACCTCGGCGCCATCTCGATCATCTCCTCGGACTCCCAGGCGATGGGCCGCATCGGCGAGGTGGTGCTGCGCACGTGGCAGACCGCCCACGTGATGAAGCGGCGGCGCGGGGCGCTGCCGGGGGACGGGGCGGCGGACAATCTGCGCGCACGGCGCTATGTCGCCAAATACACCATCAACCCGGCGGTGGCCCAGGGCCTCGACCATGAGATCGGCTCCGTGGAGACGGGCAAACTCGCCGATCTGGTGCTGTGGGAACCGGCGTTCTTCGGCGTCCGGCCGCAACTGGTCATCAAGGGCGGCCAGATCGCGTACGCGCAGATGGGCGACGCGAACGCGTCGATTCCCACGCCGCAGCCGATCCTGCCCCGCCCGATGTTCGGCGCCGTGGGCCGCGCCCCGGCCGCCAACTCGCTCAACTTCGTCACCCAGTGGGCCCTGGACGACGGCCTGCCGGAACGGCTGGGGCTGGACAAGCGGTTCGTCCCGATCCGGAGCACGCGGGGGGTGACCAAGGCGGACATGCGCAACAACGATGCACGACCGCGGGTGGAGGTGGATCCGGACACGTTCACGGTCACGATCGACGGCGACCCGGTGGATCCGGCGCCGGCGGTGGAACTGCCGATGGCGCAAAGGTACTTCCTGTTCTGATGGAAAAAACCTCGGACATGGCGCCCCGTAAGGGGCGCGGGGAACTGCGCGACCAGCCACAACGGACCCGCGCTGCACTGCTCATCCTGGCCGACGGCCGCTTCCCCGCCGGCGGCCACGCCCACTCCGGCGGAGCCGAAGCCGCCGTCAAGGCGGGCAGGTTGACGGACGCCGCGTCACTGGAGACGTTCTGCCGCGGCCGCCTGTGGACCGCAGGTCTCACGGCCGCAGGCATCTCGGCGGCCGCCGCCGCAGGGCTCGACCCTCTCGCCCTCGACGAGGCCGCCGACGCCCGCACCCCCTCGGCCGCCCTGCGCGCAGCAGCCCGCCGCCTGGGCCGTCAGATGATGCGGGCCGCCCGGGCCGCCTGGCCCTGCGCCGAACTGGACGCCCTCGCGGCGGCCCGTCCGCGCGGCGTCCACCAGCCCGTCGTGCTCGGCGCAGCCGCCCGCGCCGCCGGGCTGGGGCCGTCCGACGCGGCGTACGCCGCCGCGTACGAGGCCGTGAGCGGCCCTGCCACGGCGGCCGTGCGGCTGCTCGGCCTCGACCCCTTCCAGGCGACCGCCGTCCTCGCCCGCCTCGCGCCCGAGCTCGACGACGTCGCAACCCGGGCCGCGGAGGCCGCCGTTCGCGCGGGTTACGAGGGCATCGGCGTCCTCCCCGCGGGCTCCGCCCCGCTGCTCGACATCACCGCGGAGCAGCACGCGGGCTGGCCCGTACGTCTCTTCGCCTCGTGACCACCGTCCACCGTCCCTCGGAGGAAACGTGCATCTCGACCACTCGGACGACCTCTACCCCCAACGCCACACGTACAGCGCAGCGACCCCGCTGCGCCCCGACGGCACCCGCCGGGCGCTGCGGATCGGGCTCGGCGGGCCCGTCGGCTCCGGCAAGACCGCGACCGTCGCCGCCCTGTGCCGGGCCCTGCGCGACGAGTTGTCCATAGCCGTCGTCACGAACGACATCTACACGCGCGAGGACGCCGAGTTCCTGCTGCGCGAGGCGGTGCTGCCGCCCGAGCGCATCACCGCGGTCGAGACCGGCGCCTGCCCGCACACCGCCATCCGCGACGACATCTCCGCCAACCTGGAGGCCGTCGAGGAACTGGAGGACACGGTCGGTCCGCTGGACCTGGTCCTGGTCGAGTCCGGCGGCGACAACCTCACCGCCACCTTCTCCAAGGGGCTCGTCGACGCGCAGATCTTCGTCATCGACGTCGCCGGGGGCGACGACATCCCCCGCAAGGGCGGTCCCGGTGTCACCACCGCCGACCTGCTCGTGATCAACAAGACCGACCTCGCGCCGTACGTCGGCTCGGATCTGGAGGTCATGGCCCGCGATGCCGAGGCCCAACGGGGCGGCCTGCCCGTCGCGTTCACGGCGCTCACCGCGGAGGACGGCGTCGGCCCGGTACGGGACTGGGTGCGCGGCAAGCTCGCCGCATGGACGGCCGCGTGACCGCGACCGTCACCGCGGGCGTGGTGGCCGCGGCCCGGATCGTCGCCGCACCGGACGGCCGCGGCGGCACCGCCCTGCCCGTCCTCGCGGGGCAGGGCCCGTTCGCCCTGCGCCGCACGGGCGTCCGCGGCCCGGAGGCGCGGGTGGCGCTCGTCGGTGCCATGAGCGCCCCGCTCGGCGGCGACCGGCTGACGCTGACCGCGGAGGTGGAGGACGGGGCCGCGCTGCGCTTCGCCACGACGGCCGCGACGATCGCCCTGCCGGGCCGCACCGGTGCCCCGGCCACGTACGACACCTCCCTCCGCGTCGGCGACGGCGCCGTCCTGCACTGGCTCCCCGAACCGCTGATCTCCGCGCGCGGCAGCGACCTGCGGACGGCCACCCGGGCCGAACTCGCCGCCGGCGCCCGGCTGGTGCTGCGCGAGGAACAGGTCCTCGGCCGCACGGGCGAGCCGCCGGGCCGGCTCGTCTCCCGGCTGACGGTGCGCCGCGCCGGGCGCCCGCTCTTCGACCAGGAGCTGGCCTACGGGCCCGGCGTGCCGGGCTGGGACGGCGGTGCGGTGCTGGGCGGGCACCGGGCCGTGGGCCAACTCGTCGTCGTCGATCCGGCCTTCGAGCACCGCCCGGCCGAGCCCCGGGTGCTCGGGGGGACGGCGGTGCTGACCCCGCTCGCCGGACCGGCGGTGGCCGTCGGCGCGGTGGCGCCGGATGCGCTGGCTCTGCGGAAACTTCTGGATTCGCTGCTCTCGTACATCAGTGGGGTGGTAAAGGTGATTTGAGGAGTTCGGGGGCAAGAGAGGCTGTATATGGCATCTCTTGTGACGTCATCTTTACGGATTAGTAAAGAACGCTCGCACACCCTGTCGTTTGTGGCAAGGGAAGCGAAAGGATCCCCCTGACCTTCGTGATCAACGCCGCAGTCGACCGAGCGGCGTAGCCAGCAGGGGGAGTCCCACGTGAGACGTCAAGCGATATTCGGTGCGGCCGGCACCGTGATGACCGGCGCCCTTGTCGCCGGTTTCCTGGCCGCGCCCGCGGCCAGCGCCGACAGCCGGGTGCCGGGCGGGGCCGCAGAGGCCCGCGGCGCGCGGATCGCCGCCGAGCGCGCGGCCGCGGCCGGCATCAAGTGGCAGGACTGCCCTGCCTCCTGGGGCCTGGAGAAGCCCATCGAGTGCGGTTTCGTCACCGTGCCCGTCGACTACGCCAAGCCGAACGGCCGCACCATCAAGATCGCGGTGGACCGGGCGCGCGCCACCGGCACCGCGAGCGAGCACCAGGGCTCCCTCGTCTACAACCCGGGCGGCCCCGGCGGCTCCGGCATGAAGTTCCCGCGCAAGGTGACGACCAAGAACCCGCTGTACGCGAAGACGTCGAAGGCCTACGACTTCGTCGGCTTCGACCCGCGCGGCGTGGGCCACTCCGCCCCCATCTCCTGCGTCGACCCGCAGGAGTGGGTCAAGGCCCCCAAGGCCGACCCGGTGCCGGGCAGCGAGGCCGACAAGCGCGCCCAGCGCAAGCTCGCCAAGGAGTACGCCGACGGCTGCTACGAGCGCAGCGGCGATCTCCTGCCGTACCTCACCACGCCGAACACCGTCCGCGACATCGACGTCATCCGGGCCGCCCTCGGCGAGAAGAAGCTCAACTACCTGGGCGTCTCCTACGGCACGTACATCGGCGCCGTCTACGGCACCCTCTTCCCGACGCACGTCCGCCGCCTCATAGTCGACAGCGTCGTCAACCCGGCGCAGGACAACATCTGGTACCAGGCCAACCTGGAGCAGGACGTCGCCTTCGAGGGCCGCTTCAAGGACTGGGAGACCTGGGTCGCCAAGCACGACTCCGTCTTCCACATCGGCGACACGGCGGAGAAGGTCCAGGAGCAGTGGCTGAAGCTGCGGGCCACCGCCAAGAAGAACCCCATCGGCGGGGTCGTCGGCCCGGCCGAGCTGATCAACTACTTCCAGAGCGCGGCGTACTACGACTCCTCGTGGGTCCCGGTCGCCCAGAACTGGCAGAAGTACCGCGCGGGCGACGAGAAGGCGCTCGTCGAGGCGGCCGGCCCGGACCTGGCCAACACCGCGGGCAACATCGCCTCGGAGAACAGCAACGCCGTCTACACGGCCGTCGAGTGCGCCGATGCCAAGTGGCCCACCAGCTGGGCCAAGTGGGACCGGGACAACACCCGCGTCAACCGCAAGGCCCCGTTCATGACGTGGTCCAACGCGTGGATGAACCTGCCCTGCGCCACGTGGAAGACGCCGCAGCAGAACCCGGTCGAGGTCACGACCCACAAGGGCCTGCCCAAGACCCTCATCGTCCAGTCCACCCGTGACGCCGCCACGCCGTACGCCGGCGCGGTCGAGCTCCACAAGCGCTTCCGCGGCTCGGAGCTGATCACGGAGCAGGGCGCGGGTTCGCACGGTGTGACGGGCCTGGTCAACCCCTGCATCAACGAGCGGGTCGACGCCTACCTGCTCACGGGCAAGACGGACGGCAAGGACGTGACGTGCACCCCGCACGCCACGCCGGAGCCGCCGAAGTAGCCTGCGGCTTGCGCAGTCGGTAGTCGGTGCCCCGGTCCGGAAGGACCGGGGCACTGATCATTTCCGCTGCAGGAGTGTCAGATGTCAGGTGCTCAACAGGCGGTTGAAGAACGATCGGTAGCGGCGCAGGGCCATGCGCAGGTCCTCGGTGTCCACCTGCCCGCCCTTGCTCCACTGGCCTTCCAGTTCGTGTTTGTGGTCGGCGAAGGTGGTGGCGAGGGTCTGCATGACGTCGGCGACCAGGGAGTCGGCTGCGTGCACGGCGTCCCTCGGCTCGTCCACGAACGTGCTCTGGATCTCCCGCCAGCGCTTGCGGTATCCCTCCTCGTCCTCTTCCGCCAGCAGACGTGGAGACTCCTCCTCCCTCTCCTCCTCGGGGGCCGCGGCCTCGGGCGTCCGGCTTCCGGTGTCTTCGGTCGCTTCGGTCACTTCGGTCGCTTCGCCGGGGAAGACCGGCGCCTCCTCGCGCGCCGCGGAGGGCTGGGCGAGGTCCTCGGTGGAAAGACCGCTTTCCTCGCGGTCCGGTATGTCGTTTTCGCTGGGCATGGCTTTCTCCGGCCAGGCGTGAGCGGGCGGGTTCAGGTACGGGCGTGCCTGGCCCGGCCGCCGTTGGCGAGCAGTTCGTCGAACAGGGCCCGGTAGTGGACCATTGCGCCCCGTAGCTGCTCGGTGGTGGCTTTGCCGCCGGCGGTGAGCGTCTCCACCTCATGAGCCGCGCGATAGTGCTCAAGGGTGCGCCCATGCTCCACGGACAGGTCCTTGAGCTGCTGCTCGAACCCTTCCGTGGGGTAGCCGCGCTCGTTCATCAGCGAGGCCACCAGGCGGTCGGCGTCGTGAACGGCCTGCTCGGGCCGGTCCACGAACTCCTGCTGGACACCGCTCCATTCCTGGGCGTACCGGTTGCGCGAGCTGTCCGGCAGCGGTTTGATGTCCAGCTCGTCGTGGTGCTTCTCGCGGGCCCTGAGCTCACGCTCACCGGCCAGCCGGCCACCGGTTTGTTCCACGGTCCGGTCGTACTCCGGACCGAAGCGCTCGCGCAGCCGGCGACGCCGGATCATCAGCGCCGCCGCCACTGCGACCAGGGCCAGCACCACCACGATGGGGATGATGATTGCCAGAAGGGTCCCTGTGGACATGGGGCGACCTCCTCAGTCAGGTGAGGTAATTCCAGTTTAGGAGGCTCGGGCTCCGATGGGGCGCGGTCTCGCCCCTGTCAAGGTGTGATGGCACAGGGTCGAACGTCGGTGACCCCGGGTGACGGTGGTCGACGCGATCAGGCCCCGCGAGGACCGGACTCGGTCACCGGTTCCGTGGAGGTTGGTGACCGTGGAGCGGTACGAGCCGGTACCGTCGCATGCAGTCGGGGCAGGCGTAGATCTTTCTGGCTGCTTGGTCGCCCTCGACGATGTCGATCGCCGTGGTTTCGATCGCCGGCTTCTTGCACCAGGCGCAGTGCTTGGCCATCACCCCTGTCCCTGCCGGTGCTTGGACTTGCCGATGAGGACGCGGACCTTCATCGGGTCGCACAGCATGCGGCTGTCGTCGGGGGCGGGCAGGAGCCAGTAGGCGCCGGGTGGTTCCCTGCGGGTGGGGGCGGGAACTCCGAGGTAGTTGACGGGGTGATCGGCGCCGATGCACTGGGTGCCGGGCTCTGACCAGTCCCGTGATGTGCGGGGCGGCACGAGCAGGAAGTACCGGGCCTGCGTACGGGAGACGATGACGGCGCTGGTGATGCCGACCGCAAGGAAGTGATCCTGGATCCCGGCCTGGTCTTTGATGCCGTGAATGCCACGTTCCACCACCCCGGAGGGGAGCTGGACGACGTCGAAGTGCAGGCCGACCTGCAACGTGGCGGTCATGCCTCTTGCCCAGGACTCGCGGGCGTCGCTCGGACGGGTCTCCCGCGAAACGAGCCAGAGGGCTGCGGCACCGCCGGACACGCGGGGGTCAATGGGTTGGGCCGAGTACGTCACGTGAATGCCTTCGTTTGCTGACAGGTGGCAGGGGCATGCGCAGTGCCTGTCCGCTCGGGATCAGGTAACCGAGGCCCGCGTGGGGCCTTCTGGCGCCTCACCACCGTCCCAATTCGCGCTGTTCGCGTCACGGGCAGCAGAGTCCAAGGATTCTGGACAGCACGGCATACTCCTGACCTGCGGCGAGGAGCATCTCTGGACGGAGAACCGGTCCGCAACCACCCTCGCCCTGCCTGAAGTCGCGCATCTTGCCAGGGCGTGGCGGCTACCGTGTGGGCATCCATCACGTCACAGGGATGCCTATGCTTCCTCGCTCCAGTGCCGGGTCCAAGCCCGAGCGCGACCGGTTGCGTCACGAGATGACGGTCATCGGATGCCCCCGGGCGGAGATCGCATCCGAGATGCGTGCACGCTTCGCCTTCAGGCCCCGTGAAGCCTGGCGGCACGCCTTCGGCTGGACGCTGCAGGAGACCGCCGACCGCATCAACGAAGCAGGAGCCGGTGGCAAGGGGGCCGTCGCGGCCGATGCCAGCCTGGTAGGCAAGTGGGAGAAGTGGCCGGGCCCGTCCGGGCGACGTCCCACCATCGCCGTCCTGGCTGCTCTGAGCGAGATGTACGAGTGCAGTATCGACCAGCTCCTTGACCTCGACGACCGCAAGGCGATGCCGGAGACGGAGCGCCGGGTCCTCACCCGGGCGATGGATCGGTCAACGGCAGCCAACCACCCGGAGCCGGTGTCGGCACTGCGGTTGGAGTCGACCGGCAGCCAACTCCTCCACATCGCAGCGAAGGAGTCTGCGAACTGGGCAACGTGGGCCGAGGCAACAAACGTCGGCGACATCGCCGTTGAGCAGCTCATGGCGGATGCCCGCGCCCTCTCCGAGGACTACCTCACCGGAGATCCAGCACATGTCTTCATGGAGACCCGAAAACTCCGCAACCGTACCTTCAGCCTGCTCCAAGGACGACAGCATCCCAGGCAGACCGGAGATCTCTATGTGGTGGCCGGGTACCTCTGCGCCATGCTCGCCTGGATGTCCAGCGACCTCGGCCAACTCCGCTATGCCGAAACCCACGGGCGCACTGCATGGCTGTGCGCCGAACTGGCCGGGCACACGGAGCTGAGCGCTTGGGTGCTCTCCACCCGATCGAAGACCGCCTTCTGGGACGGTCGGCTTCGTGACGCCATCAGTCACGCCCGATGTGGCAGCGCACGCCGCCCGCAGGGCACCGTAGCCGTGCTCCTGGCCTCTCAGGAGGCTGACGCCTGGGCAGAACTCGGGGCGATCGACGAAGCCCGGAGCGCACTTGCCCGTGCCAATGACGCACGCGAACACATCAGAGGTGAGGACGAGATCGGCGGCCTGTTCTCCTGTCCGGAAGCCCGGCGCGCCAATTACGCAGCCGCGGTCCTCACACGGGCCGGTGATGCCCATCGCGCCCTGGAAGAAGCTGATCACGCGCTCCAGAGCCAGCCGGCTCACTCCTACGGCACCAGCGCCCAGATCCACATCGCGCGCGCGTCCGCCTTCCTGCTGCTCGAATCGCCAGACGGCACCGCGGATGCGGTCGCTCCCGTGTTGTCGCTGGCACCAGAACATCGGCTCGAACCGGTCATGCACCGCATGCGGGAGCTGTCGTCCACAGTGGCCCGCTCCTGCTGCTCCCGGGCGCGACCGGCCGTACGGCTCCGGGAAGAGATCGGTGCTTGGTGCGAGGCGACGGCACCGCGGCTTATCGCCCTCTCGCCGGACCGCGGCTCCGACTGATTGGATGACAGGTCATGAGCACTCAACCAGAGACCATGGCCAACCACTGGTGGTGGAGGTCGGGTTGGCGGCCTGGGCGACGCTTCTACACCTGGCACTTCACCTTCCAGGGCGCCGCGGAGGTTCACCGGCTCGCCGAGACTTATCGTAAAGGCCTGGCCGAAGTGCAGGGACTCGACCTGGTGCCGGACCGGTGGCTGCACCTCACGATGCAGGGCCTTGGCTTCGTGGACGAGGTTCCGGAGAAGGAGGCACGAGCCATCGTCGATGCAGCCACTGCGCGTCTGCGCGCTGTACCGGCCTTTCACTTGCTGCTCGATCGACCTGACATCACGCCCGAGGCCATCCGGTGGGAGGCTTCGCCGAGCCGGCAGCCCGCAGACGTGCGAACGGCGATCCGCGCCGCCATTGCGGATGTATGGCCCCAAGTACCAGAAACTGCACATGGCTTCGCCCCTCACGTCTCTATTGCATACAGCAACTCCCGAGGTCCTGTTGCACCGGTGGCCGAAGCGCTTGGCCGCGTCGACGCCGAACCGGCACGAGCCCATATCGACAGTGTCGAGCTGATCGTGCTCAACCGGGACCACCGCATGTACGAGTGGGAGCGCTTCGCAAAGGTGCCGCTCGGCTGAACACCTGTATCCGTACGGACGTCTCGTGCAAGAGCCGGGGCCAGTGTCGTGGCTCGGCGTGCCTTGCCGGGCTCGTTCGGGGTTCCTGACACCGGAATGATTGATTCCGGTGATTGCTGGATGGCATATCGGTAGAAAGTGGGTGAAGCGCGGGGCCTCTTTTGAGCTTCCGGTGGCAAAAACCCCGGAGGGCACCGGTGGAGCGGCGTACAGCCGTCTCGTCCACCAGGCCCCCTCACTCACCGATCCCCGCCGCCCGCAACCGCCCCCGTACAGCGGTCCACTCCGGTGACACCGGCTCGCTGCGCTCCTTGCCGACGCCCCGGTCCTTGAACCCGCTGGACGTCGACACGCAGACCACCGGCCCGTCGAAGGCCTCGTCGGCACAGGCCCGCAGCCCCGCCAGGCCGGCGGACGCCGAGAGTTCCGCCCACAGACCGGCGTGGGCCAGCTCCGTCTGGGCGGCGTGGAGTTGTTCGTCCGTGAGCAGCACCGGACGGCCACCGCTGTTGCGGACCGCGAGGACGCCGCGGTAGCCGTTCACCGAGCAGCCGATGCCGTACGCGTCCGTGGCGCCGACATCCACATGCGCCGCCGGCAGGCCCTGGCGCAGGGCGGCGGCCAGTGGTCCGCCCGCGGCGGGTTCGCAGGCGAACAGCCGGGGGACCCGGTCCGTCACCCCGAGGCGGTGCAGTTCGGCGAAGCCCTTGCCGATCCCGAAGAGCAGCTCGCCGTAACCGGTCGGGACGAAGACGGCTGCGGGGGCGCCCAGTTCCGCGTGGATCTCGTACGCAATCGTCTTGTAGCCCTCCGGACCGAACGCGTGGCCGGTATGGGTGCGGGTCACATTGCTGACGGGCTGCAGCCCGAAGTGCTCGGCGATCCGTCGGGTGAGCGGCCAGCGTGCCTCGGTCGGCACGGGCAGCACGACGGCGCCGTATGCGCGCAGGAAGGTGTCCATCGCCTGCGGGAGGCCGGTGGAGGTGAGGACGACGCAGCGCAGCCCGGCCCGCGCCGCGAACGCCGCGGCGGAGGCGCCGTGGTTGCCGGACGACGCGACGACGACACCGGGTGCGCCGCACGCCACGGCGGCGCTGACCGTGCACCGGTTGAGGCGGTCCTTGTGACTCCAAGTAGGGTTGCGGGACTCGTCCTTGACGAAAACCCCGGGCCCGAGCTCCACCAACGGCGTGCCGCCCTCGCCGAGTCCGGGGGCGGCGAGCGGCGGGAGGAGCGGGGCCCAGCGGTCGAGGCCGGTACGCGGGGGCCGACCGTCGAAGAGGTCGGCAGGTACGTGCTCGTATGCGTAGTCCACCTCGACCGGATACGCGACCTCATCCGTGCTGCTCTTCGGGCAGCCGCTGGTCAGCGGGGGCCATAGTGGGTAACGGAGGGCAGGATCGCCCAGCGAGCGCTGGGCGGTGGCCAACGAGGCGGCCGGGTCGGTCGTCATGGGCCGATGGTAGGCGCGGTGGGCGCGATGGGCGGCAGGGCCTCCTGGAGCCTGTCTGACAAATAGTCATCCGGCTGGTGCGCGGAGCCATAATCCCGGTTACAGCACTGCCAGAGGTCAGGACTGTGCGGGCACCGTGCGGCAGAGTGCAGGCGGACCCGGCTCTCGCCGATGCCCTGCATGTGGCGGATGCCTGCGGCGATCTGCTCCTGCCACTGCCCCAGCAGCTCGGCCAGCTCGGCGGCGACCGCCCGCGCTGCTACGGTGGCCGGTCCCAGCTCGGAGAGGGCCACGCGCCCTGCGCACGGTAGCGGGCGACGACCCTGTCACGCCACTGGTGCCAGGCGTCCCGGGAGGTGAGGGTGCCCAGTTCGGGCTGCTGGTCGTCGATCACCCGGGCCGCCTCATGGCGGGCCACGGCCGGCAGCAGTTCGTCCTTCCCGCCGGGGAAGTAGCGGTCACGGTAGGAGCAGCAGCTTGCCGGTGGTGCGCCGGGACTCGATGTCCGCGTGGGCCCGGGCCGCCTCGGCGAGCGGGTAGCGGCCGGTGATCCGCGGGATCAGCCGCCCTTCCAGGACCATGTCGAATACCTCGCCGGCGCGCCGCACCAGGGCCTCGCGGGTGGCGACGTGGTGGTGCACCACCGGATACGTCAGCAGGATGCTGTTGGGCAGGTCGGTGGGCCGCAGCGTCGGGACTCCCATGAAGGGGCCGTAGTAGGCGTGCACCCCGTGCGGGCGCAAGGCCGACTGCGAGGAGGCGAACGTGTCGGCACCGCCGCCGTCGTAGACGACGTCCGCACCGCGGCCGCCGGTCAGCTCCCGGACCTGCTCCTCGAACCCGCCGCCGGAGTGGACCAGCACGTGGTCGGCGCCGGCCTCCCGGGCGACGCCGGCCTTCTCCGGGCGGGAGACCAGGCCGATCACGTTCCCGCCGCGGGCCTTGACCATCTGCGTGAGCAGCAGGCCCACCCCGCCGGCCGCCGCGTGCACCACGGCCGTGTCGCCCGGGCCGACGGGGTAGGCCTCGGTGCTCAGGTGGTTGGCGGTCAGGCCCTGCATCAGCACGGCGGCCGCTGTCTCGTCCGACACCCCGTCGGGCACCTTGACCAGCGAGTCCGCCGGGATGGTGAGCAACTCGGCGTAGCTGCCCGGGTGGTAGAACCAGGCGACCCGGTCGCCGACGGCCAGGTCGTGCACGCCCGCGCCGAGGGCGGTGACGTAGCCCATGCCCTCGGCGCCCAGGACAACGGGGGCCGCCCAGCCGGGCCCACCCTGCGCCCGGGCACCTGTGTCCATGTAGTTCACCCCCGCCGCGCCCAGGCGCACCAGCGCCTCGCCGGTGCCGGGGGTCGGGTCCGGCAACTCGCTCCACCGCATGACCTCAGGGCCGCCGTGCTCCTCGATCCGAATCGCGTGCATGGGATGACGCCTTCCTGCGAGCTCGTCTTTGAGGGAATGATCAGCACGCTAGGCCGCTGAAAATGGACCAGCAAGTCCAAACTCGGGCTCGGACCGGCAAGTTGACCGGCCCCCATGGTGGCGTGATCTCCCGGAGAGATACGGGCCGTGGCAGACCGTCTGCGAGCGGGTTCGCCCGCTGGGAGGCGGACGGCACCTGGGCGAACCCTCTGGAGCACGTCCAGGTCCGCGAGGATGCGGCGGGCCAGGTGGAGTGGGCCGTCGCCGTCGACTTCACGGTCAACCGAGCTCACCAGCACGCCGCCGACGCCCGCAAAAGGGGGCCGCATACAGGGATGAACTGATAGATCGGAGCCGCTCGCAGACGCGCCAGGCCCTGGCTGGTCGCGAGGAGGGCTGACCGCCAAGGTCCACCTCGCCGCGGCTGGCCGGGGCCTGCCGTTGTCACCGTGCTCACGCCCGGCAACGTCGACGACGCCACCGCCTTCGACGAACTCGCCGACCGCCACCGCGCCGGAGTGGTCCTGGCGTCCCTCATCCTCTGGCTTCGCGCACCGGCCGGATGACCATTTGTCAGACAGGCTCTGGTGCCCTGAACCCCTCGTGCGCGCCGCCCATGATGTGCTTCCTCTCACACCCGGCGATCTGTACGCCCCCGTATATGCGGGTCTAGCCTCGCCCTATACGCCACCGTATATGCGAGAGGGGGCGACGGTATGACCGTCGGCTTCGTTGCCTTCCATTACCCGCGACCCGAATACGCCGAGGAGTTCATCGGCCGCGTGCGCAAGGCCTGTGCGTTCGTGGGCTCCAGGCCGGGCGGCATGGCGGCCGAATGCTGGGTCACGGCCGACGGCGAAGCGGTCGTGACGACCGGGCGGTTCGCGTCGGAGGAGGCGCTGAAGGCGGCGTTCGTCGCCGCCCGTGATGCGGGCGTCATCACCGAATGCGATGAACGCGAACACCGACCCCGCGAGTTCTTCACTCTGCTCCCCGGGTAACGGGGAAGGCGGGCGGCCCCCGCAAACGGTCAGCCTCGGATGAAGCTCACCGTTTCGCTCAGGTCCGCCCGCCCGGTGCGCAGCCGCGGTGCGCCCTCCTTCTCGAACCCCACCGAGAGGCCGCAGAACAGTACGGGCCCGTCATCGGCTCCGGTTCCGGCTCCCACCGTCCGGCCGACGGTCTTGCGGTACATGGTCCACATCACCTGGGGGCAGCTGTGCAGCCCTTCCGCCCTCAGCAGCAGCATGACCGTCTGCAAGTACATCCCCGCGTCAGCCCACTGTCCGGGCCCCATCGTCCGGTCGAGGTAGCAGAACAGGACGACGGGCGCCCCGAACGCCTCCGAGTTCAAGGCGGCGATTGTCTTCGGCCTTTCGGGGTCGTCGCGGTCGATGCCCAGCGCTTCGTACCGCTGGGCGGCCGCGGCGGCGAAACGGTCCAGATATGGCGGGGCCAATTCGGCCGGGTACATCGGGTACTCCCGCTCATCACCCGGATCTCCCGCCAGTGCCCTGGCCGTTGCGCGCCGCTTCAGGTCGGCCAAGGGCTCACCGGTCACGACGTATATGTGCCAGGGCTGGAGGTTCCCGCTCGACGGCGCCTGTGCCGCTGCAGTCAGCACTCGCTCGAGTACCTCCTCGGGCACCGGCTCCTCGCTGAACGCCCGCACGGCCCTGCGGCTTTCCACGGCCTCATACACGTCCATGTCTTCCCGCCCTCTCGCTCGACCGGGCCCCTACCGTATTCAGCGCTTCGTCGTGCTGTTGAACAGCGACCGCGACCAGATGTAGCCGACGACGGTGATGCCCGCGCACCAAGCCAGTGAGATCCAGCCGTTGTTGCCGATCGCCGAGCCGGTGAGCAGGCCCCGCAGTGCCTCCGTCATCGGCGTGAACGGCTGGTACTCCGCGAACCAGCGCAGGCCCGGCGACATCGACTGGGCCGGGACGAACGCGGAGCCCAGGAACGGCAGGAACTGGATCAGCAGCGGCTTGTTGCTCGCGGACTCGACCGTCTTGGAGATGAGGCCGAGCGCCACCGACAGCCAGGTCACCGCGAAGGCGATCGCCGCGAGGAGGCCGGCCGCGGCCAGCCACTCCAAGGGTGTTGCCCCGGAGCGGAAGCCGACGGCCAGTGCGACGCCCACGACCGGGATCATGCACACCATCGTCTGGATGACGCTCCCGAGGACATGCCCCGTCATGAACGACGAACGCGTGATGTTCATGGTGCGGAAGCGGTTGATGATGCCCTCGGTCATGTCGGAGCAGACCGCGATCGACGTCGACATCGAGCCGGCGGCCACGCCCATGACGATGATGCCGGGCGTCAGATAGTTCACATACGCGTCCCGGCCGCCGCCTCCCGGGAGTCCCGCGCCGATCGAGCCCCCGAAGGCGTACGCGAACAGCAGCAGCATCAGGATCGGCATCATGGCGCTGCCGAGTCCCACCGAGGGGTAGCGGATCGCATGCTTGAGGTTGCGCCGCAGCATCGTCGTCGAGTCGTGCACGGCGTAGGTGAGAGTGCTCATCGCTGGGTCTCCTCGGCGGGAAGCGGGGTACCGGTGCCGGTGCCGTGGCCGGTCAGGGCCAGGAACACGTCGTCGAGATCGGGGGTGTGCACGGAGAAGTCGGCGGCCCGGATGCCCGCGGCGTCGAGCCGGTCGAGCAGGGCGCGCAGCGCGTCGATGCCGCCGTCGCCCGCCACGCGCAGGGCGAGGTTCTCGTCGTCCCGGGTCGCACCCGGGAAGGCGGCCGTCGCGAGCAGGTACTCGACGGAGTCGGTGAACCGCAGCCGTACGTGGCTGCCCGGGATCTGCGCCTTGAGCTCCTCGGCCGTTCCCTCGGCCACGATCCGGCCGCCGTCGAGCACGGCGATCCGGTCCGCCAACTGGTCGGCCTCCTCCAGGTATTGCGTGGTGAGGAAGACGGTGGTGCCGCCCGCGACCAGCGAGCGCACCGTCTCCCACATGGTGCGGCGGCTGCGCGGGTCGAGCCCGGTCGTCGGCTCGTCCAGGAAGATCACCTGGGGGTCGCCGACCAGCGTCATGGCGATGTCGAGCCGGCGCCGCATACCGCCGGAGAAGGTCGCGGCCCGGTTCCTCGCCACGTCCGCGATGTCGAACCGCTCCAGCAACTCCTTGGCCCGGAAGCGCCCTTCGCGCTTGCCGAGGCGCAGCAGGTCGGCCATGAGGAGCAGGTTCTCCTCGGCGGTGAGCAGGTCGTCGAGCGCGGCGAACTGCCCGGTGACGCCGATCGCGGCGCGCACCCCGTCCGGTGCCGTGGCGATGTCGTGGCCCGCGACCTGGGCCTGTCCGCCGTCGGCGGCGACGAGGGTGGACAGGATCTGCACGGTGGTCGTCTTGCCGGCGCCGTTCGGTCCGAGCAGTGCGAAGACCGTGCCGGCCGGGATGCGCAGATCGATGCCGTCGAGGACGGTCTTGTCGCCGTACGACTTGCGCAGGCCGATCGCGGAGACGGCGGCGGGCGGTTGCGGATCGCCGCTCCGATTTGGTGTGGGCATGACAGAAGTGCGCATGGGTCCTCCCGTTCGAGGGGTGGAGTCGGTCGAGTCGGCTGGGGGATTGTTCGTGGGGCGGACGCTCAGGACCGGGCGCGGCGGATGTCGATGTTGCCGTAGCGGGTGCGGGCCCGGACCTGGACGGTGTCCTCGGTCTCCGTCGGCGCCTGGGACGCGGTGAGGGTGTTGCGCACCTGCCCGTGACCGGAGGTGGCGTCGAGCCAGGCGGCGGTGCCTTCGCGGATGCCGACCTCGATCGCGCCGTACGACGTCTCCAACTGGACGGTCCCGCGGGCGGCTTCGGCCACCCGCAGAGTGCCGTGGGCGGTCGTGGCGGTGACCGATCCCTCGGCGCACGCGATGTCGATGTCGCCGTTCGCGCCGCTCACCCGCAGCTCGCCCGACGCGGTGCCGACGGTCGTGGTGCCGTGCGAGTTCTTCAGGACGGCGGATCCGGCGACGGTGCCGACGCGCATGCTGCCGGAGCTGGTGGTGATCTCGGCTGCGCCCTCGATGTGCTCGACGCTGATCGAACCGTGGGAGGCGGTCAGTTGGAGGGGGCCGGTGGTGTCGAGGCGGACGTCGCCCGAGGAGGTCTTCACGCGGACGTCGCCGAGGCGGCCCTCGCCGAGGACCTGGACCCAGGCGCCGGTGGTGTCGACACGCGAACCGGTGGGCAGTTCGACCGTCACGTCGACGACACCGGCGCGGCCGACGAGGTGGCGCTGCTTGGGCGTCTTGATGGTCAGGGTGCCGCCGCCGCAGGTGACCTCCGTCTGTTCGGCGGCGCGTACGTCGCGGTCCTGGCCGGGGTCGCGGGGGCGTACGTCGACGACGGTGTCGGTGCGGTCCCCGGCGGTGAACCGGATGGAGCCTGCGTAGACGAAGGCGGTGGCGGAGATCGGTTCCGGGGTGGCGAAAGAAGGCATGGCGGTCCCGTCCTGTTGGGTCTCATGCTCGTCCCCGGTCACGGTGGGGACGTGGTGTGGGTGAAGTCGTGCGGTGGGTGGGACGCGCGGGGCTAGCGCACCCAGCCCGTGAAGCTCTGTCCGATGGTGCGGGCCGTCTGTGTCGCACGCGGGCGGGTGCCGCCTTCGGTCGCGGCCGATACGGCGCGTACGAGCCAGGCGTTGACCGACAGGCCCTCGCGGCTCGCGGCCTCCTCGACGCGGGACTTGAGGTGGGCCGGCAGGCGCAGGTTGACGCGGGCGGTGCCGCTCTCCTCGCCCTCGGCGGGCGGTGCGGGCGGCGGTGCGAGCGGTTCGGCGGGCGCGGCGGCCACCGCCTGCGCGGGGCCGGCGTCCGCGGGCGGCGGGGTGACGACGAAGTCGGGGTCCAGTCCGCGCAGCCGTACGTCGACCGAGCCGGGGGCGAGTTCGCGGGTGATCTCGTCCATCGCGGCGGAGAGCACGTTGAGCATCGTCAGACGGGTCGCCGACTCCAGCGGGGCGGTCAGCCGCTCGGCCAGCTCGCGGGCATCGTCCCCGCCGGCTTCGGCGGCCACCGCCAGCTCCCGGCGCAGAGTGTCGACATAGGGCGTGAGGTCCATGACGGAAATAATGGCACCACAATGGCGCCATACGCAAGTCCGGTGGCGCTATGTGTGCGGCGGCCTGGGCCTACCGCGGCGCCGTGGCCCTTGGTGAGGGTGCTGGGTGGCGCTCGATGACGCCATGTGGCGCCGGGTGGCGCCACATGGCGCCACCCGACATTCACCACCTGCCACCCGCCTCCGCCCCGACGCCGCTCAGTGCACCGAGAACCCCCCGTCGACGAAGATCGACTGCCCGGTGACATACCCCGACGCGCGGCTGGCCAGGAACACGGCCGCCCCGGCGAAGTCCTCCGCCAGACCGTTGCGCCCGACCAGCGTGCGCGCGGCGAGCGCCGCCACCTTCTCCGGGTCGGACGACAAGCGCACGTTGAGCGGGGTCATGACGAAGCCGGGCACCAGCGTGTTGCAGGTGACGCCATACGGCGACCACGCCTCGGCCTGGGAACGGGCCAGCGACTCCAGCGCCCCCTTGGACACCCCGTAGGCGCCGCTCTGGACGAAGGCCCGGTGCGCCTGCTGCGAGGTGATGTGGATGATCCGCCCGAACCCCCGCTCGGCCATGCCCGGCCCGAACCGCCGGCCCAGCAGGAACGGTGCCTCCAGGTTCACTGCCATCGTGGTGTCCCACACCTCGTCGCCCAGCTCGCCCATCGGCGGCCGCAGGTTGATGCCGGCGCTGTTGACGAGGATGTCGGGCTCGCCGAACACCCCGGCCGCCTGCTCCGCCGCCGCGCGCACCCCGTCGCGGGTGCTCAGGTCGGCGCCGACCCAGGCCGCCCGGCAGCCGTCCGCCGTCAACTCGTCGACGGTGGCGGCGAGTTCCTGCTCCTTGCGTGCCACGACCACCACGCTCGCCCCCGCACGCGCGAGGGCTCCGGCTATGGCCCGGCCGATGCCGGAACTGCCGCCCGTCACCACGGCGACCCGGCCGTCCAGCGAGAACAGTTCGGTGAGATAGGTATGTGCGCTCATGACCGCACCCTAGAGGGCACACCCTGGAGGGCACGTTCACAGTGGCAGCGGCCGGGCCGGAAGGCGTGCTCAGGCGACCTGGCGGCCGGTGATGTAGCCGAGCAGCGGGGCCGTGGAGCGGATCCGTACCTTGTCCACGTCCGTGCCGGCCGGGAGTTCCAGGACGAGCTTGCTGCCGGTGAGCGTCAGGGTGACGGGCGCGGCGGGGGCGTCCCAGTCGCCTCTTTCGTGGTGGAAGGCGGTGACCACCTGGCCTTCGGCGCCCTGCGGGGCCAGGCAGAGCCACATGGGGCCGTTGCGGGCGCTGCCTTGGGGGTTGGTCGGTGTCCCGGCGGGTTCGACCGGCAGGTCGACGGTCGTGTTCGCGGGGATCGGAGGCAGGTAGGCGAGCATGTCGTCCTCCGTGTAGTGAGGGGTGGGGGGTGCGGGCTGCTGGAAGGACAGCGACCAGTCCCGGAGGGCCGCCCTGCTGCCGAGGTGGCAGTAGTCGCGGTCGACGCCGTCGTCGCTGTACTGGTGGAAGAGCCAGGGAGCCTGTATGCCGGGGCTGCCGGCGGGGCGTCCGGCGGTGGCGATCCAGAGGAAGTCGCCGCAGTTCGAGGTGGTGTCGACGTTCAGCCAGTAGTCGAGATTGCAGTACATGCCGACCGCGTGATCGGGCATCGTCGACTTGACGTGGCTCAGCCAGGCGTCCCGGTAGGCGACCTGGCGGGCCTTGGGGACGCCGCTGTTGGCGTCGTCGTAGCCTTCCCAGTCGAGGACGACGATGTCCCCCGGCTGCCAGGCGACCTGGGCGAGGAAGAAGTCGGCTTCGCCGGTGGGGCTGTTGGCCATGTGCGGGTAGTGGTAGGCGCCCCAGACCAGGCCGTGGGCCTTGGCGTGGTCGCGCTGTGACGCCCACTTGGGGTTGATGTACGACAGGCCCTCGCTCACTTTGACGAACGCGAACGACAGGCCTGTCGTATCCGGGTTCGACGACTGGTAACTGGCCCAGTCCTGGCCGTAGATCCCCATGCGGATCAGTCCCTCTCAGGCCGTGGCGGTGCGCCTAGCATCGGCCCGGTCGGCGGCGTTGCCAAGAGTTCATGGTGCACTTGGTCCGCGACCTGCGAAGGTTGGGTGCATGCCCGGTGCCCGCATCCTCGCCTTCGCGGCCATGTCGTTCCTGGTCATCGTGATTCCCGGTCCGAGCGTGCTGTTCGTCATCGGGCGGGCGCTGGCGCAGGGTCGCCGTGCCGCCCTGACATCCGTCGCCGGGAACATGCTCGGCGCCCAAGTGCTCATCGTGGCCGTGGCGTTCGGGGTCGGCGCGGTCGTGGAACGCTCCGTGCTCGTCTTCACCGCGGTGAAACTGGCCGGTGCGGCGTACCTGGTGTGCCTCGGTGTGCAGGCGTGGCGGCAACGCGGGTCGCTGCAGGCGGCGTTCACCGGATCCGGGTCCCCGCGAGGGGATCTGCGCTCGGTGTGGGAGGGGTTCGCGGTGGGTGTGGCCAACCCGAAGACGATCGTGTACTTCACGGCGATGCTGCCGCAGTTCGTCGATCGCGACCGCGGGCACGTGGCGGCCCAGATGCTGCTGCTCGGCCTGGTGTTCACCGGTATCGGTGTGGTGTCGGACAGCGTGTGGGGACTGACCGCGGCCACCGCGCGGGACTGGTTCGCCCGTTCACCGCAACGGCTCGCGCTGGTCGGCGGCCTGGGCGGGCTCACGATGATCGGCCTCGGTGTCGGTGTCGCCGTGGCGGGACGGAAGGACTGACGACTCGGGGCAAGGGCGCAATGTGCCGTTGCTTTCGGTTATCTTCTGTTGCCCCTTGACTGGTTGTGTTGGATTTGGTTCGATCCCCCCGCACCCGCTCGACGCAAGGCATCAGATCCGCTCCCGGACCACCACCGGACCACAGGAGAACCGATGCGAAGAACGTGGGCTGCCCTGATCGCCGCCGCCCTGGTGGCGGCACCCCTGGCGGCGCTGCCCGTCGCGGTCACCCCGGCCGCCGCGCTCGACAACGGACTGGCCCGGACCCCGCCCATGGGCTGGAACGACTGGAACGCCTTCGGCTGCAACGTCGGCGAGAAGCTGGTCGAGCAGACCGCCGACAAGATCGTCGCCAGCGGGCTGCGGGACGCCGGCTACACGTACGTCAACATCGACGACTGCTGGATGGCGGGTTCCCGCGGCGCCGACGGCCAACTCGTCCCGGACCCGGCCAAGTTCCCGCACGGCATCGCGGGCGTGGCCCGCTATGTGCACGGCAAGGGCCTCAAGCTCGGCATCTACGAGAGCGCCGGCACGAAGACCTGCGCCGGCTATCCCGGCAGCCTCGGCCATGAGCAGCGCGACGCCGACTCCTTCGCCGCCTGGGGAGTCGACTACCTGAAGTACGACAACTGCAACAACCTCGGTATCCCGTCCCGGCAGCGCTACCAGGCCATGGGCGATGCCCTGGCCAGGACCCGTCGCCCCATCGTCTACAGCCTCTGCAACTGGGGCGAGGAATCCGTGGCGAGCTGGGCCCGCCCCGTCGGCAACCTCTGGCGCACCACCGGTGACATCGACGCTTCGTACGGTCGGATGCTGTACATCTTCCACCAGAACGCCAAGCTCGCCGACGCGGCCGGGCCGGGGGCCTGGAACGACCCCGACATGCTCGAAGTCGGCAACGGCATGACGCCCGTGGAGGACCGCACCGAGTTCTCGCTCTGGGCCGAGATGGCCGCCCCGCTGATCTCCGGCGCCGACCTGCGCTCGGCACGGCCCGAGACCCTCGCCGTCTACGGCAACAAGGAGGTCATCGCCGTCGACCAGGACCGGCTCGGCCGGCAGGGACGGCCGGTGAGCATGAAGAACGGCCTGGACGTGCTGGCCAAGCCGCTCGCCGACGGAAGTGTTGCGGTGACGCTGTTCAACGAGAACACCGCACCCGCCGTGATCTCCACCACCGCCCGTGACATCGGGCTGGGCCCCGCGCGCGGTTACGCCCTGCGGGATCTGTGGGAGCACCGCACCACCGAGAGCGCCGGGGTCATCAGCGCCACCGTGCCCGGCCACGGCACCGTCATGTACCGCGTCGCACCCACCGCGACGCCGGGCCGGTACGCACCGCACCTGGTGCTGGACACCACCGCGCCCGGCTGGACGGCCGGCAGCTCCGCCACGGTGACGGCCACCCTGACCAACCACGGCACGCGGACCGCCGACGGCCTGCAGCTCGGCGTCGCGACCCCCACCGGCTGGGCCGCGACCCCGCTCACGCCCGTCCGGTTCGCCCGACTCGCGGGCGGGCAGCAGGCGGTGGCCAGGTTCCGCGTGACCGCACCGGCCGTCCTCCCCGCGCCGATCACCCGCGCCACGGTCACCGGCACCGCGTCCGTCCGCGGGCCCGGCGGCTCCCGGACGATCGCCGCGCCGAACGCCGTGGAGCTCGCGGCACCGGTCCGGGCGCCGCTGAAGACCTTCACCGACAACGCCGCCGTCTTCGGCGCGCAGGGGGACCGTCTCGCGATCGACGGCGCGGGCGCCGACCTGTGGTCCCGCGTCGACCAGTACAGCGCGATCTACCGGCCGGGCGCGGAGCACGACGGCTCCACGACCACCGTCGAACTGACGGCCCAGACCCCCACCAGCGAGTGGGCCAAGGCGGGCATCATGGTGCGCAACGACATCACCGGGCCCGGCACTTCACCGGGCTACGTCATCCTCGCCGAAGCCCCCGGCAAGGGCTACGTCCTCCAGTGGGACAGCACCGGCAGCGGCCGCCTCGACTCCAACAGCGCTCCGTCCAACGAGGGAAGCGGCACGGCCGCGTACCCGACCCGGCTCAAACTGACGCGCTCGGGCTCGACGTTCACCGGGTACCGCTCGGCGGACGGCGTGACGTGGACCCGGGTCGGCACGGCAACTCTTCCGCACGTGAACGCCGTTCAGGACGTCGGCGTCTTCACCAGCTCGCACAGCGAGGGCACCACCGGCCAGGCGGACTTCACGGACTTCCGCCAGAGCTGACCGTCTGTGCAACGCCCCGGTTCCGGCCGGGAACCGGGGCGTTGCGTGCCCGACGGGTCGCGTGCGGTCATCACGCGGTGGCGAGTCCGTCGAGCAGGCGGGCGAGTTCTGCCGGCGCCTGGAGGTGGGCCATGTGACCCTGGCCCGGAAGCATGTGGACCGCGGCACCGGGGATGCGCTTCCGGACGTCGTCGAACGCCATGTCGTACGCGGACGTTCCCCGATGACATCGACCGAGGATCAGGTCGACATGCGTCGCTCGTCGCGCCAGCTCATACGGTGTCGGCGCCGCGTTCAGCGCGGCGATTTCGGCGTACGCCGTCCTGCTCAGGTGCTGCAAGGCCGCCCAGCCCCGGCGGTCCGCCCGCAGGGCCTCGATCTCCGCGGTATCGAGGCCGGCGATCTGCCGGCTCACCGTCTCGACGGTGGCATCCCGGTCCGCCGCCCCTTCGGCGGCCTTCAGGTCCGGCAGGGCGTGACTGCCGAACGGCCGTATCACCGGCTCGTAGGCGATCACCTGGTGCAGCGGGCGTTCATCGGCGGCCAGCAACGCGATCAAGCCGCCGTAGCTCCAGCCGAACAACGCCTGCGTGTCCTCGAATTGGTCGAGGACCACGCACAGGTCCTCGACTTCCGACCGCAGTGAGTACGAGCCGGTCAACGGCCCCGAAGGGGTGCGGCCCCGGCGGTTGACGACCGTCACCGACGGCCAGGCGGCGACAGCGGTCGCGACGTGTCGCCACGCGTGCGCGTCGCTCATCCGGGCGCCTACTACGCCGAACTGCACGGCTGGAACGAGCGCACTCTCCTCGCACGCATCGAGCAGGCCGTCCAGGACGGGGAACTCACCGGCGGCACCGACGCAGCGGCGCTGACGGGTCTCGTCCAGTCCGTCGTGCACGGCCTGTCGGTGCAAGCCGGCCTCGGCGCGGATCGTGAGGACCTGCTGGTGACGGCGCATCTCGCCCACGAGCTGATCCGCAAGTGCCTCCCGTCGGCCACGGCCTGACGCAGAACCCCTAGTGCTGGGGCCGCAGGTGCCAGCGGTGGCCCTGCGTGGTGCCCGGCGCGGCCGGGCGGGACGTGCGGCCCAGGCGGGCGCGGAGCTGGATGCCGTGGACGGCCTCGACCAGCCCGAGCGCGACCAGCAGGATGCCGGTGACCAGGGTGAGCACGGCGATCGAATGGAAGGGGGCGCTGACCATCACGATCCCGGCCAGGACGCTGATGATGCCGAGGAACAGCTGCCAGCCGCGGGCGGGCAGGGCCGGGGTGGACAGGGCCACGCCCGTCAGCATGACGCCCCGGAGCAGCCAGCCGAACCCGATCCAGAGGGCGAGCAGCAGGATCGACTGCGCCGGACCGCGGAGGGCCACCAGGCCGAGCAGGACGCACAGGCCGCCGCTGATGAAGCCGAGGGCGCGCATGTGCCCCGGGATGTGGTGCCCGAAGGCGCCCGCCAGCTGGAAGACCCCGACGGCCAGCAGGTAGATGCCGAAGAGGACACCGACCACGGTGAGACTGGCCCTGGGCCAGGCCAGGACGATGACGCCGAGGGCCACGGACGCCACGGCGGTGCTCAGCAGAATCTGCCAGCCGGCACGGGCCAGCGCCTCCAGCCCACCGCCGGGTCCGAAGCCCTGTGGCTCCGTGCCGTGGTGTTCGCCGGGTGTGTGCGGGGAGGATGTCATGGCATTCGCCTCTCCTGAAGTCGGACAGATAACTTCAGCAGGCGGTCGACCGCTCCTTCTGTTCAGGCTTGCACAGGTTCCGGAGCAGCGGCAACAGCACGGGCCGGGCCGGGCAGTCCTTTTGCGTCGGATCGACCGTCGCGCGGTCCGCCGGGATCCGCTGAAACGTAGCCTTCCGGTCCGCCCGCGAAAACCATTGGCCAGCGGAGATCGCACGCGTGCGATGAAGCATAAATGAAATGCGCGGAAATGAAATCGATCATTCCTCTGGCTGTTTTCGGGTGGCCGGTACACGGGGTGCTGTGAGGGGGTGGGTCAACGGTCCGTCGGGACGGCTATGTTGAGCAGCCGCACGACAGGCACGGATATCCGGAAGGTGGGCGGCCCATGACCTGTGACGACCGTGAATTCCCCGGTGATGCCCCGCTGCTCCGCGGATGCGTCCGAGCTGCCCTCGCCCGTCATGGCGCCACGGAATGGCACATCGTCCAGGGGGATTTCTGGTGCCACGTCGCACCGTGCGGCAAGCGCCCCGGGGTCCAGGGATGGAAACTGCACCTTTCCGCGACCCCGCTGTCCGCGCCGCTCGTGCTCGCGCGGGCAGCGGACGTACTCGTCGGACACCGCTGCGCGTTCAAGTTCGCCGGCTCTCTCGCGCGGGTGACCGAACTGCTCTCCCGGGGGTACGGCCGGGGCAGCGGCGGGAAATTCATCACCGCATATCCGGACGGGGACGAGAACCGACTCCGGGAACTTGCGGCGGAACTGCATCGGGCGACCCTGGGGCTGCCAGGTCCCGGTATTCTCTCCGACCGTCCCTATCGGGCGGGCAGCCTGGTGCACTACCGATTCGGGGTCCACGACGGGGTTCCGGTCCTGGGCGACGACGGTTCGTACGAAGCCATGCTGATGGCCCCGGACGGGACCCTGGCCCGGGACGAGCGCCACGCCTGGTTCTCCCCGCCGCGCTGGGCGCCCCACGATCCTTTCGCCTCGCCGTCCGTCGCGCACGGCGGCACAGCCGCCGGAGCCGTCCGGCTCGACGGCCGGTACACCGTACGGCAGGTCGTCCGCCACGCGTTCACGGGCGGGGTGTACCGGGCGACGGACGACGAGACCGGGCTGCCCGTCGTCATCAAGCAGGCCCGCCCGCACACCGGCGCCACCCTCACCGGCCAGGACGTGCGGGACGCTCGGCGGAACGAAGCCGCCATGCTCGAACTGCTGGAACCGACCGGCATCACGCCTCGCCCGCTCGGCCTCTTCGAGCAGCAGCACGACCTCTTCCTAGTCCAGGAGGAACTGCCGGGCGTCACCCTGCGCAGATGGGTGGCCGACAACATCGCGCACGACGGCGGCACCTGGGGTCCGCCGGACGACGCCGTGGAACGGATCGCCTGGCAACTGCTGGAACTCGTGGAGCTCGTCCACGGCCACGGCCTCGTGTTACGGGACTTCAACCCCGGCAACGTCATGGTGCTGCCGGACGAGGAACTCCGCCTGATCGACCTGGAACACCTCGCCCGCCCGGGCGACCCGGTCACCCGCGTGTACACGCCGGGCTACGCCGCCCCGGAGCAGATCGCCTCCCCGTACATCGGCACGGCACCCGGGCCCACGGCCGACTGCTACAGCCTGGGCGCCACCCTCTTCCACGCCGCCACCGGCGTCGATCCCCAACTGCCGCCCGACCGGCCCATGGTGCGCCCGGGGCACCGGCGGATCCAGGACTGGCTCGGCACCCTGTGCGCCGGCAACCCCGCCGCACGGCGCCTCGCCCCCGCCATCGTCGCCCTGATGCACGACGACCCCGCACGGCGTCCCGGACCCGGCGCCGTACGGGGCCTCCTCGGCGGCGGCACGCCGCTGCGCCGCCCCGGCCGGCTGGGCGACGCGGAGCTGAAGCAGCTGATCGGCGACGCGCTGGACCACCTGCTCACCACGATGGACCCCGCCGCGCCGCAACACCTGTGGCCGCCCTCGCCGTTCGGTGCCACGACCGACCCGTGCAACGTCCAGCACGGCGCCGCGGGCATCCTCGGCGTACTGGTCCGCGCGTACGAGTCCGCCCCGGACCCCGCCCTGCGGGAGGCCGTTGCCGCTGCAGCGCACTGGACCGGCCGCACGGTGGGCCGCGAACCGCGCGTGCTGCCCGGACTCCACTTCGGCCGTTCCGGCACCGCATGGGCGCTGCTCGCAGCCGGCCGGGCCCTGGGCGACGAGGAACTGGTCGCGCAGGCGCACGAGCTCGCCGGGCGCGTACCGCTGCGTCCGCCCAACCCCGACATCTGCCACGGGGCGGCCGGGGCGGGCATGACCCAGCTCCGCTTCTGGGAGGACACGGGCAGCGACCGCTTCCTGGACCGGGCCCGGGAGGCCGCCGACGCGGTCGCGGCGGCACGCGAGCGCAGGGAGACCCTTTCCTACTGGCCGGTACCCCGCGGCTCGGCGTCCCGGCTGGCCGGCCTCGTCCACTACGGCTTCGCCCACGGGGTCGCCGGAGCCGGAGCGTTCCTGCTCGCCGCGGGCCGGGCCGCCCACGACAGCGGTCACCTCGCCATGGCGGCCGAAGCGGGCGAAACCCTGCTCGCGACGGCCCAGTCGAAGGACGGCGCCGCCTACTGGCCGGAAGGTCCCTCCGGCCGGGTCCTCAAGACGCACTGGTGCAGCGGATCGTCCGGGATCGGCACCTTCCTGATCCGCCTCTGGCAGGAGACCCGGGACGAGCGACTGCGCGAGGCGAGCCACCGGGCGGCCGTCGCCGTACGCCGCTCCCGGTGGCACGCCGGCACCTCGCAGTGCCACGGACTGGCCGGCGACGGCGAGTTCCTGCTCGACCTCGCCGAGGCGACCGGACAGGACACGTACCGCGGCTGGGCCGAGGAGCTCGCCGTCGGCATCTACGCCCGCCACGCCGTGCACGACGGCCGCGTCCTCGTCCCGGACGAGACCGGCGCCGCCGTCTCCGCCGACTACAACACGGGCCTCGCCGGTGTACTGGCCTTCCTGCTGCGCCTGCGCGACGGCGGCCCCCGCCTCTGGCTGCCCACATCCTTCACCGGGCCGCCGAGCGCCCGGTGACACCGGCCCCTCCACGCCGGCCGCCCCCCGGTGTGGAGACCCGCCGCATTGCGAGAGGAGGTGATCCGACATGGCCGACGATGTGAACCTGCTGCAACTGCTCCCGTCCGAGGAGGAGTCCGAGGACAGCATCGACTGCCCGTCGAGCTGTTCATGGAGCTGTTCGTGGAGCTGTTCCTGGACCAACTTCTAGGAACCGGCTTCCGGGCCGGTGAGTGACGCCGGTCCGTCCCGTGGCCGTACGGGACGGGCCGGCCGTCAGCTTTCCGCCCGCGGGAACCGCCGGGCGAACGCCTCACGCACCGGCGAGTCCGTGCGCCGGTCCAGGACGGCGAAGACGACCCGCTCGAAGCAGTCCGCGAAGCGGCCCCCGCCGGTCAGGTGCGTGGCGAACGCCGTTGCCACGTCGGCCGGTTCGTTGCGGAAGACCCCGCATCCCCAGGCACCGAGCACCAGTTGACGGTAATGATGCGCAGCCGCCACCTCCAGAACGCGTTCCGCGCGGGTGACCAGGGCGCCCGGGACGCGGGCGCTCACGCCCGGCATGCGCTGTGCGATCACGCCCGCGTTGGGGGCCGGGCAGGTGAGGAAGCCCGCCTCGAAGGGCGTGTCGAGGAGCGTGCCGCGGTCGTCCCGGAAGACCGGGACGGCGGGGGAGTGGATGACCCGGTCGCTGTAGAAGGGGCTCGCGTCCGCCCGGTGGGCCGCGTAGAAGTCCGGTGCCTCGCGCAGACAGGTGTAGAGGGCCGAGCCCCGGCACAGAGCCTCCTCCTGCGCCTGTGCGCCGTTGAGGTAGCCGCCGCCCGGATTGCGGGCCGAGGCGAAGTTGAGGACCGCCACCGGAGCGGTGGCGGCCAGCCGGCGGGCCGCCTCCAGGCTGCCTTCCGCCGTCACCTCGAACTCCGTTGTACCGGCCACCGGTTCCCACGCCGGAACGGCGACCGGCTCCGGCCCGTACAGCCGTGTCCCCCGCCGGGCCCGGGCCACCGCCTGCGCGATGTCCGTCCTGCGGCCGTCCGGCGTCGTCCAGCCGCCCGCGGCGACGATCTGCTCCGTCGCCTTCGCCATCTCGCGCAGTCGTGCGCTCATCCGTGGATTCCCCTCCCGGGCCGTGTCGAAGGCACCGAGCGTACGGCCCACCGCCCCGCACCGCGACGGCTTTTCCGCAGGTCACACGGCCACCGCCAACCGAGTGGCCCGCGCCCGCCGGACGGGCGACGCGGGCGGTGCGGCCGCTTGCCGCGGTGTGCCCGCGCGCGGTGGCCTGGCCCGCGACCCCGCACCACCCCGTATCCGTATCCCCGTGCCCGGGAGGCCCGTCCATGTCCGTATGCTCCGCCGCGGCCGCTGCGGCGACCGCCACCGCGCTGCTCGCCCTGCCGCTCGTCCCGGCATCGGCCGACGAGCAGGAGGAGGGGCGGCTCCTGCTGACCGTCTCCGGTGCCGAGCACAGCTGGATCCGCGGTGTCCGGCTCGGCTGCCCCGGAGCGCACGGGAAGCACCCGCACGGGGCCGAGGCCTGCCGGGATCTGATCGCGGCCGGCGGGCGGCCGGACGCGCTGCGCGGCGACCCGCACCCGTGCACCTTGGAGGAGGACCCGGTGATCGCCACCGCGCAGGGGGAGTGGCACGGGCAGGACATCCACTGGCGGAAGGCCTTCGGCAACGCCTGCGTGCTCGACGCCGCCACCGGACCGGTCTTCCGGTTCTGACCCCGGAGCCCCCCGGAGGCGTCACGTTCTGCGGGCCACCGCGACCCCCACCGTCGCCGCCCCCAGCACCAGCCACGTGAACCACAGCCAGCCGTTGCTGCCGAGCGCGACGGAATAGGCGGTCACCGCGATCAGCGCGCCCACCGTCAGTACCGCCATCGCCTTGGTCGAGCCGGGCATCCCGCACCTCCTCAACTGCGGTTCCGCACAGCCGTACAGCACTGTACAAACGCGCGGACCGCGGCCAGGAGTCCATGGTCTCCTTGCCGCGGTCCGTCCGCCACACCCTGGTGACCGCCTACTGCTGCTCGCGCGCCCGGAGCGAGGCCAGGTAGGCGTTGTAGGCCGCCAGTTCCTTGTCGCCGTCCCGGGCCGCGTTGCGGTCGCTCCGCTTCGCCTGCCGCTGCTCGGAGCGGTACCACTGGTAGACCAGCGCGATCAGCACCACGACCGAGGGGATCTCGCTGAACGCCCAGGCGATGCCGCCCGCCGCCGTCTGGTCGGACAGGGCGTCGATGCCCAGCGAGGCCGGCGGGTGCATGTACGTGCCGATCATCGGCTGGGTCGCCATCATCAGCGCGATGCCGAAGAACGCGTGGAACGGCATGCCCGCGAACAGCTCCAGCATCCGCATCACATAGCCCGGCCGGTGCGGACCCGGGTCCACGCCCATGATCGGCCAGAAGAACACCAGGCCCACGGCGAGGAAGTGGACCATCATCGCGATGTGTCCGGTCTTCGTCTCCATCAGGAAGTCGAAGAGCGGGCTGAAGTACAGCGCGTAGAGGCTCGCGATGAACAGCGGGATCGTGAACGCCGGGTGCGTGATGACGCGCATGTAGCGACTGTGCAGCAGGGCGACCAGCAACTCGCGCGGGCCCTTGCGGCCGCGGCCCGCCGCCGGCAGCGCGCGCAGCGTCAGCGTCACCGGCGCGCCCAGCAGGAGCAGGATGGGGGAGAGCATGCTGATGACCATGTGCTGCACCATGTGCACGCTGAACATGACCATGCCGTAGTCGTTGAGCTTGGTGCACATCACCAGGGCCACCGACAGCACGCCCAGGACCCACGCCACGGTCCGGCCGACCGGCCACTTGTCGCCGCGCCGCCGCAGTCGCACCACGGCCCAGCCGTAGAGCCCCAGGCCCAGCAGGCTGCCGATCATGAAGAACGGGTCGCCGCTGAACTCCAGGCCCCGTCCCAGCGTGAACGGCGGCATGTCCATCATCATCATGCCGTGATGCCCGCTGTGATCCATCCACTCTCTCCCAATTCGGACCAATGCGCCTCGACCAGAGTAGAGGCGCACTCGCGGGCGATCAGCCGCGGGGTGGCCTCACAGCACGCACTCGACCTCGGAGTATCGGTCCTCCGGCACCGTCTTCAACTGCGCGACCGCATCGGCCAGTGGCACCAGCGTGATCTCGTTGCCGCGCAGCGCCGTCATCATGCCGAACTCCTTGCGGTGCACCGCCTCCACCGCGTGCCAGCCGAAGCGCGTGGCCAGCACCCTGTCGTAGGCGCTGGGCGTGCCGCCGCGCTGCACGTGCCCGAGGATGACCGGACGGGCCTCCTTGCCGAGCCGCCGCTCCAGCTCGCCGGCCAACTGCCGTGCCACACCGGCGAACCGCTCGTGCCCGTAGACGTCCGTACCGCCCGTCTCGAACGCCATCGTGCCCTCGCGCGGCTTCGCGCCCTCGGCCACCACGACGATCGCGAAGCGCTTGCCGTCGGCGAAGCGCTTGCCGACCACCTCGGCCAGTTCCTCGATGTCGAAGGGCCGCTCGGGCACGACGATGGCGTGGGCGCCCGCGGCCATACCGGAGTTGAGGGCGATCCAGCCCGTGTGACGGCCCATCACCTCGACGATGAGGACCCGTTGGTGCGACTCGGCGGTGGTCTTGAGCCGGTCCAGGGCGTCGGTGGCCACGCCGACCGCGGTGTCGAAGCCGAAGGTCACATCGGTGGAGGTGATGTCGTTGTCTATCGTCTTGGGGACGCCGACGACGGGCAGCCCCGCGTCCGACAGCAGCCGGGCCGCCTTGAGGGTGCCCTCGCCGCCGATCGGGATCACGGCGTCGATGCCGAGGGCGGCGACGTGCTCCTTGGCTCGCTCGACGCCGTCCCGCAGCTGGGCGGGCTGCACGCGCGAGGAGCCCAGGATCGTGCCGCCGGTGGCCAGGATGCCGGCCACGTCCTCCAGGCCGAGCGGCCGGTGATCCCCTTCGAGCAGGCCCCGCCAGCCGTCGCGGAAGCCGACGACCTCGTCACCGTGGTCGACGACCGCACGGTGCACGACGGACCTGATGACGGCGTTGAGTCCGGGGCAGTCGCCGCCGGAGGTGAGTACACCGATGCGCATGACAGGGAACCTTCACAACAGGGCCGGAGACCGGACCCCGTCGTCCGGCTGGAATCCCCGCCACCCTAGTTCAGAGTGGGCGGCGGGGACCGCGACCGTCCGTCATGCGGGCTGTGTCGCCGCCGCGATGCGCTCGTTGCGGAGTGCCTCGTACCAGCGGTCGTCCACCGGGGGCAGGGCGTTGACGTCCAGCGCCAGCTTGATCAGCAGGTCCGCGATGTGCGGGTTGCGGGCCATGACGGGGCCGTGCATGTAGGTGCCGAAGACCGTGTCGTTGAACGCGCCCTCGGTGCCGTCGCCCGTGCCGTTGCCCTTGCCGAAGCGGACCCGGGCGAACGGGCGGGCCGTCGGGCCCAGGTGGGTGACGCCCTGGTGGTTCTCGAACCCGGTCAGCGGCGGCAGGTTGAGCTGCGGGTCGATGTCGGCGAGCACGTCGCCGACGCAGCGCTCGCCCTCGCCGCGGGTGCTGATCACGTCCAGCAGGCCCAGGCCCTGCTCGCGCCGGCCCAGGTCGTTGACGAACTCGTGGCCCAGGATCTGGTAGCCGGCGCAGACCGAGAAGACGATCGCGCCGTTGGCCACGGCCCGGTTGAGGCCGCCGTCGCGGCGCAGCCGCTCGGCGGCCAGCCGCTGCGGGCGGTCCTCGCCGCCGCCGATCAGGTAGATGTCGCCCGAGGTGGGGATCTGCTGGTCGGAACGGACGTCCAGGCGCTGGACGTCCAGCCGGCGCTGCTGCGCCCGCCGCTCCAGGACCAGGGTGTTGCCCTGGTCGCCGTAGGTGCTGAGCAGGTCGGGGTAGACCCAGACCACGCGCAGACTGTTCTGGCTCATGCTCACAATCCTTCCGTGGTGGGTCTTCAGTTGCCGACGCGGCGGCGGACGTCCTGGAACGCCGTGTAGTTGGCGATCAGCTCGATCCGGCCGGGCGGCGCCGACTGCACGGCCTCGTCCACGGTCTCGCAGACCCGGAAGTCCACGCCCGCGACCTCCAGGCGCACCGCCAGGTCGAGCTTGCGGTCGCCGATGACGAAGATCGGGTGCCCGGCGAGCCGGGTGTAGTCGACGTCCCACAGCCAGGAGGTGTCGGTGCCGTCCGCGCCGCGGGCGTTCACCGAGAGGATCACCGGGGCCGGGGGGCCGTCGATCAGGGAGAAGGTCTCCAGCCAGCCGGCCGGGTTCTTCGCCAGCAGCAGCCGGACGTCGCGGCCCAGGAAGTTCACCGTGTCGTACCGGCCGGCCACCGCCTGCACCTGGTACATCCGCTCCAGCGCGACCTGCGGCGGCACCCCGAAGGTGGCGGCCACGGCGGCGGAGGTGGTGGCGTTGGCCTTGTTGGCCCGGCCCGGCAGCTGCAGATGGATCGGCCACGCCGAGCCGTGCGGGTCGAGCACGTAGTCGCCGGACAGCGCCCAGCTCGGGGTGGGCCGGCGGAAGCCGCACTCGCCGCAGAACCAGTCGTCGCCGGGACGCTGCATCACGCCGCCGCACGACGGGCAGGACCAGGCGTCGTCCTTCCACTCCTGGCCCACCGCGACCCACACCACGTTCGGCGAGGAGGAGGCGGCCCACACGATCAGCGGGTCGTCGGCGTTGGCGATGATCACGGCCTTGGTGCCGGTCAGGCCCTCGCGCCACTTCTCGGCCAGCATGCGGGTCTCCGCGGCGCGGTCGAGCTGGTCGCGCGAGAGGTTCAGCAGCGCTATGGCCTTGGGGTTCACATCGCGCGCGACGCCCGCCAGGTACTTCTCGTCCACCTCGATCACGCCGTAGCGCGCGTCCGAGCCGCCGGCCAGGGCGGAGGTGATGCCCGCGGGCATGTTGGCGCCCAGGGCGTTGGACACCACCGGTCCGCTGGCCCGCAGCGCCTCGGCGATCAGCCGGGTCGTGGTGGTCTTGCCGTTGGTGGCGGACACCAGGACCACGTCCAGGTGGGTCGCCAGCCGGGCCAGCAGGTCGGGGTCGAGCTTGAGCGCGACCTTGCCGCCGATCACCGATCCGCTGCCGCGCCCCGCGGCCCGAGACACCGCCGCAGCAGCCTTGCCCGCCGTCACGGCCAGCTTGGCCCGCGGCGACATCGGCCCCGTGTTGCCTGCCATCGTCCTAGATCCTCCTTGCATCCGCGCCGGGCCCGATCCTGGTCCGCCGGTGGAACGCTCCCCCCGTGCCGAATCGCCGGCCAGGAGGCCTCGGTCGGGATCAGCCTATCGAGATCCCGGCCGGGCCCCGAACCGGCCGCCTGCAGGAACGTACTCTTGAGCCCATGCGCAGAGGCTCGATACCCGGCAGTTCCGGACAAGTCAGACCCATGAGGCTCCTCGGGGACCGAGGGCTGGCCGCCTCCTGCGCCGAGGTCACCGCATTCGGCCCGGACCTGGGCCGGCTTGTCGAGGACATGTTCGCCACGATGTACGCGGCGAACGGGGTGGGGCTCGCCGCCAACCAGATCGGGGTCGGGCTGCGGGTCTTCGTCTACGACTGCCCCGACGACGAGGACGTGCGCCACGTCGGCCACATCGTGAACCCGCGGCTGGTCGAGACCGGGGGCATCACGGTGCGCGGGCCCGAGGGCTGCCTTTCCCTGCCGGGGCTGGAGGCGGGGACCGAGCGGTTCGACGAGGCCGTCGTGGAGGGGGTCACCGTGGACGGTGACCCCGTGCGGGTGCGCGGCACCGGGTTCTTCGCGCGGTGCCTGCAGCACGAGTGCGACCACCTGGAGGGTGGGCTGTACGTGGACCGGCTCGCCGGTATGCGCCGGTGGCGCGTCCTTCGCGCTGCGCGCAGGGCGCCGTGGGCGGGGCGTACGGAGATGCTGCGCACCGGCGCCCCGTAGGGGCGCGGGGAACTGCGCGATCAGCCCCCGCCGACCCGCAGATGACGCACCACCCCAGGGGTCCGGGGCCCAGCCCGGGTACCTCGACTGCGGGAGCGTCGTGACTTGTCGCGCAGTTCCCCGCGCCCCTACGGGGCGCGTCACGGGGCGAGGCCCCCGTTCAGAACCCCGGCCCCCCGGCCAGGTCGCCGGCAACGGCAAGGCGGCCCCACAGCAGATCGGCCAGGTGCCGCACCAGCCTCCCGCGGGGGAACGGCCGCTCACGGAGCCACCAGTCGCCGGCGGCGTGCATCATGCCCACGATCCCGTGGCCCCAGGCCCGCGCCAGCTCTCCGCCGTCCGGGCCGAGGTCGACCCGTTCCGCTATCACCTCGGCCAGTTCCTCGCCCAGCCGCCGGAGCAGCGGCGCGGAGTGCTTGCCCACGTCGAAGCCCTGCTCCGAGGGCGGCTCCTCCTCCGCGGGATGCATCAGGAAGCGGTACACCTGGGGCCGTGCCTCGATGGCCGCGAGATAGGTGTCGAGCGTCGACTCGACCCGCTCGCGCCGGCCGACGGGCGCGTCGAGTGCGGCGCGCAGCCCGTCCAGCAGTGCCTCGGTGTGCCGCGCGGCGAGCGCCCGGTAGAGCCCGCCCTTGTCGCCGAAGTGCCGGTAGAGGATCGGCTTGGTGATCCCCGCCTCGGCCGCGATGGCGTTCATCGACGCCCCCGGCCCGTCCCTCAGCACCACCCGGTCCGCGGCCTCCAGCAGCTCCTTGCGCCGCTGTTCCGCCGCCCGCTGCTGGTCTTCCCGCTGGCTGGTCTCCATATGACGTGCCTCCCCGCCCCTGTGGTTCATGGCGTCACGACCCGTGGTGCATGACGCCTGCGCAACGTAACACCCGCTCCACGCAACGGATTCGAGGGGCGGGCGGAGACGATGGCCTCTTGACGCCTCCTACCGACGGGTAACATACTCGCGTTACCGATGGTAACGATGGCTGGGAGGGGACATGGCCGAGTTCGCCCTGGAGCTGAACGAGGATCAGAAAGCCGTCCGGGACTGGATCCACGGCTTCGCCGCCGATGTGATGCGGCCGGCCGCGGCCGAGTGGGACGAGCGCGAGGAGTTCCCCTGGCCCGTCGTGCAGGAGGCGGCCAAGATCGGTCTCTACTCGCTCGACTTCTACGCCCAGCAGTTCTTCGACCCGACGGGTCTCGGCATCCCCATGGCCCTGGAGGAACTCTTCTGGGGCGACGCCGGCCTGGGCCTGGCGATCGCCGGCACCGCCCTGGCGGCGGTCGGTGTCCTCGCCAACGGCACCGACGAGCAGATCGGCACCTGGATCCCGCAGATGTACGGCGACGCCGACGATGTGAAGGTGGCCGCCTTCTGTTCGTCCGAGCCCGACGCCGGCTCGGACGTCGCGGCGATGCGCACCCGCGCGGTGTACGACGCGGCGAAGGACGAGTGGGTGATCAACGGCACCAAGACCTGGGCCACGAACGGCGGCATCGCCAACGTGCACGTGGTCGTCGCCGTCGTCGACCCCGGACTCGGCCCGCGCGGCCACGCCTCCTTCATCGTGCCGCCGGGCACGGCCGGGCTCTCCCAGGGGCAGAAGTTCAAGAAGCACGGCATCCGCGCCTCCCACACGGCCGAGGTGGTCCTGCGGGACGTGCGGGTGCCCGGCAGCTGTCTGCTCGGCGGCAAGGAGAAGCTGGACGAGCGCCTGGCGCGCGCCCGTGAGCGCGCCGCCGCGGGCGGCGGGGGCGAGCGTGTCAAGAACGCCGCCATGGCCACGTTCGAGGCCTCCCGCCCCGCCGTGGGCGCGCAGGCGGTCGGCACCGCCCGGGCCGCGTACGAAGTGGCCCTGGACTACGCGCAGACGCGGGTGCAGTTCGGCCGCCCGATCATCGACAACCAGGGCGTCGCCTTCCAGCTCGCCGACATGCGCACGCGGATCGACGCGGCGCGGCTGCTCGTCTGGCGCGCGTCCTGGATGGCGGCCGCGGGCAAACCCTTCACGGCGGCCGAGGGTTCGATGTCCAAGCTGTTCGCGGGGGAGACGGCGAAGTCCGTCACGGCGCAGGCGATGCAGATCCTGGGCGGCAACGGCTACACCCGCGAATACCCCGTGGAGCGCATGCACCGGGATGCCGCCATTTACACGGTATTTGAGGGCACGAGCGAGATCCAGCGACTCGTCATCGCCCGGGCGGTTTCCGGGGTGCCCATCCGTTAAAGTGCTTTGCGTTCATGGCAGTTGAACGCAAGACCTTTCCAAATTGCCGTCTTTCAAAGGGGTTTGTAGTTACGCAACGACGTTGCCTATCTCACACCTCCCCGTGAAGGTTTGATCTGAGCGTGTCAAGCCTGACAGGGTCGTGGGCACCCGGACGCGGATCATCCGCTGTTCCGGGTGTTGTTGCGCGTGCACCGCGCAATCCCCCACACAACTCCACGAGGAGGAACCCTCGTTATGGCAACCCACAAACGCACCGGGAAGCGGCGTCTCGTCCTGGCGATAGCCACCGCGGCGGCCGCAACGGCAGGAGCCACGCTGCTGGTCCTGCCCGCCGGTGCATCGACGCCCAAGGAAGGCACCGTCTACGGGACGGAGGCCAAGGGCGCCATCGACGGCAGCTACATCGTCATGCTGAAGGACGGCAAGGGCATGGCTGCCGCCCAGGCCACCGGCAAGGAGAGCAAGAACCTCGCCGAGCGGTACGGAGCCAAGGTCAACCGCACCTACAGCTCCGCGATCCACGGCTTCTCCGCCAGCGGCCTGGACCGGACCGCCGCCAAGCGGCTCGCCGCCGACCCGGCGGTCGCGAAGGTGGTCCAGAACCACCGCTTCACCATCAACACCACGCAGGAGAAGCCGCCGTCCTGGGGTCTGGACCGGATCGACCAGACCGAGACCCAGGGCGACGGCAAGTACACCTACCCGGACAGCGCGGGCGAGGGCGTCACCGCCTATGTCATCGACACCGGTGTGCGCATCAGCCACAAGGACTTCGGCGGACGCGCCTCCTACGGCTTCAACGCCATCGACAACAACGACAACGCGGACGACGGCAACGGCCACGGCACGCACGTCGCGGGCACCATCGCCGGCACCGAGCACGGCGTGGCCAAGAAGGCGAAGATCGTGGCGGTCCGGGTGCTGGACGCCCAGGGCTCCGGCTCCACGGAGCAGGTCGTCGCCGGCATCGACTGGGTCACCAAGAACCACAAGGGCCCCTCGGTGGCCAACATGAGCCTCGGCGGCGGTGCCGACGAGGCACTCGACGCGGCCGTCTCCAAGGCCATCGCCTCGGGCGTCACCTTCGCCGTGGCGGCGGGCAACGAGTCGACCGACGCGGGCAACAGCTCTCCCGCCCGTGTGAAGGAGGCCATCACGGTCGCCTCCAGCACCAAGGACGACCAGCAGTCGGACTTCTCCAACTTCGGCAGCGTCGTCAAGCTGTACGCCCCCGGCACGGACATCACCTCCGACTGGAACGACAGCGACACCGGCACCAAGACCATCTCCGGTACGTCCATGGCCACCCCGCACGTGACGGGCGCCGCCGCGGTCTACCTCGCCGAGCACAAGGACGCCACCCCGGCGCAGGTCCAGTCGGCACTGGTCGCGGCCGCCACCCCGGACAAGATCTCCAACCCGGGCCAGGGCACGCCCAACAAGCTGCTGCGCGTCACCAAGTAGCCCCCGGAGCAGTACCCCGGCCGGCCGCTGCGCCCCACCCCCACATGGGCGCGGCGGCCGTGCCGTGTGCCCGGTGCACCGTCCGCTACGGTGTGATCCACGAACCGCGCCGACGCCTGGAGGACCGATGAGCACCGGCCAGCCGTGGACGATCGACAGGATCGGCCACGCCCTGCCGCACCCCGAGTTGAGGGCCACCTTCATGCGCGAGGTGTCCTTCACCGACGTGCGCGAGATCGGCGCCGTCCTGGACCGGTGGGTCGCCTTCGTCGAGGCCTTCGAGGCGGAACGGCCCCGGCTGGAGCATCTGCGGGAGCTCGTCCACGAACACGGCCGGCCGCCGGCCGCCTACACGGCGGGCCTCATCGACGTCACGCCCGACGAGCTGCACTCCGCCGCCGACCGCAACGACCGGGGTGCCGCGTGACCTACCGGCTCCGCATGGACCCGACGCTCCACCACTCCTACAAGGGCCTGCCCGACGAGCCGCGCCGCGACCTCGCCGTGTGTCTCCTCGACGCCCTGATCGACCCCGTCGCCCACTCCGCGCCGTACGGCGTCGACGACGGCATCATGCGGATCATCGCCCGCGGCCGGGTGGCGGGCGTCATCCTCATCGGCGCCGACACCATCACGCTGGTGCAGCTCACGCATGCCGGCTGAGGGCTGACGCGGTCACCGGAGCGTGTCCGGCGCGATGGATTTATCGCGTGCATGTCACAGGACGGCGACAGGGGGCCGGTTCTGATGATCTTGGCTGGAAAGTGACGTAAGAATGAGCCGGTCATCACGAACCACCCACGGGGGAAATGAATATGCGCCGTCCTCTCGCAGCCGTTGCCGTCGTCCTGGCGGTCGCCGCCACGGCCACCGCCTGCAACGACAACACCAAGCCCGCCGACCCGGCCGCCACCGGCAAGGGCCCCGCCGCGCAGGCGCCTTCGGCTCCTGCGCAGGGTCAGGGCGACGGGAAGTCCGGGGCCGTCGGCGGCAAGGTCACCGTCAAGGGGAACAAGTCGGGCGAACAGCTCGATGTGACCCTCAAGAACTGGGCGGACCCGGCCAAGAGCGACAACAAGTACACCCCGCCGAAGCCGGGCAAGAAGTACGTCGCCGCCGAGTTCGAGATCGTCAACACCGGCACGGCACCCTATGCCGACAGCCCCCAGAACAGCGCGAGCGTCATCGACGCCCAGGGGCAGAAGACCAACGCCAGCACGCTCGCCAGTGTCGCCGAAGGGGCGTCCCTGGGCGCGGACCTGAAGCTGGCGGCGGGGCAGAAGGCGACCGGCTGGATCGTCTTCACGGTGCCCGAGAACGACACCGTGAAGACCGTGCAGTTCGCGATGAACTCGGGGCTCGCGTCGCAGCCCGGGCAGTGGGCCGTCAAGAAGTGACGCACAGTCCTTCGGGGTTCAGCCGCTTCACCTCGTAGCGGCTGGTGAGCGGGCCGCGCACGGCGGCGGCCGCGTGGCCCGTGCCGACCGGTACGTCGACGATGGTCCAGCCCGCGGGCCAAGCCGGCGTGCCGGGGCCGCCGTTGCCCAGGTAGTCGAGGTCGGGGGAGCGGCCGAGGCCGGTGCCCAGGCCCTTGAGGTAGGCCTCCTTGCGCACCCACAGCCGGGTGAAGACCGCCGGGCGGCGCACTGCGGGCGCGGCCATGACCTCGCGGTGCTCGGCGGGATGGAGCGCCTGGGAGACCTGCTCGACGGTGTGCGCGGCGGCGAGCTGCTCGGTGTCGACGCCCACCGGAGCGGCGGCCACGCCGACGAGCACGAGGTTGCCGCCGTGGGACATCGAGAAGTGCGGTGCCCCGGCGGCCGTCACGGCGGGCCGCCCGTGCGGCTTGCCGCAGCACGGGCAGGGTTCGCGGGTGAACTCGACCTCGCCGGGGGCGACTCCGAGATAGGCACCCAGCACCCGGCGCAGCATGAGGTGCGCGGCCACGTACTTGGCGCGGTCGAGGTCGTGCACGAAGGCCTCGGCCCGCTCGCGTTCGCCCGCGTCCAGCGGGGAGCGGTCGGGATCGGCGGAGCGCAGCCAGGCGTCCGGGGTGTGCAGCAGCCAGAGATCCAGGGCCCCTTCGGCCGGCTCGGCCACGGCGTCGGGCCAGGGTGTGGCGGCGGGGGAGGGCTCCGGGCGGAGGGCGGCGGCGGGGTCCAGGTGAAGCTGCACGGGTCGCTCCGGTGTTTCGGTGACGGCGCTTTCGGCGGCGGGGTCGTGCCCGGCCGGACGGACAGAACGACGCAGCGTACCCGAGTCATATGTCCATCGGATATCGGGTCCGCCGGGCACGAGCATTTTCGGGCTCAATCCGTCACGTCATGGTCGCGTATGGACACCCGGCCATGGGGGCACATACCGGCCCCGGAGGGAAGCAGGATGGCCGACTCCGGCCGTCCGCCGTCTTTATTCTGGCTCAAACGTGGTGGGTGACCACGAGTTCCCCTGTTACCGTCGTTTTCCGATCTTGGTCGTGCAAGTCGGCTCTTTCGCGCCCCACTTGCGGAACGTCACCGGACAATCCGGCATCTTCCCGTACGACCAGGCGCCAGAGGTCGCGTGTGGCTTCATGAAAGAGGAAACACTGTGGCGGTCACCTTCGAGACAGCAATCGGGACGCAACGGGTCCCGCCCCGGATCCCCCCAGGCCGCTCCACCGAACTGAACACCCTGCTGCGGCAGGCCGCCCGGACCCGCGCGGGCGCCGCCCGCGCCGTCCTCGTCCGGGGCCCGGCCGGGATGGGCAGAACCAGCCTGCTGTCCGCCGTCGCCGAACACCTTCCGGCCGAAGGAGTAACCGTACGGCGCTTCGGCGGACGCCCCGGCGACAACGACGGCACGGCACCCCGCCGCGCCGTCGATGTGCTTCTCGCCCCGCACTCCGCCTCCCTCTCCGACCCCGCCCCCGTCCCCGCCGACGCGCACGCCGACCGGCTCCGCCTCCACCGGCATCTCCTCGGCCTGCTGTCCACCGGCCCGCTGGCCCTCGTCGTCGACGACGCCCAGTGGTGCGACGAAACCTCCCTGCGCTGCCTCGACTTCGTCCTGCGCCGGGCCGCCGCCCGCCCCCTGTTCGTCCTGCTCTCCCAGCGCACCGAGTGCGAGGGCCCCGGCACACCCGTCCTCGCCGAACTCCTCGCCCACGACCGCTGCGCACTGCTCGAACTCGGGCCGCTGGACCCGTCCGAGACGGCCCGCATGATCGACCGCACCCTCGGCGGCCCCGTCGACGACCACTTCGTCCGGCGCTGCACAGAGGTCAGCGGCGGCAACCCGCTCGTCCTCGGCCGGCTGCTCGCCGCACTGCGCGGCGCCGGAGTCCGCCCCGACGCCGCCGGACTGCGCCGCCTCGGAGCGGTGTACGAGGGGATCCTCGCCTCGATGATCCCGGACTTCCTGGCCGGACAGCCGCGCCACGTACGCCGGGTGGCCATCGCCCTGGCCGTCCTCGGCCGCGGCGAGGCCGACCTGCTCGGCGCGCTCTGCGGTGTGACCGGCACCCGCGTCGAGTCCGCCCTCGGCGACCTGCGCCGCGCCGAGGCCGTCCTCCCCGGTGCCCCCGCCGAGATGCGCGACGCCGTCCGCGAGGCCGTCCTCGGCGGCATCGCCGCCCCCACGCTCCAGCAGCTGCGCATACGCGCCGCCCGCGTCCTCAGCGACGCCGGCCGGCCCGCCACCGAGGTCGCCGGCCAACTCGTGCTCCTGGACCGGCTCGACGAGCCCTGGATGCTCGCCGTGCTCCGCGACGCCATCGCCGAGTCCCCCAGCCGGGCCGCGACCCGGGCCGCCGTCCGCTGCCTGCGCCGCGCCCTGGAGTCCCGGCTGACGGCCGCCGAACGCAAGGACGTCCACGTCGAACTGGCCCGGGCCTCCGTCCCGACGGCCCCCGCCACCGCCCTGTGGCACCTGCGCCGGGCCCTCACCACCGCCGCCGGACCCCGCGAACAGGCGCCCATCGCCGTGGAGTACGGCATGGCGGCCCTCGGCACCCGCTGCGCCCCCGACGCCGTCCGCGCCCTCGGCCACGTCCTCGACGGCCTCACCGGCGAGCTCGGCACCGACCCCGCCCCCGCCGACCGCGAGCTGCACACCACCGTCGCCTCCGCCCTCCTGGTGACCGCCGCCAACGACCGGACCGCGATGTCCGTGGCCCGCGAACGGGCCGCCACTTGGCCGGTACCGCAGGGCGACAGCCCCGCCGAACGCCAACTGCTGTCCGCCCTGAGCACGTTCGCCGCGCTGGAGGGCCGCCCCGCCGACCAGGCGGCCGCCCTCGCCCGGCGCGCCCTGCGGGTCGAGGAGGCGGCCCCCGCCGGATGGTGGGTGCTGGCCTCCTCCGTCGTCCTCTCCCTCGCCGACGCCGTCGACGAGGCCCAGGCCGGCCTGGAACGCTCGCTGTCCAACGGCCAGCTGTGCTACGCCCCGTGGATGCAGGTCGCCGCCCTGGCCGGCCGCTCCCTCACCCTGCACGGCACCGGCGACGTCACCGGCGCGCTGCACGACGCCCGGGCCGCCGTCGCCCTCGCCGAACAGACCGGGATGACCGGCGCCGTGCCCATGGCCCACATCGCCCTGGGCAACGCCCTGCTCTCCCAGGGCGAGGCCGAGGAGGCCCGCACCGTCCTCGACCGGATCGCGGACGCAGGCGGCGACCTGGAAGGGCGCATCTGGGAGTGGCACCAGTACCTCTACGCGCGTGGCCGGGTGCAGCGCGAACTCGGCGACCTGGAAGGCGCCCTGGACACCTGGCAGCGCTGCGGACGCAGCCTGGACGAGGCCGGGGTGGCCAACCCCGTGCTCGCCCCCTGGTGGCTGCCCGCCGCCGACACCCTCGTCCGGCTCGGCCGCACCGCGGAGGCCGCCGCCATCGCCGAGGAGGCCCAGGTCCGCGCCCGGCGCTGGGGCACCCCGCGCGCCGTCGGCCTCGGCCTGCTCGCCACCGCCACCGCGGCCCGCGGCCGGCCCCGGCTGCAGCTGCTCGCCGAGGGCGTCGACGCCCTCGCCGCCTCCCCGGCCCGCCTCGAACTCGCCAAGGCCGAATACCTGCTGGGCCGCGAACTGCTGGGCCGCGACGACGCCCGCGGGGCCCGCAGCCACCTGCGCCGGGCCATCGAGCTGGCCACCCGCTGCGGCTACCACGTCCTCGCCGCGCTTGCCCGCGAACTGCTCGTCACCGCGGGCGGCCGGATGCCGCAGCTCGCCACCAGCCCGCTCGACTCCCTCACCGAGAGCGAGCGCCGCGTCGCCGCCCTCGCCCAGGGCGGGGTCAGCAACAAGAAGATCGCCGAGGCGCTGTTCATCACCACCCGCACCGTGGAGATGCACCTCACCAACGTCTACCGCAAGCTGGCGGTCCGCGGCCGCGCCGACCTGCCCGGCGGCCTGGGCATGGGCCCCGGCCCGGCCCTGCCGGGCCACTGACCCGACGGGGGGACATGAGACGCACGACAACGGCACCACCGGGCAACGTCCCGGACGGAATGTCACCGCTTCCCGGACGCCGGGACGAAGAAGACCTGCTGAACTCCCTGCTGTCGGCCCTGCGCCGGGGCCGGCCCGCGCTCGTCGGCGTGCACGGCCCGCCGGGCATCGGCCGCAGCGCCCTGCTGGACCGCGCGGCCGCCCTCGCCGAGCGGGCCGGCGTGCGCACCGTCGCGGCCCAGGCCTGCCGCGAGGAGACGGACCTGCCCCACGGCGTCGCCGAACAGCTGCACGCCGCCCTCGGCACCGGCCGGCAACCGGCCGACCTGTGCCGGGCGTTGCTCGCCGCCGCCCGCGAACAGCCCCTGCTCGTCGTCGTCGACGACGTCCAGTGGGCCGACACCCCCTCGCTGCGCGCGCTCCAGGCCCTGGCCCGCCGGCTCGCCGGCACCTCCCTGATGCTGCTCACCGCCCGCAGCGACGCCCTGCCCCCCGGCCCGGACGACCGCATCGAACCCTGCCCGCTGACCGACGGACACGCCGTCGCCCGGCACACCCTCGACCTCGGCCCGCTCGCCCAGGACGCCGTCGGCGAGATCCTGGCCCGGGCCTGGGGCACGGCGGTCGACCCCGGCTTCCGGGAGGCGGCGGCCCAGGCCGTCGAGGGCAACCCCGCCGTGCTGCGCTCGGTCGTCCGCCGGTTCGGCCGGCACGGCTGGCGCCCGTGGGTCGACCACCTGCCCCACCTGACCGACAGCGCCGCCGAGGCCGTCCGCGAACGCACCCTGCGCACCCTCGCCATGCTCCCCGAGGAACTCCTGGACGTCCTGCGCGTCGTCGCCGCGGCCGGGGAGGACTGCAGCACCGGCATGATCGCCTCCCTCGCCGAGCCCCGCACCACCGGCGCCGCCCGCGCGCTCACCCTGCTGTCCGGCACCGGCCTGCTCACCCCCGGCCCCCGGCCCGCCTTCCGCGAACCCAAGGCGGCCGAGGCCGTGCTGGCCCGGCTCAGCACCGAGCGGCGCGAGGAACTGCACGCCCGCGCCGCCGACTGGGCACACCGGTGGGCCGTCCCCGACAGCGGCGTGGCGCGCATGCTGCTCGGCGCCCGGGTGCTGGGCGCCGCCTGGGCGGTGGACGTCCTGCGCCGGGAGGCCGCCCGCTGCCGCCTCGCCGGGAAGCGGGCCGCCGCGGCCCGGCTGCTCCAGCGCGCCCTGCGCGAACCGATGCCCCCGCCGCTGCGCGTGCGGTTGCTGACCGAACTGAGCGCGGCCGTCCTGCTCTCCGAACCCGAGGCCGCCGACCGGCATCTGCGCCAGGCCCTGCTCGTCCCCGCCGACGCCGGCGCCGGGCCCTTCTGGGTACGGGCCGCCGAACTGCTCGTGGCCCGCGGCGACGTCGTCGCCGCGCAGCCGCTGATCGCCCAGTGCATCGGCCGGACGGAACCGGGCTCGGCGGACCGCGCCGCCCTGCGCGCGCTGTACTGGCTCGCCGAGCAGAGCCAGCCGGAAGCCGCCCACGAACTGGACCGTCCCCCCGTCGACGAGCTCCCGGAACTGCCGGAGCAGCCCGCCGAAGCAGCCGCGGCCGCCTGGCGCACCGCCCTGCTCGGCCGCGACGTCACCCGCGCCCGGCAGCTGGCCCGCGCCGCCCTCGGCCCCGAGGCCCGGCAGGTGGTCCCGCCGACCCTCCAGGTGGCGGCCTGTCACGCGCTCGTGCTGAGCGGCGACTTCGCCGAGGCCCGCGCCGCCCTCGACCGGGTGCTGGTCTACGCCGAGCACACCGACTCCCGCGCGGTCGCCGGGCTCGCGCTGCTCGTCGCGGGTCTCACCGAACTGCGCCGTGAACGGCCCGAGGCGGCCACCGTCGCCCTGGCCCGGGCCCAGGAGGTCATGCCCCCGCACTGCTGGCACCCGCTGATGACCCCGGGACTCGTCGCCCTCATGGCCCTGCGGTGCCTGGAGCGCGGCGACCGGGCCGCGGCCGAGCGCAGTCTCGCCCTGGCCCGCCCGACCGGTGCCGAGGGCGGCCTGGCCTGGGCCTACCTGCTCTACACCCGCGGCCGGGTGCGCCTCGCGGGCGGACAGCGCGAGGAGGCGCTGGCCGACCTGCTGGAGTGCGGACGGCTGCTGCTCGCCCGCCGCGTCACCAATCCGGCGCTGCTGCCCTGGCGTTCGGCCGCCGCCCTGGCCCACGGCCCGGCACCGGACTGCCCGGTGGCCGCCGGACTGCTCGCCGAGGAGCGCCGCCTCGCCCTCGCCTGGGGCGCCCCCGGCGTCGTCACCGAGTCCCTGCTCGGCACCCTCACCGGCGGCCGGCTGCACCATACGCACCCGGACGCCGGGGCACCGGCCAGCTGGCAGTACCGGCAGGCACTCGTCGCCCTCGGCACCGCGCCCTTCTCCGGTCACCGCACCATCGACTCCCTCCTCGGCAGCGGAGCCACGGCCGCCCGCCCGGCCCCCGCGAAGCCGCCCGCCGCGCGCGTCCCGGGCTCGCCGCACGGGCTCACCGACGCCGAACTGCGGGTGGCCGCACTCGCCGCGGACGGCATGGCCAACCGCGCCATCGCCGCCGAACTGCAGGTCACCCTGCGCACCGTCGAACTCCACCTGACCAAGGCCTACCGCAAACTGGGCATCCGGGGGCGCCCGCAGCTGGCCACCGCGCTGGACAGTCCGGAGCACCCCCTACCGATGGAGCATTCATGACCCCCCTGCTGTTCGACCGGCAGCACGAACTCGGCCTGATCACCGCCGCGATGGAGGGAGCGGAGCGGGGTGCCGGATCCCTCGTCGTCGTCACCGGCGGCATCGGCAACGGCAAGACCGCACTGCTGCGCGCCCTGCCCGCGGCCGCCGAGCGGCGCGGGATACAGGTCGTCACCGCCAGCGGCGCCCTGCTCGAACGGGACTTCCCGCTCGGTGTGGTGAGCCAGCTGCTGGATCCCCTGCTGCCCGGGATGCCCGCCGACCCGCCCGGCGACCCCAACGGTCCCGAGCTGCACGGCGAACTCCTCTCCCTCGTCGCCGAGCGCAGCGCGCGCACCCCGCTGCTGATGCTCGTCGACGACCTCCAGTGGGCCGACGCGCCCTCGCTGCGCTGGCTGGGACGGCTGGCCAAACGGCTGGGCGCGCTGCACGTCGCCGTGGTCGCCACCGTGCGCGAGGGCGACCCCGGCGCCGACGAGCCCCGCGTGTACGACATCACCGACCGCGCCGCACACGTCCTGCGCCCGGGCCCGCTGTCCCCGGCGAGCACCGCGGCCCTGGTCGCCGACCGCTTCGGACGCGTCGGCGACCCCGCCTACGTGGCGGCCTGCCACGAGGCCACCGGCGGCAACCCGATGTTCCTCACCGCCACGCTGGCCGCCCTCGCCGGCACCGGCGAACCCGTGGCCGCCCGCGCGCACACCGTGCGCGAACCCGGCCTGGCCTCCCTGCGCGAACGGCTCGCCGTCGCCCTGCGCTCCCAGCCCGCGCCCGTCCGCGAACTCGCCAAGGCCCTCGCCGTCCTGGACGAGACCGCCGACCCGGAGCTGGCCGGCCGCCTCGCCGGACTCGACGGCACCGGCCGGGACGAGGCCGCCCGCGGGCTGCGCCGCCTCGGCCTGCTGGCCGACGGGCCCGGCCTGCGCTTCGCCCACCGGGCCGTGCGCGACGCCGTCGAGGAGTCGATGACCCCCGCGGAACAGGAGGACATCCACGTCTACGCCGCCCTGCTCCTGCACAGCGGCGGCCACCCCGCCGAACTGGCCGCCACCCAGCTCCTCGCCGCCACCTCCTGCCACGACACCTGGGCCGTCGAGGTGCTCCGGGCCGCCGCCACGGCCGCCGTCCGGCGCGGTGCGCCCCGGGATGCGGCCCGCTACCTGCGCCGCGCCCTGCTGGGCAGCGCGCCCGGCGGGCCCGACCGGGCGACCCTGCTCGTCGAACTGGCCGCCGTGGAGCGCGCCTTCGACCCGCAGGCCGCGATGCGGCACCTCTCCCAGGCCCTCCTGCTGCTGCCCACCGCCGCCCAACGCGCCCTGGCGGCCGCCCGGATACCCCCCGCACTGCTCGGCGGCTGCCCCGCGCCGGTCGTCGACGCGGTCGTCAAGCTGGCCGCCGAACTGGGCGACCCGGCCGCCCTGCGCGGCACCGAGCGGCAGATGGCCCTGCGGATGGAGGCCAGGGCCCGGCACGTGGCGGTGGCCGGGCCGGAGGAACTGGTGCTGTGCGCCGACCGGTTGCGCAGCCTCGGCCCCGTGCCCCGCCTGGACACCGCGGCCGAACGGGAGCTCGTCACCGTGCTGCTGCACGGCGCCACCCTGACACAGCGCATGACCGCGGCCGAGATCGCCCCACTGGCCAACCGCGTCCTGCAGTACGAGCCCGCCGCACCGGGCCACGTCCACACGGCCCTGCCGCTCCTCGCCCACGTGCTCGTCGCCGCCGACTCCGTCGAGGCCGTCGGCCCCTGGCTGGAGACCGCGCGCGAACGCGCCCGCAGGGAGAACGCCACCGTCCCGCACGCCACGATCTCCCTCGAACTCGCCCATGTCCTGCTCGCCCAGGGCCGCCTGGAGGAGGCCCGCGCCCGCGCCGAGGAGGCCCTGGACCTGGGCATCGCCGACTGGGCCACGCTCCAGGCCATGACCGCCGTCGTCCTGGTCGCCCTGCAGACCCGGGACGCCGAACTCGCCCGGCGGCTGCTCTCCCACCGCCGCGAGGGCGACGGGCACGGCTACCGGCCCTCCTCGCTCCAGCTCATCCGCGGCTCCAACGCGGCCGCCCGCGGCGACCTGCCCACCGCCCTGGAGTACTTCCTCGACTGGGGCCGCGCGGCGGAGCGCGCCGACTGGTGCAACCCGGCTGTCTTCCCCTGGCGTTCGTGGGCCGCCGGGCTGCACTACCGGCTGGGCCGGCCCGACCACGCCCACGACCTCGTCGACGAGGAGTACGAGCGCGCCGTGGCCTGGGGGACCCCCGTCGCCATCGGCCGCGCCCAGCGGGTCAAGGGCGCGGTGACCGAGGGGGAGCGCGGCATCGAGCTGCTGCGCGAGTCCGCCGCCACCCTGGACCGGTCCGTCAACGCCATGGAACGGGCCCGCACCGCGCTGCTGCTCGGCCGGCGGCTGCAGGCGGCGGGACGGCCCGCCGAGGCCGAGGTACGGCTGCGCCAGGCCCGCGACCAGGCCCTCGCGTGCGGTGCGCCGTGGATCGTGGAACGGGCGCGCCGCGAGCTGCACACCATGGCCTCCGGCCACACCTCGCTGGCCGTCGAGGCCCTCACCCCCACCGAACGCCGGGTCGCCGGACTCGCCGCCCACGGCGCCGCCAACAAGGACATCGCCGAACAGCTGGACGTCAGTTCACGGGCGGTGGAGAAGCACCTCACCAGGGCCTACCGAAAGCTCGGGGTGACGGGCCGTGCGGAACTGGCCGCCCTGGCCCACCTGTTGCCGGGGCCGGCGTAGGGGCCCCGCCCCTTACGGGGCGCGCCGAACCGTACCGAAGCCCCGGCCGACCGGTACCCCCGGTAACCGAACCCCCTGTCCGCACCCGCAGGGTTAACCGGCCGGGGGAACGATCTCGTTGACAGCCTTCACATCGCCTCCATACGGTCATTTCGACGGCGCCGAACAGGCCGATCACTCGTGAAAGGGCATACATGACCCAGGCTGCGCCGGTGACCTTCTCGACAGTCCGTGAGAATTACTTCGGTCCGCCGGCGGAGATGCAGGCACTGCGGCACAAGGCACCCGTCACGCGCACGGCCTTCGCCGACGGCCGCCTCGGCTGGCTCGTCACCGGATATTCCGCCGCGCGTGCGGTGTTATCCGATTCCCGTTTCACCGCCCGCGGAGAACGCGAGCACCCCGCCGTGCCGCGCGCCGCGACCCTGGAGGACGAGCGCTGCCGCAGGCTGATCGCCGGACAGTTCACCGCCCGCCGGATGCGGCAGCTCACCGGGCGGACCGAGCGGATCGTCCGCGAACACCTCGACGCCATGGAGCACATGGGCTCCCCGGCCGACCTCGTCGAGCACTTCGCCCTCCCCGTCCCCTCGCTCGTCATCGCCGAACTGCTCGGCGTGCCCCCCGCCGACCGGGAGCAGTTCCAGCACGACACCCTCCGGTGGGGCGGCTTCGGCCGGTCCACCGAGGAGGTCACCGAGGCCTTCGTCTCCCTCGGCGGCCAACTGCAGCGCCTCGTGCGGCTCAAGCGCACCGAGCCGGGCGACGACCTCCTCAGCGGCCTGATCGCCGCCGACCCCGCGCTCACCGACGAGGAACTCGCCTCGATCGCCTTCCTGTTGCTGGTCGCCGGCCACGGGACCACCGCCCACCAGATCGCCCTCGGCGCCTTCCTGCTGCTCGAACACCCCGACCAGCTGGCCGCGCTGCGCACCGAGCCCGCCCTGACGGAGAGCGCGGTCGAGGAGCTGCTGCGCCACCTGAGCGTCGTCCACCACGGCCCCACCCGTGCCGCGCTGCAGGACGCCGACATCGAGGGCACCCCCGTCAAGGCGGGCGAGGTCGTCGTGGTCTCGCTCGGCGCCGCCAACCGCGACCCCGCACGCTTCGAGCGGCCCGACGCCGTGGACGTCACCCGCGAGGACACCGGCCACCTCGCCTTCGGGCACGGCATGCACCAGTGCCTCGGCCGGCAACTGGCCCGCATCGAGCTGCGTGTCGCCCTCACCGCCCTCCTCGAACGCTTCCCGCACCTGCGTCTGGCCTGCCCCGCGGCGGAGATCCCGCTCCGCCACGACATGCAGGTCTACGGCGCCGACCGGCTGCCGGTCGCCTGGTGACCGTCCCCGTCACCCCCCGAACCACCTTCCCCACCCCTGAAGAAACGTCTCGGAAAGGTCAGGTAGACCCCGCGTGACTGCACAACAGCACCTGTCCCGCCGCCGCATGCTCGGCATGGCCGCCTTCGGCGCCGCCGCCCTCGCCGGGGGCACCACCATCGCCGCCCCCCGTGCGGCCGCCGCCGCCAAGTCCGCGGCGGACAACGGTGGTTACGTCCCCGCCGTCGTCATCGGCACCGGCTACGGCGCGGCCGTCTCCGCGCTGCGCCTGGGCGAGGCGGGTGTGCAGACCCTGATGCTGGAGATGGGCCAGCTGTGGAACCAGCCCGGCCCCGACGGCAACATCTTCTGCGGCATGCTCAACCCGGACAAGCGCTCCAGCTGGTTCAAGAACCGCACCGAGGCCCCGCTCGGCAGCTTCCTCTGGCTCGACGTCGTCAACCGGAACATCGACCCCTACGCGGGTGTCCTGGACCGTGTGAACTACGACCAGATGTCGGTCTATGTGGGCCGCGGCGTCGGCGGCGGCTCGCTCGTCAACGGCGGCATGGCCGTGGAGCCCAAGCGCTCGTACTTCGAGGAGATCCTCCCGCGGGTCGACTCCTCCGAGATGTACGACCGCTACTTCCCCCGCGCCAACTCCATGCTCCGCGTCAACCACATCGACACCAAGTGGTTCGAGGACACCGAGTGGTACAAGTTCGCCCGCGTCTCGCGCGAGCAGGCGGGCAAGGCCGGTCTCGGCACCGTCTTCGTCCCCAACGTCTACGACTTCGGCTACATGCAGCGCGAGGCCGCGGGCGAGGTGCCCAAGTCCGCCCTGGCGACCGAGGTCATCTACGGCAACAACCACGGCAAGCAGAGCCTGGACAAGACCTACCTGGCCGCCGCCCTCGGCACCGGCAAGGTCACCATCCAGACCCTGCACCAGGTCAAGGCGATCCGTCAGACGAAGGACGGCGGTTACGCGCTGACCGTCGAGCAGAAGGACACCGACGGCAAGCTCCTGGCCACCAAGGAGATCTCCTGCCGCTACCTGTTCCTCGGCGCGGGCAGCCTCGGCTCCACCGAACTGCTGGTGCGCGCCCGCGACACCGGCACCCTGCCGAACCTCAACTCCGAGGTGGGCGCGGGCTGGGGCCCCAACGGCAACATCATGACCGCCCGGGCCAACCACATGTGGAACCCCACCGGCGCCCATCAGTCCTCCATCCCCGCCCTCGGTATCGACGCGTGGGACAACAGCGACTCCTCGGTCTTCGCGGAGATCGCCCCCATGCCGGCCGGCCTGGAGACGTGGGTCAGCCTCTACCTCGCGATCACCAAGAACCCCCAGCGCGGCACCTTCGTGTACGACGCCGCGTCGGACCGCGCGAAGCTCAACTGGACCCGTGACCAGAACGCCCCGGCGGTCAACGCAGCCAAGGCGCTGTTCGACCGGATCAACAAGGCGAACGGCACGATCTACCGGTACGACCTCTTCGGCACCCAGCTGAAGGCCTTCGCCGACGACTTCTGCTACCACCCGCTCGGCGGCTGCGTCCTGGGCAAGGCGACGGACGACTACGGCCGCGTCGCCGGTTACAAGAACCTCTACGTGACCGACGGTTCGCTGATCCCGGGTTCCGTCGGCGTCAACCCGTTCGTGACCATCACGGCGCTGGCCGAGCGGAACGTCGAGCGCATCATCAAGCAGGACGTCACGGCGTCGTAATCACGCACCGACCGGGCCGGCAGGGAAGAACGGCCCGGTCACCGCACCATCCCGGAAGGAACGCACCATTCCCGTGAACGCCGACGACAACAGCCTGTGGATCCGCCGGTACCACCCGCGCCCGGACGCCACCGTCCGGCTGGTCTGCCTGCCGCACGCGGGCGGTTCCGCCAGCTTCTACTTCCCCGTCTCGCGGTCGATGCCGGACTTCGCCGAGGTGCTGTGCGTGCAGTACCCCGGCCGCCAGGACCGCCGCACCGAGCCGCTGATCGACAACATCCCCGGCCTCGCCGACAAGGTCTACGCGGCCCTGCTGCCCTGGGCGGACCGGCCGCTGGCCCTGTTCGGCCACAGCATGGGCGCCTCGCTCGCCTTCGAGGTCGCCCGGCGCTTCGAGCAGGAGAAGGGCATCACCATGGCCGCCCTCTTCGCCTCCGGCCGCCGGGCCCCCTCCGCGCACCGCCACGAGACGGTGCACCTGCGCGACGACGACGGCCTCATCGCCGAGGTCAAGAGCCTCAGCGGCACCGACACCCAACTGCTGGGCGACGAGGAGGTGCTGCGCATGATCCTCCCGTCCATCCGCGCCGACTACCGCGCGGCCGAGACATACGCCTACGAGCCGGGGGAGCCGCTGCGGTGCCCCGTGCTCGGCCTGGTCGGCGACGACGACCCGAAGGTGACGGTGGACGAGGCCGCCGCCTGGGAACGCCACACCGAAGGCCCGTTCTCCCTGAGGGTCTTCCCGGGCGGCCACTTCTACCTGGCGCAGCACCAGGGGGAGGTCATCAAGGCGATGGCGGACGCGCTGCGTTGACGTGGTCCCCGCGCCCCTGAGGGGCGCGGGGCTGTCGGTTCACGACGTCTGAAGGTCCCCCAGCGTCTTCCCGTTGAAGTCCACCCAGTCCCCGAACGCCACCGCCCCGGGCGCGCGCCCGCGAACGCTGCTGAGCGAACCGTCCGGGCCAAGGGCAACGGCAACGGTGCGGCCCTTCGCATCCTGCGTGAACCCGACCGTCCCCAAGTGGGCGACCCCCGCGTCCTGCCAGGGGCCCGGCCGACCGGAGCCGGCCGACAACCGGACCAGCCCCTTGTCGTCGCGGGCGGCGAGCACGGTCGTGCGCCCCGCCTGCTCCAGCGCGACCCGCCCGTAGCCGCCGATCTCGCGGCACTGCGCGGTCACCCGCCAACTCCCGTTCTCCGGGCGGTCGGCGACGGTGACCCTGGCGGTGGCCGGCTCGCGCGAGACCATCCGCACACCCCCGCCCGGCAGCGCGGCCAGGGTCAGCGGACCCGTGGCGGCGGGCAGCCGGGTGGGCCCGGCGAGCCGCAGCGGCCCCCCGGACTCGTCGGACATCCAGTGCAGAACCGTCTTGATGTCGGCGGCGACGAGATGGACGCGGCCCTTCGCGTCGAGCACCGCGTCGAGACCGTCCTCGATCTTCACGGGGGTGTCGTCCGTCTCCTGGTCGACCTGCTCCCAGTCGGTCCAGTCGCGGCCGCCCGCGCCCCGGCGGGTGCTGATGCCGCCCGAGTAGTCCTTGACGAAGACGTGGACCGTGCCGTCCTTGGCCGCCACCGCGACGGGGTAGCCGACCTCCATCGACCGCTCGGGGTCGTCCTCGGGGGAACCGAGGGACTCCCACGCGCCGAACGCCGGGGTGCCGCCGCGGGGGACCGGGCGGGTCTGCCGGGCGGTGACGATCTCCCGGTGGTGCGGGGTGTCCTGCGCCGGCAGCACCGTGCGGACCGAGAACAGCTGCAGCGTGCCGTCGGAGTGGCGCAGCACCTGCACCTGGCCCTCCAGCATCGAGCCGTCGACCGGGACGGGCCGGGACCAGACGCCGCTGCCGGCCCGGGACTCCGTCCAGCACTGCGCCCGTCCGTCCAGCAGGGCGAAGGCGGCGAGCCGGCCGTCGGGGAGCGGCTGCACCCAGCGCTGGGTGCCGGTCGCCCGGTGGCGCAGGTTGTCCGACCAGCGGGTGTCCTTCGAGCGGTTGCCGACCTTGCGGTCGCCGCAGCCGGCCGGGTCGCCGCAGTCCTTGCCGTCCGCCCAGCCGTAGATGTCGAGGGCCTCGAGCTTGTGCCTGATCGTCGTCCGGTCGAGGTTGACGGGCAGCAGGGAGACCTCGTAGCCCACATACGTCTGCACGGCCGTGGGCCGGGAGTGCCGGCGTCCCCAGTACTGGGCCAGGGCGGCCTGGGCGAAATGGGCCGACGTCGTATGGTCCTGGTGGTCGTAGTGGGATATGCCCTGGAGGACCTGCGGGAGGCCGGGCGGCAGGCCGTGCGGCTGCTGCGCGCGGTGGGTGGGGTTGGGGTCCAGGGTGCGCACCACCGTGGGCTGGTAGCGCTCGAAGACGGCGGTGAGCGTGTCGACGACCTGCTGACGCGTGTAGAGGTAGGGGCGGGTGACCGGGCTCGCGGTCGGCACGAGCGTCGTCAGCTTCGGGGTGGCCCCCAGCCACAGTCCGCGCAGACTGTCCTTGCGCGGTGCCTTGATGAACCGCGCCTCGATCAGCTCCAGGAAGATCAGCTGGACTTGGGGTGCGGCCTTGAGGGTGTGCAGCTCAGCCTGGAAGCCCGGCAGCAGGGTGGTGGCCTCCACGGTCCACGGGCTGAGCCAGTCGCCGGTGGCCATGTGGGCGGTGGCCTCGCGCAGTCCGTTGATGCGGGCGCGGACGAACTCGGCGCGCTTCTCCGGGAGGCGGGCGTAACCGGGGCTGTGGGACAGGGCGTTGCGGCCGTCGGACTCGCCGCCCGTCATGCAGACGGTCACCGTCGGCGCCCCGCTGGTGACGGCCTGCTCCAGTTCGGGGTTCATGAAGTACAGGGAGTCGTCGGCGTGCGCGATGATGTGCACGAAGGACTCCGTCGTCGCGGCCTTGGCGACCTGTGCCGACACCCCGCCGGCGCGGCGCTTCCTGTCGTTCCCGGGCGCCAGCCACTGCCAGACGCCCACGCCGCCCGCCCCGAGGGCGAGTCCTCCGCCGGCCACCTGCAGAACGCGTCGGCGCGCTATTCCCCCCGGCACAGGTGTCTCTCCCATCTCCTGCGCCAACACAGCGCGGTAGTGCACAAAAATGGACAATTGGCGTCAATCAGGTACCAATTGCCCGACGGACAATGCAGTCGATCCTATGATCCGCACCCTCCGGTTTTCCGACTGTTGTGTAACAGCCATGCGTCGGCGAGACATAGATTCCGAGGCGATCGCGCGACGGGGCCCCGGACACCGCCGCGGTGTCCGGGGCCCCGTCGCACCTCGTTCAGGCCGTCGGCCGCCGGTCGTTGAGGATCCGCTGGAAGAGGACGTGGTCCCGCCACTCACCGTCGATGTGCAGGTACTTCCGTGCGGTGCCGATGAGTTCGAACCCGCACTTGGCCAGCACGCGCTGCGAGGCCGCATTGGCCGTCACCGTGCCCGCCTCGATCCGGTGCAGCCCCAGCCGCTCGTCCGCCGCCCGGCACACCGCCGTCACCGCCGCCGTCGCCAGCCCCCGGCCCGCGTGGCCGGCGGCGATCCAGTAGCCGAGATTGCAGCTGTGCCAGGCACCCTGGACGATGTTGTTGAGGTTCACCACGCCGACGATGCCGTCCTGTCGGTCGGTCACCACCCACGGCGAGACCCGGCCCGCATGGCGCATCGCCAGCAGGTCGCGCAGCCGTGCGGCCTGGCCCTCCTCGGTGAAGAACGCCTCGTCCCGGCGCGGTTCCCACGGCCACAGGTGGTCGCGATTGCGGACGTAGGCCAGGGCGAGGTCCCCGGCGTCCTCGGCCGCGAGCGGGCGCAACAGGACACCGGGGGCCAGCGGGTACGGCTCGATCGCGTATGCGTCAGTGATCATCCGCCTACGGTAGAGCGGCCGTCAGTCGAGCTCCTGCGGGGGCTTGTCCTTTCCCGGCACCTCATTGGGCCCGAGGACGCGCGCGTCCCCCGGGTAGGGGCGGCGCCAGCCGGTGGACTCGTACCAGTCGATCCGGTTCAGCTGCGCCGGGTTGACCTGGTCGAGCTGCGGCCGGTTGCCCCCGGTGGACTGCTGGGCGCTCCACAGCTCCCACTGCCGGGCGAGAGCCGCCATGCCGTGCGGCAGGCCGGACGGTTCCGCCGTCGGGGCCGCCTGCGCCTTCTTGAGCCCGTGGTCCAGCGGCACCTCGTTGGGCAGCGCGGTGAACGGGGCCGTGTCGGGACGACCGGTGAAGGCATCGGTCATCGGCTCGGCGGCCCGGTCCAGCTGGTTCATCGGCGGGACGCCCAGGATCTGTTCGATCGTCCGGACCACGTTGAGCTGCGAATAGTACGTGCTCACCACGGCCCCGCGCCGGGCATAGGGGCTGGCGATCCACACCGGCGCCCGGTGCCCGTCGACGTGGTCCACGCCGTCCTGCGAGTCGTCCTCGACGACGAACACCGCGGAGGACTTCCAGAACCGGCTGTGCGAGACCGCGTCCACGAGCCGCCCGACCGCGAGGTCGTTGTCGGCCACCATGGCGGTCGGGTACGGGTCCTTGCCGCTGCTGCCCGCGGTGTGGTCCTGCGGCAGCGTCATCAGCGTCAGGTTCGGCAGCGTCCCGCTTTTCTCGGCCCGGCGGAAGTGCTGCAGCCACACGTCGACGCGGTACTGGTCGGGAATGTCGGTGTCGAAGGTCGGGAAGTCCGGCCGGCTGACCGCCGTCAGCGAAGGGATGTCGGACGTGCTGGGGTACTTCCCGGTCGGCACCGGCAGTTGCCCGCCCTCCTTGCCCTCCAGGATGCGCGAGGCCTTGTACCAGTCGGACCACGACGGCACCGCACCGGTCGCCGGCAGCTGGAGGTTGACGTACTCGCCGTAGTTCTCCACCGAGCGCCCCGCCCGCCGCGCGGCGTCCCACAGGAAGCCGTTGCGCTGGTACGCGAGCGCATCCTCGCCCTGGGAGGGGTAACTCCGGTAGAAGGCGCCGAACTCCTTCTCCAGGTAGTCGTTGGCGTCGGCCTGCATCAGCCAGTTGTGTCCGTCGGCCGACAGCGTCCCCTCGTCGTAGAAGTTGTCGAAGAGCCCGAACCGCTCGGCCAGTGCATGGTGGTTGGGCGTGACGCGCCTGCCGAACTGGGCCAGCGAGGCGTCGCCGTCACCCTTGCCCATGTCGCCGAGCACCTGGTCGTAGGTGCGGTTCTCCTTGACGATCAGGAAGACGTGGTCGATCGTCGACCGCTCCCCGAGATGCGCCGGCACCGGGACGGGCGGGGCCTTGCGGTCGGGCCCGCTGCCGCGCGCCAGCAGCTTCTCCCAGTCGTTGTCGACGAACACCTGGTGCGTGAGCCTGCCGAGCTGCGCCCGGGTGGGCGGGGCGAAGGCGGTCAGCGAGCCGGTGTCGTCATAGGTGTTGTGCCCGGTCGCGGGCTTGGTGTCGGGGCCGTCGTGAACAGTGGAGGCGGGGCCGCGCGAGCCGATGCCCCGGGCGTTGGTGACGACGACCTTGCGCAGGGCCTCGTCGTACTGGACGGTGACCGGGTACCAGTCGGTGGGGATCAGCCCCTCGTAGTGGACGGGCGAGCGGGGCCCGTCCCAGCGGTACTGGGCCAGCGCGTTGTCCCGGCCGAGGGAGACCAGCACGTGGTGCGCATCCGGCATCGTCAGCCCGTTGGGGTGGCTGCCGACGGTGGAGCCGGGCAGCGGATTGGTGTTGAACGTCTGGGTGACGCGCTGCTTGACGGTGTCGACGACCGAGACGGAGTCGTCGTTGCTGTCGGCCACGAGCAGCGAACTGCCGTTCAGATACAGGGCAGTGGGCTGCAGACCCACCTTCACCGTCGCCGTCTCCTTCTCCGCGGCGAGGTCGACGACGGAGACGCTGCCGGTGCTCGCGGCGCCCGTCGTGCGGTCGGCGACGAGCGGGGTGCCGTCGGAGAGGTTGGTGAAGTCCCCCGGAGCGGCCGGGCGTCCGCCCTCGTTGGAGACGAAGGCCTTGCCGCCGGAGAGGACGACCTGCCGGGGCGCGTTGCCGACCTTGATCTCCTTCACCAGCCTGTTCGTCTTCGTGTCGACGACCCCCAGGGTGTTGCTCCCGTTGAGGGCGGCGTAGAGCCGGGAGCCGTCGGGGGAGAGGGCCATGCCGCCCGGCAGGGCGCTGCCGTGCGGGCCGGTGAGCTTGACGACCACCGGCTTCGAGACCTTGCCGTCGCGACCGACGGTGAACCGCACCACGTCACTGGCCTGCGGGAACCACAGGGTGCGGCCGTCGGGCGAGTAGAGGGGCGCGTCGGTGCCGGCGGACCCGTCGCCGATCCGCTGGTCCTTGCCCTGCCCGGTGCCCGTCCGCTGGACCACCTTGCCCGTGCGGGCGTCGAAGACGGTGAGGAAGCCGGTGAAGCTCTTCCAGGTGACGGCGGCGATACGGGAGCCGTCCGGGCTGACGGTGCTCGACAACAGCCGCCCGTCGTCGATGAGATGACGTGCGCCGAAGGGGGTGATGCGCTGGTTGGAGGGGAGCAGGATGCCCTTGGCGGTCTCGCTGCCGACTTTGTCCTTGCCGAAGCCGCCACCGATACCGACGGCGGTGGCGGCGGCGGTGGTGGCGAGGGCGGTGGCGACCGCCAGAGCGGCGACGGTGGTGCCTCTATGCCTGGTTCGGCTCGTTCTCGCGCCCCGCAAGGGGCGCGGGGAACTGCGCGACCAGCCACAAACGGCCCGCAGTCGAAGTGCTGCATCACGAGCGGTGCGCTCAGTCATGGCGAAAAAGGTAGGGCCGCAAGCAAGTTGACGGTAGTCAACGGAAGGTGTCGAAACAACCGTCGAACGCATACAGCGGATTCGTATGCCGTTCCCCGTCCGCACCGGCAACCCGCTGCTGCCCCACCACGCCCGCCGGCCCCTGGGCGGTGAAGCACCCGTTGGACCTCACCTCCACCTCATAGCTGATCGGCCGGATGATGCCGCCCCCGGAGGGCCACCGCACCACGCACGCCCAGTCGTTGACCGATCCGCTCTCCGTGCAGTGCGCCCATGCGTCGGGGGTGACCCCGTTGTGCTCGCCGTGCAGCACGATCTGCTGCCGCACGTACAGGTTGCGGAACTCCGGCCCGACGGCGGCCTCCAGCCGGGCCTCCGTGATGCCCCCGCCCCCGCAGCCCGCGGCCGTCAGGGCCAGGGCCGCCACGGCGGCCGCGGCCGCACCGGTCCGTGCACGTCTGCTGCCCACCGGTCACCCCTTGCCGAAGTCGCGCCGCCGGAACAGGACATACGCGGCCGCCAGGCACACCAGGACGTAACCGGCGCTCACCGCACACCCCTCCACCAGCGGCCCGTGGTACGGACGTGCCGTCGCCAGGCCGTGCCAGGCGTCGAACGGCGTGGTCAGCAGGGCGCGCCGGACGATGTCCACCCCGTTGACGTACGAGGACAGCTGCATCAGCAGCCCCACGACCACCGGCCCCAGGATGCCGGCGGCACTGTGCCGGGCTGCCACCGAGAACAGCACCCCCAGAGCCGTGAACCCCAGCACCGGGGGCAGCGCCGTCAGCCATGCCCACACCGCCAGTTCCGCCGCCCGGCCCGAGGCCAGTGAGGAGCCGTCCAGCACGACCAGGGGCTGGTGCCCGACGAGCAGCACCCCGGCCGCGAGCGCGGCCGCCCCCGCCAGCGCCACGGCGACGAGCGCGAAGATGCCCGACGCCAGCACCTTGCCGCCGAAGAGCACGGCACGCGACCGGGAGCGGGTCAGGATCGTCTGCCACGTGCCGTGATGGTCCTCGGAGGCGAAGATGTCGCCCGCCACCAGACAGGTCAGCAGCGGAAACGCCCACTGCCCGGCGAAGCCGAGCACCACCAGCGGTACCGCGTACCCCGAGTCGTGCACCCACCGCCCGAACAGCGTGTCCGAGGGAACCGCCGACTGCGACCGCAGGGCCAGCACGAAGGCGAACGGAGCGAGCAGGCACACCGCGAGCACCGCGCGCACCCGCCACTGGGCGACGAGCTTCTCCAGCTCCCACAGACACACGGTCCTCATGCGTCCTCCGCGGGCACGTCTTCGGTGGGCACGGCCTCGGTGAGCCGGAAGAACAGCGCCTCCAGCGGGGTGGCCTCCAGCCGCAGCGCGCGCACCGCGACCCCGGCCCGGCCCAGCGCCACCGCGAAGGCGTCCAGGGCCGGTTGCTCCGCGTGCACCGTCAGCCCGCCCTCGGGGTGCGGCCCGACCCGCACCCCGGGCAGCCCGCCGGCCAGGGTGAGCGCTTCGTCGTCGTCGCTCGTGCGCAGTCGGTGCGCGGGGTCGGGAGCCCGGCCGCGCAGCTCCTCGACGGTGCCCGAGTACACCACCCGGCCCGAGCGCATGACGGTCACGGTGTCGCACAACTCCTCGGCCTCGGCCATGTGATGGCTGCTGAGCAGCACCGTCCGCCCCTCGTCGGCCAGTTCGGCGACGAGCGCGCGCATGGCGCGGATGCCCGCGGGGTCGAGCCCGTCCGCCGGCTCGTCCAGCACCAGCAGCTGTGGCGCGCGCAGCAGCGCCGCGGCGATCCCCAGCCGCTGCCGCATGCCGTGCGAATAGCCCCCGGCCTTCTCCCCGCGGCGCTCGTCGAGTCCGACCCGCCGGAGGGCGCCGTCGATCCGGTCCGCCGCGTCGCCGCCGTCCAGGTCGGCCAGGAGCGCGAGGTTCCGTTCGCCGCTGAGATACGGGTAGAAGCGCGGACTCTCGACGAACCCGGCCACGCCCTCGCAGACCCGCAGCGTCCCGGCGTCCGGGCGGACCAGACCGAGGAGCATGCGCAGGAACGTGGTCTTTCCCGCACCGTTGGGCCCCAGCAGACCGTGCACCCCGCCCGCGGGTACGACGAGGTCGATCCCGTCGGCCGCCACGACGTCCCCGTACCGCTTGGTCAGACCCCGTGCCTCGACCGCCGTCACCTCGGGCACCCCCTTCGCGCAGGGAGCATCCTCCTGCGGCGCCACGGGCGCAACACCGCCTGATCGGCCGGACCGTGTTCAACTGCCGAGAGTCCTTCGCGAAAATCTCTTTGCGAAGACTTCTTCGCGATCTAGGCTCCCGGCCATGACCACCGAACACCCGCCGCACGACGCCTCCTTGCGCCCCGACCCCGCAACGGACGCCGTCCTCGACGCCAAGGGCCTGCGCGCCCTCGCCCACCCCCTGCGCGTCCAGCTCGTCAGCCTCCTCCGCACCCACGGCCCCTCCACCGCCACCCGCCTCGCGGAGCGGCTCGGCGTCGGATCCGGTGTCACCAGCTACCACCTCCGGCAGCTCGGCGCAGCCGGCTTCGTGGAGGAGGACCCGGAGCGCGGCAACGCCCGCGAGCGCTGGTGGAAGGCGGCCCACCGGGCCACCTGGTTCAGCGACAAGGAACTGATGGACCAGGAACCCGAGGCCACCGCCGCCTACCTCGGCTCCATCGCCACCCTCCACGCCCTGCGCACCCAACTCGCCCTGAGCAACATGCCGTTCATGCCGCGGCCTTGGCGCCACACCCTCGGCCTGAGCGACCACCGCCTCTTCCTCACCCCGGAGGAGACCGAACGCCTCAAGGCGGAACTGCGCGAGGTGATATCCCGCTACCGCACCGAGGCACCGGAGGACGCGGAACAGGTCCTGCTGGTCACGCACTTCCTCCCCGAACCCGAGACACTCGGCGAGGACCCGTCGTGACGGTCGCCGAACGACATGCCGCACCCGCGGCGCGGGGACGGCTCCGCAGACTCCGCCCGCCGGCCGGCGTCCTCGCCGCCATGACCGTGTCCCTCACCGGTACGCGCGTCTCGGCCATCGCCATCCCCTGGTTCGTCCTGGTCACCACCGGCAGCGCGACCCGGACGGGCCTGGTGGCCTGCTGCGAGCTGGTGCCGTACGTGGTGGTCAAGACACTCGTCGGCCCTCTGGTCGACCGTGCCGGACCGCGCCGGGTCTCCTGGGCCGCGGACTCGCTGAGCGCTGCCGCCGCCCTGCTCGTACCGCTCTGCCACGCCCTGGGCGTGCTCCATCTCTGGGTGCTGCTGGCCCTGGTGGCTCTCATCGGCTCGGTGCGCGGGCCCGGCGATCTGGCCAAGGACGTCATGGTCCCGGAGGCGGCCGAACGCGGCGGCATCCCGCTGGAGCGCGCCACCGGGTGCGCCGGGGTCATCGAGCAGCTCGCCGCCACCGTCGGCCCGGCCGTGGGCGGCGCCCTGGTCGCCCTGGCCGGCCCGCTCGGCGCGCTGTTCGTCAACGCGGCCTGCTTCGCGCTCGGTTCGCTGATCGTCGCCTGCACGCTGCCGCGCGGCATGGGCGGCAAGGTGACGGACGCGGACGAGCGCGACGGCTACGGGCAGCAGCTGCGCCAGGGTTACGCCTTCCTGCGGGGCGAGCCCCTGCTGCTGACCATCGCGGTGGTCGTCGGCTGCACCAATATGCTGAACGCCGCTTTCTCCCAAGTGCTCATGCCCGTCTGGGCGCGGGATTCCGGGCACGGCCCGGCCGCGATCGGGCTCAACAACAGCATGTTCGGGGCCGCGGCGGTCTGCGGAAGCCTGATCGCGGCCGCGGTGGCCCACCGGCTGCGGCGTCGCCCGGTGTTCTTCGCCGGATATGTGCTCTCGGGACCGACGATGTTCCTCATCCTCTTCTCCGGAATGCCGTTGTGGGCGACGGCGGCGCTCCTGGCGGTGGCGGGGTTCGGTGCGGGGTTCCTCAATCCGATTCTGGGGGCGATCTCCTACGAGCGGGTGCCGCGGCCGATGCTGGGGCGCGTGAGGGCGCTGATCGGCGGACTGGCCTGGGCCGGCATTCCGTTCGGGGGGCTGCTCGCCGGTGCGGCGGTCGCGGCCGCCGGGCTCGGGCCGGCCCTGCTCGCGGGCGGTGGTCTCTATTTGCTTACGATCCTCGTCGGCGGACTCCGCCCCGAATGGCGGGAGATGGACGAATAAGAAGGGCGCGGAGCCGGTCTTCCGGTCGTTGTTGATCAAGATTGACGGGTAGAACCGATTTGTAGGATCGATACGATCTCCTATTGGATCTGTCACGTGAGCAATTACCAGCAGCCTCCGCAGAACCCCTACGGTTACGGCCCCCCGCAGCCGCCTCAGTACCCCCAGGCCCCGCCGCCCGGCATGCCGCCGATGGGCGGCGGCTACCCGATGGGCTACCCCCAGCAGGGCCCGCCCGAGCAGGCCCTCGCCAACCAGGGGGCCCGGCTGGGGGCGCGTCTGCTCGACGGGCTCTTCATCATGGTGCCCCTGATCGTCCTCGGGGTGATCAACGCGGCCATGGCGTCGTCGAACCGCTCCGTGGGCGTCGTCACGGCGATCATCTTCTTCGTCGGCCTGCTCGCCGCGCTCCTGTTCTACGAGCCCTACATGAACTCCAAGTACGGGGCCACCTTCGGCAAGCGCATCTGCGGCGTGCGCGTCGCCCGCCTTTCCGACGGCCAGAACCTGTCCTTCGGTGCTGCCCTCGGGCGTGTGCTCATCACCTATGTGCTGGGCTTCCTGCCCTTCGGCGGTCTGCTCAACGTCCTGTGGTGCACCTGGGACAAGCCCTACCGCCAGTGCCTGCACGACAAGGTCGTCAGCAGCGTCGTGGTGAAGGCCTGACCCAGGCCCCGACCCTTCAGAGGCGCCGCTCCACCAGGAACGCGGAGAGCTCCCCGAGTTCGGTGACCGCACCCGGTGCGAGCGGCGCACTCTCCAGGCACCGGCGTGCCGCCGCGACCGCGCGGTGCGCCTCGGCCAGTACCGCCTCCCGGCCCCCGGCCTCCTCCACCAGCCGTGCCGCGCCCGCCGCTTCGGCGGCCCGGAGCGGGCCCCCGCCGAGTAGCCCGGCGAGCCGGTGACCCGCCTCCGTCCCGGAGGCCAGTGCCGTGAGCACCGGGAGCGTCTTCTTCCCCCGCAGCAGGTCGCTGTGCACCGGCTTCCCGGTGATCCCCGGATCGCCCCAGATGCCCAGCAGGTCGTCCACGGCCTGGAACGCGGTCCCCAACTGCCGCCCCGCCTCCGCCAGCGCCTCCGTCCGGCCCGGCGCGGCCCCCGCCAGCACGGGGCCGAGGGACAGGGCGCAGCTCAGCAGCGACCCGGTCTTCCGCACCGCCATGTCCCGGTACTCGGCGGTCCGCACCGCCTCCGGGCCCGTCCACGGGCGGGTCTCGAAGAGCAGGTCGTCGGCCTGGCCGTGCACCAACTCGCCCAGCGCCCCGGACAGTTCGCGCACCGCAGCGGCGCCGTGCGTGCTCCCGGCCCCGGCCAGCGTCCCGACGGCGAGGGCGTACAGCGCGTCCCCGGCCAGCACCGCGGGCCCCGTGCCGAACGCCTTCCATACGCTCTCGCGGTGCCGGCGCCGCTCGTCGCCGTCCATGATGTCGTCGTGCACCAGCGAGAACGCATGCACCAACTCGACCGCGACCGCCGCCGTGATGCCGTCGGACGCGGGCGCGCCCACCGCCTCGGCGCCCAGCATCGCGAGAGCCTGCCGGACGCCCTTGCCGCCGCTGCCGCCGGCGGACGGGGTGCCGTCCGCCTCGCACCAGCCGAACGCGTAGGCGGCCATCTGCTGCGGCCAGGGGTGCAGCCGTGCCACGGCCGCGCGCAGGGCGGGGCCGACCGCGTCCGTGCTGCGGAGCAGGGCCGGGGGAGGGGCGTGCGGGAGGGTGGGCACGGATATGGGGACGGAGGTGGAGACGGAGGTCATCTCAGGCCGCCGTCCCCGCACCGGCGGTCACGAGTCCCAGCTCGGCGCGCGCCTTGTCGACCATCTCGCGTGCGTGCTGCAGCCCGAACCCGCCGAGCGTGTGCGAGAGTTCGTCGAGCTCGGCCGCGGTCTCCGCACCGTCCCGGCCCAGCCGCGCGAGGGACTTGACCAGGCCGAGCCGGGCGAGCGCCTCGCCCCGGGGCTCGCCCATGGCCCGGAACTCCTCCAGCGCGCCGCTGTAGCAGTCGCGCGCCTCCTCGTGGCGGCCGGCCCGGAAGAGCACGTTGCCGCGCATCTTGTGGTTGTAGGCCAGTGCACTGACCAGCCGCATCTCCCGGCAGGTGCGCTCGGCGCGGGAGAGCAGCTCCAGGGCACGCTCCGTCTCGCCGCGCAGGGACACCACGTCGGCTATGCCCCGCAGCGCCCAGGCGTGTCCGCGGGCGTCGTCGGACTGCTCCGCTATCGCGGCCGCCTCCTCGAACATGGCCAGGGCGGTGTCGTACGAGCCGGTGTTGCGGTGCATCTGCGCGATGCCCTCCAGCGCCCACACGGTGTGCCGGGCCTCGCCGCGCCGCCGGGCCTCGGCGAGCAGCTTCTCGTGCAGTTCGCCGACGGCCCGGTAGTCGCCCTGGATGCGGCCGGTCTCGGCGAGCCCGGCGAGCGAGTAGCCGCGGGCCACGATGTCCCCGCCGCGCTCGGCCAGTTCGGCGGCCAGGGCCAGCAGGCGCCGGGCGAGGGCGAGCGCGCCCCGCTGCCGGGCCAGTGTGCCGCCGCTCCACACCGCCCACGCCATGGCGCCCTCGTCCCCGGCCCGGCGCGCCGCCCGGTAGCTCTTCCGCCAGGCGTCCTCGGCCTCGGCCACCCGGCCGAGCCGCCGGCTCGCCTCGGCCACGGCGAGCCCGGCGTGCGCCGACTCCAGGGCGCTGCCGTCCTGTTCGGCCCGGGCGCGTTGCTCCAGTGCCTTCTCCAGCACCTCCTCCAGCGAGGAGTTGACCGAGAGCTCCCCCAGAGCGCCGCGGTATTCGGGAGCGAATGCCTTGCCGTACATGCAGTGCCTCTCTTCGTGACCGTCGATCACGAAGCTATGGCCAGGGGTGTGGGCGGGTCATCCGTCTCCGAGACCGTCCGCCGTACCTCTGGGGACTGGTGCGGCAGCGGCATGTCATACGTGAGATGTACGGGTGGCGGCCGGAATGTCGCTGGCCGGAACTGGTGCATGGTGAGGCACTAGCCGCTGAACGGTTCCTTCCGGCAAGATGATCACTACATGGCCGCAAAGCGACCGGTTCTCGCCAACTTCGTTCAAAAAGGAAGCATCTTGGCCCGCAACACCCCGCGCCGTTCCCGCCGTCTCGCGCGCAGCGCGACGGCCACGGCCGTCGTCCTCGCCGTGCTGCCCGCGGCCCCCGCGTTCGCCGACAGCTCGGCCGCGCCGCATCTCGACTCCATCGAGCAGACGCTGCGTCAGGTCTCGCCCGGTCTCGAGGGCACCGTGTGGGAGCGCACCGACGGCAACAAGCTGGATGCCCCCGACGGGGACCCCGCGGGCTGGCTGCTGCAGACCCCGGAGTGCTGGGGCGATGCGTCGTGCGCCGACCGGCCGGGCACGAAGAGGCTGCTCGCCAGGATGACGGAGAACATCTCCAAGGCGAAGCGCACGGTGGACATCTCCACCCTCGCGCCCTTCCCCGACGGCGCGTTCCAGGACGCGATAGCCGCCGGCCTGAAGGCCTCGGTCGAGGCCGGGAACAAGCCCAAGGTCCGGGTGATGGTCGGCGCCGCCCCCGTCTACCACCTCAACGTGCTGCCCTCGTCCTACCGGGACGACCTCAAGAAGCGGCTCGGCAAGGCGTACGACAGCCTCACGCTCAACGTCGCGTCGATGACCACCTCGAAGACCGGCTTCTCCTGGAACCACTCCAAACTCCTCGTCACCGACGGGGAGTCGGTGATCGCCGGTGGCATCAACGGGTGGAAGGGCGACTACATCGACACTGCCAGTCCGGTGTCCGACGTCGACCTCGCCCTGAGCGGCCCCGGCGCCGCCTCGGCCGGCCGCTACCTGGACACGCTCTGGACGTGGACGTGCCGGAACAAGAGCAACGTGGCCAGCGTCTGGTTCACCGGCTCCAACGGCGACTGCATGCCCACCATGGAGAAGGACGCCAACCCCGCTGCCCCCAAGCCGGCCGGCAACGTCCCCGTCATCGCCGTCGGCGGCCTGGGCATCGGCATCAAGGACAAGGACGCCTCCTCGGCGTTCAGCCCCGACCTGCCCACCGCCACGGACACCAAGTGCGTCGTCGGCGTGCACGACAGCACCAACGCCGACCGCGACTACGACACGGTCAACCCCGAGGAGAGCGCCCTGCGCGCCCTGGTGGCCAGTGCGACCGACCACGTCGAGATCTCCCAGCAGGACCTCAACGCCACCTGCCCGCCCATCGCCCGCTACGACGTCCGCCTCTACGACGCCATCGCCGCCAAGATGGCCGCCGGTGTGAAGGTGCGCATCGTCGTGAGCGACCCCGCCAACCGCGGCGCGGTCGGCAGCGGCGGCTACTCGCAGATCAAGTCACTGAGCGAGGTCAGCGACACCCTGCGCAACCGCCTCGCCCTCGTCACCGGCAGCCAGGAGAAGGCCAAGGCGGCCATGTGCTCCACTCTCCAGCTCGGGACGTTCCGCAGCGCCGACAGCCCCAAGTGGGCCGACGGCAAGCCCTATCGCCTGCACCACAAGCTGGTCTCCGTGGACGGCTCCGCCTTCTACATCGGCTCCAAGAACCTCTACCCGTCGTGGCTGCAGGACTTCGGCTACGTCGTCGAGAACCAGGACGCCGCCAAGCAGCTGCAGTCCAAGCTGCTCGACCCCGAGTGGACGTACGCCAAGGCGACGGCCACCTTCGACTACGAGCGCGGCGTCTGCCAGGGCTGAACCCCGCAGCGCAGCACCGCAGATGCCCGTACCGCGAGGTGCGGGCATCTCCGTATTCTCTCCGCATTCAGATGAGCCTCTTTCACTCTTTAGTGGCCGGAATTTCTCCCCGACCGGCACCGGGTGCAACCATGCGGTCCCTCAACTCATGCCAATGCACGAGGAATTCGGGAGACTCAATGGAACGACGTGGGGGAAGTGCGGTCCGCCGCTGGGGAGCGGCACTGACCGCGTCGACGGCGGTCGTCGCCGTCGCCCTCCCGACGGCGACCGCCGGAGCCGCGGACGGCCCGGCCGGGATCAACGCCAAGGGCGCGTACCTGCTGGACAGCAAGGCCGGACAGCTGTGGGGCAAGGAGGCCGACACCGAGCGGCCGATGGCCAGCACCACCAAGATCATGACCGCGGTCGTGGTCCTCGACGACCACGCCGGGGAGCTGGACCGGCAGGTCACCATCCAGCAGTCCTACCGCGACTACGTGGCCCGCACCCAGGCCAGCACGGCCGACCTGCGCACCGGCGACAAGCTCACCGTGCGGCAGTTGCTCTACGGCCTGATGCTGCCCTCCGGCTGCGACGCCGCCTATGCCCTCGCCGACACCTTCGGCACCGGCGACACCGAGACGGACCGCACCGAGTCGTTCATCGCCCGGATGAACGAGAAGGCACGCGAACTCGGCCTGCACCACACCCGGTTCGACTCCTTCGACGGCAACTCCTCGCACGGCGGCAATGTCGCCTCCCCGCGCGACCTGGCCGTGCTCTCCCGGCACGCACTCGGCAACCGGACCTTCGCCGAGGTCGTGCGGTCCATGCGCAGCGAGCAGAAGGCGAAGAACGTCAACCGCCTCTACACCTGGTACAACACCAACAAGCTGCTCGGCTCCTACGACGGGGTGATCGGCGTCAAGACCGGCTCGACCGGCTCCGCGGGCCCCTGCCTGGTGTTCGCGGCGAAGCGCTCCGGCCGCGAGGTCGTCGGTGTCGTCCTCAACGACCGGACGAGCCGCTTCCCGGATGCCGCCAGGATGCTGGACTACGCCTTCCGCACCCGTACGGCACTGAAGCTGCGCCGGCTGCCCGCCTCGGCGCACGAGGACTGACGCGCACGGGAAACCGGCGGAGCCCGGCCCTCCTCGCGGAGGGCCGGGCGCTCAACTGCCGTGCGAGGGACGGGGGGAGGGCAGCGTCCCGCCCGACGGCTGCCGCAGGTGCTCCACCGGGTGGCAGTAGTCGAGCCCGGCGAGGGACTCGCCGGAGAAGAAGCGGATCAGCAGATCCACGATCTCCGTGGGCCGTTCGAGATGGACGAGGTGGTCCGCGTCCTTGAGCGTGGTGAACCGGACGTCCGGGCACCGGGTCGCGGCCTCCCGGCTCAGCGCCGGCGTGGTCAGCGGATCGTGCTCGCCGGTCGCCACGAGGACCGGGGCACGCACCGCGCGGCCGCGGGGGAGCTCCGCGTGCATCAGCAACCGCAGCGTGTTGTCACGGTATTTCGCGACGTCGTCCGCGGTGAGCTCGTTCAGCGCACGGGTCAGGCACCGGACGACGGTGGGCCGGCGCAGCACCGTGGCACGCGGCGAGAAGCACACCATCGTGTGCAGCACACTGTTGACGAACTCCGCCCGGCTGCCGTGCTCCGCCAGCCGCAGCAGGTGCGACACCCGCGCCCGCGCATGGTCCGTCAGATGCGCCATGGTGCCCACGAGCGCCACCCGCTCGGCCCGGCCCGGGTGTTCGCACGCCCACTGATGGGCCACCGCACTGCCGTACGACGTGCCGAGGACGTTCACCGGGCCCGGCGCCACCTTCGACAGCAGCTGGTCGAGCGCCTCGGCCAGGAAGTCGAACCCGTACCGCGCGGGCAGCCGGTCCGCGCTGCCCCAGCCCGGCAGGTCCACGGTGATCACGCTGGCCGCCTCCAGGAAGGCCCGCTCCACCCGGCCCCACCCGTTCTGGTGCTGGAAGGCCCCGCCCACCAGGACGATGGGCGCCACTCTGGCATCCGGCCGGTGGACGATGCGGCCGCTGTACGCGTAACCGTGGAGGGTGAGCGGGATGACCTCTTCCAAGAGTGCGGTGCGCGTCGTCACGGCCGGTCTCCGTTCGTGGGGGGATTCACCAGGGGGAACGAGAGCCGGTGGCTTGACGTTACTGCCCATGTGCCGCCCGCAGCCCGGGTTTTCGGGGAACGGACGTCCGGCTCAGCCGCGCAGTGCATCGATTTCCTCCCGGATGAGACCGGGCAGCCGCGCCGCCAGGTGACGGTGACCGTGATCGGTGACGACCGTCACGACCGCGGTCTCGTCGTGCAGCAGCATCGACACCGCCAGGGGATGACCGGGGCTCAGCGGGGGCAGCCCCGCGAGCGCGGTGAACCGCGCGGGCCCCAGCGTCAGCCGGCCCGCATAGCTGGCCGCGCTGGTGCACAACAGCGAGGAGAAGTACGGGGAGTCGGCATAACGGCCGAGCAGGGCGTCGAAGCGGCCGTGCCGCCGCGGCCGGGACGCCACCAGCCGCGCCTGCGCCTGCGCCCGCTGCTTGAGCGCCGCGCGCCGGGTGAAACCGTCCACGGCGGCGAGCCGCCGCCGCGCGTCCCCGCCCGCCGGGAGCGGCACCCGGACCGTCGCGTAGTGGTTGCCCAGCACCACCGGCCCGGAGCCGTCCCGGACGTCGACCGGCACCATCGCACACACACCCGGCAGCCCGGACAGCCGCCCGGTCAGCCCCGCGGTGCGCAGCGCACCCGCCGCCGCGGCCAGGAAGACCGCATTGGCCGAGGCCCGCCCGGAGCCCAGCGCATCGCGCGCGGCGCTCAGTTCGGACACCGGCACCCGGCTCCACGACACCGCGCGCCGCGCGTCCACCGGACCGTGGAAGGGCAGGGGCCGCGCCCGTGGCAGCACGTCCGCCACCGCCCGCAGCCGGTCCAGCCGGGACGGCAGGAGGGGCGCCGCGCCGTCCGCGGAGCGCGGCCGGGGCACGGCCGCCGGGGCATCGAGCAGGGCGCGCAGCAGCGTGACCAGCGACACCCCGTCGAGCAGGGCGTGATGGGCGAGGAGGAAGAGGGCGAACCCGCCGTCGGCGGGCAGCAGATGCAGCTGCCAGGGCGGCCGGGCCGGGCCCAGGGGATGGGCGAGCAGCTGGGCCGCGAGCGTCTTCAGCGCGGCGGGGGAGGTGTCGTGGCCGGCCACGTGATGCGCGGGATCCCACGCCGGGCCCGGCGTCCACTGCGGCCACGCGGGGGAGTCGACGCCCGTCAGGCACAACCGTTCGTGCACCGCCCAGCGTTGCCGCACCCGGTCCCGCAGCTCGGCCGGCGTCGGCGGCGGCCCCTCGAACCAGGCCAGCAGGCCGGCTGTCATACAGATCGCACCGCTGCTCTGGTGCCGGAACAGCCAGGCGTCCAGCGGCGGCATGTCCACCGCGGACTGCCGCGCGGCACCGGTTGCGGCGAGGGCGGGCGGCTGGGCATGGGGTCTCACGGGTCTCCTCGTCTCGCGGTACTCCGGCTGCCGCGCGACCGTGGGCCCGACAGCCCGTGCTCCGTCACCGGGCCGTCTCCGCGACGGCCCGGGCGACGGCCCCCGCCCCGTCCTCCCGGCCCAGCCGGCCGGCCAGCTCCACCGCCCGCCGGGCGAACCGGGGTTCGGACGTCACCCGCCGCAGCGCCTCGGCCAGCCGGCCGGCCGTCAGCTGCTCGTACGGCAGCGCCCCCGGGCTCACGCCCAGCCTGGTCAGCCGCGCGGCCCACCACGGCTGGTCCGTGAACACCGGCACCGGCACCGCCGGCACCCCCGCCCGCAGGCCCGCCGCCGTCGTCCCGGCACCCGCGTGGTGCACCACGGCGGCCGTGCGCGGCATCAGCCAGCCGTGCGGCAGCGCGCCGACCGTGAGGACGTCGTCCCCCTGCACCGACAGCCCGGCCCAGCCGGACTGCACGATGCCCCGCAGCCCGGCCTTGCGCAGCGCCCCCGACGCGATGGCGCCGAGCCGCCGGGGATCGCCGGGCATCATGCTGCCGAAGCCGATGAACACCGGGGGCGGACCGGCCGCCAGGAAGTCCGCGACCTGCTGCGGCGGTTCCCAGCCCGGGCACTCGTGCGGCCACCAGTAGCCGGCGACCTTCAGCCCGGGCCGCCAGTCCGCGGGGCGGGGGACGACCGACGGGCTGTACCCGTGCCAGATGGGCCACCGGCCGCGCTCCCGCTCCTGCCGCAGCCGGTGACCGCTGCGATGCGCCAGCCCGAGCCGGGCGTGCAGATTGCGGTGGGCGGCGGAATACAGGGCGTCCAGCAGGGCGTTGGCGGCGCGCCCGCGCAGCCTGTTGCCGTACCCCGGCGGCCGCCAGGCGGCCGTGCACGGCGGGAACGCGGACGTGGGCACGTCCGGCTGGAGGAAGACGCCCATGCTCGGCACCGAGTGGTACTGCGCCACCACCCGGCCGATCGGCGCGGCCAGCGTCGACAGCAGGAACACGTCGGCCTTCGGATTCGCCGCCGCGAGAATGCCGTCGACCAGCGCCAGCGCGGCCCGCTCGGTCGCCCGGGCGAGCCGGAGCACCGCGCCCGGCGAGCGCTGCGCGCCCCGGAACCGGCTGTGCGCACCCATCAGTTCCTCGAACGGGTCCGCCTCCAGCGGACGCATCCGCAGCCTGCCGCAGCACGTCACCATCGGCGCGAACTTCGGATGCGTGGCGATCTCCACGTCGTGCCCCTCGGCCACCAGTCGGTGGCCGAGACCGGTGTACGGAGCGACGGACCCCGTGGTGCCCGCCGTGATGATCTGGATGCGCATGTCCGGCCCTCCCGCCGCCTGCCCAAGTCAACGAGGCGGCCCCCGCACCGGATACGGTGCGGGGGCCGCCTCCTCGGGCCGGGGCCCGGCTACTTCGCCGCCGCGCCCGCGGGAACGGGCAGCGGCTTGGTCTCACAGGTGGTGTCGTGCGCCGGGGCCTTGCCGTCGAGGAGGTAGTCGTCGACGATGCCGTCCACACAGGCGTTCTTGTCGAGGAACTGGCCGTGGTCGCCGCCGCCGGTGACCGTCACCAGACGGGAGTTGCGCAGCGCGCGGTGGGCCCGCACCGCGCCCTCGTAGTAGGTGGCCGGGTCGTGCACCGAGTTGAGCATCAGCGTGGTGGGCAGCCCCTTGCCGGTGACCTTCACCTCGGGCGCGTGCGACGTGGGCCAGTACGCGCACACCGAGGCGAAGGCGAGCGAACGTGCGCCCATGAGCGGCAGGTTCTTCGTGTCCTTGGCGCTGAGGTCGACCCAGTACCGCTCGTTCTTCGTCCACGGGGTGTCGTTGCAGGTCACCGAGAAGTACTCGGCGAGGAACCCGGGGTTGAGGTACGAACCGAACAGCTTTGCCACCAGCTTCTGTTCGCCCGCGTTCGCGGTGTCCCAGTGGTCGAGGGCGGCGAGCGACGAGGCCAGCGCGGGGAAGCCGTCGTCGGCCGAGTACATCGCCTGGATCGTGCCGTTGTCGAACTGGTTGGGGCCCAGCGTCAGGGATCCCACCGTCAGGGGGTGGTCGTGCAGCGCCTGCCGCCGCTGCTCCCACTTCGCCTTGGCCTCGGCGGCCGTCCGCCCGTAGTGGTACACGTCGTCGTACTTGGCCAGCCACGGCAGGAAGTCCTGCTCGAAGCGGCGCTGGAAGCTCGCGGGCTGGCCCTTGTCGAACTCCTCCCAAGTGCCCTGGAAGGCTATGTTGCTGTCCAGGACGGCGCGTTCGACGTGCTGCGGGTAGAGGGTCGCGTAGTAGGCGCCGATCATCGTGGCGTAGGAGGGCCCGTAGTAGGAGATCTTCTTTTCGCCGAGCAGGGAGCGGAAGAGGTCCATGTCGCGGGCCGTCTGCTCGGTGGTCAGATACGGCAGCAGCCCGTCGCTGCGCTGCTCGCAGTCGTTCACGAATTTGCGGGAGTTGTTCAGGACCCGCTGTATGTCCTCGGGCGACCGGTCGCGGAAGTCGCCGGCGAAGAAGTCCTTGAACTCCTCGTCCGTCTGGCAGGTCGCCTTGGTGCTCTCCCCGACGCCGCGCTGGTCGAAGCTCACCACGTCGTAGGCGGCGCCCAGGGCGGGCGCGCCCTTGACGAAGCCCGCGGGCCGCATCAGACCCGTGCCGCCGGGCCCGCCGGCCGCCATCATCAGCACGCCGCGCCGCTTGGCCGGGTCGTCCGCCCGGTGCCGGGAGACCTTGACGGTGATGTCCGGGCCCGCGTCCGGGTGGTGCCAGTCGCGCGGGACGGCCATCGAGGCGCACTCCAGACCCTGGCCGCAGGACTGCCAGTCCAGCTTCTGGGACGCATAGCGCGAGGGCACGGAGGGAGCGTCGGGGCCGGCGGGCGTGCGGGCGAGTGCCGCGGACGCCGGAAGGACGGCGGCCGTCACGGCTGCCATGGCCACGCCCGACACGACGGCAGCGGTACGCCGAGACTTCCGGATCTTCAACATCGGTCCTCCTGGGACGGTTTCGGTTGCAACACCGATCCTTCCGTCCGGGGGACTCCCGATCGATCCCGCCAGTATCCGTTCCGGGGGTGGTATCAGTGCCACCCCTCGGGGCTTCGCCCCGGACCCGGGGTGGAGCGTCGACTGCGGGCCGTCAGTGGCTGGTCGCGCAGTTCCTCCCCCCAGAGGTGCCCCCAGATGTGCCCCCAGCGCCCCTTACGGGGCGCCACGTGCCGCAACCGGCGGCGCGTCGATGTGTCGCCCCCGCGGAGCGCCCGGCATGGTCGGTCCATGGACATCGCCGCCCTGCGCCGTGACACCCCCGGCTGCGCCCACCGCGTACACCTCGACAACGCGGGCAGCGGCCTGCTCTCCCGCCCGACGCTGGAGACCGTCGTCTCCCACCTCGAACTCGAGGCCCGCATCGGCGGATACCAGGCCGCCGCCCAGGAACAGCGGGCCGTCGAGGCGGTGTACGAGGACATCGCGGCCCTCCTCGGCGGGCGCCCCGATGAGGTCGCGCTCTTCGACAACGCCACCCACGCCTGGCAGGCCGCCTTCTGCGCCCTCTCCTTCGGCCCCGGCGACCGGATCCTCACCGGCCGCGCCGAGTACGGCAGCAACGTGCTGGCCTACCTCCGGACCGCGCAGCACACCGGGGCCGAGGTCGTGGTGGTCCCCAACGACCCCTCCGGCGCCCTGGACACCGCCGCGCTGGCCGCCCTCATGGACGACAGGGTGAAGCTCGTCGGCGTCACCCATGTGCCCACCGGCGGCGGCCTGGTCAACCCGGCCGCCGCCATCGGCGAGATCACCCGCCGGGCCGGGGTGCCGTTCCTGCTCGACGCCACGCAGTCGGTGGGCCAGTTCCCCGTCGACGTCCGCGAGATCGGCTGCGACATGCTGGCCGCCACCGGCCGCAAGTTCCTCCGCGGCCCGCGCGGCACCGGATTCCTGTGGGTGCGCACGGAGATGCTCGAACACCTCGCCCCGCACGTCGCCGAGATCGGCTCCGCCGCCTGGGACGGCGCCCGGGGCTTCACCTGGCACCGCGGCGCCCGGCGGTTCGGCACCTGGGAGATGAGCTGCGCCAACGTCCTCGGACTGGGCAGCGCCGTCCACCAGGCACTGCGGCTCGGACTGGACGACATCGGCCGGCGCACCGCCGCCCTCGGCGAACACCTGCGCCGCCGGCTCGCCGCCGTGCCCCGCGTGACCACGCACGACCTGGGCAGCGAACGGTGCGCGATCGTCACCGCCAAGGTCGACGGCATCCCCACCGCGGACGTCGCCACCGCCCTCACCCGGCACGGGATCAACGTGAGCACCACGGTGCCCGGGCACGCCCAGTTCGACACGGAGGACCGCGGCGTGCACCCGCTGGTGCGGTTCTCGCCGCACTACTACACCACCGAGGACGAACTCGACCGGGCCGTCGAGGTGTTGACGCTCTTCCTGGAGAAGGGTCAGCCGAGATAATCGATCTGGTAGATGTGCAGCGTCTTCGTCTGATGCCCCAGATAGATGACGACGAAGACCTCGTCCAGGACGAGCATGCGCATGATCCCGTCGTCCTCGCCGTACGGGACGGTTGCCGTCAGCGGATCCTCGCAGGCCGCCGCGAGACCGTCGTTCAGCTGCTCGCTCACGGGCTGCGGCAGCGCGTCCCAGACGGCAGCTATCGTCGCATCGTACTTGAGCGCGTACACCGTCCCAGGGTGTCAGCCGCAGGCCGCTCCGCGGGAGCGATTCAGCGCAGCTTCCTCCTGCACCTTCCGGGTGATGTCGATCCACTCCCCGGGCACCTCGCGCCCCGCCGCCTCGGCCGCGGCGGCCTGCCGGCCGCGCTCGACCGCGGCCAGGGTGCGCTCGGCGATGCCCTGCCACTTCGCGAACACGGCCAGCACCCGGTGCGCAGGCGCGCTGCCGATCTCGTCGGTGAAGCGCCGGGCGAGATCGGGGCTGCCGAGGGCCTCGCGGATGCGCTCGATGCTCCACGGCCGGCCAGTGCTCATGGGTCCATCCCTTCCGCGTAGGCGGCTCGGCCGACCAGAGTAGCGAAAGGGGTAGTGCGATTTCAGGAGAACCCGGTGCGGGCGCGCACGACCGGCGTGCGGTCCGCGCACCGGGACACGAACATGACGCTGCGAAAGGTCTCGTACCCGTACCAGCGGGACGGGAAGTACGCGGCGGCGCCGCGGCAGCCCTCCGTGTCGTACAGGTAGGCGTCGTGGCCGGTCTCGTTGCCGGTGACGCCGGTCGCCTCGCCGACCGGGTAGCAGCGGCCGTCCACCGGGTCGCCGAGGGTGTGCCGTTCGGTGCCCTGCCCGGTGTGGTAGACGAACGTGCCGTCGGCCGCACGGGCGCCCGCGGGGGTGACGGCGGTGAGCAGCCCGGCGAGGGCCAGGGCCTCCAGGGCCCGGATGGGACGTCGCATGGCTCTCCTCGGCTGCCGCTCCGCTGCCCGGTCCGCCGTGACGCTACGGGCGGGCGGCGGCCGGGCAGGGCCGTTCGGCGGAAGGTTCACCCGAACGCCGGGGTGCGTCCGAACGCCGGGACGCGTCCGTCAGCCGTCCAGGCCGTACAGGCGCCGGGCGTTGCCGCCGCCGGCCATGGCCGCCACCCGCTCGGCGTCGGCCGCGGACCAGGCGCCCTCGGCCGTCCACTCGGCCAGCAGGCCGGTCAGCCCGCGGCGGAAGAGCTCGGTGCCGACGACGAACAGTTCGGGCAGGCCGTGGGCGTCGGTGGAGAACAGCAGCTTGCCGAAGGGCGTCAGCTCCAGCGCCTCGGCCAGGACCGCGCCCGCCCGGGCCCCGGTGTAGCTCAGGGACAGCCCGATGTCGGCGTACACGTGCGGGTACGCGTGGGCGAGGTATCCGGCACTGCGCAGGTACGGGTACCCGTGCAGGAGCACCACGGAGCAGCCCGTGGGGCGCACGGCCCGGATGAAGTCGGTGAGCAGCAGCGGGTCGCAGCGGTGCAGCCGCAGGTCGGGGTCGCCGAAGCCGGTGTGCAGCTGGAGCGGCAGTCCGGTCTCCGCGGCCGACCACAGCAGATGCCGCAGCAGGACGGGGTCGGTCAGGCGGCCGCCAGGCGGACGGCCGTCGAGCCAGCGGCCGGCCGCTGCGCGGACCTCGGCGCGGGACGGGGCCGCGGGGTCGAGGTCGAGGCCGTGGCGGTACGCGGCGATGGACTTGAAGCCGACGGCGGTACGGGCCGCCTCCCGGACGGCGCCGGCCAGACCGTCGGCCAGGGCCTCCGCACTGCCGGCCGTGTCGGCGGCGTGCTCCGCCAGCCTCTCCAGCCGGACGATCTCATGGACGGCGCCGCCGCAGGCGGCCGCGAACCCGGGCAGGTCCAGCAGGCCGCCGTCCAGACCGGTGTCCAGCAGGTAGTCGGTGATCCCGGTGCTTCCCAGCAGCCGTCGGTTGACCTCGTCGGCACCCAACTCCCGCCTGCGGTCGAGGTAATGGCCGGGCGGGCAGTGCGGTTCGAGGCCGAGCAGGGGCGGGCACCAGCGGCGCACCGCGAAACCGAGCTGGGTGTCGAGGTGGCTCGTGCCGGGCGCGGGAGGCGCGTCGGACTCGGTCAGGTGCGCGGCGAAGGAGTCCGCGGTGGGGTCGTCGCGGAGCACGCTGTGGCAGTGCTGGTCCACCAGGGACAGTCGGGGTGGGGTCATCTCAGTACCGCCGGAGGACGGCGTCGGCGATGTCCTGCGGGGCGGCGCCGGCGTACTGTTCGGCCTCCGCCCGGCGCACGGCGAGGATGGCCTGGAACAGCGGTTCGCCCAGGGTCTCGCGCAGCAGTGACGAGCGTTCGAAGTGCTCCAGCGCCTCGTCCGGTGTGGCCGGCAGGCGCAACTGTCCCGTGGCGGTGACGGGGTCGCCCACGACGGGCGGCGGGAGCGTCAGCGCCGCGTCCATGCCGGCGAGCCCGGCGGCTGTCACGGCGCCGGTCACCAGGTACGGGTTGGCGGCGGCGTCGAAGCACTTGACCTCGGCGTTGGCGCCCGTGGCGTGGTCCGGGGCGCCGGTGATGAAGCGGAGGGCGGCCTCGCGGTTCTCCAGTCCCCAGCACTGGAACGCCCCTGCCCAGCGGGACGGTTCGAGCCGCAGGTGGCTGGCGGGCGACGGCGCCCCGAGGAGCATGAGGGCGGGCAGTTCGGCGAGCACCCCGGCGAGGAAGGACTCGCACACCTTCGTCATGCCGTACGGGCCGTCCCCGCCCCGGCACAGGTTCCGGCCGTCCTCCCAGAGACTGAGGTGCAGATGTGCGCCGTTGCCGACCTTGCCCACCTCCACCACGGGCGCGAACCCGGCGTCCAGCCCGTGCCGGGCGGACACCGCGCGGATCGTCTCGCGGACGAGCACCACGAGATCGGCCGCGCCCACCGGGTCGGCGGGGGCGACCGAGACCTCGAACTGCCCGGGGGAGTACTCGGGATGGAGCTGCAGCACGTCCACGCTCTGGGCCGCGAGGGTTTCGAGCAGGTCGCGCAGGTAGTCCGAGAGCTCCACCATCCGCGCCATGCCGTAGGCGGGCCCGGTGCCCGCGTAGGCGGGTGCGGGGCCCGGGGCACCGGTGCGGGTGACGACCCACTCGGTCTCGAAGCCCATGCTCAGCCGCAGCCCGCGCTCCGCCGCGCGGTCGGTCATCCGGCGCGCGAACTGCCGCTGGCAGGCGGCGTACGGGCGGCCGTCCTGCTCGTACCGGTCGACGGGCGCCCAGGCCCAGCCCGGCTGTCCGGCCAGCAGGGTGAGCCGGTCCAGGTCGGGGAAGAGCCGCAGGTCGCCGTCGGGGCCGCCGATGTGGGGGCTCATGACGGAGGTGTCGTCGGTGAGGTACACGTCGAAGACCGGCGACATGCCCACGCCCCACCGGGCGGTGTGCGCGAGCCGGGAGACGGGGACGGCCTTGACGCGCGTCAGGCCCGAGTTGTCGACCCATGTGAGGGCGACGCCGTGCACGTTCTGCGCGGTGAGCTGGGCGGCCTCCTGCCGTGCCGCCGACTCCGCCCGCTCCCGCTGTGCTCTCTGCATACCGGCTCCTCCGCAACACTCTGCCCAGAGAGTCTGGACCGTCGCTCATCCGATTACACATGGACAGGACCGGCGGGCGGGGATGCCCGCCGGCCCGTGGCGCCGCTGCGGGTCAGCGCAGTGCGGCGAGCCGGGTCAGGGTGCTGCGCGCCGCGCCGCCGTCGGCCGGCTTCGCCGTGCCGCAGTACTCGGCCAGGACCATGCCGGTGCTGTCACCCGTCCAGTCGTCGTTGAAGTTGAACGCGGCGGTGTGCCGGCCGTCCGCGGTGGAGGCGGCCACGGAGAGCGAGCCGTGGATGCCGCCGTCGTGGAACCAGAGGTCCTTCCCGCAGGGGAGCGTGACGGAGGCGACGCCGAGCCCGTAGTGCCCGGTGTTCTTCTCGTCCGTGGGCACGGTGGTCATGAGCTCCTTCTGCTGCTGCTCCGGCAGCAGCCTGCCGCCGAACAGCGCGTGGTAGAAGCGGTTGAGGTCGTCGGTGGTGGAGATGATCTCACCCGCGGCCCCGCCCCAGGAGGGGTTCAGCTCGGTCACGTCGTAGATCTTCGCGTCGGGCTTCGTGTCCTCGAGCTTGCTGTAGGCCCGGCCGTGCGGGCCGGGCATCCGGGGCGAGGTGCCGGGGAGCGTGGTGGCGTTCAGGTGCAGGGGGCCGATGATGCGCTCGCGGATCTCGGTGGCGTAGGAGCGGCCGGTCACCTTTTCGACGATCATTCCGGCCAGGATGTAGTTGGTGTTGGAGTAGTGCCACGTCTCGCCGGGCGGGGCATACGGCGCGTGGGTCATGGCGATGTCCACCAACTGCCGTGGCGTGGTGGTGTCGTAGCGGTGCCGCAGGAAGTCCGTCGAGAGCCGGGCGAGCATGGCGGGATCCTCGGTGTAGTTGTAGATCCCGCTGGTGTGGTTCAGGACCTGCCGGACGGTGATCCGGCTGCCGTCGTGGCCGTTGCCGTGGACGACGCCCGGCAGCCAGTGCTCGACGGTGTCGTCGAGACCGATCCGGCCCTCGCTCTCCAGCTGCAGCAGGACGGTCGAGGTGAACGCCTTGCTGATGCTGCCGATCCGGAACCGGTCGTGGGCGAGGCGCGGGCGGTGCGTGGTGAGGTCGGCGACCCCGGAGGAGCCGTGCCAGACGTCCCGGCCGTCCCGGGCCCCGCCCAGGACTCCGGGTACGCCGGCCCGGACCTGGGCGTCCATCGCGGCCTGGGTGGCGTCGTGCGGGCCGGCCGGTGCGGCCGAGGCCGTCGCGGTCAGGGTGGTGGCGGTGAGCGCTGCGGACACCACTGCCGCGGCCAGGGCTCTGTATGCGGTCTGTTTGCGCATCGGTGCGGTCCTGCCTCTCCGATCACGGTGGCACGTGGGTGTGCCGGTACAGGAGGACACCGCCAACTGCTCGTGGGTTGAGCCGGGTTCGGCGCGGGGGACGGAATCCGGCCACGGCGCCGGATTCCGCTTCGGTAACTCACTCTTTCGGTGGAATGCACCCAAGGTAATCGGTTGGCTACGCTAGGTGTATGCGGCTCGGGGGTGCCGCAGACGGCCCCAGGGGTGTTCCGCGTCCCGGGAGGGTGGGGGCGGCCGGCGGGCGGTGGGGTCCGCCCGCCGGCGCGTATGCGGACATCGCGCATGTGAACATGCGGATCCCGATATGTGCTCATAGGGTGGGCCTGCCCTCGTCGTCACCCTCTTCGAGGAGGAGCACATGCCCACGCACACGCTCAAGGACAAGGTCGTCGTGATCGGCGGCGCATCGAGGAACCTCGGCAGCCTCATCGCGAAGGAAGTCGCGGCGGACGGCGCCAAGGTGGTCGTCCACTACAACAGCCCGTCCTCCAAGGACGGCGCGCAGCGCACCGCCGAGGCCGTCGCGGCGGCGGGCGGCGAAGCCATCGTCCACGAGGCCGATCTGACCAAGGTGTCCGAGGTCGAAGGGCTCTTCGAGGTGGCGGTCGGCGCCTTCGACAAGGTCGACTGCATGGTGAACACGGCCGGCATGGTCGTCAAGAAGCCGATGACGCAGGTCACCGAGGAGGAGTACGACCGGATGTTCGCGGTCAACTCCAAGGCCGCGTACTTCATGATGCAGGAGGCCGCCAAGCGGCTGGAGGACGGCGGCAAGATCATCACCATCGTCACCTCGCTGCTCGCCGCCTACACCGGCCTCTACTCCGTGTACGCGGGCAGCAAGGCGCCCGTCGAGCACTTCACACGCGCCCTGTCCAAGGAGCTGTTCGGCCGCAACATCTCGGTCAACAACATCGCGCCGGGCCCCATGGACACCTCGTTCTTCTACCCTGCCGAGACCGACGACTCCGTCGCGTTCCACAAGTCCTCGTCCATGAACGGCGAACTGACCAAGATCGAGGACATCGTGCCGTACGTGAAGTTCCTGCTCACCGACGGCTGGTGGCTCAACGGGCAGACCCTCTTCGTCAACGGCGGTTACACCACCCGCTGATCCCGCACATGGCGCGAATGCCGTATGGACACCGCGGCGCGCGGTGTCCAGGGTCGAGGCATGCGCCCTGCGTCAACTCGCCTTCCCCGCGCCCGTGATGTCGTCCTCGCCGTGCACGGAGGCGCGGGCACCGCCCTGCGCCGCGGGACCACCGACGCCCGGACCGAACAGGCCTACCGCACCGGACTGGCCGCTGCCCTGCAGGCCGGTTACGAGGCGCTGAGCGGCGGTGGCAGCAGCGTGGACGCCGTCGAGGCGGCGGTGCGCGTGCTGGAGGACGACGAACTGTTCAACGCGGGCTGCGGGTCGGTGTTCACCGAGGACGCCGCGCACGAACTCGACGCCTCCGTCATGCGCGGCACCGACCTGGCCGCCGGGGCGGTCGCGGGGGTGCGGCATGTGCGCAACCCCGTTTCCGCGGCCCGCCTGGTGATGGAGCGGACGGGGCATGTGATGCTCGCGGGGCGCGGCGCCGACGCGTTCGCCGAGCGCAACGGCCTGGCGCCCGTGCCCCAGGACCACTTCCGGACGCAGCGCCGCCGGGACGAGCTGATGAAGGCCAGGGCCGGGGCGGCGGAGCACGGCATCACCGGCACCGTGGGCGCCGTCGCCCTCGACGGCGCGCGGGGCCTCGCCGCGGCGACGTCGACCGGGGGCATGACCGGCAAGCAGGCCGGCCGCGTGGGGGATTCGCCCGTCATCGGAGCCGGCACGTATGCGCACGACGGCACGGCCGCCGTCAGCGCCACCGGCAAGGGCGAGGGTTTTCTGCGCGGCGCGGCGGCCGTGACCGTGGTGCACCTGATGGAGTTCGGAGGCAGGGACGTGGCCTCGGCCGCGTACGAGGTCGTCATGGAACGGCTGCCCCGACTGGGCGGCACGGGCGGGATCATCGCCCTGGACGCCCGCGGCGTGCTGGCGGCCCCGTACAGCAGTCAGGGCATGGTGCACGGCCATGTGACCCGGGACGGCACGGTCGTCACCCGGGTGTTCCCCGACGAGTCCCCGATGTGACGCCGGTTCATATCACGGCCCACTCCCGTCATTTGCGTGCGGCGCAATCCTCGCTTGATCATATTGCACTGGAGTCACGCCCCGATGCGGCCCAGGATGAGTCCATGACTCCCAACACGCCGCAGAGCGGCATCTCTTCCGCATCCGGCCGCGACCTGCTGGCCGTCGTCAGCCAGACCGGACCGACCGTCACCTTCTTCGACGCCGTCACCCATCAGCGGCTGGACGTCGTCGAAGTGCCCTCCAATCCCCACGAGTTGTGCTTCGACCCGGACCGGCGCCTGCTCTACTGCGCCAGTACGTACGTCTCCGGCTACTACGGCGCCCATGAGGGCCGGGCCCGGCAGGTCAGCGTCATCGACGTCGCCACCCGCACGGTCGTGGACGTCCTGGACACCGCCCCCGACCACGCACCGCACGGCCTCGCCCTCGACCGCGCCCGCTGCCGGCTCTACGTCAGCGTCGAGGCGACCGCGGACGCCCCCGGCGGCGTGCTGGTCTTCGACACCCGCACCCGGCAGCGGATCGGCCGGATCCCGGTCATGGCCGACGGCCCGCACTGGTTCGCGGTCACCCCGGACGGGCGCCGGGGGTACGCGACGAACAAGGAGGCGCCGTTCGTCTCCGTCGTGGACCTGGAGCGCGACGCCTTCGCCGGCCGGATCCCCGTGGCAGGAAGCGAGGGACTGGCCGTCTCCCGGGACGGTGCCCACGTCTACGTCGCCGCCCCCAAGGGAGACTTCGGCGCCCCGCCCGCCGTGCAGCCGGGCATCCGGGTCGTCGACACCGCCGCCGCCGAGGTCGTCCGCATCATTCCCACCGAGGGCATCGTCTTCCCCGTCCACACCACGGCGACCGGCGCGCTCCTCGCGGGCGAGCTGCGCATGGCGCCGGGGAAGGGCGGCGTCCTGGGGGCGCAGACCGACGGCGTGCTCACCGTCTTCGCGCCCGGCACCCTCGAACCCGTCGGGCAGGTCCCCGTCGGCCGGTTCCCGCTCTCGGCCACCTCGTCCCCGGACGGCACCCGCGCCTACGTCTCCGCCGTGCTGTCCTCGACCGTGACCGTGGTCGACCTGGTGGACCTGCGCGTGCTCGCCACCCTCGACATCGACCGCAAGGGCGAGGCCGGGGCCCACGGCCTCGTGTACATCCCCGCCGCCGCGCCCGTGGAGACCGCTGCCTGACGATTTGTCGCCTTGTCACCCGACACGCCGAACAGGCCACCCGGGCGGCCGAGCGATGGACGGCCCCGCGGTTGCGCGGGGCCCCGGCTGACGGAAGTGTGGGGGCGAAGATCACCCAATCTGCTCGGTGTGTCCGCCCGGGCGCGGCGCCCCGTCCGTGCCCCGGCGCCCCGGGTGCGGTGCGGACCGTGCCTCTGGCGGTCCGTCACCCGTGAGGAGTCGCGCATGTCCGGATACCGTGCAGCCCTCCGGAGAGGCAGCGGACGGCACCGGCGCCGCCGGCGCCCGCCGGTGAAGTCGGCCGCCGCCGTCACCGTGCTGGTCACCTGCTCCGCGTTCGCGGCCGCCTCGCTGGACGATCCGCCGCCGGAATGCAGCAAGAAGGGCCCGGGAGCCGCCTGCAGCGGGCGCAACGCCCAGCGGGCGGCCGGCATACGCAGGACGGGCGGTCCCGACGACGCCCCCCGCAACGGCTCGGACCAGAACGCCGTGGAGCCGGACGTCGTCTACGACCGCGAACGCTGCGGCAACACCTCCAACCGGATCCTGCTCACCCTGGACGACTGGCCCTACAACGACCCGGACCGTGCCGTGCGCGTCGGGGCGCAGCTGCAGTCGCAGGGCATCCGTGCCGCCTTCTTCCTGATCAACCAGTTCGCCGCCAAGTACCCGCAGATCGTCGCCACCCTGCGGCAGCAGGGCCACTGGGTGGCCAACCACTCCTTCTCGCACGCGAAGCTGAGCTCGCTCTCGGAGCAGGCCCTGAAGGACGAGATCGCCGGCGGTCTGCCCAGCAACATGCTCCGCCCGCCCTACGGGGACGCCGGGGAGCGTGAGCAGGACATCGCCGCCGACATGGGCTACCGGCTCTGCAACTGGACCATCGACACCCACGACTGGGAGAAGCCGGGCGGCAGCTTCACGAGCGTGGACGCCATCCGGACCAACGTGCGCAACGCCACCCCCGAGGAGAAGCACAACGGCGTCATCCTCGGCCACCTCTTCAGCAACTTCCCCGACGCCCTGCCCGGCATCATCGGCGACCTGCACGACCAGGGCTACCACCTGTGCCGCAACACCGGCCCGGTCGGCGACCGGGTGCCCTATCCGCTGCAGTGCTGAACGCACTGCACCGGCACGGGAGGTGCGTCACCGGTCGACCGTGCGCGTGAGGAACCACAGCGCCGGTACGAGCCAGCAGCCGGCGAACAGCCAGCCGGCGGCCACGTCGGTGGGCCAGTGGACACCCAGGTACACGCGCGTGGCCCCCACCCCGGCCGTCCACAGCACGCAGCACGCGGCGCCGGCCCGGCCCGCATTCCCCGGCAGCGCCCGCAGCACCGCCCAGGCCAGCAGCCCCGCGGCGAGCGCGCTCGTCGCGGCGTGACCGGAGGGGAAGGCCGCGCCGGAGGCCTCGGCGGCCCAGTCGGCGGCGGGCGGCCGAGGCCGGGAGACCGCGTCCCGCATGCCGATGCGGACCAGTTGACCGAGCAGCAGCACGGCCGACGCGGCGCACATCATGAGCACCCGGCGTCGCGCAGTGGATTGCGGCCGGCACGCGATCCCACCGGCAACCGCCGCCACCAGGCAGGGCACGACGCCCGTGCCGGTCGCGGTGAGGGCCTTCGCCACGGTGCTCACGGCGCCGCTCCGGTGGGTGAGCGCCGCACGGTGCAAGGCGGTGTCCACGGCCGGCGGGGCGCCGTGCGCGGCGGTCACCCACACCGTCAGGACGGCCAGCCCCAGGGCCGCGCATGCGAAGGCCACGGCAGCCGGAGCTGCCGTGGCCGGGAGACGTCTCACGCCGTGGCGGTCAGCAAGGGCCGCAGCGGACCGCTGCGCGCCCGCGCGACCCAGGGCGCGGCACGCGTCGCCAGCAGCGTCAGGATCGGTGCCAGCACGATGCCGACCAGCGCACCGGCGAGGACGTCGTGCGGGTAGTGGGCACCCACCCACACCCGGGAGAAGCCCATCGCCACCGCCGCGAGCAGCCCGACCGCGCCGAGCCTGCGGTCGATCATCCACAGGGCCGCAGCCGCGGAGAAGGCGATCACCGAGTGGTTGCTGGGGAACGACCAGTCACCCGGTGCGGGGCAGGACTCCAGCGTGAAGCTGCCCGGCAGCGACCGGCACGGCCGGTCCTCCTGCACCAGCGACTTCAGCACCATGTCCACCCCGAACACGGCGACCACCACCACGGGCACCGCCAGCGCCCGGGCCATCACCGGAGCGTCCTGCCGCCGCGCGCGCCACCAGGCCACGAGCATCAGCACGGCGAACAGGGCCAGGCCGTAGGAGGTCCAGGCGGAGATGACGTCGTTCAGGAGCGCGGGAGCGTGCCGGGCCTCTTCGGTGACGTCCGTGTAGAGGCTGCCGTCGATGCCCGAGCCGTCGAAGGCAGGCGCAGTGCCCGCCGCCAAGCCGATGGTTGTTGCAGTCATTCCCGTCATTTCTGTCGTTACTGTCCGTCCGTGCTCCCCGGGGCGGCCGACGCCGCCGCGGCTGCTGCCCGGCGCCGGCCGCGCAGCAGCTCGATGCCGACCGGCAGCAGTGACAGCAGCACCACGAGGCCGACGACGGGGAGCAGGTAGCGGTCCACGTTCGGGATGGCCGAGCCCAGCGCGTAACCGCCCAGGACGAGTCCGACCGTCCAGACCGCACCGCCGGCCATCTGCCACACCGCAAACGTACGGGAAGGGATGCCGAGTGCCCCGGCCAGCGGATTGAGTACGGTGCGCACCACGGGCACGAACCGGGCCAGCACGATCGCGCGGGCGTGTCCGTACCTGCCCAGCAGTTCCTCGGCCCGCTCCACGCCCTCGTGCAGACGCTTGTTGCGGGAGCGGGAGAGCAGCGCCCTGCCGCCGCGCCGGCCGAGCACGAAACCGCACTGGGCGCCGGCCAGCGCCCCGACGACGGCCGCGGCCAGCACTTGCAGCAGGTTCAGGTGCGGACCGGAGTGGATTCCCGGCCGGCACAGCAGGCCGGCGGTGAACAGCAGCGAGTCGCCGGGCAGGAAGAAGCCGACGAGCAGACCCGTCTCCGCGAACAGGACCACGGCGATGCCGAGCGCCCCGAAGGCCGCCAGCAGCGAGGACGCATCCAGGACATTGACGGCCAAGGTGGCCACGGGGGGTGCGGGCACGAGCGCGAGGCCTCCCATAATCGAGGACAGGGCCGGACGGGCCCCGACTGTCTACAATCCCGTAGACGGTCTACGTGACTGTAGACGATTCCAGGGAGGGAGCGGTTCCCGTGACCGAGTCCATACGCCGCCCGGCGGGCGAACTCGAGGCCGCAGTGCTCTCCGCACTCTGGGCGGCCGACGGCCCGCTGACCCCGCCCGAGGTCCAGCAGGCGCTCGGCGGCCCGCTGGCCCGCACGACGGTGGCGACGATCCTGGCCCGGCTCCACGACAAGGGAACCGTGCGGCGTATCCGCAGCGGCCGCGCCTACGCGTACAGCCCGGCCGTCGAGGACCACGCGGCCCTCGCCGCCCACCGCATGCACAGCGAACTCGACAAGGGAGCGGACCGGCCCGGCGTGCTGGCCCGCTTCGTCTCCCGGCTCTCCACCGACGACGAGGCGCTCCTGCGCGACCTGCTGCGCCGGGCCGGGGGCTCCGGGGAGCCGGGATGATCTGGGCCGTGTGGGCGCCGCTGCTCGCGCCCTTCCTCGCGGTGCCCGCCGCCCGCAGGCTGGCGGCGCTGCTGCCGCCGCGCGCCGCGGCCCTGCTGCTGGCCGCCTCCGCGGCCGCTCTCGGGGCGTTCGGCGCCGCGGCCCTGGCCCTGCTGACCGTCGCCGCGTTGCTGCACCTGCCGTTCGTGGCCGCGCTCGGCCACGTCAGGGTGGCCCTGCTGCCGCACGACCCCGCCTTCGCCGTCCCGCTCGGGCTGGCCGCGACCGCGGCCGCCCTCGCGGTGACCGCGGACACCGCCCGCACCCTCCTGCGCCACGCCCGGCAGCTGCTGCGCGCCGGGGCGGAGGCGGCGGGCCGCTCCAGCGCGGGCGACCTGACGGTGCTGCCCGACGACGCAGCGGACGCCTACGCCCTGCCCGGGCGGCCCGGCCGGGTCGTCGTCACCGCGGGGATGCTGCGCAGCCTGGACGCCGACGAGCGCGCGGTGCTGCTGGCCCACGAACGCGCCCACCTCGCCGGGCGCCACCACCTGCTGCTGCTCTGCGCGGAGCTCGCCGGATGCCTGCACCCGGCCCTCCGCGCACTGCGCGCGCCGCTCGCCTTCCAACTGGAGCGCTGGGCGGACGAGGCGGCCGCCGCCACCGTCGGCGACCGCTGTCTGGCCGCCCGCGCGGTCGGCCGCGCGGCCCTGGCCGCCTCCGCGGCCCCGTCCCGGCACCGCCCCGCGACGGCCCTGACCGCGACGGCGGGCCCCGT
>NZ_JABBXF010000119.1 GCF_013030945.1 Streptomyces morookaense | reverse complement strand
GCCCAGCGCCTCCCGCAGCGCGTCGCGGGCCGCCTCGCGGGCCGGGCGGCGGGCCGTCAGCAGGTCCCGCAGCAGCTCGCCCAGCTCGGCGCCGGCCCGGGCCTCGGCCGCCAGCAGGGCGCCGATGCGGGCCGCGGTCTCCATGGCCTGGGCGAGCCGCGGGTCGGCGAACGGCACCGACAGGTCCAGCGCGGCCAGATGCTCGTCGTCCAGCAGCCAGACGTAGCCGAGGACGACGCCCCGGTGCCGCACGGGCAGACAGATCCGGCCGGTGAACACCCCGGCCGCCGGGTCCGGCGGGATCCGCAGCGGCGCCTGGGCCCGCGCGATGCCGAACGCCTCGAACCAGGCCCGTACCGCCGCCGTCGAGCGCCGCTGCAGGATCGAGCGCGTGCGCACCGGGTCCATCAGCAGGTCCGTGTCGTCGTCACCCCCGTGGGCGCCGAAGGCGATGAGCCCGAAATCCCGGTCCTCCAGGGTCGCAGGAGCCCCGAGCGCCGCAGATATCTCGTCCACCAGCTGCTGATACTCACCTCGCATGGTGCCCAGTGCTCCCTTCCTGCCTGACCGGCCACCATTGTCATACATCTGTCTGAGATGCCGGCCACGGATGCGTGACAGCTGTCGATGGTGACACCGTGGCTGGAAACCTAGGTTTCACGGTGAGTTACTTATGCCGTCCCCCGTCGTGGCGACGGCCGTCATCGTGGAGGTGCCCAGTGCTGGGTCCTGTGCTGCTCGCCGCTTCCCGCAGCGACGCGATCCGCCGCATCGTCTCGGCTGCGCCGGTGACCCGTCCCGTGGTCGACCGGTTCGTCGCCGGTGAGGTCCTGGACGAGTCCATGGCCGCCGTGCGGTCGCTGAACCAGCGCGGCATGGAGGTCACCCTCGACCACCTGGGCGAGGACATCACCGACCCCGCCGAGGCGCTGCGCACCCGCGACGCCTACCTGGCGCTGGCCGACGCGCTGCGGACCGAGGGCCTGGGCGTGCGCGCCGAGATGTCCGTGAAGCTGTCCGCCTTCGGGCAGGCGCTGCCGGGCGGCCACGACCTGGCGCTGGCCAACGTCACCCCGGTCGTGGAGGCCGCCGCCGAGGCCGGCACCACCGTGACACTGGACATGGAGGACCACACCACGGTCGACTCCACGCTGGCGATCCTGGCCGAGCTGCGCAAGCGCTTCCCGCAGACCGGCGCCGTCCTGCAGTCCTACCTCTTCCGCACCGAGGACGACTGCCACGCGCTGGCCGGGGAAGGCTCCCGGGTGCGCCTGGTGAAGGGCGCGTACAAGGAGCCCGCGTCCGTCGCCTTCCAGGACAAGCGCGAGGTCGACCTGGCCTATGTGCGCTGCCTGAAGATCCTGATGGCCGGCAAGGGCTACCCCATGATCGGTTCGCACGACCCCCGCATGGTGGCGATCGCACAGGAGCTCGGCCGCCGTTACGGGCGCACACTGGACGCATACGAGTTCCAGATGCTGTACGGCATCCGTGAGGCCGAGCAGCAGCGCCTCGTCGCGGAAGGCCACCGCATGCGCGTGTACATCCCGTACGGCACCGACTGGTACGGATACTTCATGCGGCGGCTCGCCGAGCGCCCGGCGAACCTCGCGTTCTTCCTGCGCTCGCTCGCGACGCGCGGCTGACCCCGACCCCCCGACCCCCGAAGGAGACATGGCAGCCATGGATGCTGTGACCCAGGTCCCCGCGCCGGTCAACGAGCCGGTGCACTCCTACGCCCCCGGTTCCCCCGAGCGCGCCCGCCTCGAGGCCAAGCTCAAGGAGCTGGCGAGCAACCCCATAGACCTGCCGATGACCATCGGCGGCGAGAAGCGGATGGGCGGCGGCGAGCCGTTCAAGGTCGTCCAGCCGCACAACCACGCCGCCGTCCTCGGCACCTTCAACAACGCCACGCAGCAGGACGCGCAGGACGCGATCGACGCCGCGCTCGCCGCCGCCCCGGCCTGGCGCGCGATGTCCTTCGACGACCGCGCCGCGATCATCCTGCGCGCCGCCGAGCTGCTGGCCGGCCCCTGGCGCGAGACGCTGGCCGCCTCCACCATGCTGGGCCAGTCGAAGACCGCCCAGCAGGCGGAGATCGACACGCCCTGCGAGCTCGTCGACTTCTGGCGCTTCAACGTGCACTTCGCGCGGCAGATCCTGGCCGAGCAGCCGGTCGCCAACTCCGCCGGTGTGTGGAACCGCAGCGACCACCGCCCGCTGGAGGGCTTCGTCTACGCGATCACGCCGTTCAACTTCACGGCCATCGCGGGCAACCTGCCGACCGCCCCGGCCCTGATGGGCAACGTCGTGGTCTGGAAGCCGTCCCCGACCCAGACGCACTCCGCGGTGCTGCTGATGCAGCTGCTGGAGGAGGCGGGCCTGCCCAAGGGCGTCATCAATCTGGTGACCGGCGACGGCATCGCCGTCTCCGAGGTGGCCCTGAACCACCCCGAGCTGGCGGGCATCCACTTCACCGGCTCGACCAGGACCTTCCAGTACCTGTGGAAGACGGTCGGCAACAACATCGAGAAGTACAAGTCCTACCCGCGCCTGGTCGGCGAGACCGGCGGCAAGGACTTCGTCGTCGCCCACCCGAGCGCCGACCCGGCGATCCTGAAGACCGCGCTGACCCGCGGCTCCTTCGAGTTCCAGGGCCAGAAGTGCTCGGCCTCCTCCCGCGCCTACATCCCGCGCTCCCTCTGGGAGAACGGCTTCAAGGAGGAGTTCGCGGCCGAGGTCGACGGCATCACCATGGGTGACGTCACCGACCTGGAGAACTTCATCGGTGCCGTCATCGACGACCGCGCCTTCGCCAAGAACAAGGCCGCGATCGACCGCGCCAAGGCCGACCCGACCTGCACGATCGTGGCTGGTGGCACGTACGACGACTCGGTCGGGTACTTCGTCCGCCCGACCGTCATCGAGTGCACCGACCCCGCCAACGAGGTCTTCACCACGGAGTACTTCGGCCCGATCCTCGCCGTCCACGTCTACGAGGACGCCGAGTACGAGGCGATGCTGGCCCAGATGGAGTCCGTCTCGGCGTACGCCCTGACCGGCTCGATCATCGCCGCTGACCGTGCCGCGGCCGCCGACGCGATGGAGAAGCTCCGCTTCGCCGCGGGCAACTTCTACATCAACGACAAGTCGACCGGCGCCGTCGTCGGCCAGCAGCCGTTCGGCGGCGGCCGCGCCTCGGGTACGAACGACAAGGCCGGTGCCGCGACCAACCTGCTGCGCTGGACCTCGACCCGCTCCATCAAGGAGACCCTGGTCCCGCCGACCGACTACCGCTACCCGCACATGGGCTGACCTCGCCCTTCCCGGGATTCCGCCCCCCTGCCGGCCCCCACGCCGGCAGGGGGGCGGTGCCATGTGGCCGAACGGCCGTCTCAGATAGTAGGAAGCCCGAGTAATCGTGCAGACAGCGGAGCGCCGCTGGCCTAGCGTGGAGACAGCCGATCGTTCCGCTCCATCGAGCGATGGCGGCTGCGGCCCGGTGCGCCCGCGCAGGTGACCCCTGCTGCACCCGGCCCCCGCCCTTGTTTCCGGCTTTCTTCCGAATTTCTCTCGGGGCTCAGCAGAGGAGACACGACCCATGGCCGACACCGCTGTCCGCAGGACCCGCCGCGCCGCCCGTACGGCCGAGCGCGACACCGACCGGGCGAATGCCGCCGCTGCCCTCCAGCGTGCGCTGGACCGTCGCGACAACGGCGGCTCGACCGGTCACTGAGGCCGAGCGCCCCTGACGGGGCGGGGCGCTAGCCTCGCGTCACCTCGAAGTGGTCGATCCGTGCCCCCGTCTCCGCCAGTGCGGAGACCCGCAGCCGCGGGTGGCGGCCCGGTTCCGATTCCACCGCGAGGAACGAGTAGTCGGTGTAGCGCACCCGCGACCACTCCACCTCCTCCTTGTGCTTTCCGCCGCCCTTCACCCAGTGGAAGGTGGGGACGCTGTCGAGGTCCTTGACGTGGCCCTCGTAGCTGTCCGGCACGGGGAAGTCGTAGAGCGACTTGCCGGCCGCGCCCGCCGTCACATAGACGATGCCGTCGCGCGAGGAGTCCACGGTGCCGCCGATCGGCACCTTCCTGGACACCCGCTGCCCCTTGATGGCGTCGGTGCGCTCGTAGACGTGGTTGTGGCCGTTGATCACCAGGTCCACGCCGTGCTTCTCGAAGAGCGGCAGCCACGTGTCGCGCACACCGCCGTCGGAGGCATGGGAGTTGGTGGTCGAGAAGGCGCAGTGGTGGAAGAACACCACGATGAAGTCGACGTCCTGGCGGCCGCGCAGCTCCCGCAGGCGCCGGTCCAGCCAGGCGGTCTGCTTCCCGCCGCTGTAGCCGGTGTTGGCGGTGATCTCGTACGAGACGTCGTTGGCGTCCAGCGCGACGACGCCCACGTTGCCGTAGACGAAGGAGTAGACGCCCGGCGAGTGCTTCGGGTCGAAGCCGTTGCCGGGCAGGGTCCAGCGGGCGCTCTGGCCGCCGTAGCCGTTGGGCGAGTACCAGGCCTCCATGTCGTGGTTGCCGGTGGTGACCATCCACGGCACGGACTTGGCCACGGTCTCGGTCTGGGCGAGGAACTGGTCCCAGGCGCGCGCGTCGTAGACGTCGTCCGGCTTGCCCTCGCCGCTGTTGTCGGCGTAGCAGATGTCGCCCGCGTGCAGGTGGAACGCCGGGTTCTGGCCGAGGATCAACTGGTCGTTGCCCAGGGCGTGGTAGCTGATGCCCTGGTCGCCGAAGGCGGTGAAGGTGAACTTCCCGGCCCGCGCGGGCGCGGTGCGGAACGTCCCTATGGTGCCGAAGTGCTGGGTGTCGGCCGGGTCCCAGCCGTCGTGGCCGACGCCGTAGTAATAGGTCTGTCCCGGGCGGAGGTTGTCCAGGGCGGCGTGCAGATAGACCTGGTCGACCGCGGGGAGTTTCTTGGACAGCGCGGGCGTGTGCAGCGTCCGCACCTCGGCCGGGATGCGCTGGCTCAGATCCCACGGCTTCAGGCCGACCCGGACGAACGGGCGCTTGACCGCGAACGGGACCTGCCAGGAGATCCGCATCTGTGTCTTCGGGTCGGCGCCGAAGGCGAGGTGCCGGCCGAAGGGGGCGACGAGGGAGCCGTCGACTCTCGTGGTGGCGGGGGAGGTCAGCAGGGTCGGGGAGAGGGGCTTCGCGTAGGCGCTCGCGGCGCCGGGGCCCAGGAGGCCCGTGCCGGCGACGAGGCCCGCGCCGGCGGCGCCGGCCCGCAGCATGCCGCGGCGGGTGAACCTGCTGCGCAGGTACTCGTGCTGCTCGGCCATGTTCATCCGGCCTGCGAGGTGCTCGGGGATGCCCACCCGTGGTGTGTCCATGCCGCGCAACGTGCCAGGAAAGGACGACACGTTCACCTACTTGAGGTGAACGTGACCTTTACGGATGGCAACGTGTCCGGATCGTGGACGTCGTGTGTCAAAGGGCGGAACGGGGGAGTACGGTCCTGCCATGTCTCGCAGCATTCGCCTCGCAGTCATCCCCGGTGACGGCATCGGCCCGGAAGTCGTGGCCCAGGGCCTGAAGGTCCTCACCGCCGTCCTGCCCTCCGACACCAAGCTGGAGACCCAGGAGTACGACCTGGGCGCCCGGCGCTGGCACGCCACCGGCGAGACCCTGCCGGACGCCGAGCTGGAATCGCTGAAGCAGCACGACGCGATCCTGCTCGGGGCGATCGGCGACCCCGGTGTGCCGTCCGGGGTGCTGGAGCGCGGGCTGCTGCTCAAACTGCGCTTCGCCTTCGACCACTACGTCAACCTGCGCCCGTCCCGGCTGCACCCGACGGCCGAGACCCCGCTCGCCGGGCGCCCGGACATCGACTTCGTCGTCGTCCGCGAGGGCACCGAGGGCCCGTACACCGGCAACGGCGGCTCGCTGCGCACCGGGACGCCCGCCGAGGTGGCCACCGAGGTCAGCGTCAACACCGCCTACGGCGTGGAGCGCGTCGTGCGGGACGCGTACGAGCGGGCCCAGGCGCGGCCGCGCAAGAAGCTGACCCTCGTGCACAAGAACAATGTGCTGGTGCACGCGGGACACCTGTGGAAGAACATCTTCGACCGGGTGGGCCGCGAGTACCCCGAGGTCACCACCGACTACCTGCACGTCGACGCCGCGACGATCTTCTTCGTCACGCAGCCCGAGCGCTTCGACGTGATCGTCACCGACAACCTCTTCGGCGACATCCTGACCGACCTCGCGGCCGCCATCACGGGCGGAATCGGACTCGCCGCCTCCGGGAACATCAACCCCAGTGGCGCATTTCCATCCATGTTCGAGCCCGTGCACGGCTCCGCACCCGACATCGCCGGCACCGGCAAGGCGGACCCGACGGCCACGGTCCTCTCCGTCGCCCTGCTGCTGCGCCACCTGGGCCTGGACACCGAGGCGGACCGCGTGGAGGCGGCAGTTGCCGAGGATCTGGCCGCCCGCGACGGCTCGCCGCGCACGACGGACCAGATCGGCGACGCCCTCGCGGCGCTCGTATCCCGAGCAGCCGGTTAGCCCCGAAGCTGTGCTACTGCGCGGTTCGGTGCGACTATCGACCCGGGCCGCGCGAATGTTTTTCGACATGGCCCCACGCGAGCGATAATCGAACGTGGGGCCGCTGCGCGGTCCGACACGCATCAAGGTGAAGGACACGCACTCATGACGACGACGCCCTCGATCGAGCTCAAGCCCTCCTCGCACCCGCTGTCCGCCCCGGAGCGCGAGCAGATCCTGGCCAACCCCGGCTTCGGCCGCCACTTCACCGATCACATGGTGACCATCAAGTGGACCGAGGGCCGCGGCTGGCACGACGGACAGCTCGTCCCGTACGCGCCGCTGTCGGTCGACCCCGCGAACATGACCCTGCACTACGCGCAGACGATCTTCGAAGGTCTCAAGGCCTACCGCCAGCCTGACGGTTCGGTCGCCACGTTCCGCCCGGACGAGAACGCCAAGCGCTTCCAGGCCTCCGCGCGCCGGCTGGCCATGCCCGAGCTGCCGGTCGAGACCTTCGTCGAGGCCTGCGACGCCCTGGTCAAGCAGGACAAGGCATGGGTGCCCAGCTCCGGCGAGGCCTCGCTGTACCTGCGCCCCTTCATGATCGCCACCGAGGTGGGACTCGGCGTCCGCCCGGCCAACGAGTACCTCTTCGTCGTCATCGCCTCGCCCGCCGGCGCCTACTTCCCGGGCGGCGTGAAGCCGGTCTCCGTCTGGCTCTCGGAGGAATACGTGCGCGCCTGCCCCGGCGGCACGGGCGCGGCCAAGGCCGGCGGCAACTACGCCGCTTCGCTGGTCGCCCAGGCCCAGGCGGCGCAGAACGGCTGCGACCAGGTGGTCTGGCTGGACGCGCTGGAGCGCCGCTGGATCGAGGAAATGGGCGGCATGAACCTGTACTTCGTGTACGGGAACCGCATTGTCACCCCCGAGCTGACGGGTTCGCTGCTCCCCGGCATCACCCGCAAGTCGCTGCTGCGCATCGCCGAGGACCTGGGCTACGACGTGTCCGAGGGCCGCATCTCGGTGGACGACTGGAAGAACGGCAACGCGGACGGCTCGCTGACCGAGGTCTTCGCGTGCGGCACCGCCGCCGTCATCACGCCGGTGGGCTCGGTGAAGTCGACGCGTGCGAACTGGACCGTCGGGGACGGGGAGCCGGGCGAGGTGACGATGAAGCTGCGCAAGGCGCTGCTGGACATCCAGACCGGTGCGGTCGAGGACGTCCACGGCTGGATGCACCCGCTCGGCTAGGGGACTTGGGGTCCGTGACCACAACGCACGCAAGTACGCGTGATCGTTGTGGCCGGACCCTTGTCCGAAACCCGTCGCTCCGCCACCGTTTCCCCTCATGGAAACGTCCACGGGGCAAACGTCAACAGGGCAAACGTCAGCAGGGCACTGGAAGAAGATCTGGATCGGCTCGGCCGGAAACATGGTCGAGTGGTTCGACTGGTTCGTCTACGCCAGTTTCGCCACCTACTTCGCCGGCGCCTTCTTCCCGGCAGGCAACGACACCGCCAAACTCATGAACACCGCCGGCATCTTCGCCGTCGGCTTCTTCATGCGCCCCGTCGGCGGCTGGCTGCTCGGCCGGGTCGGCGACCGGCGCGGCCGCAAGGCCGCGCTGACGCTCACCGTCACGCTCATGTCGGCCTCGGCCGTGCTCATAGCCCTGGCCCCGACCTATGCCGTCGCCGGGTACGGCGGCGTCGCCGTGCTCCTCGTGGCCAGGCTCCTGCAAGGGCTGTCCGTCGGCGGCGAGTACGCCGCGAGCGCCACCTACCTCACCGAGGCGTCCGCCCCGGGGCGCCGCGGGTTCGCCTCCAGCTTCCAGTACGTCTCCATGACCGCCGGCCAGATCGCCGGACTCGGGCTGCTGATCCTGCTGCAGCACACCCTCACCGGCGCCCAACTGCACAGCTGGGGCTGGCGGATCCCGTTCGTCGTCGGTGCGCTCGGCGCGGCCGTCATCTTCTATCTGCGCCGCAGCATGCTGGAGACGGAGGCGTACGAGGAGAGCACCGCCGCGGACCACGACCGCGGGACGATCCGGGCGCTGCTGCGCCACAAGCGCGAGGCGCTGCTGGTCATGGCCCTCACCATGGGCGGCACGGTGGCGTACTACACGTACACCACCTATCTCACCAAGTACCTCTCCAACTCCGCCGGTCTGTCGAAGCAGACGGCGACCCTGGTGAGCTTCTGCGCCCTGATCGTCTTCGCCTGCATCCAGCCGCTCGCGGGCGCGCTCTCGGACCGGATCGGCCGCCGCCCGCTGCTGATCACCTTTGCCGTGGGGTCGACGTTCCTCACCGTGCCGATCATGACGATGCTCAAGCACGCCGGCTCGTTCTGGCCGGCCCTGGGCCTGTCCCTGCTCGCGCTCGTCATCGTCACCGGCTACACCTCGATCAACGCCTGTGTGAAGGCCGAGCTGTTCCCCACCGGCGTCCGGTCGCTGGGCGTCGCCCTGCCCTATGCGCTCGCCAACGCCCTGTTCGGCGGGACGGCGGAGTATGTGGCGCTGTGGTTCAAGGACGGCGGCATCGAGTCCGGCTTCTACTGGTACGTGGCGGGTTGTGCGGCCGTCTCGCTCGTCGTCTACCTGACCATGCGCGAGACGCGGGACATCGACCTCAGGACCACCGGGGTGCCCACATCGTGAGACCACTCGCCACGGCGGCGGCGAACCGTGCGAGGATGCCCCTCGTGTTCTCGTTTGCCACGATTATGGGCAGCAGGCGCGCCGGTCCGCAGTGACCGCCTCGTACGAACCCGTACGACGCGGACACCGTCGTCCCAGACCCGCGCGCAGACCTCTCGCACCCGCGAGAGGTCTTTTCGTTTCCCGGACCACCTGTACCGGGGGCGGAGCGAGCGGGATCATAGGGGAACGGTGGAACGGGTCATTCCGGTCAGACCGAGATCCCGACAGGAGTCAGAGCAGCAATGACGGACGCAACCGACGGCCCCGACGAAAGCCTTCGGCCCGACGACGGCTTCCATGTCTTCGACACGACGCTGCGCGACGGGGCCCAGCGCGAGGGCATCAACCTCACCGTCGCCGACAAGCTGACCATCGCCCGGCACCTGGACGACTTCGGCGTCGGCTTCATCGAGGGCGGCTGGCCCGGGGCCAACCCGCGGGACACCGAGTTCTTCCAACGGGCGCAGAAAGAGATCGACTTCCGGCACGCGCAGCTGGTCGCCTTCGGCGCCACCCGCAAGGCGGGCGTGCGGGCCGAGGACGATCCGCAGGTCGCCGCCCTGCTCGAATCCGGCGCCCCGGTCGTCACCCTCGTCGCCAAGTCCCACGACCGGCACGTCGAACTGGCCCTGCGCACCACGCTGGAGGAGAATCTCGCGATGGTCCGCGACACGGTCGCGCACCTGCGCTCGCGCGGCCGCCGGGTGTTCGTCGACTGCGAGCACTTCTTCGACGGGTACCGCGCCAACCCCGGCTATGCCACCGACGTCGTGCGCACCGCGTACGAGGCGGGCGCGGACGTGGTCGTCCTCTGCGACACCAACGGCGGCTGCCTGCCCGCCCGCATCGGCGAGGTCGTCCGCGCCGTGCGCGAGGCGACCGGCGCCCGGCTGGGCATCCACGCCCAGGACGACACGGGCTGCGCCGTCGCCAACACCCTTGCCGCCGTGGATGCCGGCGCCACGCATGTGCAGTGCACCGCCAACGGCTACGGCGAACGCGTCGGCAACGCCAACCTGTTCCCCGTCGTCGCCGCCCTGGAGCTCAAGCACGACCGCCGCGTCCTGCCCCCGGGCAAGCTGGCCGAGATGACCCGCATCTCCCACGCCATCGCCGAGGTCGTCAACCTCACGCCCTCGACCCACCAGCCGTACGTGGGGCTCTCCGCGTTCGCGCACAAGGCCGGGCTGCACGCGTCCGCGATCAAGGTCGACCCGGACCTGTACCAGCACATCGACCCCGAACGGGTCGGCAACACCATGCGGATGCTGGTCTCCGACATGGCCGGCCGCGCCTCCATCGAGCTCAAGGGCAAGGAGCTCGGCATCGACCTGGGCGGCGACCGCGAGCTGATCGGCCGTGTCGTGCAGCGTGTCAAGGAACGGGAGTCGGCGGGCTACACGTACGAGGCGGCGGACGCGTCGTTCGAACTCCTGCTGCGCGCCGAGGTGGAGGGGCGCGCCCGCCGCTACTACCGCGTGGAGTCCTGGCGGGCCATCGTCGAGGACCGCCCCGACGGGACGCACGCCAACGAGGCGACCGTGAAGCTGTGGGCCAAGGGCGAGCGCATCGTCGCCACCGCGGAGGGCAACGGCCCGGTCAACGCCCTCGACCGGGCGCTGCGGGGTGCGCTGGAGCGCATCTATCCGCAGTTGGCCTCGCTGAAGCTGACCGATTACAAGGTCCGCATCCTGGAAGGCTCGCGGGGCACCGGCTCGATCACGCGCGTGCTCGTCTCGACGAGCGACGAGCAGGGGGAGTGGTCGACGGTCGGCGTCGCGGAGAACGTCATCGCGGCGTCGTGGCAGGCGTTGGACGATGCGTATGCGTATGGCTTGCGGCGGGCGGGGGTGGAGCCGCAGGAGTGATGCGGTAGTGCACCCCGTCAGGGGCGCGCCCTAACCGTAGTGGCCGCCCAAACCGGCGCCGAGCAGGTCGAACGCCCGCTCCGCATCGGCATGGGCGCGGACCAGGGCCTCGGACGGGGCGCACCCCGAGGTCAGCGTGCGCCAGTTGGCCAGGGCGAGATGGTGGTGGACCGTGACGATCTGGGCGGCCGCCAGCCACGCCGTCAGCTCGTCGCCGGCGCCGGTCTCCCGCAGGGCGTCGGCCAGTTCCTTCTCGTCCCGCGCGGTGAACCCCACCGTGCGGGCCAGCAGGCTGGGCGTGCCGTAGACCAGATCGTGGAACGCCCGCACCGCGGGGTGGTCGCTGAATCCCGTCACCGGGTCGCGCGCGTCCAGCCGCGCATGGAAGTGCGCGCGCAGCGCCGCGAGCGGCGACTGCCCCGGCTCCCGGCCGCGCACGACGCGGGCCGCCTCGCCCTGGTGGTCGGCGATCCGGTGCAGGACCAGGTCCTCCTTGGCGGGGAAGTAGCGGAACAGCGTGGGCTTGGACACCTCGGCCGCCGCCGCGATGTCCGCGACCGACACCTTGTCGAAGCCGTGCTCCAGGAAGAGCGCGATGGCCACGTCGGACAGGGCCTGCCGCGTGCGCTGCTTCTTGCGTTCCCGCAGTCCGGGCTGCTGTTCCTGCTGCTCGCTCACACGCCCACCCTAGCAGGGAAATCATTACCCAGAAACTTTTGTTACTCAGTTGCGTTTTTTCTCCCGGAGGGCTTGTATGGGCGTACCGAACCCAGGAAGGGAACCTTCATGACCGCCACCGACGTGCTGATCGTGGGCGCCGGCCCCACCGGACTGACGCTCGCCTGCACGCTCGCCCGCGCCGGGGTGTCCGTACGCATCCTCGACAAGTCGCCCGGACATCACCCCGGTTCGCGCGGCAAGGGCCTCAACCACCGCAGCCGCGAGATCTTCGACGACCTCGGCATCGGGGAGCGGGTGACCGCCGCGGGCGCCGAACACACGGTGCTCCGCAAGTACCGCGCCGGCGTCCCGGTCGCCGACCACGTCGCCTTCGGGGACCGGACCCCCACCCCCGACGTCCCCTACACCAGTTCGCTGTTGATCCCGCAGTGGCGGATCGAGGGCATCCTGCGCGACCGCCTCGCCGAGCTCGGCGTCCAGGTCGAACTCGGCTGCGAGGTCACGGAGTTCACACAGGGCGCCGACGGGGTCGCGGCCACGCTCGCCGACGGGCGGCGCATCGAAGCCGGCCGGCTCGTCGGCTGCGACGGCGGCCGCAGCTTTGTGCGCAAGGCGCTCGGGGTGGGCTTCGAGGGGGAGACCGAGGCCGAGGAATGCATGATCATCGGTGATGTGCGGGCCGACGGCCTCGACCGGGGCTACTGGCACCAGTGGTTCGACGAGGACGGCGGCCTGATGCTCTGCCCGTTCCCCGGCAGCGACCACTGGCAGCTCCAGGGCATGCCCGAACGGGACGCGCAGGGCAGGCTCGTGGAACCGACGCTGGAGGTGTTCCAGCGGCTCTTCGACCGCCACGCCCGGATTCCGGGGGTGCAACTCGCCGATCCCACCTGGGTGTCGACCTACCGCATCAACGTCCGCATGGCCGACCGCTTCCGCGTCGGCCGGGTCTTCCTCGCCGGTGACGCCGCGCACGTCCACTCCATCGCCGGGGGACTGGGCATGAACACCGGCATCCAGGACGCGTTCAACCTGGGGTGGAAACTCGCCCTGACCGTCAACGGGCAGGCGGGCGAAGGGCTGTTGGACACCTACGAGGAGGAGCGGCTGCCCGTCGCCGCGTGGACGCTGAACACCACGACCGAGGGCATGCGCCGGGTGCGCGAGGGCATCAGGGAAGCGGGCGTGGGCACCGAGGCGGGGGTCACCGCCGACGTCACCACGCTGAGCGTGGGCTACCCGTGGAGCTCGCTCGCCTGGGGCGGCCCGCAGGCGGGGGAGCGGGCGCCGGACGCGCCCTGCCGGGACGCGGCGAGCGGCAAGACCGTCCGCCTCTTCGAGGTCTTCGCGGGACCGCACTTCACCCTGCTCGGCTTCGGCGCCGGCAGCGAGGCGGCACTGGCGGAGGCGGGGGAGCGGTTCCCGGAGCTGGTGCGCACGTGCCGCATCGACGGGGAGCTGACGGACGAGGACGGGCACGCCCGCAGGGCCTACGGCATCGAGGGCGACGGGCTGGTGCTCGTACGCCCGGACAACCACATCGCCTTGAGCGCGACGGCGGACCGGGGCGCCGAGGTCATGAACCGTCTGGGGCGCCTCGGTCGCTGAGCCGCACGTGGGGTCAGGCCTGAGGGGCGGACTTGACGGCGGAGATGTCGAAGGTGAGCTTCACCTTGTCGCTCACCATCACACCGCCGGTCTCCAGCGCCGCGTTCCAGGTCAGGCCCCAGTCGGAGCGCAGGATCTCGGCGCTGCCCTCGAAGCCGACGCGCTCCATGCCGTAGACGTCGGTGGCGGAGCCGTTGAACTCCAGGTCGATGGCGAGCGGGCGGGTGACGTCCTTGATGGTGAGGTCGCCCGTGATGCGGTAGCGGTCGCCGCCGAGCTGCTCGGCCTTGGTGGAGCGGAACGTCATCTTCGGGAAGCGCTCGGCGTCGAAGAAGTCGGCGCCGCGCAGGTGGGCGTCGCGGTCCTTGATGCCGGTGTCCACGCTGGCGATGGTCACGTCGAGGGAGGCGGTGGACCGGGACGGGTCCGAGCCGTCGAGGCGCAGGGTGCCCTCGTGCTCGGTGAAGGTGCCGCGGACGTTGGTGACCATGGCGTGGCGCACGGTGAAGCCGATGCTGCTGTGCGCGGCGTCGATGCTGTAGTCGCCGGTCAGCGCGGCGAGGGCCGGGTCGACGTCCAGGACGGCGGTGGTGGCGGCGGGGGCGGTGCTGTTCTTGCGGGAGAAGATGCCCATGACTGGCTCCTTGGGGCGAGGCGTGAGGTCGATTTCGTTGAAGCTTCAACGACATTCACGAAGGTAGCGCGATCTGGTTCAACTTTCAACAGCTTCGTGCGAGGGAATCCGGCACGTCCATTGCGCCCTCGTCACCGCCGTGCCACCGTGTCCCTCCGGCTCCGCCGTCACCGGCCGTCACCGGGAGGGATCCCGTGCCCGCAGCTCCCTGGACCCGGCGGGGTTTCCTCCTCGCCGCCTCCGCCGTCGGCGCCCTCGGGCTCGCGCCCGCCGACGGCGACCCCTTCGCCCGGCTGCGGCGCCGCTGGCGGGAGATCACCCTCGGCACCGGCTTCGACCCGGCCGCCGAGCCCTACGCGTCCGTCCTGCGCCGCACCGGCGACCTCGCCCGCTCCCACCGGGCCGGCATGCGCCCCGCCCCCGGCTCGCTCTGGCCCGACGCGCCCTTCGACCCGCCCGCCGGCATCACCCTCAGCCACGCCCGGCTGTTCACCATGGCCCAGGCCTGGGCCCAGCCCGGCACCGGGCTCACCGGCGACTCCGGCCTGGCCGCCGCCGTGCTCGCCGGGCTCGACCACGTCCACGACCGCGTCTACCGCCCCGGCACCACCCCGTACGGCAACTGGTGGGAGTGGCGGATCGGCACCCCCCGGCTGCTGCTGGACACCCTGACCCTGCTGTACGACGAGGCCGGCGCCGCCCGGCGGGCCGGACTCCTCGACGCCGTCGGCCACTTCGTGCCCGACGCGGTCCTCGGCTCGTACACCGGCACCAGCACCGGCGCCAACCGCGTCGACCTCTGCCGCGTCGTCGCCCTGCGCGGCATCCTCGGCGCCTCCCCGGCCCGGACCGCCCTCGCGCGCGACGCCCTCTCGCCCGTCTTCCCGCCTGTCACCCGGGGCGACGGCTTCTACGCCGACGGCTCGTTCGTCCAGCACACCTGGGTCGCCTACACCGGCACCTACGGCTGCGTGCTGCTCGACGGACTCGCCCGGCTCCTCGCCCTGTTGAACGGATCCGACTGGGAGATCACCGACCCGGCCCGGCAGAACGTTCTCGACAGCGTCGAGCACGCCTTCGCGCCGCTCGTCCACGACGGCCTGGTGACCGACAGCGTCTCCGGCCGGGCCGTCAGCCGCGGCCTGCAGAGCGGTGACCCCGCCGGGCTGCTGCAGAGCGATCACCAGCGCGGCCACGCGATCATCGCCGCCGTCGCGCTGCTCTGCGAGGCGGCCCCGGCGGAGGAACGGGCCCGCTGGCAGGGGATGGTCAAGGGGTGGATCGCGCGCGACACCACTCTCCCGGTGCGCACGGACCCGCAGTTCGGGGTCGCCGATCTGGCCCGGCTCGCCGCCGTCGACGCCGCCCTCGTCCCGCCCGCGCCCGAACCCGTGGGCCACCGCCTCTTCGCCGCCATGGACCGCGCCGTGCACCGCCGCCCGGGCTGGGCCGCCGTGATCGCCATGTGCTCGGACCGCATCACCTTCTACGAGAACGGCAACGGCGAGAACCCCCGCGGCTGGCACACCGGCGCCGGCATGCTCACCTGGTGGGGACCCGGCAACGGCGCCCAGTACACCGACCACTTCTGGCCCACCGCCGACCCCTACCGGCTCCCCGGCATCACCGTCTCCGCCCTGCGCCTCGCCGACTGCCAGGGCGGCGGCTGGGGCGAGCCGAAGCCGGACGTGCGCTGGGTGGGCGGGGCCACGGACGGGGAGTACGCGGCCGTCGGGCAGCACCTCAGGGGGCTCGGCTCCACGCTGGAGGCGCACAAGTCCTGGTTCTGCACGGAGGACGCCGTCGTCTGCCTCGGCGCCGGCATCACCGCCGGGGACGGCGCGGCCGTCGAGACGGTCGTCGACCACCGCAACCTCGGCGAGCACGGCACCAACGCCCTCACCGTGGACGGCGAGCGGCAGCCCTGCACCGACGGCCGGCCGCTCCGCTTCGACGCCGCCCGCCGGGCCCACCTCGCCGGGCACGGCGGCTGGCTCTTCCCCGGCGGCGCCCGGCTGGACGCCCTGTACGAGACGCGCACCGGGCGCTGGTCGGACATCAACACGGGCGGCTCCACCACCCCCGTGACCCGCCGCTACCTGACCCTGTGGCACCCCCACGGCACGGACCCCGAGGACGCCGCCTACGCCTACGCCCTGCTGCCCGGCGCCACGCCCGCCGGCCTCGCCGCCCGCGCCGCCGACCCCGACTGGCTCGTCGTCCTCGCCAACACCCCGGCCGTCCAGGCCGTCCGTCTCCCCCGGCAGGGGCTGACCGCCGCCAACTTCCGCGCCCCGGGCCGCATCGGCCCCGTCGAGGTCTCGGCCCCCGCCTCCGTGCTCGTCCGCGTCCGCCGGCAGGAGGGGACGGTGTCCCTCCATCTCGCCGACCCGCTGCGCACGGGCGCCGCCGTCGATCTCACCTGGCACCGCCCTGTGACGAACATCACCCGATGCGATCCGTCGGTTCGGGTGATCGCCACACATCCCGCGTTGCGCCTGCGCATCACACCTGGTGTCGAATGTGTCACGCAGAGTTGTCACGCCAAAGTCGGGGGAATTCCCTAAACGCCTGAATACTCACGCTGGTCAGACGGTGCATGTCACTTTCGACTCCGGTGATACTTGTGGGGTATCCACAGCGTGGTTCGAGTGGAGTTCGACCAGGAACTGATAAGGCCGCAGTGCAGTTCTGTTCTGCCTGCCCACCAAATCGCGCACTACGTTGTGAGGAATCGACATGATGTTCCGGGGGCCTCGCCACGTACCGTCTATCCATGAGCAATCTCGAAGGTGCGCCCGAAGAGGCGAGTGACGTCCGTGGGCGCGTCGCCGAGCTGCACGCCATCCGCGAGCAGGTTCGGCGAGGTCCGAGCGAGCGGGCTACCCAGGCACAGAAGGCCAAGGGGAAGCTGACCGCTCGCGAGCGCATTGATCTTCTGCTGGACGAGGGCTCTTTCTCCGAGGTGGAGCCGCTGCGGCGGCACCGGGCGACGGGCTTCGGACTGGAGGCCAAGCGCCCCTACACGGATGGCGTGATCACCGGCTGGGGCACGGTCCACGGCCGCACGGTCTTTGTCTACGCACACGACTTCCGGATCTTCGGCGGCGCGCTGGGCGAGGCCCACGCGACCAAGATCCACAAGATCATGGACATGGCCATCGCGGCCGGTGCCCCCCTGGTCTCGCTGAACGACGGCGCCGGGGCCCGTATCCAGGAGGGCGTCTCCGCCCTCGCCGGTTACGGCGGGATCTTCCAGCGCAACACCAAGGCCTCCGGCGTCATCCCGCAGATAAGCGTGATGCTCGGCCCCTGCGCGGGCGGCGCCGCCTACTCCCCGGCGCTCACGGACTTCGTCTTCATGGTCCGCGAGACCTCGCAGATGTTCATCACCGGCCCCGACGTGGTCCGCGCGGTGACGGGCGAGGAGATCACCCAGAACGGCCTGGGCGGTGCCGATGTGCACGCCGAGACCTCCGGTGTGGCCCACTTCGCCTACGACGACGAGGAGACCTGCCTGGAGGAGGTGCGCTACCTCCTCTCGCTGCTCCCGCAGAACAACCGCGAGAACCCGCCCCGCGTGGACTGTACGGACCCCGCCGACCGCACCGGCGACACCCTGCTGGACCTGGTGCCGGCCGATGGCAACCGTCCCTACGACATGCGCAAGGTCATCGAGGAGATCGTCGACGACGGCGAGTACCTCGAGGTCCACGAGCGCTGGGCGACCAACATCATCTGCGCGCTGACCCGGCTGGACGGCCAGGTCGTGGGCATCATCGCCAACCAGCCCCAGTCGCTGGCCGGCGTCCTGGACATCGAGGCCTCGGAGAAGGCCGCTCGGTTCGTCCAGATGTGTGATGCCTTCAACATCCCCATCGTCACCCTTTTGGACGTACCCGGCTTCCTGCCCGGCGTCGACCAGGAGCACGGTGGGATCATCAGGCACGGAGCAAAGCTGCTGTACGCGTACTGCAACGCGACCGTGCCCCGGATCTCGGTGATCCTGCGGAAGGCCTACGGGGGTGCGTACATCGTCATGGACTCCCAGTCGATCGGCGCGGACCTCACCTACGCCTGGCCGACGAACGAGATCGCGGTCATGGGCGCGGAGGGCGCGGCCAACGTCGTCTTCCGCAAGCAGATCGCCGAGGCCGACGACCCGGAGGCCATGCGCGCCCGCATGGTCAAGGAGTACAAGGCCGAGCTGATGCACCCGTACTACGCCGCCGAGCGCGGCCTGGTCGACGACGTCATCGACCCCGTCGAGACCCGGCAGGTGCTCATCCGCTCCCTGGCCATGCTCGCCAACAAGCACGCGGACCTGCCCTCGCGCAAGCACGGCAACCCGCCCCAGTAAACGAAAGCCGGCACCCACCATGAGTGACACGCTCGTACGCGTCGAGAAGGGCACCGCGGACGCCGAGGAACTGGCAGCCGTCACGGCCGTCCTGCTCGCGCGCGCCGCCGCCACCCAGGACAGCACCCCCGCCCGCCCGCGCCGCTCCACCGCGGCCTGGCGCCGCCTGGAGCGCAGCTCGGGCTTCAGGGCCCCGCACAGCTGGCAGGGCTGAGGACAACGAGAAGGGCCCGGCACTCCGCAAGGAGTGCCGGGCCCTTCTCG
>NZ_JABBXF010000118.1 GCF_013030945.1 Streptomyces morookaense | reverse complement strand
CCCGGCACTCCGCAAGGAGTGCCGGGCCCTTCTCGCGCGCCCCGTAAGGGGCGCGGGGCTGTTTCGATGTGCGGCTCCGCCGCGTGGGCGCGACCAGCCACGGCGAACCCGCAGCCGGCGAACTACCGCAACCGCGCCATCAGCGCATGCTCGACCAGCGTGATAAGGGCACTCTTGGCCTCGTTCCGATGCCGCGCATCGGTGATGATGATCGGCGCGTCGGGGCCGATCTGGAGCGCTTCGCGCACCTCGTCCGGGGTGTAGGGCTGGTGTCCGTCGAAGCCGTTGAGGGCGATGACGAACGGGAGCCCGCTGTTCTCGAAGTAGTCGACGGCCGGGAAGCAGTCGGCGAGACGGCGGGTGTCCACCAGCACCACGGCACCGATCGCGCCGCGCACCAGGTCGTCCCACATGAACCAGAAGCGGTCCTGGCCCGGGGTGCCGAACAGGTACAGGATCAGGTCCTGGTCGAGCGTGATGCGGCCGAAGTCCATCGCCACGGTCGTCGTGGTCTTGTCCGGCGCATGGGTGAGATCGTCGATGCCCGCAGAGGCGGAGGTCATCACGGCCTCGGTGCGCAGCGGGTTGATCTCCGAGACCGCGCCGACGAATGTGGTCTTGCCCACACCGAAGCCACCCGCGACCACGATCTTTGCGGAGGTGGTGGAGCGGGCTGCCTCGCCGCTAGAGGTTCCGAAGTCCACTGAGCACCCTTTCGAGCAGTGTCACGTCAGGCTGTCCGCCGGCGGACGCGTCGCCGCCGGGCTGATGAATGGCGACGAGTCCGGCCTCCGCCAGGTCGGCTACGAGGATCCGGGCGACGCCGAGCGGGATGGAGAGAAGTGCGGAGATCTCGGCAACCGACTTGATCTCATGGCACAGATGGCAGATGCGCTGGTGTTCCGGCAACTGCCCGTGGAGCTGGGCGGGCTGGGCCGTCGTATGCACCAGCGCCTCGATGGCGAGCTGGTAACGCGGCCTCGTCCGGCCGCCGGTCATCGCATAAGGACGGACCAGCGGGTTGTGCTTGCCGCCTGACGACGGCGAGTTCGGCGCGGCGGCGCGCCGGTGGTTCTGGGGCTGGACCGGCACGCGCGGGGGGCGGGGCTGCTCCCCCTGTGCGTGGTGGCTCGGCCCGGAGGGGAAGTTGTAGCGGTTCAGCGGGGGTTGGGCCTGCTGGTCATGTCCATACGGGTAACCGCCTGGGGGCGTTGCCACGTCTCCTCCTCCAACTTGCTGTCTGCTGCTGGTCGCGCCACCGCACCCTATGGCGCGGTGGCGCGAAACGCACTGCCTCTTTGCTAGTTGAGAAGGCTCCCCTGCAGTTCGGAGCGGAGTTCCGGCGTCAGGACGCTGCCTGCGCGGTCGACCAGGAGGGCCATCTCGTAGCCCACGAGGCCGATGTCGCACTCCGGGTGCGCGAGGACGGCCAGCGAGGAGCCGTCCGAGATCGACATGATGAAGAGGAAGCCGCGCTCCATCTCCACCACGGTCTGGTTGACCGCGCCTCCCTCGAAGATCCGGGAAGCACCCGCGGTCAGCGAGGTCAGGCCGGAGGCGACAGCCGCCAGCTGGTCGGCGCGGTCCCGCGGAAAGCCTTCGGACATCGCCAGAAGGAGTCCGTCGGCGGAGACCACGACGGTGTGGGACACCCCTGGGGTGTTGTCCACGAAACTGGTGATCAACCAGTTCAGGTTCTGCGCCGCCTGGCTCATCGGGCTCACACTAACGCTCCTGATCGTAGGTGCCGCCGGGGCCGTAGCCCTGGTCGTGTTGCTCATGCTGCTGGTGCGAGGGCGACGGGGACTCCGCGGAGTCCGTGCCCGCACTGCGCCCCTGCTGGATGCCGCGGCGCAGGTTGGCGAGCCTGCCGCGGACATCTTCCGGTGCGCGGGAGATCTGGGGGCCGTTCTGGGCGGTCTGGGCCGCCGTGCCCTCGACCAGGTTGGCCTTGGGCACCCGGCGGGGGAGCCCGGAGGAGGTCACTCCGCCGGCCTTCGGCTGTCGGAGCTGCTCGGCGCGGTGCCAGCGCTCGTCGTTCGCCGACTGCCAGCCGTCCCCCTCCTGAGGCTGCTGTGCGGCCTCCTGCCGGGACTGCTCCGGCTGTGCGCGGTTACCCGTGGCCTCCTCACCCGTCGCGGGCTGCTGCCACTGCCGGTCGCGGCGCGGCAGACCGGCCCCGGTCAGCGAGTGGGAGCCGCTCGAGGCGGGGCCCGGACGGTCGAACTCTACGCGCTCCGGCTGTGCCGTGTCAGCGGTCGGCCGGGATTCCGATTCCGCTCCGTAACCCTGGCCGTAGCCATGCTGGTACGGACCTGCCTCGCTCCACTCCCCTTGGTATCCGGGGCTGTTGAGGGCGTCGTAGGTCTGCGGGACCTCGGCCGCGGGCTCCGCGTACGCGCCTTCCGCATAGGTCTGCGGGAACTGCGGTTCCACCGGTGCCTGCGGCTGCGGCGGGAACTGCTCGTCCTGCGGCGGTACGGGCTCCTGCTGCACCGCGGGTATCTCGTCGCGGAACAGCGGGCGGTTGTCGGCCAGCGCGGCACGCCGCTCCTCGCGCCGCAGCGAGCGGCCCACGGAGTCCATCGGAGCGCCGCCGGCGTCGGGCCGGGGGTCGTACTGCGAGTCGTCGAAGCCGAGTTCGGCGGCCGTGCGCATCCGGCCCAGGTCCTGGGCCTGCTGCTCGGGCACGATCCGGGAGACCGTGAAGTCGTCGTCGGCCTGCGCCTCGCCACCGCCACCGTGCGTGATCGCGTCCGGCAGCATGACCAGCGACGTGGTGCCCGCCTGCTCGCCCGAGGGGCGCAACTGCACGCGGATGCCGTGCCGGGCGGCCAGCCGGCCGACCACGAACAGGCCCATGCGCTGGGCGATGGAGACATCGACGGTCGGCGGGTTGGCCAGCTTGTGGTTGATGTCCGCGAAGTCCTCGGGGGTGAGCCCGATGCCCTTGTCGTGGATCTCGACCATGATGCGGCCGTCCGGCAGCCGGGTCGCGGTGACGCGGACCTTGGTGTGCGGCGAGGAGAACGTGGTGGCGTTCTCCAGCAGCTCGGCCAGCAGGTGCACGAGGTCGGTGACGGCGAGGCCGTGGATCTCGGCCTCCGGCACGCCGGACAGCTCGATGCGCTCGTAGGCCTCCACCTCGGAGGTGGCCGCGCGGAGCACGTCCACCAGCGGGATGGGCTGGTCCCAGTGCCGGCCGGGCTCCTCGCCCGCGAGGATGAGGAGGTTCTCGCCGTTCCGCCGCATACGGGTGGCCAGGTGGTCGAGCCGGAAGAGGTTCTCCAGCTGGTCCGGGTCGGCCTCGTTGTTCTCCAGGTCGGTGATCAGGGTCAGCTGGCCCTCGATCAGACTCTGGTTGCGGCGCGAGAGGTTGGTGAAGATCGCGTTGACGTTGCCCCGCAGCAGGGCCTGTTCGGCGGCGAGCCGGACGGCCTCGCGGTGCACCTGGTCGAAGGCGCGGGCGACCTCGCCGATCTCGTCCTTGGTGGTGATCGGGATCGGCTGGACGCGGGTGTCCACCTTGCCCGGGTCGGTCCGCGAGAGCTGGTCGACGAGCGCGGGCAGCCGCTGCTCGGCGACCTCGAAGGCCGCGCCGCGCAGCCGGCGCATGCTGCGGCTCATCGAGCGGGCCATGCGGCCGGCGATCACGAAGGCGCCGAAGAGCACGAGCACCAGCACCGAGGAGGTGACGATCGCATAGGTCTGCGCGTCCGAGGAGGTCTTCTCGGCCTCGTCCACGGCCTTGTTGGCCATGTCGGCCTCGACGGAGCGGTAGGCGCCGAACTTCGCGGTGGCGGCGGGCATCCAGGTGTCCGCCGTGATGCCCTTGGCCTTCAGCTGGGCGTTGGTGGCGCCGGAGCTGATGGCGGTGGCCATCTTGGTGGCGTCGCCGACCGCCGCGTCCGCGGCGAAGGCCTCCTGGAGCTTCTTGACGTCCGACGGGGTGCCGCCGGCCTCGTACTCGCCGTAGGCGATGTACTCCAGGAAGTTGTAGGAGGAGAAGGACGTCAGCAGCACCTGGCGGTTGGCCGCGCTGCCCGGTTCGATCAGCAGGTGCGCGCCGATGGAACGCTCCAGCGACACGGCGGCCTTCGCCAGGGAGATGGCGTAGAGCGTGCGGCCGTAGGAGGTCACGTTGTCGGTGCCCAGGCCGAGTTCGTTGGTGAAGGCCATGAGCGGACGCTGGATGGCGCCGTAGCCGTCCTCGGTCTGCGCCCCGGGCAGGGCGGAGGTGTAGGCGGCCTTGCGCAGCTTGGGCAGGGTCGCCTCGGTGTCGCGGACGAGCTTGAGGCGGCGCTTGAGGTTCTCGGTGGCCGGCATGTTCTCGACGGCCTTGTCGAAGTCCGCGCGGGCGGAGTCCGTGGCGTCCCGGGCCTTCTTGATGACCGGGTCCTCGGTGCGGCCCTCCAGCAGCGGCTTGGCGGTCAGGTCGCGCTCGTCGATGAGGAAGTGCGCGTAGGTGTCCGCGGCCCGCACGACGCGGGCGGTGTTGGCCGCGTCCTTGGCGTCGAACCAGGTGTTGACGGAGTTCGACACGTCGAGCCCGCCGAAGATCAGGGCGACGATCACCGGGATCAGCAGGATCGCGTTCAGCCGTACGGGCACCCGCCAGTTGCGGGGGGAGAACCTGCCGCCGCGGCCCATGTCGGGCAGGGGGACTTCGGGCACGTCGGAAGGCAGCGCCGCATCGCGCGGCGGCGGGGTGAAGTTGCCCCGCTCGGCTCGCGTCTCCTGCGCGGCGCCCGACTTTCTACGCCTCACTCGACCAACAACCTCTCGGCGTCTGCACCTGTGCTGTGCCGTCTGTTCACGTACCGGTCCGCGACGTACCCGTCGGGATCGGTCCGGGAATTCCAGCACGCCGGGCAGGTGCATTCCAAACAACGGACAGAGCCCGTAAAGGCCGCGATGTGCCGGACATAAAACGGGCATTAAGAGCGAGCGGCGCCAAATGGCCGGGGAATCATGCGCAGAAAGCGATCGACCGGACGCGGCGAGTGGCCGCGTCCGGTCAATTCACTGTCGAAACCGTTATGAAGCCCAAGGCAACCACCGGCGGGACCGTGGCGCATCCCACAGCCGCTCGCCGGTCTATTTCAGCCGGGCCATCAGGGCGTGCTCGACCAGGGTGATCAGAGCGCTCTTCGCCTCGTTCCGGTGCCGGGCGTCCGTCGTGATGATCGGGGTGTCCGGACCGATCTGGAGCGCCTCGCGGACTTCCTCCGGAGCGTAGGGCTGGTGTCCGTCGAAGCCGTTGAGGGCTATGACGAACGGGAGCCCGCTGTTCTCGAAGTAGTCGACGGCCGGGAAGCAGTCGGCCAGGCGCCGGGTGTCCACCAGGACCACGGCACCGATAGCGCCGCGCACCAGGTCGTCCCACATGAACCAGAAGCGGTCCTGGCCCGGCGTGCCGAACAGATACAGGATGAGATCGTCGTCCAGCGTGATGCGGCCGAAATCCATCGCCACGGTCGTCGTGGTCTTGTCCTGGACGTGGCTCAGATCGTCGATGCCGGCCGAGGCGGACGTCATCACGGCCTCGGTGCGCAGCGGACTGATCTCCGAGACCGCGCCGACGAACGTGGTCTTGCCGACGCCGAAGCCGCCCGCCACCACGATCTTCGCCGACGTGGTGGAGCGGCCGACGCCTCCGCTAGAGCTTCCGAAGTCCACTGAGAACCCTTTCGAGCAGTGTCACATCCGGCGTCCCGCCGGACTCCCCGCCGCCGCCCGGCTGGTGGATCGTCACCATGCCGGCCTCCGCCAGGTCCGCCACCAGGATCCGCGCCACGCCCAGGGGCATGTTCAGCAGCGCGGAGACCTCCGCCACCGACTTGACCTCCCGGCACAGGTGGCAGATCCGCTGGTGCTCGGGAAGCAGCCCTCCCAGGTGGGCCGGGTCGGCCGTGGAGCTCACCAGCGCCTCGATGGCGAGCTGGTAGCGCGGCCGGGTGCGGCCCCCCGTCATGGCGTAGGGGCGGACCAGCGGCTGGTCGCCTTCACTCCCGTACGGCGCGTAATCATTGGCGCCGTACGGGCCGGGCGAGGCGGGCGGGGTCATGAATCCTCCGGACGGGACAGCAGGAAGGCAATAATGCCGCCGAGCAGTGGGCCGGTGGGGGGTTTTCGGCCGTGCGGTCGGACGGTTTATGCGGCGTGCGCGGTCAGTTGAGCAGGCTGCCCTGGAGTTCGGCGCGCAGATCCGGGGTCAGGACGTTGCCTGCGCGGTCGACCAGGAGGGCCATCTCGTAGCCCACGAGGCCGATGTCGCACTCCGGGTGTGCGAGGACGGCCAGGGACGAA
>NZ_JABBXF010000117.1 GCF_013030945.1 Streptomyces morookaense | reverse complement strand
CGGCGTGCGCGGTCAGTTGAGCAGGCTGCCCTGGAGTTCGGCGCGCAGATCCGGGGTCAGGACGTTGCCTGCGCGGTCGACCAGGAGGGCCATCTCGTAGCCCACGAGGCCGATGTCGCACTCCGGGTGTGCGAGGACGGCCAGGGACGAACCGTCCGAGATCGACATGATGAAGAGGAAGCCGCGCTCCATCTCCACCACGGTCTGGTTGACCGCGCCCCCTTCGAAGATCCGGGACGCACCGGCCGTGAGCGAGGTCAGTCCCGAGGCGACGGCGGCCAGTTGGTCGGCGCGATCGCGCGGGAAGCCCTCGGACATCGCCAGCAGAAGGCCGTCGGCGGAGACGACCACCGTGTGGGACACCCCCGGGGTGTTGTCCACGAAGTTGGTGATCAACCAGTTCAGATTCTGTGCCGCCTGGCTCATCGGACTCAACTAACGCTCCTGCTGGTAAGTGGGGCCAACATTGTGACTGCCGGTGGTCGGGCCGTTGCCGGCCTGACGTCCCTGCTGGATGCCCCGGCGGAGATTGGTCAGCCGGCCGCGCACGTCGTCGGGCGCACGCGAGACAGCCGGACCGGTCGGGGTGGTCTGGCCCTGTTCGGCCGTTCCCTCGACAAGATTTGCACGCGGCACGCGGCGCGGCAGACCCGAGGCGGTGATGCCTCCGGCCGCGGGCTCGCGGACCTGCTCGGCGCGGCGCCAGCGCTCGTCGTTCGCGGACGGCGCGGGGGCGGCGGCCGCCGCCGGGCGCGGCTGCTCGCCGTCACCGGCCTGCTGCTCGCCGGCCGCACCGCGGAACCAGTGCGACTCCAGCTCCTCGAAGAGCGGCGCCCGCTCGTCGCCTGCGGCGGGCAGACGGTTCTGCCCGGTGTCACCGGACCCGGCGGGCACGGCGAACTGACCGGTGTTGCTTCCCAGCGGGTCCTCGGCGAGGCCGGGCTGGGTGAACTGGCCGGTCGTGCTGTTCGGGTGCTCGCCGGAGTGCGGCAGGGCGAACTGCCCGGTGTCGCCCGGGAGGTGGTTCTGTCCGGTGTCGGACGGGTTGCCGGGGAGGGCGAACTGGCCCGTGGTGGTGGGCAGCTGGTTCTGGCCCGTGTCCGACGGGTTGCCGGGCGCGGGGAACCGGTTCTGTCCGGTGTCCGACGCGTTGCCCGGTGCGGGGAACTGGCCGGTGTCGCCGGGGAGGTGGTTCTGTCCGGTGTCGGACGGGTTGCCGGGCACGGGGAACCGGCCGGTGTCGCCCGGGAGGTGGTTCTGTCCGGTGTCGGACGGGCCGCCGGGGAGGGCGAACTGGCCCGTGGTGGTGGGCAGCTGGTTCTGGCCCGTGTCCGACGGGTTGCCGGGCGCGGGGAACCGGTTCTGTCCGGTGTCCGACGCGTTGCCCGGTGCGGGGAACTGGCCGGTGTCGCCGGGGAGGTGGTTCTGTCCGGTGTCGGACGGGTTGCCGGGCACGGGGAACCGGCCGGTGTCGCCCGGGAGGTGGTTCTGTCCGGTGTCGGACGGGCCGCCGGGGAGGGCGAACTGGCCCGTGGTGGTGGGCAGCTGGTTCTGGCCCGTGTCCGACGGGTTGCCGGGCGCGGGGAACCGGTTCTGTCCGGTGTCCGACGCGTTGCCCGGTGCGGGGAACTGGCCGGTGTCGCCGGGGAGGTGGTTCTGTCCGGTGTCGGACGGGTTGCCGGGCACGGGGAACCGGCCGGTGTCGCCCGGGAGGTGGTTCTGTCCGGTGTCGGACGGGCCGCCGGGGAGGGCGAACTGGCCCGTGGTGGTGGGCAGCTGGTTCTGGCCCGTGTCCGACGGGTTGCCGGGCGCGGGGAACCGGTTCTGTCCGGTGTCCGACGCGTTGCCCCGTGCGGGGAACGGGTTCTGGCCCGTGTCCGAGGTGCCGCGCGGCGGTACCTCGAACTGTCCGGTGTCGCCCGGGCCACCGGGCAGCGCGAACTGGCCGGTGCCGCCGGACGTTCCGGCCGGGGCCGGGGTGTCGTCGGTGATGGGCGCGAACTGGGCCGTGTCGCCCGGGCCGCCGGACAGCGTGGCGCCGCCCGGGGCCGGCTGGGCGAACTGCCCCGTGCCCTCGGCGTCTTCGTGGCCGCGCGGGGTCTCCTGCGAGGACATCGGCCAGTCGTCCACGGGGGCCTGTGCCTTGCGGCCGGCGGGGCCGCCGGAGTTGCCCCAGCTCGGGGCCTGGCCCCGGGCCGGAAGCTGCGGAGCCTGCTTGTCCGCCCCCGCCGGAGGCGGCACGGCGCCGCCCTTGCGGCCCGCACCGCCGCGCGGCGTGGTGTCGAAGAGGCTGCCCGCCGCGGCACCGCCGCTCGGGCCGAGGCCGGCACCGCCACGGGCCGGCAGACCGCCCGGAGTGG
>NZ_JABBXF010000116.1 GCF_013030945.1 Streptomyces morookaense | reverse complement strand
AACCCCGCTGCCACTGCCGCGCCCAACCCGAGCAGGACGACGCCGGTGGTCACGCTGAGCCCCCGCAGGGCCGTCGGTCGCGACACCAACGCGCGCCCTCGGCCGACGGCCCAGGTGAGCGCCATGTACCAGGAGGCGCTGACGAGCGCCCACAGAGCTCCCAGGGCGACGGTCGACAGGAACACCGGGCCCTTCGCCGTCACGAATTGGGGCAGCACCGAGACGGCGAACACGCCCGCCTTCGGGTTGCCGAGGTTGGTGCTCAGGCCGGTGAGGTATCCGCCTGCGAAGCCGGTGCGGCGCCCGCCCTCGCAGGGCGGGCGGGTGGAGACGGTGGTGAGCGCGGTCCGCAGCGTCTTCACCCCGAGGATCATCAGCACGACGCCGCCTGCGATGCGGAGCGCCGCGTAGGCGGTGGGGCTGGACAGCAGGACGGCGGACAGCCCGGCCGCGGCAGCCGTGGACCACAGCAGGAAGCCGGTGGCGTTGCCCGCGAGGGTGCCCCGGAGCGTACGTCGGCCGCCTTCCAGAACCTGTCGGATCATCAGGGCCTGACTCGCGCCTGGCAGCATCGCCAGCAGCAAGGTGGTGGCGATGAACACGGGCACATGCGTGGGCATGGGAAAGAACCCCCTTCAGGGGTCGCGGTCGATGGGTGCGTCACCAGCCTTCCTCTCCCGTACTTGTAAGAGAAGTTAAAAGAGAAGGGTGCAGCGTTAGGATTGGTGAATGGTGGTGGACCCCGGACAGCTCCGGCTTCTCGCGTTGATCGAGCGGCACGGCTCCTTGACGGCGGCCGCTCAGGCCCTCCAGCTCACGCCCGCGGCGGTCACCCAGCAGGTGGTCAGGGCCGAGCGCGACTGGCAGGTGCCCCTGGTCGTCCGCGGTCCTCGCGGAGCAACACTCACCGCGGCCGGCGCGCTGCTCGCCTCCCACGGCCGAACCGTGGAAGAGGCGGCGGACAAGGCCGAGGCGCAACTGGCCGCGCTGCTCGGCCATCTGTCCCTGCGGCTACGGATCGGAACGTTCCAGGCGGCTGCCCTGCACCTGCTGCCACCCGCCCTGACGGCCCTGCGGCACCGCCATCCGGACGCAGACGTCTCCGTCGTGGACGTGGTGTCCGGACGCGGAGCGGACGAGATCGGCGCAGGGCGCCTGGACCTCGTCATCGTCGCGTCCTGGGGCACACCGCTCGCGCCGCCCCCGCACCTGCGCGCCCACCCGCTCCTGCTGGACCCGATGGTCGTGGTTCTCCCCGACGACCACCCGCTGGCCACCGGGCAGCCTGCGGACAGCGAACTGCACCTGGAACAGCTGCGCGACGAATCGTGGGTTTCCATCCTGGCCGGCCACGCCGCCCGCGAACAGTTCCACGACGCTGCCCGCGAGGCCGGCTTCACGCCCACCGTGCGGTTCGAGACCGAGTCCTACGACGTCGTCCAGGCCCTCGTCGGCACAGGCAGTGCCGTTGCTCTGGTATCGCGCCTGGCCCTGACCCATGCGCCCGGCACCACCCATCGCGAACTGGCCCACCCCAGGCCCTACCGCCAGCTCTACGCCCTGACCAGAGCCGACGCCAGCCTCACGCCACTGGCACACATGCTCATCGACCTCCTCCGTGATGTCGCCTGCGACATCACCGCCACCTGGGAGGCTCCCCTGCAGGAAGAACAACGCTCATCGAACTCGCCGTACAAAGCCTGACCGGGCCCGGTGGAGGCTGGATGCCGTGGCAGCGGACGGGGCCCGAGCAGCGCTGCTTCAGACGAAGAATGCGTTCATGCCGGGGACATCGGACAGGTAGGTCTCGATGCCGGCGATCTTGCCGTCGCGAAGACGGCAGACGGTGGAGAGGTATTCGTCCAGCCGGATCCCGTCCCTGCGGGCGGTGTTGTGCAGGGACAGGGCCATGTTCTCGCGGCTGACCAGGATGTGCAGCAGTTCGAAGTCGAGGCCGTAGGAGGCGATCTTCTTCGCCCGCTCCACGACTGCCTCGGCGCCTTCCGCCGTGCCGGAGATGGTGTTGTCGCCGGGGAGTGTCCAGGTCGCGTCGTCGGTGAGCAGCGACCGGATGCCCTCCCAGTCACGGGCGACGAGGTAGGCGTGGAACGTCTTGCCGAGCTGGTGCTGGAGCTCGTACCGGGCCATCGGGTTCTCCTCAAGAGGCTGCTTAAAGCGGTGATCTCTGCTTTAAGCAGCCTAGGCAGGCCGACGACTAAAGCGCAACCCATTGCTTTAAGCTGGAGGGGTGCCCGCCAAAAGCAAAGACAGCCGCCCCGGAGGCCGAAGCGCCCGCGTACGCGCCGCCGTGCACCAGGCAACCGTGGACCTGGTACAGGAAATCGGAACCGAGAAGGTGACCATCCCCGCCGTCGCACGCCGCGCCGGCGTCAACCCCAGCTCCGTCTACCGCCGCTGGGGAACAACCACCGCCCTCCTGGCGGACGTCGCCGCCCACCGACAGGACGAAGGAGCGCCCAAGCTTCTCGGCGATCTGCGCAAAGACCTCGAACAGGCCGCCCTGTGGACCCTCACCGACCTGTCCCGGCCAGGAGGCGTGGCGTTCTTCCGCGCCGAAATCGCACCGGACGTGGACGAACGACGAGCCGGACTGCGCGAATGCCTGGAACGCGTCAGCACCCGATTCCACGCCGCCCTGGAAGCCGCGGCCCGGCGGGGCGAAGCGACGCCCCCACTGGAACAGGTGCTGGACCACGTGGTCGCACCCCTCTACTTCCGGGTGGTGTTCTCCATCCCCGAAACGGATGAGGACTACGCACGCGGCCTCGTCACCCAGCTGTACAACCGCGGGTAAGGGGCCTGGTCACCTGCGGGCTGCGGTGTCGGAGGGCAGTTCGGCGAAGCGGGCGCTGCTGTGCCGAGGCAGATGATGCGGCGCACGCCGGCTCGTTGTGCCTCGGCGATCGTGATGCCGGCCGTTCCTGACGCGCTGCGCCGCATGGAGATGAGCGGCGGCTCGCGGCCGGGAGCCGCCGCGGGCGCAGTGCGCGGGCGGCGACGGCGCGTCGGCGGCGGGGGCCGTCGGGCAACAGGGGGCTGTGCAGGAGGACATGCCCTCCACCGGCCTGCTCCTGCTGTGCCGGCGGCCGTGGTGGGGGTACGCAGGTGTGCGGGAGACCGGCAACAGGCCGGCCGCCGACCACCCCTGGCGGGGCGGTGATCAAGAACGGCTCTCATCCTGCTCGGGGTGTCCGCTTCCGGGCATCGTGGAAAGTCCACGAACTCGGCGGAAGTCGGGCCTCGGCTCTCTACGCCCCCGTGGACGCGCGTCCCCGGGCTCCGGGCGGGGAGATGAGGAGGGTGCCCATCGTGCCGCTGTCCTCGTGCGGCAGGACGTGGCAGTGGAAGACCGTCTTCCCCGTCGCGTCGGGGCGGAAGTACATCCGCAGTGTCACCTCGCCGCCGGGCGGCAGCCGGTAGGTGTCCCACCACAGGGTGGGGTCCGTCTGCCAGGAGGTGTCCCCTTCGGGGATGCCCTTGATGTCGGCCACCTGGAACGGGTTGACGTGAATGTGCATCGGGTGCTGGAAATCGTCCCGGTTCACGAAGCGCCATTCCTCGACGGTTCCCGCCTCCACCTCCTGGTCGATGCGGTCCATGTCGAAGGGCTCGCCGTTGATGAGGAACCGGGCGCCGCCGCCCGGTACTTCCGAGGGTTCGCGGGTGATGACCAGGGTGCGGCGGCGGGCGATCGGGAGGCGGGGCATGCGTGGCGGGTCCACCAGGCGCTGCGGGATGCAGCCCGAGCCTTGCGGGCCGCAGACCTCCAGCGTGCCCAGTTCGAGGGCGGGGCGGTCGGTGCGGGCGGGGCCCTGGCGGTAGGGGGCCGCATAGATGCAGTGGCGGCCCGGTTCGCCGCCGCGGATCAGGAATTCCGCGCGGTTGCCGGGGGCCAGCAGGAGCGAGGGGACCTGGCGGGGGCAGGCGAAGGGGATGCCGTCCTGGCCGATCCAGTACAGCGTGTGGCCGTCCACGTGGAGCCACATCTCGCGGTGCGGTGCGGCGTTCAGGACCCGCCAGCGCTGTACTTCTCCGGGGCGGATGGTGACGACGGGCCGGAGTCCGCCGTTGAGGGGGAACATCATCCTGGCCGGCACCACGGGGTCGGTGGTGAACGGGTCGTCCCTGGTGAACGGTTCGTCGCCGGCGGTCGGGAAGATGGAGACGGTCGGGTTCTCGCCGTTCACGTCCAGCCGCAGCGCGTTGATCACGATGACCCGCTCGCGCATGTCGGCGATCTCGGGCACCCGGTCGACCGCGCCTTCCACGACGAGCGGCCCGCACAGGCCGGACCAGCCCTGATGTGTCGTCGAACCGTGGTGGTGGGGGTGGTACCAGTAGAGGCCCGACGGCTGGTCGGAGGGGATGTCGTAGACGTATTGCCTGCTGCCTCCGGGCGGGACGCTGACGTACATGTTGTCCGAGGAGCCGGAGGGGGAGACCTGCAGGCCGTGCACGTGCAGGTTCGTCGTCACCGCGTCGTGCACGAGGGTCTGCCGTTCACGTGCGGGCAGGCATCCCGACGCATCGTCCTGGGTGCACACGGGCGGTACGCCGGACGGCTCCATGCAGTTGCGCAGGAGCACCCGCACCCGGTCGCCGGCCCGTACCCGCCACAGTTCGCCCGGCAGCCGGCCGTTGTAGATGTCGAGGCCGAGCCGTCTTCCCCCCACCACCGGGTGGCCGCCTGCCACGGTGAGCGTGTGCTCCAACAGGCCCGAACGGCTGTTCACCACGGGCAGGTCGATCAGCTCCTCCCCCGCCGCCCCCGTTCCCAGCGCCCCCGTCGGATCAGGCAGGCGGCCTGCCGGCGACGCCCACGCATCCGGTATGCCCATGCCGCCGGCTATGCCTGCGCCGATGCCCGCTATTCCGCCGCGCAGCAGCCTGCGGCGCGATACGCCTCCTCCTCCACCGCTCGCGTTCATCCCAGACACTCCTCTGACCGGTGCTCAGGCAATATCCGTGCAATTGATCACGACACGGTCACATACCATCACAAACCCACTCGGCCAACCACCGCAGACAATGACAAATCGACCACCTTGTCGATGGCCCTGACGGGCAGTCCGTATCGCCCGTCCGAGGGACTTCCGCGGGGCGGCGGCGCGGTCGGCGCCGCCGCCCCCGGGCGGCTACGGCAGCCGGACGGACTGGGCGTGGCGGAAGACGTTCCGCGGGTCCCAGGCCGCCTTGGCACGCTGCAGGCGCGGGTAGTTGCCCTTGTAGTAGAGCTCGGCCCACGACGTCTTCGACGTGTTCCAGGCGGGGTCGCCCAGGTCGGTGTCGGGGTAGTTGACGTAGCAGCCGTCGTTGACCTCGCCGGGGACCGGTACGCCGCCGGTGTCGGCGTAGACGTCGCGGTAGAGGTCACGGACCCATGCCAGGTGCCGGGCGTCGTCGGCCTCGTCGGTCCAGAAGGCCATGTACTGGAGCTTGAGGACGGAGTCCCGCTGGGGGACGGCGGTCGCGTCGGAGGCGACGGCGTTGATGCGTCCGCCGTAGGAGTCGACCTGGACGAGCGCGTCGGGGTTGCTGTAGTCCGTTCGGGACAGGTGCTTGTACAGCGCCTTGATCTGCGCGTCGGTGAAGCCCTTGCGCATGTACGCGGACTTGTACTTGCCCCGCAGCGTGGGGTTGGCGCCGCTGAGGGAGTCGGTGGCCAGGAACCAGGGCAGCCGGCGCGGGGCGGAGAACTGCGGCAGGGGCGCGTGTTCGCCCATCCGTCGGGTCATGGCCCGGCCCTTGGCGCCCACGCCCTCCAGGACCTCGGTCAGGTAGCGGTCCAGCAGCGCGCGGGCGCCCGGGACCGTGGCGTCCATCTGTGTGATCAGACCCACCTGACCGGCCGAACGGTGGGTCAGCTTCAGCAGGCCGAAGAGGGAGGTGTACGGGGAGTCCGGGGCGCTGTTGCGCTCGTGCCAGGATCCCCAGTTCCTCAGCAACCGGGTGAACGATTCCTCGTCGAGGTCGTCCCAGTGCAGGGCCGAGGCGTGCAGGAGGACCTCGGAGGGCGGGCGGGGCAGCAGGCGGGAGGGGTCGGTGCCGCTCGCGTCGGGCGAGCGCAGCCAGTAGCGGGTGATGACGCCGAAATTGCCGCCTCCGCCGCCCGTGTGGGCCCACCACAGCTCGCGGTTGGGGTCGTTCTTCTCGCGGGTGGCGACGACGGCGCGGGCCGTGCCGTCCTTGTCCACGACGACGACCTCGACCCCGTACAGGTGATCGACGGTCAGGCCGTGGCGGCGCGAGAGGAGGCCGTAGCCGCCGCCGGATATGTGGCCGCCGGCACTGACGGAGTAGCAGGAGCCTGCGGGCAGGGCGACGCCCCACAGCTTGTAGAGGGCCTCGTAGACGTTCAGGTTCGACGCACCGGCCTCGACGGCGAAGGCGCCGCGTGCCTGGTCGAAGTAGACCTCGGTCATCGCGGACATGTCGATGACCACTTGGACGTCCTTGTTGAAGACGAAGTCCTCGTAGCAGTGGCCGCCGCTGCGCACCGCGATGCGCTTCCCGGCCCGTACGGCCTCCTGCACGGCCGAGACGACCTGGCCGGTGGTCGTCACCAGGCGGACGTACTCGGGCCTGCCGGCCCAGCGCTGGTTGATGCCGCGGGTCAGGTCGGCGTAGCGGGGGTCGTCCGGCGTCACCGTGACGGGGCCCGGTGTCGCGATGCCCTGCGGCGGGGCGGCCTGGGCGGGCACGGCCGATGTCGCGGTCAGGGCCGCGCCGGCGGTCAGCGCGGCGCCTCCGGTGAGCAGGCTGCGGCGCCCCATGAACGGCGTGCGGGCGGTCTGGGTCATCAAACGTCCCCCCAGGAACACTCAAAAAACGTACGCCCGCATTCGATCATGAAAAGCGGGATGCGCCCCAATCGGCGGTCCGGCGCCGGCGCCGGAGGGCGACGGCCAGGACGCAGAGGCCGGGAACGGCCAGCGCGCTGTCCACGGCCCGCTCCAGGGGGCTCGCGTAGCCGAGGAGGGCGTCGCCCACGAGGGCCAGGACCGGCAGCGTCAGCAGGAGCCACCCGATCATGTACGGGGGCCGGAGCAGCAGCCGCGGGCCCGCGGCGGCCCCGACGGCCACGCCCAGGAGTCCCCAGGCGCCCGCCAGCCTCCAGAACAGCGACTTCTCCGCGGGGGCGAAATACGTCTCGGTGTGGCCGTTCAGCGCCATCCGCACCACGGCACCGTGCCAGCTGCGGACCTCCGCGGAGTCCCCGGGATGCGCGTCGCGGTAGGTGGGCCACTCCACCTCGTGCCACGTCTCACGCCCGGCGAGGGCGAGGCGCAGCTCGTAGGTCTCCGTGCAGGACCGGACGCCGTTGCTGTCCGTGGTGCAGGACTCGTCGATGTCCTTGTCCACGACGCGGGCCGTGGCCTGTTCGATGCAGTTGCCGGCCGTGCGGGTCCGGTGGTCGGGCGGGCAGGGAGCGGCGTGCCGGTACGTCACCGAGTTCCGGTACGACTCCTGCACCCACGGCACGCAGAGGACGAGCCCGCAGACCGCGGCGGCCAGGAGCAGCGCGCGCAGCGCCATGGCCGGCCATGCCCGGCGCGGGGTGTGCGGGCGTTGCGGCTTCCCCATCGGCGGGCCCCCTCCCTCGGCCGGGTGTGTCCCGGCCCAGGGTGCCCGTCCGTCACTGCCGCCGGTAGACCGAGCGCAGTTCCTGGTTCTTGGCCGGGCCGGTGGTGCGCCACTGCAGGTGCCACTCGTCGGGGGAGACGACCGTGTAGGTGCCGTGGTAGAGGTCCTGGCCGCAAGGGTGGAGGGCGGTCCAGTGGCCGGTGCGCAGGTCCAGGTGGTGGAACGGGCGGCCGTCGGCGAACGCCACCTCTGCCGTGCCGTCGGGTCCGGGCAGGAGCCTGAGCGTGCGGCCGGCGCGGTTGACGTTGCCGTTCCAGCTCAGCTCGCCGTCCTCGGTGTGCAGCATGTGCGCGCGGTCGGCGGCGGGGTGGAAGGCGGCCGTGCCGTGGAACCATCCATGGGAACCGGTGTCCAGGTCGATCAGGGTGCGGTCGAGCGACCAGTGGCCGGTCAGATAGGCGACGGCGTCGGGGACCGGATGGGCGGCGGCCGGTACGGCGGCGGGTGCCGTTCCCGGGACGGTGACGTTCATGACGGCATTCTCCCTTCTGTCCTTCTGTCCGGTGCAGGTGTCCGTGCCAGAATCCGGCGCGTGGTCACAGTCGACGGAGCACCGGCTCCCCTTGCGTACCTGCAGTCCCTCGCCCTGGCGAACTACGGGCATTTCACCACGATGCGCGTGGAGAACGGAGGAGTCCGGGGCCTGTCCTTGCATCTCGACCGGTTGCGGCGCGACTGCCGTGCCGTGTTCGGGGCGGATCTGGACCCTGCGCGTGTCGTCGCGTACGTGCGGCAGGCGGTCGCCGGGCATGAGGCCGGGGCGGTCATGGTGCGCGTCACGGTCTTCGATCCGCACCTGGACATGCTGGACCTCGGTGCGCCGGCGGACCCGCACGTCATGGTGACGCTGCGGCCCGCCGGGACGACGGCCCCGCCGCCGCTGAGGGTGAAGCTGTGTGCCTTCGGCCGTGACGCGCCGGCGGTGAAGCATGTCGGGTTGTTCAGCCAGTTCCGGCTGCGCAGGGAGGCTCAACTGACGGGGTTCGACGATGCGTTGTTCGTCGGGCCCGGCGAGTGCGTCTCGGAGGGCGTCACATGGAACGTGGGGTTCGTGGATGCGGCGGGAAGGGTGGTGTGGCCGGAGGCCGATGTGCTGGACGGGGTCACCCTGCAGCTGCTGCGGGCCGCCGAGGCGGGCTCCGTCACGGCTCCGGTGCCGGTCGGGGATCTTCCACGGATGCGGGCGGCGTTCGCCACGAATGCGTCGGTGGGGGTGCGCGCGATCCGTGCGATCGACGGCCTGACGTTCCCGGACGAGGACGAGGCCGTCGTGCGGCTGGGTGAGCTGTACGGGCGTGTTCCGTGCGAGGCCTTGTGACGGTGGTGGCGGGTCGCCCGGTCGTCACACGGCGGTGCCGCCCGGGGTGAGGGACTCGGCGGCCGCTGCCGCGACGGCGTCCGCGGCTGCGGCGAGGGCCGGGGAGCCGAGCTTCCACTGCTGCCAGTGGAGCGGGACGTCCACCGGGCGGTCCGGGGCGAGGTTGACGAGTGTGCCTGCGCGCAGGTGCGGTTCGGCGTGCATGGTGGGGACCAGGCCCCAGCCCATGCCGGCCACCACGGCCTCGGTGTAGCCCTCGCTCGTGGGCACGTAGTGGCGCAGCGGGCTCGCGTCCCTGCCGCGTGCGAGGGTGCGGACGAAGGCGTCCTGGAGGTCGTCGCGGCGGTCGAACATGATGACGGGGGCCTCGGGGAGGGCCCGGTGGAGCGGGGTGCCGGTGAGCCATCGGGCGGTGAAGTCCGGGTGGGCGGCGGCCAGGTAGCGCATGCGGCCGAGTTCGCGTACGGAGCAGCCGGCCACGGGGTCGGGCGAGGAGGTGACCGCGGCCATCACCTGGCCCTCGCGCAGGAGGGCGGTGGTGTGTTCCTGGTCCTCGCGGCGGAGTTCGAAGCAGATGCGCAGGTCGTGCGGGACGCGGGTGAGTGCCGGGAGGAACCAGGTGGCCAGGGAGTCGGAGTTCACCGCGATCGTCAGGCGCGCGGGGGCGCCGTCCTCGGCCATGCCCAGGTCGGCGCGTGCGTCGCTTTCGAGGCGGGCGAGCTGGCGGGCGAAGCGCACGACGATCTGGCCGGACTCGGTGGGCTGCACGGGTTTGGTGCGCATCAGCAGTACGCGTCCGGTGCGCTGTTCCAGTGCCTTGACGCGTTGGCTGACGGCGGACGGCGTGATGTGCAGGGCGGAGGCCGCGGCGTCGAAGGTGCCCTCGTCGACCACGGCGAGCAGGGTGCGGACCAGGTCGTGCGGCAGACTCGTCATCACGATTGCTAATGATACCTAAGAAACTTTAGCTGTACTGTCGGCGAGTCGATCTTTAGCGTCGGAGGCATGCACAACGTTTTCACCGCCGGAGCAGCAGGTTTCGGCACCGGACTCTCCTTGATCGTCGCCATCGGTGCGCAGAACGCCTTCGTGCTGCGCCAGGGCATCCGGCGCGACGCGGTCGTGCCCGTGGTGGCCATCTGCGCCTTGTCGGACGCCGTGCTCATAGCCCTCGGCGTCGCCGGCCTCGGCTCCCTGGTCACCGCCTGGCCGCCGGCCATGACCGCCGTGCGCTGGCTCGGCGCCGCCTTCCTGCTCGGCTACGGGCTGCGTGCCGCGGTGCGCGCCCGGCGCTCCTCCGAGGCGGCCATGCGGACCGAGGGTTCGTCGGTGCGCTCGCGGCGGCGCGCCGTGCTCAGCTGTCTGGCGATGACCTGGCTCAACCCGCACGTCTATCTCGACACCGTGCTGCTGCTCGGTGCGATCGCCGCGGCGAAGGGGCCGTTGCGCTGGGAGTTCGGCATCGGTGCGGCGCTGGCCAGCCTGTGCTGGTTCAGCGCGCTGGGCTTCGGCGCGCGGCTGCTCAGCGGGGTGTTCGCCCGGCCGTCGGCCTGGCGCGTCATCGATGTGCTGATGGCGGCGACCATGCTGTTCGTGGGCGTGATGCTGGTGGCCGGGGCCTGACGGTCCTGCTCATCCGAGGCCGCGGGCCTGCCGGAAGCGGGCGGGTCCGTCGGCCGGGTCGACGACCGGGTCCGGGTAGCCGCGGGCGGCGCGCCCGCTCCCCCGCAGGCGCCAGGGTTCGTGGACGCCCGGGCCGTCCCCGAGTGCTGCCAGTTCCGGCACCCAGCGGCGTACGTACGCTCCGTGCGGGTCGTGCCGCCGGGCCTGGGCCACGGGGTTGAGGACCCGGTTGGGGCGGGTGTCCGTGCCGGTACCGGCCACCCACTGCCAGTTGAGCTGGTTGTCGGCGATGTCGCCGTCGACGAGCAGGTCCAGGAAGTGCCGGGCGCCGGCGCGCCAGTCCACGTACAGCGTCTTGGTGAGGAAGGACGCGGTCAGCAGGCGCGCCCTGTTGTGCATCCAGCCCTCGTGCCGCAGCTGACGCATGGCCGCGTCGATCACGGGATATCCGGTGCGGCCCTCGCGCCATGCCGCAATGTCCGCGTCGGCATGGTGTCCGGTGCGCCAACGGTCGTTCCGCGGACGGTAGTCGGCGGTGGACGTCTCCGGGCGGGCGGCCAGCACCTGGTGGTGGAAGTCGCGCCAGGCGAGCTGCCGCACGAACGCCTCGGCGCCGGGCCCGGCCACGCCGCGCGCCCGGTGCACGACCTCCACCGGGGAGAGCGCGCCGAAGTGCAGTGCGGCCGAGAGCCGGGAGGTGGCGTCGGCGGCGAGGTCGTCGTGGGCCTCCGCGTACCGGGTGATGCCGCTGCGCAGCCATGCCGTGAGCCGCCTGCGGGCCGCGGTCTCCCCGCCTGCGGCCAGGCCCGGGGAGACGCCGGGGATGTCGCGGCGGGCGGGGAGTTCGCCGGATGCGATGCCGTCGGGGACGCGCACGGCGCGTGGTGCGCCCATGACATCGCGCAGGCGGTGCCGGGACCAGTGGCGGAAGTAGGGGGTGAAGACGGCGAAGTGGTCCGCGGCGGCCGGGGTGACGGCGCCGGGCGGGAGGGCGGTCGTCACCGCGTCGTGGACGGTCAGGCGGCGGCCGGTGGACTCCAGGGCCGCCCGCAGCCGTTCCTCGCGCCGCCGGGCGTACCGGCTGACGCCGGCCGCCATGTGCACACTGCCGGCGCCTGCTTCGGTCGCGACCCGGCACACCTGGTCCACGACGTCGCCGTGCCGCACGACCAGGCGTCCGCCGCGCCGGCGCAGGCCTGCGTCGAGGTCGGCGAGGCAGTCGGCGAGGAAGGCCCTGCGGTTGGGCGCGGCGAACCCCGCGGCCTCGATCCCGTCGTCGCGTACGAAGAGCGGCACCACCTCGTCGGAGGAGGCGAGCGCGGCACGCAGCGGCGGATGGTCGTGCAGCCGCAGGTCGGAGGTGAAGAGGATCACCGAGACGTTCATGATCGTCCCCTTCCCGCGCGGCCGTGCGGTGTACCGGTCCGCGCCGCGGAAATTCCGTTGACCCGCCGCCGGCCCCGTCCTACGTTGACGGTGCCCCTGTTGCCGTCGATCGGAGAAGGACGTTGCTCGTCTGAGGTCCTGAGACACAGCGCTGCCGCCCTGCCCGGCCGTCATGGCCCCGCTTCGCCGGCCGCGTTCCGTGTGCGACCTCGACGCATCCAGCCGTCCTCCTCGCCGGCGACGGGGATCCCGTATCCCCCTCGCCGATCGCGGCCGCCTCCGCGGTGTCTCCACGTGTTGCCCCGACCGCCCCTCTCACGCAACCACGCGAGGCCCGTATGTCCGCAACCTCCTCCTTCATCACCTGCACATCGCTCTCCTACGCCTGGCCGGACGGCACCCCCGTCTTCGACGGCCTCCAGGCCGCGTTCGGTCCCGGCCGGACCGGGCTCATCGGTCTCAACGGGTCGGGGAAGTCCACCCTGTTGAGACTGATCGCCGGAGAGCTCTCCCCCGTCGACGGCATCGTGCGGGTGGCCGGCGAAACCGGCTGCTTGCCGCAGAACGTCACGCTCGACACCTCGCTCCGGGTCGACGAGGTCCTCGGCATCGCCGCGACCCGCGCCGCGCTGCACGCCATCGAGGCGGGCGACGTGCGCGAGGAGCATTTCGTGGCCGTCGGCGACGACTGGGACGTCGAGGAGCGTGCCACGGCGACGCTCGACGGGCTGGGGCTGGCCGGCATCGGCCTGGACCGCACCGTCGGCGAGGTGTCCGGCGGCGAGTCGGTCCTGCTGCGTCTGGCCGCGCTGCTGCTGCGCCGGCCCGATGTGCTCCTGCTCGACGAACCCACCAACAACCTCGACCTGTCCGCCCGTCGCCGCCTGTACGCGGCGGTCGAGGCGTGGACCGGCGTCATGGTCGTCGTCAGCCATGACCGTGAACTCCTCGAGCGCGTCGACCGGATCGCGGATCTGCGGGCGGGCGGCATCACCTGGTACGGCGGCAACTTCTCGGCCTACGAGGAGGCGCTCGCCGCCGAACAGGAGGCGGCCGAACGGCTGGTCCGTACCGCCGAGTCCGACGTGCGCAAGCAGCAGCGCGAACTCGCCGACGCCCGTGTGAAGCTGGCCCGGCGCAAGCGGTACGGCCAGAAGATGTGGGACAGCAAGCGCGAACCCAAGATCGTGATGGGGGCGCGCAAGCGGCAGGCCCAGGTCTCCGCGGGCAAGCACCGCATCCTGCACGAGGACCGGCTCGCCGAGGCGAAGGAGCGGCTCGGCGAGGCGGTGGACGCCGTGCGCGACGACGACGTGATCCGCATCGACCTGCCGGCCACGGCGGTGCCGCCGGGCCGTTCCGTGCTGACCCTGCAGGACCTGCAACTGCCCTACGGGGCGCGGGCGGAGGGCGGGTTCGAGGTGCGCGGCCCCGAGCGGATCGCGCTCGTCGGGCGGAACGGCGCGGGCAAGACGACGCTGCTGCGCACGATCGCCGGAGAGCTGGAGCCGCTCTCCGGAACGGCCGATGTGCATGTGCCGCTGCGGTTCCTGCCGCAGCGCCTCGACGTGCTCGACGAGGAGTCGAGCATCGCCGAGAACGTCGCGCGCTTCGCGCCCGGGGCGACCGGGAACCTGATCCGGGCCCGGCTGGCCCGCTTCCTGTTCAAGGGGGCACGGGCCGACCAGCAGGCGGGGACCCTTTCCGGCGGGGAGCGCTTCCGTGCCGCGCTGGCGGCCCTGATGCTGGCCGAGCCCGCCCCGCAGCTGCTGCTGCTCGACGAGCCGACGAACAACCTCGACATGGCGAGCGTCCGTCAGCTCACCACGGCCCTGGAGTCGTACGAGGGCGCGCTGCTCGTGGCCGGCCATGATCTGCCGTTCCTGGAGTCGCTCGGCGTGACGCGCTGGCTGCTGCTGGACGGCGGGCTGCGGGACGTCACGGTGGAGGAGGTGCGTGCGGAGGCGGGTGGGTAGGCGGTCGCGCCCACGCGGCGGAGCCCAATGTGCCACCGTCCGCGCCCCTTTGGGGCGCGGCCCCGCTTAACATGCCTCCATGGTGAGTGAACTGCCCGAGTCACGAGCCTCGCACGAGGATCGCGACCGCGTCGTGGACGTACTGCGCATCGCCATGGGCGACGGCCGGCTCACTGCCGAGGAGCTCGACGACCGGCTGGAGAAGGCGCTTTCGGCCCGTACGCTCGGCGAGTTGGCCGCGCTGACCGCCGATCTGCCGGCTGCGTCAGCCGCCGGGGACGTGCTCGTCGTCGAGCAGCGCGGCGGCAAGTGGGCGCGGTCCGGGCGCTGGTCGGTGCCGGCGCGCATCGAACTGCGGGCGCGGCTGTGCCGGGTCACCCTCGACTTCACCGACGCGGCGATCACCTCGGGCACTCTGCGCATCGACGCGGACATGCAGCACAGCACCCTGTTCGTCGTCGGCCTGCCGGGCATGCTGATCGACACCGACGGGCTGGCCCTCGAGTACTCCACCTGCAGGCTCCGTTCCGGGAGCGCCGCCGGTACCGATCCGCGGTTCCGTATCGAGCTCGCCGGAACGCTCAGGCACTCGAAGGTCGTCGAGCGGCGTCCGCGGCGCCGCGCGGCCGGCCCGTTCAGTGCACGGCGCTCCTGATCACTGCGAACGGTGCCCCGAACGGGTCGAGCACCATGGCCAGGCGGCCGACGCCCGCGGCGTCCATCGCGGGGACGATGGTGGTGGCGCCCAGTTCCTCGGCCCGGGCCAGGGTGGTGTCGCAGTTCTCGGCCTCGAAGTAGGGGTGCCACTCGGAGGTCGATCCCCGTTGCATGTTCTCCTCGGGCAGTTGCATGAGGCCGCCGTGCATCCGCTTCTCGCCGCCGCCCGCGGGGCCGGCGATGGTGTAGGAGAGGCCCTCGCCCATGCCCATGTCGCGGGTGTCCCAGCCGAACACCTTGCGGTAGAACTCCGTTGCCGCGGCGGCGTCCGTGCTGTACAGCTCGATCCAGCTGACGGAGCCGGGGTCGTTGACCGCTTCCAGGCCGTCGGTGTCGCCGGGCTGCCACACCGCGAACTCCGCGCCCGCGGGATCGGTGAACCCGGCCATGCGGCCGGCCGTGAGGACGTCCATCGGCGGGAAGCGGACCGAGCCGCCGGCCCGCTGCACCGCGTCGGCGGTGGCGTCGGCGTCCTCGGTGCGGAAGTACACCGTCCATGAGGGCCGGGAGCCCTCCTCCATCAGGGGGCCGAGGCCGGCGGCGGCCTTGCCGTCCTTCAGGAAGAAGCCGTAGCCGCCGGCGTCCGGCCCGGCGGAGCGGAACTCCCACCCGAACAGCCCTCCGTAGAAGGCGACGGCCGCGTCGATGTCGGGTGTTCCCAGGTCGAGCCAGGCCGGCCCGCCCGGAACGTGTGTCGAGGTCAGCATCGTGTGCTCCTGGTGCAGATCGGCCCGGCGTCACGGGGGCCGGGAGGGCGACGTGGTCAGGGTGTGTGTATGCGCAGGGGGCGGGCCGCAAACATCCGCGGGCGAAGCGGCTGGTGACGGCGCGGACACCCGGCCGCCCCGGGCGCCGTGAGGTGATCCGTGAGGTGATCCGTGCCGGTCACGCACGGGACGCGAGGTGCCGCCAGTCGTTCCACGTGTCGAGCCGCTTCCGGTAGGCCGCCTCGACAACCGGATAGGGGTAGGTGCCGAGGAAGAGCCGCAGGGGTGGTGCGTCGGTGTCGACGAGTTCGAGGACAACGGCGGCGGTGCCTCGCGCGTCCTGTGGCGTGCGGGCGGAGGCACCGGCCCGGCGCGCGGCGCGGACGGGTTCGTAGGCGGGGAGCGGCTCGGTGTGCACTGCGGAGGCCCCGGACCAGTCGGTGCCGTACGGGCCGGGTTCGACCAGAGTCACGTGGATCCCGAAGGGGGCGACCTCCTGGGCCAGGGCCTCGCTCATCCCCTCCAGGGCCCACTTGGAGGCGTTGTACAGCCCGAGCGTGGGGAAGGCGGCGAGGCCGCCGAGGCTGGAGACCTGCAGGATGTGACCGCTGCCCTGGGCCCTCAGGTACGGCAGGGCCGCCTGCGTCACCCACAACGGGCCGAACAGATTGGTGTCGAGCTGGGCGCGAGCCTGTTCCTCGGTGGTTTCCTCGACCATGCCGAACAGGCCGTAGCCCGCGTTGTTGACGACCACGTCCAGGCGGCCGAAGGTCTCGGCGGCTCGGCGCACCGCAGCGGTGACGGCGGTGCGATCGGTCACGTCGAGTCCCATGGGGAGGACGTCGTCCCCGTGGGCGTCCAGGAGAGGCCGCAGCGTCCTGGGGTCACGTGCGGTGGCGGCGACGCGGTCGCCGCGGTCGAGAGCGGCTTCCGCCCAGATACGGCCGAAGCCGCGGGACGCGCCGGTGATGAACCAGGTCTTCATGGCGTCGAGCCTGCGCCGTTCGCATCTCGGCAGCCAGCATCCCCGCAGGGTTACCCTCGCGGCATGGTGGCCCACAATTTTCTGGGAGATTTCCTCAAGGCCCGCCGCGGACAGGTCGCTCCGGCGGACGTGGCGGTGCCCGCCGGCGGACGTCGCCGGGTGGCAGGACTGCGCCGGGAGGAACTGGCCCGGCTCGCCGGAATCAGCGAGCCGTACCTGGTCCGGCTCGAACAGGGCGTCGACCGGCATCCCTCGCCCCAGGTGCTGGACTCCCTCGCACGGGCGCTGAAGCTGGACGCCGACGCCTCCGCCCACCTGCACGCCCTCGCCGGTCCCGCCCCCGTGCCGCCGTCACGGACCGAGGTCTCCGCGGACGTGCACCGGCTGCTCGACGCGTGGACGGACCGCCCTGCGTATGTGCGGAACCGATACTTCGACGTGCTGGCGGCGAACAAGCAGGCCCGCGCGCTCGCCCCGATGTACGAGCCTGGTGGCAACCTGGTCCGGGCGGTGTTCCTCGATCCGGCGTCCCGGCGGCTCTTCCCCGACTGGGCGGAGGTGGCGGCGCAGACCGCAGCGGCCCTGCGCGCCGAAGCCGACCCGCGCGACCCCAGGACGGTCCGCCTGGTCGCCGAGCTGGAAACGGACGAGGAGTTCCGTCGTCTGTGGATGCGTCACGAGACGCGGCCCGCCCGGGACGAGCTCAAGCGCTTCACGCACCCGGTCGTCGGCAGCCTCGCCCTGCGACGGCAGGCGCTCACCGTCGGCGGCGCCGGGCAACAGGTGATCATCGTGTACCAGGCGACGGCCGGGAGCCCGTCCGAGACGGCCCTGGCACGCCTTCTGTGACGCGCGCCCGGTTCAGGTTGGTCAGAAGCGCACTGTGCGGTCCCGGGTGACCGTCGGGACCGCGAGCACGGCATCGAACGCTTCAGGGACCGGGGTGCTCAGATGGGAGCTCTGGAAGCGGATCCCGTTGAGCAGTGGCACCCCCTGTTCGTCGCGCGGTGCGTGGCGCAGGTCGGTCAAGGCGATCCGGTCGGCGAGGCCGGCGTCGGGCGACATCGAAACGGCTCTGGCCGCTGCGGGACACGTAAAGCGGTTCGACGGCACGCAGTCGCAGCAACAGCCGCGCCAGTGCGGCGGTCAGTTCGTTCTGCTCGGCGGCCTCCAGGCCGGCCCATGCGGGCGCGGCCGCCGCGCCGGAAC
>NZ_JABBXF010000115.1 GCF_013030945.1 Streptomyces morookaense | reverse complement strand
GCTCGGCGGCCTCCAGGCCGGCCCATGCGGGCGCGGCCGCCGCGCCGGAACCGCAACCCTCGAGGAACCGGTCGCTGATCTCCAGCCTCGGGGAGGTCGAGGCCGGCGAAGCGCAAGGGGCGTCCGCTGGTGCGGTTGTGGTGGCGCAGCCAGTGCATGAGGTCTGCGGCGCCCCACTCGGCGGCGGCCCGGCTTGCTCTCCCCAGGTCCCCGCCGTCGCCCTCGCCCTGCAGCCACCGGTCGAGCGGGAAGGCTTCGCTGAAGCCGAACTCCATGGCGAAGACGGTGAATCGGAGGTTCAGGACACAGCCACTCATGCGCACACGGGCGGACGAGCGACGCGACGACGCGCAGACGCAACCGGCGCCAGGCCACTGGGCCGACGGCGCACCGCGTCTGCCGACGGACCTCGTCGGAGAAAATTATCGCGGGGCAGGGCGCCCTCGGAGGGCTTGTCGCCGCAGGCGGTGAGCCGGGGTTATCGGATGCGGGGGGTGCGAAGCGCCCGCTAAGACGTCCCTCCCCCGAGCGGAATGCCCGTGCAGGTGGACTGGGAGACGGAGGCCGGGGAGTCCTGGCTGCGTGCCGCCTCCAGTGGGAGCTCGGCGGCCGGTGCGGGGTGGTCCGGCGGCGGGGTGTATCCGGGGAGGTGCAGGGTTCCCCAGACGTAGGGATCGGCCTGGGCGCTGCCGTAAGGGGACCAGGCCAGGCGGGACTTGCCCGTCTTGTCCTGGGTGTCGGAGTCGTAGACGAGGATGTTCGCGGTGAGGCGGGCGGGGTCGACGGGGGCCGGGAGGTCGGCGAGGGGGATCTTCGCCTCGACCGTGTAGCCGTGGTACGGGTCGGTGACCGTGGAGGCGACCGTCATGCCGGGCGCGGTGCTGCTCGCCGGGCCCTGGTGGTTGTCGGCGTCGCGTTCGGCGCAGGGGCCGCCCTCGTGGGCGGTGAAGGGGAGGATGCCGGTCCGGAAGGTGGTGGAGGTGTCGTCGGAGCGGCCTCGCGGGTCGAGGTCGATCTCGACGGAGTCGGTGCGCCAGTGGCGTTTGCAGTCGTTGCGGGCGTCGAGCGGGGCGCCTTTCCTGTCGTCCGTGACGTGGACGAGGACGTACAGGTCGTCGCCGTGGCGGGCGAGGCGGGCGTCGGCCGAGCAGTCGTCGGGGGTGCACTCCTTGCCGTCCCAGTGCGTCAAGTGGAGCGTCTCGCCGGGGTATTCGTCCGGGCCCGCCGTGCCGTCGACGACCGGGGCCTCGGCGACGTCGGGGACGGTGGTGGCGGGGGCGGGCGGGTAGGCGGGCTGGGCGTCGTTCGCCAGCCATGGCATGTGCACCTTCTGCGTCCAGTCGCGGAACTCGGCGTACAGCGGGCGCAGTCCGGTCTGGGGGTGCACGGGGGCGGTGACCTGTCTGCCGTCCTCGGCCAGGACGGTGAACCACTCGCAGGGGAGGCGGTTCGCTGGGGTGCCGACGGTGGGCGGGAGCGTGCCGAAGCCCTGGGTGATGTAGGTGCGGGCGGCGTCCCGTTCCACCTGGGCCCACGTCTTTCCGTGGTCGCGGGAGGGTACTCCGGGCCACACGCCCATGACCGGCAGGCCGGTGTGCGGGTCCGTGACCTGCCGTGCGGCGCACCGCTCCCCCGCCGGCCCGTCGAACGTCCAGTTCTGGGCGAGGAGCCGGCCGGGTTTCCAGGGGGCGTGCTTCTCCTTGGTGATCTGTTCGGGGAAGGCCGCCGGGTCGCCGGCCAGGCGGAAGGCCTCGACGGCCAGGCGGCCGGCCTCCTGGTGGCCGCCGTGCTGGCCGAACGGGCGCGGGTCCATGGTGACCACGGTCTTCGGGGTGGTCGCCCGGATCAGCCGGACGAGCCGGGCGAGGGTGTCCGTCGGCTGCTGCGGGGGGCGGTTCCAGGCCTTGGCGGTCAGGGGTGCCGAGAGCGTGTACCAGAAGTCCGGCTTGTCGAGGTAGAAGACGTTGCGGATGCCGGCGTGCGCGACGGCGGCGCGTTCCTCGCGTTCGCGGATGACGCCGAGGGCGGGCCCCTCCTCGGGGCCGGCGGCGTTGCCGCCGCCCTCGCCGCGGGTGATGGTGACGACGCCGGTGCTCAGTCCTTGCCGTTCCCTCCACTGTCCGAAGGCGGCCAGGGACTGGAACTCGTCGTCCGGGTGGGCTCCGATGAACAGCACGTCCGTGTGGGCCGCCGTCCGGCGCGCCGGGGACGTGCTGTCGTCTCCGTCCGGTGCGGTGTGCGTGCTGCAGGCGCCGGTGGCGAGCGCTCCGGCGACGAGTGCGGCGGGGAGGAGGCGTCGGGGCTTGTACGGCGTCATGGGACCTCGTCCTTCCCTCGGGCTCCGGCGGGCGGAAGGCCCATGATGCCGTGGTCGTGTTCCGGGGAACATGGGGCGTATGAGCGGCAATCAGTCCCCCGAGGGGCTCGCGCGTGTCCTCCGGAACGCCGGGATCGGTGACCGGCGTCTTCTGCAGGCCGTTCGGGCGACGCCGCGGGCGGCGTTCGTGCCCGCCGGACAGGAGGCGTTCGCGTACCTCGATGCGCCGGTTCCGATTGCCCACGGGCTGGTGACCACGCAGCCCTCGCTGTCCGCTCTGATGATCGAGGGTCTCCGGCTGGTCGGGGGCGAGCATGTTCTCGAGGTCGGCACGGGTCTCGGTTTCCAGACGGCGCTGCTCGCCCGGCTGGCGGGCGACGTGGTGAGCATCGAGATGTGGCCGGACCTCGCGCAGCAGGCACGGCGCAATCTCGGCCGGCAGGGCATCCGCAATGTGGACGTGCGTGTCGGGGACGGCAGTTGCGGGGTGCCGGAGGGGGCGCCGTACGACGCCGTCGTCGTCTCGGCGGCGTTCCCGGAGGTGCCCGCGCCGCTGGCCGGTCAACTGCGGGAGGGCGGGCGGCTGGTGCAGCCCGTCGGGCCGGGCGGGCGGGAGCAGGTGGTGGCGTTCCGGCGTACCGGCGGCCGGCTGGAGCGCGTACGGGTGCTGACGGCCGCGTCGTTCGTGCGCCTGTACGGGCGGTACGGCTACTCCTCGTGAGCGGAGTGCTGCCTCACGTCCCGCGGTCGGTGACGGCGAGGAAGTCCCTGATGTCCTCGATGAGTTGACGGGCCGCGTCCTCCAGGACGAAGTGTCCGGCGCGGGGGTGGAGGTGGAGCGAGGCCCGGGGCAGGCGGCGGGTCCATTCGGCGAGGACGAGGTCGTCGTGGAGGGGGTCGCGCATGCCCCAGCCGATGAAGACCGGGAGTTGGGTGAAGGTGATGAGGGACCGGCCGAGGCGGCGGGCGTGGTGCCAGCCGGGGTCGGCCGGGCCGAGGGGGATGTCCTGGGCGAAGCGGACCAGTGCGGACCGGTCGCGGCGGTGCCGGTAGGGGGCGAGGTAGGCGTCGCGGACGGCCTGCGGCAGGGGACGGCGGGGGGCCTGGCGCAGGGTCAGGTGCGGCACGGTGTTGGCGGTGTGCGCGATCCTGCCGAGTGCGGGGTGCCTGAGGGCCTGTGCGGCGCGCGGGAGCCGGTATCCCGGGGGTGCGGGGAACGCGGTGGAGTTGAGGACGACGAGTCGGGTGACGGCGCCGGGGTGCAGGTGGGACCACCACAGGCCGATGGGGCCGCCCCAGTCGTGCACGATCAGCGTCCAGCCCCGGGCGGGGGCGCCCCGGTCGGTGACGAGGTGGTCGACGAGGCGGCCGAGGTCCTGGGCGCGGGTCTCGGCGAGGAGTGCGCCGTCCGGATCGCGTGCGCGGTCCGAGAGGCCCATGCCCCGGTGGTCGGGGGCGATGCAGCGGTGGCGGTCGCGCAGGGCGAGAACGAGGTGGCGCCACATGTAGCTCCAGGTGGGGCTGCCGTGCACCATGAGGACGGGGGTGCCGCGGCCCTCGTCCAGGTAGTGCTGGTGCCAGGCGCCGTGGCCGAACCAGCGTCCCTGGAAGGGGTAGTCGGGCAGCCGGCGTGCCTGTGCGGCGGTGAGGGGCGGCGGAGGGCTCATGGTGTCCGCCGCAGGCGTTCGAGCCCTTCCGGGGTGCTGACGAGGGGGGTGTAGCCGAGGTGGGTGCGGGCGGCGGTGATGTCGAACCAGTTCGCGTAGGCCGCGCCTGCCACCAGGCACCGGTCGAGCGGCGGGCTTCCGGGGAGGCGGAGCAGCCGCCAGCCGTACTCGCACAGGCTGCCGGCCGCGAGGGCGAGCGGGACGGGCACGGGCTGCAGGCGCGGGCTGCGCCCCAGGGCGCGGAGGAAGAGGGTCAGGGTGCGGGCGAGGGTGCACGGGCTGCCCTGGGTGATGAAGTACGGGCGGCCTGCGGCGGGGGCGCCGGGGCGGACGCGGTCGAGGGCCAGGAGGTGGGCATGGGCGGCGTTGTCGACGTGGACGGTGTCGATGCGTTGGTGTCCGCCTCCGGCGAGCGGGAGGACGCCGAGCCGGGCGGCGCGCAGCAGCCGGGGGGCGAAGTGCGGGTCGCCGGGGCCCCAGATGCAGTGGGGGCGCAGGGCGACGGTGGCCAGGCCGGGTCCGTCGGCGGCGAGGACGAGGCGTTCGGCGGCGGCCTTGGTGGCCGGGTAGGGGCCGAGGGGGCGGCGGGGGTAGGGCAGGGTTTCGTCGCCGCCGTCGATGTCGGTGTTGTCGAAGACGACGCTGGGGCTGGAGGTGTGGACGAGGATGCCGATGCCGTGCCGTCGGCAGGCGTCCAGCACGTGCCGGGTTCCGGTGACGTTGATGTCGCGGAGGGGCCGGGGGTCGGCGGCCGGGCCGACGCGGGCGGCGGTGTGCACGACCGCGTCACAGCCGGCGGTGGCGCGGTGGACGGCGTCGGGGTCGCGGAGGTCGCCCAGGTGCTGGTCGACACCGAGTGCGGCGAGGGGGTGGGCGAAGCGGCGGTGCAGGGACCTGATCTCGTGTCCGGCTGCGGCGAGTTGCCGGCACACGGCGCTGCCGAGGAAGCCGCTGCCGCCGGTGACGAGGACTTTCACCGCCGTTCTCCCGTGGTGTCGAGGAAGTGCCGGATGGCCGGGACGAGTTCGGCGCGCGCGTCCTCCAGGACGTAGTGTCCGGCGTCGGGGAAGCGGAGCACGTGGGCGTGGGGGAAGCGCTGTTGCCAGACGTCGGCCAGCGGCGGTCGGAGGACCGGGTCGCGCATGCCCCAGCCGACCAGCATGGGTGTGCGGTCGAGGGCGGGCAGCATGCGTTCCACGACGGCCAGCAGTGCCCAGCCGGGGTCGCTGCGGGTGATGGGGACGTCCTGGATGAAGCGCGCGAGGGCGGCGCGGCGGCGGCGCCGGCGGTAGGGGGCGGTGAAGGCTCGGCGGACCGGCGGCGGCATCGGGGTGGTCACGCCGAGCCGGGCGGCTCCGTGGGCCCAGCCGGGTGTCCAGTGCGCGGCGGCGGTGCTGACGGGTCGCAGGTGCAGGAGGCGGAACCACCAGGGGGGCAGGCCGTGTTCGGGGAAGCGGAAGACGGCGGTGTTGAGGACGACGACCCGGTCCACCTTGTCTGCGTTGAGGCAGGCCCAGGTCAGGGCGATGGGTCCGCCCCAGTCGTGGGCGACGACGGTCCAGCCGTGCCGGGGTGCCCCGTGTTCGTCGGTCAGGTGGCGGACGAGGTCGTCGAGTGCGGCGGTCTGGTGTCCGGCGAGGAGGGCGGGCAGGGGTGGGGCGAGGCGTTCGGAGAGGCCCATGCCGAGCAGGTCGGGGGCGATGCACCGGTAGGCGTCGCTCAGTGCGGCTATCAGGTGGCGCCAGGCGTAGCTCCAGGACGGGTTGCCGTGGACCATCAGCACCGGGGGGCCGGTGCCTTCGTCCACGTAGTGCTGCCGGCTGCCGTCGGTGTGCGTGAACCACTGTGAGGTGAAGGGGTAGTCAGGTCGGCGGGGGCGGTCGGCTGCTGCGCACACGGGCCTGCCCTTCGGGTGCGAGTGGCATCAAATTCGGTGTTCCGACCTGGAGTTCATGCCCGGTGGGGGTCCGTCTCGCGCCGGAGCGCTCCGGAATCACTCATGTAGGTGATGCCGCCTCGGCGGTGCCGTGGCCATCCTGAAAGGGGCTGAAAGGACCGACAACCGGCCCGTACCGCACCGGAGGTGTCCGCCCGTGGCCCCGCTGGCCCGTACCGTCCTGGAGGCCCTGCAGGAGGCGCCCGGGGGCGTGTGCCTGCGCTACCCGCACGGCCGGCGGCGGTTCGCGTCGCTCGGCAACGCCGAGGCCGCCGCGCTGAGTCTGGCGACCGCCGCGGCCCTGGCCCGGGCCGGGGTCCGGCCGGGGTACCGGGTTGCGGTGCTGACCCGGGATCCGGTGGAGCTGGGCACGTGCGTGCTGACCCTGGCCGGCATGGGCGCCGTGCCGGTGCTCGTCGACGGCTCGCTCCCGCTGCGGGTGATGGGCCGGTGTCTGGCGGCCGCCGCGCCGGACGTCCTGCTGGCCGAGCCGCTCGCCCACCTCGCCGGGCGCCTGCTGGGCTGGGGCGGGGGCACGGTGCACCGCCGTGTGGTGGCGGGGCCCGGCTGGTGGCCCGGCCGGACGCTCCGGCGGCTGCGGCGCTCCGTGCCTCCGTGGCGGACGCTGGCCGGGCCGCCGGACGACGCCCCGGCGATGGTCGTGTTCACCTCCGGTGCGACAGGGCCGCCGAAGGGTGTCGTCCACCGGCACAGCACGGTGCAGGCGCAGATCCGGGCGCTGCCGGAGGGAGTCGCATTGGCCGGCGGGACCGTGGTGGCCGCCTTCGTGCCGGCCGCGGTGCTCGGGCCGCTGCTCGGTGCCACCACGGTGGTCCCGCGGGTGGACCTGGCCCGTCCCACGCGTATGCGGGCCCGTGACCTGGCGCACGCCGTGAACAGTACGGAGGCGGATGTGCTCTTGGGCTCGCCCGCGCTCCTGGACCGGCTGGCCCGCTACTGCATCCGCACGCTCACTCCCCTGCCGTCCCTGCGTCAAGTGGCCTCGTTCGGTGCGTCGTTGCCGTATGCGGTCCTGGACCGGCTGCGGGTGTGCCTGCCCGCCGGGGCGACGGTCTGCAGTGTGTACGGCGCCACGGAGGCGCTGCCGGTCAGCATGATCGACCACCGCGAGCTGCTCCCGCTGCGCGCGGCCACGGCCCGCGGGGAGGGGGTGTGCCTGGGCCGTCCCGTGCCGGGGGTGACCGTGCGCGTCCTGCCGCTGGACCCGCTGTCCAGTGGCGTGGACGTCCCCCGCGGGACGGTGGGCGAACTCGCCGTCTCCGGGCCGAACGTCAGCCCCGCCTATCTGGATCCGGCGGCCACCCTGGCGGCGAAGCTGTACGAGGCGGACGGCGGGGTCGTGCACCGCATGGGGGATGTGGGGCGGCTGGACGAGCAGGGGCGCATCTGGTTCTACGGCCGTGTCGCGCACCGGTTGCGCACGGCGGAGGGCGCGTTGTTCACGGAGCAGGTGGAGCCGGCCCTCGACGCGGTGCCCGGTGTGCGGCGCACGGCGCTGGTGGGTGTCGGTCCGGCCGCGGCGCAGTGGCCGGTGGTGGTCGTGGAGTTGGAGCGGGCGGCGTCGCGCGGGGACCGTGCGGTGGTGCGGCGCGGCATCCGGGAGGTGCTGAACGGCCTGGAGCTGCCGGTGACGGGTGCGGTGCCGGTGCTGTTCCACCGGTCGCTGCCGGTGGACCACCGGCACGCGGCGAAGATCGACCGTGCCCGGCTGGCGGGTTGGGCCGTTTCGCGGCTCGGCCGGTCCTTCCGGCGCGGGGGCCGGTGACCGTCTCACGGTCCGGGCGGCGGAGCGCCCTGTGACGAGTGGAGGCCCAGCCGGTCGTGGATCAGGCGGGCGAAGTGGGTCAGAGTGCGCCCGCCGCCCATGAGTTCGCCGGGCGGGATGTGGATGCCGAAGTATTCGCGGGCCTGGAGGATGAACTCGGCGCCCATGAGGGAGTCGACGCCGAAGTCCTCCAGGTTGCGGTCGGGGTCCAGCTCCGACGGGTCGATGTGCAGGACGCCGGCGAGGTGGCGGGCCAGGGCCTCGGTGATGGCGCGGACGGCGTCCTCGGTGCTCATCGCGGCCAGGGAGCGCAGCAGTTCCTCGCGGCTCTCGTCCGCGTCCGCGGCGCCGGCGGGGACGAGGGCGGCGTAGCGGGGTGTGGCCAGGGAGGGCAGCAGGCGGCGTGCGCGGCCCCAGCGGTAGCGGCCGATGCCGGCGACGTCGGTGCCGGCGGCGAGGATGTGGTCGGCGGCGGCGAACGCCTCGGTGGAGGTGACGGGTTCGAAGCCGAGGCCGGTCATGGTGGCGGCCAGGTTGCTGCGGGCGACGTAGCCGGTGTCGGCGATGGGTCCCCAGGCGAGGGCCGTGGCGGTCCGTCCGGCGTTGCGGCGGGCGCGGGCGAGGGCTTCCAGGTGGGCGTTGGCGGCGACGTAGGGGGCCTGCGCGAGGTTGCCGGTGGCGGCGGTGACCGAGGAGTGCAGCAGGAAGAGGTCCAGTGCGCGGCCGGTGGTGAGGCGGTCGAGGATGTGTGCTCCGGCGGCCTTGGGGGCGAACACGGCGGCGAAGCGCTCGTCGGTGAGGTCGGCCAGCGGGGCGTCGTCGAGCTGCATGGCGCAGTGCACCACCCCTCGCAGCGGGTGGCCGGTGGCGTCCACGGCGGCGATCACCTCGCGCACGGCCGTCTCGTCGGTGACGTCGGCCGCGTACGCGGTGGCCGTCACCCCACGCGCGGCGAGACGTTGGAGCACGGCCGCGGCCTCGGGGGCCTCGGCCCCTCGGCGGCCGACCAGGGCCAGGTGCCGGGCGCCGCGGTCGGCCAGCCACTCGGCGGTGGCGGCACCGAAGCCGCCGAGCCCCCCGGTGACCAGGTAGGTGCCTTCGCCGTCCAGCGCCGGGACGCCGAGGGCCGGTTCGACAGGGACCGGCTCGTCCAGCGGATCGAAGGCGACCACGACCTTGCCGACGTGCCGGGAGTGCTGGAGCAGCCGGAAGGCCTCGTCGACGCGGGCTGCGGGACAGACGGTGTGCGGGAGGGGCCGGTACTGGCCGGCTGCCACCCGTGCCGCGGTGTCGAGCACCAGGCGGGGGCCGCGGGCGCGGTCGAAGACGATGCTGTCGAGGTTGAAGCCGAGGAAGGTGAGGCTGCGGTGGAAGGGGCGCAGCAGGAGCGGGTTGTTGAGGAAGATGTCGCGTTTGCCGAGTTCGATGAAGCGGCCGTTGGGGCGCAGCAGGTCCAGGCTCTGCGCGATGGCCTCGCCGCTGAGGGAGTTGACGACGATGTCGACACCCTTGCCGTCGGTGAGTTCGCGGACGCGGGGTGCGAAGTCGAGGCTGCGGGAGTCCAGGACGTGCTCGACGCCGAGCGTGCGCAGCAGGTCGCGTTTGGTCTCGGTGCCGGCCGTGGCGATCACGCGGAGGCCGAGGTGGCGGGCGCACTGGAGGGCGGCCAGGCCGACGGCTCCGGCTCCGCCGTGCACCAGCAGCGTCTCGCCGGGCAGCGGCCTGGCCTGGTCGGCGAGGGTGTGGTGGACGGTGAGGAAGGCGACCGGGAAGGTGGCGGCCTCGATGTAGCTCATGGTGCCGGGCATGGGGCCGACTGCTCCGGCGTGCGTGAGGGCGTGGGAGCCCAGGGCTGCTGCCATCAGTCCGCTGACGCGGTCGCCGGTTTTGTACGCGGTGACCCCGGGTCCGACGGCGCTGACGATGCCCGCGCCGTCGCACCCCAGTCCGCGGCTGAGGGGGCTGCCCTCGACGGCCTCGGGCGGCAGGAGCCCGTTGGCCCGCATGGGGTCGCGGTAGTTGAGTGCGACGGCCCGCAACTCCACCAGGATC
>NZ_JABBXF010000114.1 GCF_013030945.1 Streptomyces morookaense | reverse complement strand
GTGTGGGAGAGTAGGACGCCGCCGAACAATCTTTCAAGGACCCTTGGTCCCAGCGTTCACGCTGGGACCAAGGGTCCTTTTGTTTTTATTGCCGAAGCGCGCCTGCCTGCCGGGTGCGCGAGAATGACTGCGTACCTCAAGACAGGAGTCACGTCGATGCCCACCAACTCTCGCGACGATCGATCGGGCGGCGACCCGCGCCGCGGCGGCCCGCGCGGCCCGCGTCGCGACGGTGGCGGCGGCTACCGTCGCGACGACCGTGGCGGCCGCCCCACCGGTGGTGGCTTTGGTCGC
>NZ_JABBXF010000113.1 GCF_013030945.1 Streptomyces morookaense | reverse complement strand
GTCGCGACGACCGTGGCGGCCGCCCCACCGGTGGTGGCTTTGGTCGCCGTGACGATGACCGTGGCGGTTTCCGTCGCGATGACCGTCGCGATGACCGTCCGTCCTTCCGGCGTGATGACGACCGTGGCGGCTTCCGTCGCGACGAGCGTCGTGATGACCGTGGCCCGCGTCGTGACGATGACCGTGGCGGTTTCCGTCGCGATGACCGTCGTGACGACCGTCCGTCCTTCCGTCGTGATGAGCGTCGTGATGACCGTGGCCCGCGTCGTGATGACGACCGTGGCGGTTTCCGTCGTGACGAGCGTCGCGATGACCGTCCTTCTTTCCGCCGTGACGACCGTGGTGGCCGTCCTGCCGGCGGTGGTTACGGGCGTCGTGATGACGACCGTGGCGGTTTCCGTCGTGATGACCGTCGCGACGACCGTCCGTCGTTCCGTCGCGACGAGCGACGTGACGACCGCCCCTCGTTCCGTCGTGATGACCGTGGCCCGCGTCGTGATGACGACCGTGGCGGTTTCCGTCGTGACGAGCGTCGCGATGACCGTCCGTCCTTCCGGCGTGATGACCGTCGTGACGACCGTGGCCCCCGCCGCGACGACGACCGCGGTGGCTTCCGTCGCGACGACCGTCGTGACGACCGCCCGTCGTTCCGTCGCGATGACGACCGCGGCGGTTTCCGTCGTGATGACCGCCGCGATGACCGTGGCCCCCGTCGTGACGACGACCGTGGCGGCTTCCGTCGCGACGAGCGTCGCGATGACCGTCCGTCCTTCCGGCGTGATGACCGTCGTGACGACCGTGGCCCCCGCCGCGACGACGACCGTGGCGGCTTCCGTCGCGACGACCGCGGCGACCGTGGCCCGCGTGGTCCGCGCCGTGAGGACAGCCGTGGCGGCGGTTACCGTGGCCGCGACGACCGCTCGGGTGGTTACGGCCGTCGCGACGACCGTACGCGGGACCGTGGCGACCGTGAGCCCGTGAAGCGGCTGCCGATTCCGGACGACGTGACCGGCGAGGAGATCGACCAGGACGTCCGGCAGGAGCTGATGAGCCTGCCCAAGACGCTGGCCGAGGACGTCGCCCGCAACCTCGTCATGGTGGCCAACCTGCTGGACGAGGAGCCGGAGCAGGCCTACGAGTACGCGCGGATCGCCCTGCGGCTCGCCTCCCGTGTCGCCGCCGTGCGCGAGGCCGCCGGCTTCGCCGCGTACGCGGTCGGCAAGTACTCCGAGGCCCTGGCCGAGTTCCGTGCCGCGCGCCGGATGACCGGTTCCGTCGAGCTGTGGCCCGTCATGGCGGACTGCGAGCGCGGCATGGGCCGTCCCGAGCGTGCGCTGGCCATGGCCGGTGAGCCCGAGGTGCAGAAGCTGGACAAGGCCGGCCAGGTCGAGATGCGCCTGGTGGCCGCCGGCGCCCGTAAGGACATGGGCCAGGCCGAGGCCGCGGTGGTCACGCTGCAGAGCCCCGAGCTGGCGTCGAACTCCGTCCAGCCGTGGACCGCGCGTCTGCGCTACGCCTACGCCGAGGCACTGCTCGCGGTGGGCCGCGAGAGCGAGGCGCGCGAGTGGTTCGCCAAGGCGCTCGAGGCCGACCAGGGCGGTACGACGAACGCCTCCGACCGGCTCGCCGAGCTGGACGGCGTGGAGTTCACGGACGCGCTCGAGGAGGCCGAGGCGGAGGCCGAGGAGCAGGGCGACACGGCCGCTGAGGCTGTTGAGACCGCTGAGGCGGCTGAGGCCGAGGGCGACAAGAAGGACACGAGCAGCGAGAGCTGATCGCTGATCATGCGAAGGGCGGAACTCCCGGATCGATTCGTCGATTCCGGGAGTTCCGCCCTTTGTGTATCCCGTGCGCGTCAGTTCAGCGCGAGACTCCGCAGCACAAGCCCCGTCGCCGGCTTGGGGCCGAACGACGTGGACTTGCGGGGCATCGTGACGCCCTGCTCGGCAAGTTCGCGTACGACGTCCTCGCGGACGGGGTGCATCAGGACGGCCGTGCCGCCGTGGCGTTCCGCCTGTTCGACCACGGCCTCCGTGTCGTGGATGTAGCCGATGTGCTCGGGGTCGTCCGGCACCTGCCAGACGTGTTCCAGGAGTGTCGAGTGCAGGACCGTGGCGTCGAGTTCGCGCCAGGCCCGGGGGCGGTCGGTGCGGATCGTACGGGCCAGGAGGTCCGGATCGGGCCGGTCGAGCAGGTGGAAGCGGCCGTCCCCGGCGAGGACGAAGGCGTTGCCGGGCTCGTCGCCCTCCGCCGCCACGGCCAGGGCCTCCAGGGCGCGCGGCAGCGGGCCTTCCACGGTGCGGACCCGGAACGAGTCGCCCAGGGCGGCCAGTGCGTCGGCGGCCGGGAGGCGGTGCAGCAGGCGGTGGATGGCCCGGACGCGGAGCGGGTAGCGGGCGGTGTCCACGAGCAGGACGAGGCCGAAGTCCCAGGGGCCCGGCGCCGGTTGCTCGGCGCGCAGGCGCAGATAGGTGGCCCAGCGGTGGTGGCCGTCGGCGATGAGGGCCTGCTGGTGGGAGAGGTCCTTGTCGATGCGGGCCAGGTCGCCGGGGTCGGTGACGGACCACAGGCGGTGGGCGTAGCCGTCGTCGGTGGCGGTGGAAAGCAGCGGTTCGGTGCGGATGACGCGCTCGATGACACCGGCGGCGCCCGTCATGCCGTCGCCGTTGCCGTGGTAGGAGAACAGCAGGGGTTCGAGGTTGGCGCCGGTGTCGCGCATGAGGGCCGCGCGATCCTCGACGATGTGCGGCATGACGTCCTCGTGGGGGAGGACGACGCCCTCCTCGGGGGGCGTGAGGCGCAGGGCGCCGATGAGGCCGCGCTGCAGTATGCCCTCGCCGCGCTGCTCGTAGACGTAGAGCGCGGGCTCGGGGTCGGCGGCCAGGACGTGCTCGTCCTGCCAGCGGCGCAGCGTCTGGGCGGCCAGGCGGTGCCGGTCGGCGGCGGTGGCCGCCTGCGGGAGGATGAGCCGGACGATGTTGTACGGGTCGGCGGTCTCCAGGAGGCGCAGGCCGTCGGGGCGCACGACGACGTCGTACGGCGGCGAGGTGACGGCGGCGAGACTGCCCACGCGCTCGGGCACATAGCGCAGCCCTCGGAAAGGGGCGAGCTGCAGTCCCTGTCCTGTGTGGCCGGCGCGGCCACGCCCTGGAGTGCTCATTGGGAAATGCTATGTCCCGGGGCCCGTGCGGCAATGAAATGATCGAGGAAGAGACATACAGCACAGGGAGCGATCACATCATGACCCAGCAGAACGTCCGGACCGGGCCGAGCGCCAGTGAGCTGCGGCTGAGCGAGGCGTACGACACCGCACTGCTGGACCTCGACGGCGTGGTGTACGCGGGCGGCGAGGCGATCGTGCACGCCGTGGAGTCGCTGGGAACGGCCCGGGCGGGCGGGATGCACCTCGCCTACGTGACCAACAATGCGGCCCGGACGCCGGCCACGGTGGCCGCCCACCTGACGGAGCTCGGGGTACCCGCCGAGCCGGGGGACGTGATCACGTCGGCGCAGGCGGTGGCCCGGCTGATCGCGGACCAACTGCCCGCCGGGTCGAAGGTGTTGGTGATCGGTGCGGAGGGGCTGCGGGTCGCGCTGCGCGAGCGCGGGCTGGTGCCGGTGGACTCGGCGGACGACGGCCCTGCTGCCGTGGCCCAGGGGTTCGGCGGGCCGGAGATGCCGTGGGGGCGCCTGATGGAGGCCTCGTACGCGGTGGCGCGGGGGGTGCCGTGGTTCGCGTCGAACACGGACCTGACGATTCCGAGTGCCCGCGGGATCGCACCGGGGAACGGTGCCGCGGTGCGCGTGGTGAGCCTGGCGACGGGTGCGGTGCCGCAGGTGGCGGGGAAGCCGCTGCCCCCGATGCACCGGGAGACGATCCTGCGGACCGGCGCGGAACGGCCGTTGGTGGTCGGCGACCGGCTCGACACGGACATCGAGGGGGCGTACGTCGGCGGCGTGGACTCGCTGCTGGTCCTCACCGGGGTGACGACGGCCGCGGAACTGATCGCGGCCGAGCCGCGGCACCGGCCCACGTTCGTGGCCGAGGATCTGCGCGGGCTGCTGACCCCGCACCCCGTGGTGACGGAGGACGGGCGCTGCGGCGGCTGGACCGCGTCCGTACGGGGTGACGAGCTGGTGCTGGACGGCGAGGGCGAGCCCGTCGACGGGCTGCGGGCGCTGTGCGCGGCGGGCTGGAGTGCCGCGGGGGACGGGGTGTGCGGGCTGGATGCCGGGAAGGCGGTGGCCCGGCTGGGGCTTTGAGGGCTTCGGGTGGGGGTTCGTTGTGGTTGCTCGCGCCCACGCGGCGGGTGCGGTACTAGAGCAGTGACCGCAGTCTCAGTACGTCCCGCAGGCTTGCCTGGAGTCTGACGCGGCCGCTGGCCCAGGCGCGGGCGAAGTTGAGGCGGCCGTCGACCAGGGCGATCAGGTCGTCGCCGGTCATCTCCAGGCCGATCTCGGCGCGCCGCTCCGGTACGTCCTGCACCGTGCGGACGTCCTGGATGGTGCCCTCCCGGAGGTGGCCCACGAAGGTCACGCCGAGGTCGGTGAGGTGGCAGCTGAGGGACCGGTCGGGCGCGGCGGCCGCGCGGAACTCGCCGCTCGCCCCCGCGAGGTGCTCCGCCAGCCGTTCGAGTGCGTCGCGGCACTCCTCGATGGTCGCCATCGTCATGGACGGTACCGCAGGGAGAGGGCAACGCCGGGAAACATCGCTTCCGGGGTAGCGTCGGAGTCATGACCGACGTGACCGATCCGACGCAGCCCCTCGGCGTCGGATGCACCCCCACCGGCCACCCCGAGGTGGACGCCGGGCTGGCCCGGCTCGCCGATGCCGACCACCTCGCGGTGAGCGGCCACCTGGAGGTGTACGAGGATGTACACAGGGGGCTGCGCGAGACGCTCGCCGCGCTCGACCAGCGCCCCGGCCCGCCCGGGCCGCCGCACCCGCACGACAACAGGAGCTGAACCGCACGTGGCAGTGACCCGCCGCCGACTGGACGCCGAGCTGGTGCGCCGCAAACTGGCCCGTTCGCGCGAACACGCGAGCCAGCTGATCGCGGCCGGCCGCGTCACCGTCGGCGGGGCGACCGCGACCAAGGCCGCCACCCAGGTGGAGACCAGTGCGGCGCTCGTCGTCGTCGACGACGGGAGCGACCCGGACTACGTCTCGCGCGGCGGGCACAAGCTCGCCGGGGCACTGGCCGCCTTCGTGCCCCGGGGCCTTGTGGTGGAGGGCCGCCGGGCGCTGGACGCGGGGGCCTCGACGGGCGGGTTCACGGACGTCCTGCTGCGGGCCGGCGCGGCCCATGTCGTCGCCGTCGACGTCGGCTACGGGCAGCTCGCCTGGTCGCTGCAGAGCGACGAGCGGGTCACCGTGAAGGACCGTACGAACGTACGCGAGTTGACGCTGGAGCAGATCGACGACGTGCCCGTCGACATCGTCGTCGGCGATCTGTCCTTCATCCCGCTCGGCCTGGTGCTGCCCGCGCTGGTGCGCTGCGCGGCCCCCGACGCCGACCTCGTGCTCATGGTGAAGCCGCAGTTCGAGGTGGGCAAGGAGCGGCTGGGCAGCGGCGGCGTGGTGCGCAGCGCCGAGCTGCGCGCCGAGGCCGTGCGCGGTGTCGCCGCGCGCGCCGCCGAGCTCGGACTGGGCGTACTCGGGGTTACGGCCAGCCCGCTGCCGGGACCCTCCGGCAACGTCGAGTACTTTCTGTGGCTGCGCGCCGGTGCGCCCGAACTGGACCCGGCGGACGTTGACCGTGCAGTGGCGGAGGGGCCCCGTTGACCACTTCAGAAGCACCATCGGCAGCATCACAGTCCGGGACGGGCTCACGCACCGTCTTCCTTCTCGCGCACACGGGACGGCCTGCGGCCATCCGGAGTGCGGAACTCGTCGTCCAGGGTCTGCTGCGCTGCGGCATCGGGGTGCGGGTCCTCGCCGAGGAGGCCGCCGACCTGCCGCTGCCGGCCTCGGCCGAGCGCGTGGAGACGGGACCCGGCAGCCCCGACGCCCTTGCGGGCTGCGAGCTGCTGGTGGTGCTCGGGGGTGACGGCACGCTGCTGCGCGGCGCCGAGTTCGCCCGGGTGTCCGGGGTGCCGATGCTGGGCGTCAACCTCGGGCGGGTCGGGTTCCTGGCCGAGGCCGAGCGGGACGACCTGGACAAGGTGGTCGACCGCGTCGTCACACGTGCCTACGAGGTCGAGGAGCGGATGACCCTCGACGTGCTCGTGCGCACCGACGGCGAGATCGTGCACCGCGACTGGGCGCTGAACGAGGCGTCCGTCGAGAAGGCGGCGCGCGAGCGCATGCTGGAGGTCGTCACCGAGGTGGACGGGCGGCCGGTGTCGCGGTTCGGCGGCGACGGTGTGGTGTGCGCGACGCCGACCGGGTCGACCGCCTATGCGTTCTCGGCCGGCGGGCCGGTGGTGTGGCCGGAGGTCGAGGCGCTGCTGATGGTGCCGATCAGCGCGCATGCACTGTTCGCCAAGCCGCTGGTGACGGCGCCGGATTCGGTGCTCGCGGTGGAGGTGCAGCCGGAGACGCCTAACGGTGTGCTGTGGTGCGACGGCCGGCGGAGCGTGGAGCTGCCGGCCGGGGCGCGGGTGGAGGTGCGGCGAGGGGCCGTGCCCGTCCGCTTGGCGCGGTTGCATCATGCGTCGTTCACCGACCGGTTGGTGGCGAAGTTCGCGTTGCCGGTTGCGGGGTGGCGCGGGGCGCCGCATTAGGCGCTCGGTCAAGGGCCGCAGTCAGGGCCGAGTCGCGGCCTGACCTCAGTTCCTCCTCCGTGAAGACCGGGGTCACGACATCCGGGGCGATGCCCCGGATGTCGTACGTCGTCCTGCCATCGCCGGCGTCCACGAACTCCTCGTTCGGCAGGCCGAAGGTCCAGCCGTTCGGGAGATGGCGGTCCAGGACGTCCGAGAACAGGCCCTGCGTGTTCTCGCCGATGCGGACGGGCGCCGGCGTGCGGCCCATGAGGGCCTGCGTCGTGGTCTCGCCCGCACTGATCGTCAGGCGGCCGGTGAGGACGGCCAGTTGGCCCGTCCAGACCGGGCCGCCGCGGTGCGGAGCGACCCGCACCGGCTCGGCGGGTGTGAAACCGGCCGGGTTCTGCGGGTCGTTGCGTGCACGTTTGAGGTAGGCGGTGTACGGACGGTCCGTCAGCCGCTCGGCGACGCGCAGGCCCAGCTCGTCCGAACCGCCCCCGTTGAAGCGGAGGTCGAGGACCAGGCCGCCCAGGGAAGCCGTGCGTCCGGGGGTGAAGACCGCGTCCAGGGCGCGGTCGAGTTCGGCACTGTCCGCCTCGTACGTGTCGTCCTCCGTATAGCCCTGGAAACGGGTGATGCGCAGGTAGCCGGTGCCGTCCGGGAGGTCGGCGTAGGAGACGGCGCCCTGGGCCCAGGACTGCAGGGGGACCCCGACGGCGTGGGCGATCGCCTTGTCGATGCGCGCGATCGATTCGGGCGTCGGCAGGGTGGTGTCCGGGCGGTGCCCCGCGTACAGCTTGGTGAAGTCGTCGCCTGCGCCGTTCTTCAGGTAGGTGTGTCCGTCGTGCAGCGGCTCGATCATCTGCTGCAGCACGGCGAACAGTTCGTCCGGGGTGGTCCGGTCGGTGGCGCGGGGGCGGTAGCGGTCGCGTACGGCCTGCCAGTCGATGCCGCGGGCGGCGAAGAAGGGGTAGTTCTCGGCGTACGTCTGCCAGAAGGTGTCGAAGACGGCGCGGGGGTCCCGGGCGGGGTGCGGATCCCGGCAGGCGGCGGGCAGGGCGGCGATGCGCCGCAGGGTGCGGTGGCCGGCGTCGTCCGCCTGGGACAGCCGGGCGCGGCCGGGGCCGGTGGGGGTCAGCGTGACCGGGGCCTCGCCCTGCTGCCGGAACGGGCCGGTGGCGCGGGGGCGGGAGGCGTCCGTGCCGCCCGGCAGGCAGCCGGCGGCCGTGGTCTCGTAGCTGCGCAGCCGGCGGCCGTCGTGGTCGACGGTGACGACCGTTCCGTAGCCGTCCGTCCGCCACACGCCGGCCAGGGGATCCGCGGGGAGGGTGCCGGCGGCCGTGGCCGTGGCGCCTGCGGCAGTGGCCAGGGCGACGGCGGTGGCGAGCAGGACGGTGGCGGCGCGGCGGCCCCGGACTCGGACGGTCATGCTTCGAGCCTGGCCCCGCAAGGGCTGCCGGGGCCATGGGGTGGTCACCCGGACCGGTGGTGGGGCTGTCCCCAGGGGGGTGAGTGGGGGAGGCCGTCGCGGGGCGGCCCCGGAACCTCGTATGGTCGTATCCGTGTTGGAGGAGATGCGGATCCGGTCCTTGGGCGTCATTGACGACGCGGTCGTCGAGCTGTCACCCGGTTTCACGGCGGTGACGGGCGAGACGGGTGCGGGCAAGACCATGGTGGTCACCAGCCTGGGGCTGCTGCTCGGCGGGCGCGCCGACCCCGCGCTGGTGCGGGTCGGGGCCAAGGCCGCGGTGGTCGAGGGGCGGCTCGTCGTCGACGGCGGCTCGGCCGTGGCCGTCCGGGCCGAGGAGGCGGGTGCCGAACTCGACGACGGCACGCTGCTGATCAGCCGCACGCTCTCCGCGGAGGGGCGCTCGCGCGCCCATCTCGGCGGACGCAGCGTGCCCGTGGGACTGCTGGGCGAGCTCTCGGAGGAGCTCGTCGCCGTCCACGGGCAGACCGACCAGCAGGGGCTGCTGCGGCCCGCCCGGCAGCGGGAGGCCCTCGACCGGTACGCGGGCGCCGCGGTGTCCGTGCCGCTGACCAAGTACACCGACGTGTACCGCCGGCTGCGCGCCGTCGCCGCCGAGCTGACGGAGCTGACCACGCGGGCCCGCGAGCGCGCCCAGGAGGCGGATCTGCTGCGCTTCGGCCTGGACGAGATCGCCGCGGTCGAGCCGGTGGCCGGCGAGGACGCCGAACTGGCCGCCGAGGCCGAGCGCCTCGGGCATGCGGAGGCGCTCGCCGCCGCGGCCACGGCCGCGCATGCGGCCGTCGTCGGCAACCCCGAGGACCCCGAGGGTGTCGATGCGGCGACGCTGGTCGCCGGAGCGCACCGGGCGCTGGAGGCCGTGCGGTCCCACGACCCGGTCCTCGCGGCGCTCGCGGAGCGGCTGGGGGAGATCGGGATCCTGCTGGGCGATGTGGCCGGGGAGCTCGCGGGGTACGCGGACGACCTCGACGCCGACCCGCGGCGGCTGGCCGCCGTGGAGGAGCGGCGGGCCGCCCTGGCCCATCTGACGCGCAAGTACGGCGCGGACGTCGAGGAGGTCCTCGCCTGGGCCGAGCGCAGTGCCGCGCGGCTGGGCGAACTGGACGGCGACGACGACCGGATCGGCGAGCTCGTCGCCGAGCGGGATGCCCTGCGGGCGGAACTCGGGGCGCTCGCACAGGAACTGGGCGAGGCGCGGGCCGAGGCGGCGAAGCGTTTCGCTGACGCGGTCACGGAGGAACTGGCCGAACTGGCCATGCCGCATGCGCGGGTGGCCTTCGCCGTGCGGCAGTCGGAGGCGTCGGACGCCGAGGCCGGCATCGAGGTCGCGGGGCGCGCGGTCGAGTACGGCCCGTACGGGGCCGACGAGGTCGAGCTGCTCCTCACGCCGCATCCGGGGGCCCAGGCGCGGCCGATCGCCAAGGGGGCGTCCGGGGGTGAGCTCTCGCGCGTGATGCTGGCCGTCGAGGTCGTCTTCGCGGGGACCGACCCCGTGCCGACGTACCTCTTCGACGAGGTCGACGCCGGGGTCGGCGGCAAAGCCGCCGTCGAGATCGGCCGGCGGCTCGCGAAGCTGGCGGAGTCCGCGCAGGTGGTGGTGGTGACGCACCTGCCGCAGGTGGCCGCTTTCGCGGACCGTCACCTTGTGGTGGAGAAGACCCATGACGGCTCGGTCACGCGCAGCGGTGTCCGCGCGATGGAGGGCGAGGCGCGGGTGCGGGAGCTGTCCCGCATGCTGGCGGGGCAGGAGGACTCGGAGTCGGCGCGGGCCCATGCGGAGGAACTCCTCGCGGTGGCGGGCGCGGTGCGGGCCCGGGGGCGGCGGTAAGGGGCCTTGTGCGGCTCCGCCGCGGGGGCTTGCAGGGGCGCCCGGGCGGGTACGTCGGCTGCGCCCCGTAAGGGGCGCGAGGAACTGCGCGACCAGCCACGACCCACCCGCAGCCGCAGAACAGCCGCTACGTTAGCCCCATGATCATTCAAGCGAAGCGCTCCGGCTTCGCCGCCGCCGTCACGCGCGGGGTGTACGAGACCCTGCGTCGCCGCAAACCCGGCGGTGCGCGCCTGTGGGAGCGGACCAATCACGCCGGCCGCACCGTCGACCTGTGTGCCGGTCCCGCCGCCGCGGCCGGCGTCCTGGCCGGGTTGCCCGCCCTGCCCCCACGGGCACGCGGCGCCGCCGCGCTGGCCATCGCAACGGCCGCCGCCTGCGGCGCCTATGACGATCACGCCGGCACCGCCGACCCCCGCCGCGGATTCCGCGCCCACCTCGCGGCCCTGCGCAACGGCGAAGTGACGACCGGCGCCGTCAAGCTCTTCGGCATCGGCGCAGCCGCCCTGGCCGCCGGAGCCGTGCTCCGGCGGGACCCCGTCGACAAGGTCCTCGCCGGCGTCGTCATCGCCGGCTCCGCCCACCTCGTGAACCTGCTGGACGTCCGCCCCGGCCGCGCCGCCGGCGCCGTCCTGGCCCTCGGACTGATCGGTGCCGCCCCGGCCCCCGTCGGCGCCGCCGCTGCCCTGCTGAAGGACGACCTCGCCGCGCGCACCATGCTCGGCGACACGGGCGCCCACGCCCTCGGCGCGGGACTCGGCACGGCCGTCGTCGCCCGCAACGGGCGTACGGGGCTGGCGTTGCACGCGGCCGCGCTGGTGGCCGTGGCTCTGGTCATGGAGGTCAAGAGTCCCCAAAGCGGGTGAATCCGTTGATGTGCGGGCGAGGTAGGGCGCCCGACCCTCGGTACGGCGGTGCCGGGATGTCGGCGGGGGCTGGCATCCTGGGCGCAGCACCTCGCCGTACGCCTCTGCCCGTCGACGACCCAGGAGCTTCCCCCGCGTGAGCAGCACACCGGCCCGGCCGCCCCTGCACGCCGTTCAAGTCCTGGGCGGCGGGAGCGCCGGGAGAGGAGCGCACGTGCGGTCGCTGGCGGCCGGGCTCGTGGCGCACGGGCTGCGGGTGACGGTGTGTGCACCGCCGCGCACGGGCGAGGAGTTCGGAATCCCCGACTCCGGCGCCGAGTTCGCCCCGCTGCGCCCGGGAACGGACGCTCTGGCCGTCGCGGACATCCGCGCGCTCAGCGAGGGTGCGGACGTCGTGCACGCACACGGCCTGAAGTCCGGGGTGCTGGCCGCGCTCGCGCTGCGCGGCCGTCCGACACCGCTGGTGGTCACCTGGCACAACCGGGTGCATGCCGCAGGCGCGCGCGCCCACGTCGTACGCCTGATGGAGCGCCGCACCGCGCGCACCGCCGCGGTGGTGCTCGGCGCCTCGTCGGAACTGGTGGACCAGGCACGGCTGCGCGGCGCACGCGACGCCCGCCTGGCACCGGTGGCCGTACCGGCCCCGCACCCCCCACCGGACCCCGACCCGGACGACACCCTCCGCCTCAAAGCACGGGCCGAACTCGGCGCGGTGGCACGCCCCTTGCTCGTCACAGTCGGCCGGCTGGAACCCGGCCAGGGCTACGGGCTCCTCCTGGACGCCGCCCGTATCTGGCGGGACCTGGACCCGGAACCGCTGCTGATCGTCGCGGGCGAAGGCCGTGAACGCCCGGAACTGCAACGCAGGATCGAGACCGAAGGCCTCCCCGTCCAACTCGTAGGACGCCGCGACGACGTACCGGAACTCCTCGCGGTGGCGGACGTGGCCGTGCTGCCGGGCTGTTGGGAAGCGCGCTCGCTCCTCGCCCAGGAAGCCCTCCACGCCGGAGTGCCGCTGGTGGCGGTGGAGGCCCGCGGGGTTCCGGAACTGGTGGGCGACGCAGCCGAACTGGTCCCCTGCGGGGACGCGACGGCACTGGCAGCCGCCGTGACCCGGCTCCTGGAGGACCCCCTCCGCTGCGAGCGGCTGGTACGAGCGGGACGCCGCCAGGCGGCGAGCTGGCCGTCGGAGGACGACACGGTGGCCCACGTCCTGAGCGTGTACGACGAACTGAGCCGACGCACTTGACCACGGGCGCGAGGGGGCGGGGCGGGCCCTGGAGAGGGACGTGAAAAACTTTTTGTGGCAAGTTCGGGGCAACACCGCGTGGACGAGGGCCGCCGCAAAAAGTTCAGTCCCCGGAAGGGCCCGCCCCGCCCCCGCCGCACCACCCCCGACCCACGACGTGCCGCCGCGCCCGCAACGCAACCCCCAATGCCAGCGCCGCGTCCGGGTCTTCCAACTCCACCCCCAGCAGCCGCTCGATCCGCCCCAGCCGGTCGTACAGCGTCTGCCGATTGACGTGCAGCTCCCGCGCCGTCTCCGCCTTCCGCCCGGCGTGCGCAAGGCAGGCCTCCAGCGTCGGCAGCAACGCAGGACGAGCGGACCGGTCATGGGCGAGCAACGGCCCGAGAACCCGCTCGACAAAAGAGGCCAGATCCCCATCACCCCGCAGCCGCCACAGCAACACATCGACATCAAGCCGCCGCACATCGTGCCACTCACGATCCGGCGCCCCCTCCGCGGCAACAGCAGCCTCCGCAGCATGCCGAAGCGCACCCCCCACAGCCCCCCAAGCCGAGGCAACCCCCACGACCACCACCGGCGGCGCCCGGAACCCGGCCCGCTCCGCCCCGGAGCGCAGCGCCGCCGCCACCCGCCCCGCCACCGCGGCCCGTTCGGCCTCGTCCCGCAGCCCGGCGAGCACCGGAACCCGACCCTCCGGAAGCCGTACGCCCAGCAGCACCGGCACCCCCACCGCCCGCAGCTCCTTCTGCACGGCGCACGCCAGCGCCGCCCAACTGTCCGCCGGGACCAGGCCGGCGGCCATCCGCATCACCACGGGCAGCAGCGGCCCGTCGCCGGTCCGGAAGCCGAGCACGCGTGCCAGCCCGGGCGCGTCCGCCGGGTCGAGCCGCCCCTCGGCGAGGTCGGTGAGGAAGTCGCCGCGTCCCCGGGCGGCGAGCTCCTCCTCCTGGCGGGCCTGGAGCAGGACGACGGCGAGCAGCCCGGCGGCCCGGTCGGCGGCGATGCGGTGCACGGGAGCCAGAGGCACGTTCACCGGCAGCACCACGAGCCGCGCCCGCACGGCACCACCCCCAGGTCCCTGCCCGGGCACATCCGTGACGACGCTGCCCGCGAGCGAGGCCCCCCGCAGCCCGTCCCAGACCTGAAGCGGATCGGCACCGCCACCGCCACCCCCACCCCCACCGCTCGGCCCGGCGGCGTACAGCAGCCGCCCCTCCGCGGTCTCCAGGAAGACCGGGTTGCCGGTGAAGTCGGCGAAGAGCCGCAGCACTTCGGGTACGCCGCCCCCGCCCAGCAGCACCTCGGTGCACCGCCGGTGCACTTCCTCGGCGCGCTGCAGCAGGGCGTAGTGCTGGTTGACGAGCTCGGTGTGGATCTCCTCGGTGACGGCTACGAACGGCACTTCCCGGTGCAGCTGGACCAGCGGCAGCCCGCACGCGCGGGCGGTGTCCACCACGGCGGCGGGCAGGCTGGGGAACCGGGCGCCGAGCTCGACGACGAGGGCCGCGATGTCCCGCCGGGCCAGTCCCCGGACGAAGGCGCGCTGTTCGGCGGGGCGGCTGCCCAGGCCCAGTCCGGTGGTCAGCAGGAGCTCGCCGCCCTTGAGGAGGGCGGCGATGTTCGGGGCCTCGCCCGCGTGCACCCAGCGCACGGGCCGGTGCAGCCGGTCGGCGGCGGCCACGACCTCGGGCAGCCCCCGGCGCAGGGCGGGCAGTTCGAGGGCGCGCGCCACGGTGATCGTCCCCTGCGGGCCCGGCGGGAGGTCGTGCGGTTCCATGCCCGGAACCTACCGTCCCGCAAAGACACTCGCGCCCTTACCCTGACGCGCATGACTGCAGCGGCAGGCCCTTCGCCCAACTCGCCCGATATACCGGGCATTTCGCCAGAAGTGTACGAAACAAACAGCCCAACGGCGACAGTCCAGCGCCGCACGCTCAGGGTGCTGATGTCGGCGCAGGTGGTCGCCGGTGTCGGCATGGGCTCGATGATCTCCTCGGGCGGGCTGCTGGTGGAGCACCTCTCCGGCTCGCAGGCGACGGCCGGCCTCGCCACGACCCTGGCCACGCTCGGGGCGGCGCTGCTGTCCGTGCCGCTGGCGGCGCTCTCCCGGGCGCGCGGGCGGCGGACCGGTCTCGGCGCGGGCTGGCTGATCGCGGCGGGGGGTGCGCTGACGGTGCCGCTGGCGGCCGGTGCCGGCCTGCTGTGGGTGACCCTGCTGGGGATGCTGCTGATCGGCTCGGCGAGCGCGGCCAACCTGCAGTCCCGCTATGCGGCCACCGACCTCGCGGAGCCGCGCGCCCGCGCGGGCGCGCTCTCCCTGGTCGTGTGGTCGACGACGCTCGGCAGCGTGCTGGGCCCCAACCTCAGCGGCCCGGGGGCGGTGCTGGCCCGGCCGCTCGGACTGCCGGACGCGGCGGGGACGTTCGTGTTCTCGGTGGTGGCGTTCGTCCTCGGCTGGCTGATCATCCACACCGGCCTGCGCCCGGACCCGCTCCTGCTGGCCCAGGAGCAGCAGCCGACGACGTCGGCCGAGCGTGAGCACAAGGAACGCTTCGCCGCCCGTATGCGCACCGCGCTGCGTCATGTCGCCGCGTCCCCGGCCGCGTTGACGGGCCTGGCCGCACTGGTCCTGGGCCATGTGGTGATGGTGTCGGTGATGACGATGACGCCCGTCCATCTCGCCCACGAGGGCGCCTCGTTGAGCATCGTGGGCTTCACGGTCAGCCTGCACGTGGCGGGGATGTACGCGCTCTCGCCGCTGGTGGGCCGGGCGGCGGACCGGTTCGGCAGGGTGCCGGTGATCCTGCTGGGACAGGTGGTCTACGTGGCCGCCACGTTGCTGGCCGGGACGGCGGGGAACCGTCAATGGGCCGTGGCGGCAGGCCTGTTCCTGCTGGGCGCCGGCTGGTCGTGCGCCACGGTCGCGGGGTCGACGCTGCTGAGCGAGTCCGTGGACGCCGCGCACCGCCCGGAGGTGCAGGGGATGTCGGACACCCTGATGAACCTGGTGGGCGCGGCGGGCGGCGCGCTCTCCGGAGCGCTGACCGCGGTGTACGGCTACGGCGGGCTCAATGCCGCCGCAGCCGTCCTCGCCGTGCCCGTCGGGGCGCTCGCGCTGTGGTTCAGCCTCCGAACGCGCTCGACGCGGTGAGCCGCAGCGCGGTGTCGATCAGCGGCACGTGGCTGAACGCCTGCGGGAAGTTGCCGACCTGCCGCTGCAGCCGCGGGTCCCACTCCTCCGCGAGCAGGCCCAGATCGTTGCGCAGGGCCAGCAGCTTCTCGAAGAGCTGGCGGGCCTCGTCGACCCGCCCGATCATCGCCAGGTCGTCGGCGAGCCAGAACGAGCAGGCCAGGAAGGCCCCTTCGTCCCCTTCGAGGCCGTCCACGCCGGCCTCGTGGCCGGCGGTCGGGTAACGCAGTACGAACCCGTCGGGGGTGGACAGTTCGCGCTGGATGGCCTCGATGGTGCCGATGACGCGCTTGTCGTCGGGCGGCAGGAAGCCCATCTGCGGGATCAGCAGCAGGGAGGCGTCCAGCTCCTTCGAGCCGTAGGACTGCGTGAAGGTGTTGCGTTCCTTGTCGTAGCCCTTGTCGCACACGTCGCGGTGGATGTCCTCGCGCAGCTCGCGCCAGCGCTCCAGCGGCCCGTCGACGTCGCCGGACTCGATGAGCTTGATGGTGCGGTCGACGGCGACCCAGGCCATCACCTTGGAGTGGACGAAGTGCCGGCGCGGGCCGCGCACCTCCCAGATGCCCTCGTCGGGCTCGGTCCAGTGGTCCTCGAGGTAGCCGATGAGCCGCAGCTGGAGCAGGGACGCGTAGTCGTTGCGGGCGAGCCCGGTCATATGGGCCAGGTGCAGGGCCTCGGTGACCTCGCCGTAGACGTCGAGCTGCAGCTGGCCGGCGGCGCCGTTGCCGACGCGGACGGGCGTGGAGTTCTCGTAGCCGGGCAGCCAGTCCAGCTCGCTCTCGCCGAGTTCGCGCTCACCGGCGATGCCGTACATGATCTGCAGGTTCTCGGGGTCGCCGGCGACGGCGCGCAGCAGCCACTCGCGCCAGGCCCGGGCCTCCTCGCGGTAGCCGGTGCGCAGGAGGGAGGAGAGGGTGATCGCGGCGTCGCGCAGCCAGGTGAACCGGTAGTCCCAGTTCCGGACGCCGCCGATCTCCTCGGGGAGAGAAGTGGTGGGGGCGGCCACGATGCCGCCGGTGGGGGCGTAGGTGAGCGCCTTGAGGGTGATCAGCGAGCGGACCACCGCGTCCCGGTAGGGGCCGTGGTACGTGCAGTGCGTGACCCACTCCCGCCAGAACTCCTCGGTGGCCTCCAGGGCGCCCTCGGGGTCCGGCAGGGCGGGCGCCTCGCGGTGCGAGGGCTGCCAGCTGATGGTGAAGGCGACGCGCTCGCCGGGGGAGACGGTGAAGTCGGAGTAGGTGGTGAGGTCCTTGCCGAAGGTGTCGGCGGTGGTGTCCAGCCAGACGGAGTCGGGGCCCGCGACGGCCACCGTGCGGTCGCCCACCTTGTGCACCCACGGCACGACGCGCCCGTAGGAGAACCGCATCCGCAGCGCCGAGCGCATCGGCACCCGGCCGCTGACGCCCTCCACGATCCGGATCAGCTGGGGGGCGCCGTCACGGGGAGGCATGAAGTCGATCACCCGGACGGTACCTCGCGCGGTGTCCCACTCGGATTCGAGCACGAGGGAATCCCCCCGGTACCGGCGGCGGTCGGCGCGCGGCGGAGCCGCCCCCGAGGGGTGCGCCGGGCCGATCCGCCAGTAGCCGTGTTCCTCCGTGCCGAGCAGTCCGGCGAACGCCGCGTGCGAATCGAATCGCGGCAGGCACAGCCAGTCGGCCGTGCCGTCCCGGCAGACCAGGGCGGCGGTCTGCATGTCGCCGATCAGTGCGTAGTCCTCGATACGCCCGGCCACGTCATCTCCAGTCGAACGGCATCGTGACCCCGGAGGGTCTTCCTCAGCTGGGCAAGCGGTCTTTCGACGAGCTCTTTTCCGGAATCTGTCAGGGAGGCACCTACCAGCGGTGGCTGGGGAGAGACGGTGCCGTGCCGGCCGGCTCGCTGCATGTGTCCGAGCAGGATACGACGCGGAGTTGGGACACGCGCGACGGTTGGCGGCGGAATCTGTGCCGAATGGGTGGCCTGTGACGCAGGGGACGCGAGGCCGTCGCACCGCGTCACCGGGCGCGCCCGGCTCCGGGCGCTGATACCCTGGTACCCCGTGGACCGGAGGGCGCAAGACCCCCCAACCGCAGCGACGGCACCCCCGAAAACAACCGGGTGATCGCCGGTACGCATCCTCCACTCGCGACCACGGGAGCCCCCCTTTGGCCATTGCCGCAAAGCCCACGACGACCAAGCACCTCTTCGTCACCGGGGGTGTCGCCTCCTCGCTCGGCAAGGGGCTGACCGCCTCCAGCCTGGGCGCGCTGCTGAAGGCGCGGGGTCTGCGGGTGACGATGCAGAAGCTCGACCCGTACCTCAACGTCGACCCGGGCACGATGAACCCGTTCCAGCACGGTGAGGTCTTCGTCACCAACGACGGTGCCGAGACGGACCTGGACATCGGCCACTACGAGCGCTTCCTGGACGTCGACCTCGACGGCTCCGCGAACGTCACCACCGGCCAGGTGTACTCCTCGGTGATCGCCAAGGAGCGGCGCGGCGAGTACCTGGGCGACACCGTGCAGGTCATCCCGCACATCACCAACGAGATCAAGCACCGCATCCGCCGCATGGCCACCGACGACGTCGACGTCGTCATCACCGAGGTCGGCGGCACGGTCGGCGACATCGAGTCGCTGCCGTTCCTGGAGACCGTCCGCCAGGTCCGCCACGAGGTCGGCCGGGACAACGTCTTCGTCGTGCACATCTCGCTGCTGCCCTACATCGGCCCGTCCGGCGAGCTGAAGACCAAGCCGACCCAGCACAGCGTGGCCGCGCTGCGCAACATCGGCATCCAGCCCGACGCGATCGTGCTGCGCGCCGACCGCGAGGTCCCCACCGCCATCAAGCGCAAGATCTCGCTGATGTGCGACGTGGACGAGGACGCCGTGGTCGCCGCGATCGACGCCAAGTCGATCTACGACATCCCGAAGGTCCTGCACGCCGAGGGCCTGGACGCCTACGTCGTGCGCAAGCTCGACCTGCCGTTCCGGGACGTGGACTGGGCCCAGTGGGACGACCTGCTGGAGCGCGTCCACCAGCCCGACCACGAGGTCACCGTGGCCCTGGTCGGCAAGTACATCGACCTGCCCGACGCCTACCTGTCGGTGACCGAGGCCATCCGCGCCGGCGGCTTCGCCAACAAGGCCCGCGTGAAGATCAAGTGGGTCACCTCCGACGACTGCAAGACCCCCGCCGGTGCCAAGAAGCAGCTGGCGGACGTGGACGCGATCTGCGTGCCCGGCGGCTTCGGCGACCGCGGTGTCGACGGCAAGGTCGGCGCGATCACCTACGCCCGCGAGAACAAGGTCCCGCTGCTGGGCCTGTGCCTCGGCCTGCAGTGCGTCGTCATCGAGGCCGCCCGCAACCTGGCCGGCATCGAGGGCGCGAACTCCACCGAGTTCGACCCGGCCACCGCGCACCCGGTGATCTCCACGATGGCCGAGCAGATGGACATCGTCGCCGGCGAGGGCGACATGGGCGGAACGATGCGCCTGGGCATGTACCCGGCCAAGCTCGCCGAGGGCTCCATCGTCCGCGAGGTCTACGACGACCAGCCGTACGTGGAGGAGCGCCACCGCCACCGCTACGAGGTCAACAACGCCTACCGCGCCGAGCTGGAGAAGAAGGCCGGCATCCAGTTCTCCGGCACCTCCCCGGACAACAAGCTCGTCGAGTACGTCGAGTACCCGCGCGAGGTGCACCCCTACCTGGTGGCCACCCAGGCCCACCCGGAGCTGCGCTCGCGCCCGACCCGCCCGCACCCGCTCTTCGCGGGCCTGATCAAGGCGGCCGTGCAGCGCCAGCAGGGCTGATCTGTACGGTGGAACCGGGGTGAGGGCTCCCTTGCGGAGCCCCTCGCCCCGGTTTCTGCTTTCCGGAGACGTAAGGACGGACAGACGGACATGGGCAGCCCGGTCATCAAGGACACCGCCGAGGAATGGCGGATCGTCGCCAGCGGAACGCCGTTCACCGGCAACAAGACGAGCGTGCGCACGGACGAGGTGGAGATGCCGGACGGCACCGTCGTCAAGCGCGACTACCAGGTGCACCCCGGCTCGGTCGCCGTGCTCGCCCTGGACGACCAGGACCGGGTGCTGGTGCTGCGTCAGTACCGCCACCCCGTGCGGCAGAAGCTGTGGGAGATCCCGGCCGGCCTGCTGGACGTCCCCGGCGAGAACCCGCTGCGCGCCGCCCAGCGCGAGCTGTACGAGGAGGCCCACGTCAAGGCCGAGGACTGGCGGGTGCTGACCGACGTCTACACCACGCCCGGCGGCTGCGACGAGGCCGTCCGCATCTTCCTCGCCCGCGGCATCTCCGAGGCGGAGGGCGAACGCTTCGACGTCGCCGAGGAGGAGGCGGACATGGAGCTCGCCCGCGTCCCGGTCGCGGAGCTGGTGCGGGGGGTGCTGGCAGGGGAGCTGCACAACAACTGCCTGGTGGTGGGCGTCCTTTCACTGGTCGCGGCCCGGCAGGGGGACGGGCTGGACGCCCTGCGCCAGGCGGACGCGGAGTGGCCGGCCCGGCCGTTCGAGGCGTAGGGCTCCGCCGCGGGGCAGCTCGTCGTCCGCGGGCGCGTTGTGGCTGGTCGCGCAGTTCCCCGCGCCCTGACGGGCGCTGGTCATACAGGCATGCAACCCGAATAGGTGATCTTCCCCGGAAGCGGGCTCCCGGCATCCATTCGCGCCTCACGCAGTGAACTAGGCTCGTCGCGTCACGGCCGCATCCGCGGCCGGCAGGTGGACGGGAGTGGACCCGTGGCGGAGGCCGGGAGAGCGCAGCAGACCGGGGTGAGGGGGCGTCAGGCCCCGTCTCCCTCTCACCCTTTCGTCGGCAGGGCGCGTGAGATCAAAGAGCTGCGCGACGACATCGTGCGCGCCGGACTCGACACTCTTTCGGGTCGCAAACGCCCCCGCAGCCGGGTGCTGCTCATCGCCGGCCAGCCCGGCTCCGGCCGCACCGCGCTCGCCGAGGAGCTGGCCCGGCAGCTGGCCGGGGAGTACCCGGACGGAGTACTCCGCGCCCGCCTCACGGGTGCCGACGGGGAGCCCGTCCCCACCGAGCGGACCGCCCGGGCCCTGCTCGCCGCGCTCGGGGCGCCCGTCCCCGCGGGGGCGGAGGAGGACGTTCTCACCGCGGCCCTGCGCCGGGCCCTGGACGGGCGCCGCGCGCTGATCGTGCTGGACGACGCGGCGGGCGCCGAACAGGTCGACCCGCTGCTGCCGGACGAGTCCGGCTGCCTCGTCGTCGCCGTCTCCCGCGGCCCGCTGACCGGGGTGCCGGACGTCCGGCCGTGCACCCTCGGCGGGCTGGACACGCACGCCGCCGTCAAGCTCCTGGAGCGGTACGGCGGTCACCGGATCACCTGCGACCCGGTGGCCGCCGCGGCGGTCGCCGAGGAGTGCGGCAGCCAGCCCGCGGCGCTGATCCTGGTCGGCGGCTGGCTGGCGGCCCGGCCCAAGATGTCGGTGCTCGACGTCGTCAAGCGGCTGCGCGAGCAGCGGCCCGAGAGTGCGGGGCGGCCGCTGGCGCGGGCGTTCTGGCTCGCCTACGAGGCCCTGCCCGCGACCGCCGCCCGGACCCTGCACCTGCTGGCCCTGGCCCCCGCCGGGCTCGTCGACGCGCACACGGCCTCCGCGCTGGCCGGCTGCTCGCTCTCCACCGCCCAGAGCCTCCTGGAGGACTTCACCGTGCGCGGCATGCTGCGGACGGAGACCCCCGGGGGAGCGCCCGACGGGGCGCTGCCGCCGCAGTACCGGGTGCCGGGCTGTCTGACCCCGCTGCTGCGGGCCCTGTTGGAGGCCCAGGAGCGGGAGACGGAGGTGGAACTGGCCAGGGCGCGGATGCTGGAGCGGACCGTCCGGCAGCTGTATTCCTGCCGGGCGGCCACCGAGCGTGACGACCCGTCGGTGCGCCGCAGGATCGACCAGTTGCCCCGGCCGCTGCGCTTCCCGTCGCCCGCGGCCGCCGGCGAGTGGCTCGACGCCCGGCTCCCGGCGCTGCTGGCGGCGGCGCGGATGGCCGTGGAGGACGGCCGCCTGGACACCCTGGCCCGGCGGCTGGTCTCGGCGCTGACCCGGGCGCTGACCGCACACCTGGGCGCCGAGGCCGCGGCCCCCGAGCTCTACGGGCTGCACCAGCTCGTCCTCGACGTGGCGCGGCGCTGCGAGATGCCGCTGGAGAAGGCGGCCGCCCTGCTGAACCTCGGCGATCTGGACGCCCGGGCCGGGCGCACCGCGGAGGCGCTCGGCCGGTACCGGGACGCACTCCAGGCGGCGCGCGAGGCCGACGACCCGTACGCCATCAGCCGCGCGCTGGAGTCCGTCGCCACCGCCCACCAGGAGCTGGGCGACTGGCAGCGGGCCGCCGACTGGTTCCGGCGCGGTCTGGAACTGCGGCTGACGCGGGGTGAACTCGCCGAGCAGGCACGGCTGTACGGGAAGCTCGGCACGGTGCACACCCAGGCCGGCCAGTGGAACGACGCGCTGCGCGACTGGCGGGCCGCGGCGGCGGTGTGCCGCAGGCTGCGGGACCTGCCGGGCCATGCGCGGGCGCTGAGCGAGGCGGCCCTGGTGCTGGAGTACGCGGGCCGGGCCCGGGAGGCGCTGCGGATCTGCCGGGAGGCGGCGGAGTGCGCCCGGCAGTCCGGGGACGTCCGGCTGGAGGCCATGGCGCGGCTGCGGCTGGCGGACGCCCTGGAGCGGCGCGGCGACGGGGCGGCGGCGGAGCAGCACCGGCAGGCGGCGGGGGAGCTCCTCGCGGCGGACGAGCCGGCTCCGGAGGTGCTCGGGGCGGCTCGCTCCGCGGCTCCTGGGTGACCCACAGTTACCGGCGAGCCGCCTACGAAATCAGTGGCAGTATCCGCAAAGATTGGTGCATTGCAAGGCTAGACAGCGAACAGTCCTTCATTAGACTGGGTGAGCCGCGAGCGACGCGGTCTGCCCTGGCGTGCCCTGCATGTCGGGATTAGCCTGTCATTCTCTGATTCAAGGACCGTGATCGACGTGAAGGTCGGCATCCCCCGCGAGGTCAAGAACAACGAATTCCGCGTGGCCATCACCCCGGCCGGCGTGCTGGAGCTGGTGCGCAACGGCCACCAGGTCTTCGTGGAGAAGGGGGCCGGTCTCGGTTCCTCCATCACCGACGCCGAGTACGTGGGTGCCGGCGCCGCCATCCTGGACACCGCCGACGAGGTCTGGGCCACGGCCGACCTGCTGCTGAAGGTCAAGGAGCCCATCGCGGAGGAGTACCACCGCATGCGCAAGGGCCAGACCCTCTTCACCTACCTGCACCTGGCCGCCTCCCGCGAGTGCACCGATGCCCTGATCCAGTCGGGCACCACCGCCATCGCGTACGAGACCGTCGAGCTCGCCAACCGCGCGCTGCCGCTGCTCGCCCCGATGTCCGAGGTCGCGGGCCGGCTGGCCCCGCAGGTCGGCGCCTACCACCTGATGCGCTCGGCCGGCGGCCGTGGCGTCCTGCCGGGCGGCGTCCCGGGCACCCACGCGGGCAAGGCCGTCGTCATCGGCGCCGGCGTCTCCGGCTGGAACGCCGCGCAGATCGCCGTCGGCATGGGCTTCCACGTGACCCTGCTCGACAAGGACATCAACAAGCTGCGCGAGGCGGACAAGGTCTTCGGCACCAAGGTGCAGACGGTCGTCTCCAACGCCTTCGAGCTGGAGAAGGCCGTCACCGAGGCCGACCTCGTCGTCGGTGCGGTGCTGATCCCGGGCGCCAAGGCCCCCAAGCTGGTCACCAACGAGCTCGTCGCCAAGATGAAGCCCGGAAGTGTACTTGTCGACATTGCGATCGACCAGGGCGGCTGCTTCGAGGACTCGCGTCCGACCACGCACACCGAGCCGACCTTCATGGTCCACGACTCCGTGTTCTACTGCGTCGCCAACATGCCCGGCGCCGTGCCGAACACCTCCACCTACGCGCTGACCAACGCCACGCTGCCCTACATCGTGGAGCTGGCCAACCGCGGCTGGCAGGAGGCGCTGAGCCGGGACGCCGCTCTGGCCAAGGGCCTCAACGTCCATGAGGGACAGGTCGTTTACGGCCCGGTCGCCGAGGCGCACGGCCTGCCGCAGGTCGAGCTGAGCACCCTGCTCGGCTGAGCCGCCGACCCCGTACGACGGGAGCACGCCCCCGGCCGGGCCTTGCCGAGCAAGGTCCGGCCGGGGCGTTTCCGCCTCCGGTGCGGCCGCCTGTGAAACTTCCGGGTTACCGGGCGTACACCCTTGACAGAAGGGCGTTCGATTGCCGACACATCGTGCCGTCTCCGGCGGATTGTGTTGCTGCGGACCGCCGACACGCCATAGAGTCGCCAACCGTCGGCATGGTGCCACGCTGACCTATCTAGATGTTTCCTGGTCACCAAGGAGGTAGGACGACTTGTGAATGAGTCGACATTTGCTCCCGGGGGTGGTCACCCAGGAATGCCTATGCAGGACGGGAGTCCCGTGGGACTTCATGCTGTCGGCTCCGTCGCTGTCCGCACCTTCGCAGCACACCACGACATCCAGACCATGACGACAGCCCCTCAGAGCATGGACGGTCAACACGTGAACGCCATGGCCGGCGGCCGGGACAGCACGGACCCCGCACGCCTCGCCGATTACGAGGAAGTGCCGGACGGTCACTTCTACGACCCCGACGCCGAATACGAGCCGGACCCCGAGTACGCCGCGACGCTCGCCCCCGACGCCGCGCGCCAGCGCCGCGAGCGCATCGGCCCCACCGGGCGGCCGCTGCCGTACTTCCCGATCCCCGGACCGCTGGCGGACCACGGCCCGGCCAAAATCATCGCGATGTGCAACCAGAAGGGCGGGGTCGGCAAGACGACCTCGACCATCAACCTGGGCGCCGCACTCGCCGAATACGGCCGCCGGGTGCTGCTCGTCGACTTCGACCCGCAGGGCGCGCTCTCCGTCGGACTGGGCGTCAACCCGATGGAGCTGGACCTGACGGTCTACAACCTCCTGATGGAGCGCGGGATGTCGGCGGACGAGGTCCTGCTGAAGACCGCGGTCCCCAACATGGACCTGCTGCCCAGCAACATCGACCTGTCCGCGGCCGAGGTCCAGCTCGTCAGCGAGGTCGCCCGCGAGTCCACCCTGCAGCGCGCCCTCAAGCCGCTGATGTCCGACTACGACTACATCGTGATCGACTGTCAGCCGTCGCTCGGCCTGCTCACCGTCAACGCGCTGACGGCCGCTCACAAGGTGATCGTCCCCCTGGAGTGCGAGTTCTTCGCCCTGCGCGGCGTGGCGCTGCTGACCGAGACGATCGAGAAGGTCCAGGAGCGGCTCAACCCCGAGCTGGAGCTGGACGGCATCCTCGCCACGATGTACGACTCGCGGACCGTGCACAGCCGCGAGGTCCTCGCGCGCGTCGTCGAGGCGTTCGACGACCACGTCTACCACACGGTCATCGGGCGCACGGTGCGCTTCCCCGAGACCACGGTCGCGGGCGAGCCCATCACGACCTACGCGTCCAACTCCGTCGGTGCCGCCGCCTATCGCCAGCTCGCCAGGGAGGTGCTCGCCCGGTGTCACGCCGAGTGAGTCTGCCCGGCGCCGACGAGCTGTTCCGCACCACCGGAGGGTCGGGGCTCCAGCCCTCCTCCCCCCGCCGGAAGCTGAACGGCGAGACGCCGAGGGTGCCCGGCCCGGGTGACGGCCCGGACGCCGCGCAGCCGGGCAGGACCGCCGCGCAGGAGGGCACCGCGCGCGCCGCGGCCGCCCCGGCCGCGGGCCAGGAGCAGGAGGAGGCGCGCCGCCCGGACGGAGGCCGCGAGCGCCCCGCTGCCGCCCCCGCACGCACGGACGGGGCCGCCGCCCCGGGCAAGCGCCGCGCCCGCACGGCCAACCGCCGCCCCAGCGGCCGCGAACGCCACGACGAGAAGATCACCGTCTATGTCTCCGCCGAGGAGCTCATGGACCTGGAGCACGCGCGGCTGGTGCTGCGCGGCGAGCACGGGCTCGCCGTCGACCGCGGCCGGATCGTCCGCGAGGCCGTCGCCGTCGTCCTCGCCGACCTGGAGTCGCGCGGCGACGCGAGCATTCTCGTGCGGCGCCTGCGGGGACGCTGAGCCGTTCCGCTGCGCTAGCCTCGCGCCGTACGAAGCCCCGGGCCGTACGGCCTGTTCCGTTCCCACCCTGGAAACCCCCATGCCTGCAGCCCCCGCCCCGCCGGCCCGCCGCCCCCTGGGCCGTGGCCCGGGAAGCGGGTCCGAGCCCGTGGCCGACCCGGTGCCCGCCGGCCCGGAGGCCCCCGCAGGGTTCACCGTCCGGCTGGACAACTTCGAGGGCCCGTTCGACCTGCTGCTGCAGCTCATCGCCAAGCACAAGCTGGACGTCACCGAGGTGGCCCTGTCCAAGGTCACCGACGAGTTCATGGCCCACATCCGGGCCATGGGACCGGACTTCGACCTGGACCAGACGACCGAGTTCCTCGTCGTCGCGGCGACCCTCCTCGACCTCAAGACGGCCCGGCTGCTGCCCGCCGCGGAGGTGGAGGACGAGGCCGACCTGGCCCTGCTGGAGGCCCGCGACCTGCTCTTCGCACGGCTGCTGCAGTACCGCGCGTACAAGCGGATCGCGGAGATCCTCAGCGACCGCATGGCGTACGAGGGCCGCCGCCGGCCGCGCACCGTCGGCCTGGAGCCGCACCACGCGGAACTCCTGCCCGAGGTCGTCCTCGGCCTCGGCCCGGAGGCCTTCGCCCGGCTCGCCGCCAAGGCGATGCAGCCGAAGCCGAAGCCTCAGGTGTACGTGGACCACATCCACGCCCCCCTGGTCAGCGTCCGCGAGCAGGCCGAGGTCGTGGTGACCCGGCTGCGCGCGGCGGGCGAGGCGAGCTTCGGACAGCTGATCGAGGACGCCCCCGACACCCTCACCGTCGTCGCGCGCTTCCTCGCCCTGCTGGAGCTCTACCGCGAGCGGGCGGTCGCCCTGGACCAGGACGACGCCCTGGGGGCGCTGACGGTGCGCTGGACGGGCGCCGAGGCGGCCCCGCAGGTGACGGACGAGTTCGACCGCGAACCCGAGGAGACGACGGAATGACCGAGGCGACGCAGGAGACCCCGGTACCGCCCGCCGGTACGTCCGCCGTGGCGGAGCTCGACCTGGAGCCGGCCCTGGAGGCCGTGCTGATGGTCGTCGACGAGCCCGCCACCGAGGAGCACCTGGCCCGGGTCCTCGGCCGGCCCCGCCGCGAGATCGCCCTGGCCCTGCGGAACCTGGCCGACGAGTACACGGCCCGGCGGCGCGGCTTCGAGCTGCGCGAGGTCGCCGGGGGCTGGCGTTTCTTCAGCCGGCCCGAGTACGCCGACGCCGTCGAGGCCTTCGTCCTGGACGGCCAGCAGGCCCGGCTGACCCAGGCCGCGCTGGAGACCCTGGCCGTCGTCGCGTACCGTCAGCCGGTCAGCCGTTCCCGGGTCTCGGCCGTCCGCGGTGTGAACTGCGACGGGGTCATGCGCACCCTCCTCCAGCGGGGTCTGGTGGCGGAGGCGGGGACGGAACCCGAAACAGGTGCGATCCTGTACAGGACGACGAACTACTTTCTGGAGCGGATGGGCCTGCGCGGCCTGGACGAGCTTCCCGAGCTCGCACCGTTCCTCCCCGAGGCGGACGCGGTCGAGGGGGACTCCCGGGAAGGGGTCCCGTCCTTCGATCCGGACGCACCGGACACCGACGCAGACGACAAGACGGAACTTTGATGCGAAGCAGCGGCAGGAACAGCGGTAGCGGCAGCCGGGACAACCGGGGCGGGGCGCCCCGCCCGTCCTCCGGCGGCGGACGCACGGGCGGCGGACGCTCCCAGGGCGGCCGCTCCGGCGGCGGACGGTACGACGACGGCCGCTCCGGCGCCCGGCGCGACGACCGGCAGCAGGAGCAGCGCCCGCGCCGGCCGCGCCCCGAGGAGCGCCGCTACGACGTGGGCCCCGACG
>NZ_JABBXF010000112.1 GCF_013030945.1 Streptomyces morookaense | reverse complement strand
ACGGGGGCGGCGGATCCGGCGGCCGCGTCCCGTTCGGCGGCGCGGGCCGTCCGGAAGGCGGCGAGGGCCGCCTCCTCCCCGGGCAGGGGCGCGTCGTCCGCGGGGGCCGGGACCCGGAGCGCGCCGAGGGCGGCGTCCAGCCGCGCGGCACCGTCCCGGGCACGGTCGTCCGCCGTGTCCCCGGCCAGGGTGCCGGCGAGGGCCTCGCCGCGCAGCAGCCGCTCCACGGCGTCGTCATCCAGCCAGTCGTACCGGCGATCGTCGGCCATCACATGTCCTTCTGCGTCCGCGCGCGCAATTGCGTCACACCGGCAGAAGCACTGCTTCCGGTGTTTCCGCTCCCGGGCGACCCGTTCGCCTGCCGCTGTCCGGGGACTGCGTCGGCCCCTGCCTCCTGTTGTCCCCCGCCCGCCGTCACCAGCTCGGCCAGCTTGCGCAGGCCGCGGTGCGCGGCGGTGCGCACCGCGCCGGGGCGCTTGCCCAGCACCCCGGCGGCGCTCTTGGCGTCGAGGCCGGCGACCACGCGCAGCACGACCGCCTCGGCCTGGTCCTGCGGCAGCTGGGCGATGAGGGCGAGGGTGTGTCCGGTGCCGAGGGCCTCCAGGGCCTCCCCGGCGGTGTCCGCGTCGCCCGCGCGGCCGGCGAGTTCGGTCTCGTCGCCGCCGATCGCGGGGCGGCGGCCGCGCATCCGTATGTGGTCGAGGGCGCGGTTGCGGGCGATGGTGGCCGCCCAGCCGCGGAACCGGTCGGCGTCGCCGCTGAACCGTCCCAGGTCGCGGGCTATCTGCAGCCACGCCTCCGAGGCGACGTCCTCCGCGTCCGCCTCGCCGACCAGCGTGCGGACGTAACCGAGCAGTCGGGGCTGGACGGAGCGGTACACCGTACGGAATGCCGTCTCGTCGCCGCCCTGTGCCGCGTGCACCGCGGTGGTCAGCTCGGTGTCGTCCCCCTGCACCCTCTCATCCTGCACCACGAGCGGATTCCGCTGTTCAGCAGCCCGCCGGACCATTGCCGAAAGGATTCTGCGGCGGTCCGGGAGGCACGGGGGGCACGGGCGGATGGGCGGGCGCGCCATAGGGCGCGGGGGCGGCCGGCATCCCGGGCCACGCGGGGGCGCCCATGGCCACGGGCGGCGCGAACTGCTGGGCGAACTGCGGCGCGAACTGCGGCCCCAGCGCGGCCCGCTGCTCCTGCATGCGCGACAACTGCCGCACGACGAGCAGGGCGAGCAGAGCGGCGACGGCGAGCAGCAGCATCGACAGTCCTTGGACCGCGAGGGCGGACTTCAGCGACCCGGCGTCGCTGCGCCAGTCGTCGAGGCTGTAGTGACCGCCCCTGGTCGCGGTCTTCATCCGCGCCGCGGCGACGGCCTCCATCGTGCTGCCGATCGAGCTGATGACGTTCGCCGTGATCCACAGCACCCACCAGGAGTTGAGCAGTCCCTTGGGGGCGGCCTGCGGTCCCGCCGGGGAACTGGCCCGGTAGATGTCGTTCGCCATCTGCTTCGGGAACCAGAGGTTGACGACGGGCGTGAACCACGAGCCGACCGCCCAGCCGCTGCCGAACCGGTGCGTACCGGGCGCGAAGACCTCGGCGTTGAGGCGCGCCCTGCGGAACCAGACGACCCAGAGCACGCCCGCCGCGAGGAACGCCAGTATGTGGAGCAGCGACAGCACCGAGGCGGCGTTGTCGGCATCGTCGGCCTTGCGTGCCGTGGCGTCGGTGAGGCCGTTGCTCAGCATGGCGTCGAGCGCGGCGCGTTCGTTGCCGGCCGCGACGACGAGGAGCAGCAGCAGGAGCATGTTCAGCACCAGCAGCACCGTCAGCGCGATACGCACGCCCCGTCGCAGGTCGATGCCGCCGGCCGGGGCGGCCATCGGCGCCGCCGGGTACGGGTACGGATACGCGGGGGCCGGCGCGGGCGGCAGCCCCACGGCCCCGCACGCCGCACAACGGCCGTCCGGCCCCACGGCGACGGCGCGGCAGCGACCGCACGGAAACATCTTGCTGACCCCCCGGGTACCGGCACGCGAAACAGGTGCGCCGAACGGCGCGGACCCGCACGTTACGGGCATAGACATGCCCACGTCCAGAAACGCTGTCGCACGGGCGAGCGAGGGTGTGACGAATTTTCCGTCTACGGCGCTGTAGTTAATGCGTGCCCTGCCAGGGTTCGCAACGGGCGGACGGCCGGGGCCACTCCTGTGGGGGGTGGCGGCCCCGGCCGTCCTCCGTCCGCAGGTGCCGCAGTGCCGCAGGACCGCGCTGCCGGACCGTCAGGCGTCCGCCTCCGCGGCCGCCGCGTCCTTCACACTCACCGTCAGGTCGTTCGTCACCGTGAAGTACGGCCGCAGCAGCGCGTCCCCGTGCACCGCCGCCGGGAACGTGTCGACGCCCTTGCGGTCCGCGAAGTCGCCCGCGATCCGGCCGACCCGCACCACCGCAGCGCCCTTCGCCGGGCGCACCCACAGGTCCCACAGGTCCTGCTCCGGGTCGCGCCGGGTGCTCATCGGTGCGCAGGGCAGGCGGCCGGTGCCGTTCTCCAGAGGCGCCCGGACGTCCCCCACCGAGCCGTCGGCGCCGCGCAGCCGGGCGACGAGTTCGGCGCCCTCGCCGAAGGAGGTGCCCAGAACCTCCAGCGAGACCGTGATGCCCTCGCCGTCCACGCGGACCTCCGTCGCCTCGGCGTGCTCGGGGCGCAGCCAGGTGCGCAGGGCGAGGTAGCCGTCGCTGGTCTCGTACGGCACCCAGGCGGTGACGCCCTGCGGGCCGTGGCCGAGCGGGAGTCCGAGCAGGGCCTTCTGCTCGACGAGCGAAGCGGCCAGCCGGCGGCGGCTCTTGTCGCGGGAGCGCTCGGTGTAGGTGTCCCAGCGCCCCTCGGACAGGGTGTGCGCCCCGCGCTCGAGCCGGGCCTCGACCCAGCCGTCCGCGCCGTTGCGCTGCTCGGGCAGGGCGACGCGCACCGCTTCCTTGCCCTTGCTGCCGCGGTGACGCAGCAGCAGATGCGTGTCGGCGGCGGTGAGCTGGTCCGCGCGCAGCCGGACGACGAGGGAGCCGTCGGCGCCGACCGCGCAGCGGGCCTCGGGATGGGCGGTCTCGGTCTTCTTCTGCACAGGCGCTGTCTTCTGCTTGAACAGGCCGCGCAGCAGCCCGCCCTTCCTGGCGGGGGCGGCGGGGGCGGTGCTGCCGGGGCGCAGTTCCTCGAAGAGCTCCTCGTAGCGGTGGGCGACGGCGGCGGGCTCGTAGCGGCGGGCGGCCTCCCGGGCGGCTGCGCCCAGCCGGCGGCGCAGGGCGGCATCACCGGTGAGTTTCAGCAGGGCGTCGGCGTAGGCGTCGACGGCATCGGAGTCGTCGAGCGGGACGAGGATGCCGTCGGTGCCGTCGGCGATGATCTCGCGC
>NZ_JABBXF010000111.1 GCF_013030945.1 Streptomyces morookaense | reverse complement strand
ACGGCATCGGAGTCGTCGAGCGGGACGAGGATGCCGTCGGTGCCGTCGGCGATGATCTCGCGCGGGCCGTGCGGGCAGTCGGTGGCGACGACGGGCAGGCCCGCGTGCATGGCCTCGACGATGGTCATGCCGAAGGACTCGGCGTCGGAGGCGACGGCCGCGATCGCGCCCTTGGACCACTCGGTCTCGATGGGCGAGCGGGCGCCCATGAGCGTGATCCGCTCGGAGAGGCCCAGGTCCTCGATCTGTTTCCGCAGCTTCGGCTTGGCGGGGCCGCGCCCGTAGATGCGCAGGTTCCAGTCGGGGCGCTCGGCTGCGATCTTCGCGAAGGCGGCGATCAGGCGGTCGTAGCGCTTGACGGCGACGAGCCGGCCGGCGGAGACGATCAGCTTCGAGGTGCCGTCCGAGGGCTCGGCCACGGGTGCCGGAACGGCGTTGGGGATCGGGAGGATCTTCGCCTTGGCGTCCGGGAGCGCCTCGCGGTAGTGGCCGGCGTCGGCCTCGGAGACGGTGGTGAAGGCGTCGAGGGCGGCGATGGCGGGGTCCATCACGGCGTGCAGCGCGGGGACGTGGGCCTCGTGGGTGAGGTGTTCCTGGCCGATGCGCAGGTACCGGCCGGTGCCGTACTCGGCGAGGTAGCCGATGAGCTTGGGGCGGGTGGCGATGACGACGTCGGCGTCGGTGGCGGCGAGGTGGGCGGCGACCTTCTCGTCGGTGAGGGCGGTGGCGGCCATCAGGCCGTTGTCGATGCGCTCGTCGCGGAAGAGGGCGCTGGGCCGCTGGTTGAGGGGGGAGCGGTACTCCTCGCTCTCCTCGCCCGCGCGGAAGTCCAGCAGCGGGGTGAGGCGCACGCGGGGGTCGATGGTGAGTTCGGGGTCGTCGGCGGGCCGGTTGACGCTGACGATCCGTACGTCGTGCCGGTCGGCGAGGGCGGCTGCGAGGTTGACGGTCGAGCGGATGGTGCCGCCGATGCCGTAGGCGTTGTGCAGGAGGAATTCGATCTTCATCGTGCCCTCAGTTCCGGTGCGCTTGCGGTGCCTCCACCTCCGGAAGGTTAGGGGATCGCGCCCCGAAGGGGCGCGGGGAACGGCGCGAGCAACCACAACGAGCCCGCGGAAGACGTCTCAGCGAAGCACCCGTCCCACGAGTGCGGCGAAGTCCTGCCAGGGCTGCTGCGGCTTCGCCGGGTTCCACAGCCGCTGGGCGGTCGCGGCCAGCGGCAGCCGGATGCCGTTCGCGACCTGGTCCGGCGTCTGCGCGTCGGGCTTGTCGCACCAGATCGCGAACCGCCCGCCGAGGATGCGGTCGGGCCCGGACTGCCCGGCGGCGACGGGCGTGGTGCCGCGGACGACGGCGGGCGACCACTGCCCGTGGATGCGCTCCCCCGTCGGGTAGCGGAACTGGTTGGGCTCGCCGAGGACGTAATAGAGGTACTCGTCGTTGAGGTTGACGAGCGGGCGTCCTTCGTCCAGGTACTCGGCGGGCGGCCGGGCTCCCAGCTCCTTCCCGGTCCAGTACTCGACCTCGATGTCCTTGTCGGGGGTGACCACGCCGTCGCGGAAGAAGCCGTCGTTCCAGGCCTTGGGCGTCTTGCCGAGGGAGCGCACGAGGGCGGCGCGGCCGTTGAGCCAGCCGGTGGCGAGGTCCTGGACCTTGGCGCCGGGCCCGTACTTCTGCCGGGCGGCCTCGGCGAGGCGGGGGTACGAGGCCTGCGGGTCCCTGCTCATCAGGGCGCGGTACTCGTCGGCGCCGAGGTGGAACCAGGGGCCGGGGAAGAGGTCGGCGTACTCGCGGATGAGGTCGTCCACGACCGCGGCGGAGTCCGGGTCGGCGATGTCGACGGCGCCGCGGGCGACGGTGCCCCCGGCGTCGCGGAGCTGCAGATCGGGGTGGGCGGCCAGGACGGCGCCGAGGTGGCCCGGCGAGTCGATCTCGGGGACGACGGTGATGTGCAGCGAGGAGGCGAGGTCGACGATGCCGCGCACCTCGGCCTTGGTGAGGTGTTCGGGGGAGACGATCTCGGGGTGGGAGTCGCTGGCGATGCGGAAGCCCTGATCGTCGGAGAAGTGCAGGCCGAGCTGGTTGAGCTTGAGGTCGGCCATCTGCCGCAGCCGGTCCTTGATCCAGGCGGCGGTGAAGAACTTGCGGGCGATGTCCAGGTTGAGGCCGCGCTGGGGGCGGTCGGGGCTGTCGCGGACGGTGCCCTCGGGCAGTCCGCCGCCGGAGCGCACGGCCTGGACGACGGTGCGGGTGCCGTAGAAGACGCCGGCCTCGTCGGCGCCGGTGATGAGCACCTTGCCGTCGTGGGTGGTGAGCTCGTAGCCCTCGGGCCCGCCGCTCTGGCCGGGGCGCAGGGCGAGTTCGATGTCGCCGCGGCGGGCGGGGCCGGCGTCGGCTTTCAGCTCGAGGTCGTCGGCGAGCCGACGGCCCGCGTCGGCCAGCGGCCCGCCGGGGTCGGCGACGACCCGGGCCCCGGCGCCCGGCCGCCAGCCGGGGCCGCCCTGGGCGGTGAAGGAGCGGACGGCGGGGACGACGCCCGGCGGGCCGGGGGGCGCGGGGGCCGTGCTGGAGGAGGGCGCGGCGGAGGCCGGGAGGGAGCGGGCGTCATCCGTGGCGCCGTGCCTGCCGGTGCTGCGCGGGCAGCCCATGACGGACATGGCGGCGAGGAGGGCGAGGGCGGAGACGGTCCCCCGGATGGCAGCCGTGCGGGTGATCCTGACGGGCAGTCGGTTGGACAGTCGCATGGAGCAAAACCTCCCATTCAGGGAGAAGATAGGTTTTTTTTATGCAACGGCGGCGAGGACCCGCCCGGAAGGACGTCCGTACGACCCGTACGAAGGAAATTCGGGCATCCGCCGGCCGGTGGCCGAGAAGTGTCGTTACGTTTTGATCCCGCTCAGGCTTCGCCACGATCACCGAGGAGCCCGCCCTGCACGTTCTCGACCGACTCGATCGAAAGGACCGGACCGCCCCGGTTTCCCCGGGCACGCCCGACATCTCCGCGGAGACCGACGAGGCGCTGCGGGTCGCCCGAGCGGCCTACGAGAGCCGGTTCGGCGAGCCCCTGCTGCTTCCCCCGGCCCCGGAGCGGGGCCCCGAGGAGGCCCTTGACCTGCTCCTGCGCACCCTGCGCGAGCGGCTGACGGCCCGTGGCGAACCGATTCACGCCACCGGCGGCTAGCCCGTACGTGCCTGTTTGATCACACCTGACATACCCCGGGAGACCGAACCGACAAGGCGTCGCTACGATGGCCAGGGCCGGTGGACCGTACCCGGCCGGGCCCGACCGACAGTAGAGCCGGCTGGCCCCAATCCCCGCTCCCGGAGGGTTTTCCGTGCCGGCTGGAACGCTGTACCGCGGCCGGGAAGGCATGTGGTCCTGGGTGGCTCACCGAGTCACCGGCGTCCTCATTTTCTTCTTCCTGTTCGTGCACGTCCTCGACACCGCTCTCGTTCGCGTCTCTCCCGAGGCCTACGACAACGTCGTCGCGACGTACAAGACACCCGTCGTCAACCTGATGGAGTACGGCCTCGTCGCCGCCATCCTCTTCCACGCTCTCAACGGCCTGCGGGTCATCGCGGTGGACTTCTGGTCCAAGGGCCCGCGCTACCAGAAGCAGATGCTGTGGACGGTTGTCGGTGTCTGGGTCGTGCTGATGGCAGGCGCTTTCTACCCCGTGCTGCAGCACACGCTGCGCACGCTGTTCGGGAGCTGATGACGCGAGATGTCCGCTGAAACCACCACCCCCGCGGTGAACGAGTCCGTGTCGCTGTTCGACGCGGACAACCCGGCTCCGGTCATCGAGCCGCCCCGCAAGCGCACCAAGAAGACGCCGAAGTCCACGCGCACGAACTTCGAGCTGTACGGCTGGCTGTTCATGCGGCTGTCCGGCATCGTGCTCGTCGTCCTGGTCCTCGGCCACCTGCTGATCCAGCTCGTCCTCGACGGCGGCGTCAGCAAGATCGGTTTCGCCTTCGTGGCCGGCCGCTGGGCCTCGCCGTTCTGGCAGGCCTGGGACCTCATCATGCTGTGGCTCGCGATGCTGCACGGCGCCAACGGCCTGCGTACGGTCATCAACGACTACGCGGAGCGGGACACCACCCGCTTCTGGCTGAAGATGCTGCTGTACACGGCCACGGTGTTCACCGTCCTGCTGGGCACGCTGGTGATCTTCACCTTCGACCCGAACATCCGCTAGAGCCCGGGGCTGACGAGACATGCAGATCCACAAGTACGACACCGTCATCGTCGGCGCCGGCGGCGCCGGCATGCGCGCCGCCATCGAGGCGACGAAGCGCAGCCGCACCGCGGTGCTGACCAAGCTCTACCCCACCCGCTCCCACACCGGCGCGGCCCAGGGCGGCATGGCCGCCGCCCTCGCCAACGTCGAGGAGGACAACTGGGAGTGGCACACCTTCGACACGATCAAGGGCGGTGACTACCTGGTCGACCAGGACGCCGCCGAGATCCTGGCGAAGGAGGCCATCGACGCGGTCCTCGACCTGGAGAAGATGGGCCTGCCGTTCAACCGCACCCCGGACGGCACCATCGACCAGCGCCGCTTCGGCGGCCACTCCCGCAACCACGGCGAGGCCCCGGTCCGCCGTGCCTGCTACGCGGCCGACCGCACCGGCCACATGATCCTCCAGACGCTGTACCAGAACTGCGTCAAGGAGGGCGTGGAGTTCTTCAACGAGTTCTACGTCCTGGACCAGCTGATCACCGAGGTCGACGGCGTCAAGAAGTCGGCCGGTGTGGTGGCGTACGAGCTCGCCACCGGCGAGCTCCACATCTTCCAGGCCAAGTCGGTCGTCTACGCCTCCGGCGGCACCGGCAAGTTCTTCAAGGTGACCTCCAACGCGCACACCCTGACCGGTGACGGCCAGGCCGCCTGCTACCGCCGCGGCCTGCCCCTGGAGGACATGGAGTTCTTCCAGTTCCACCCGACGGGCATCTGGCGCATGGGCATCCTCCTCACCGAGGGCGCCCGCGGCGAGGGCGGCATCCTCCGCAACAAGGACGGCGAGCGCTTCATGGAGAAGTACGCGCCCGTCATGAAGGACCTCGCCTCCCGCGACGTCGTCTCCCGCTCCATCTACACGGAGATCCGCGAGGGCCGCGGCTGCGGTCCCGAGGGCGACCACGTCTACCTGGACCTCACCCACCTGCCGCCGGAGCAGCTGGACGCGAAGCTCCCGGACATCACCGAGTTCGCGCGCACCTACCTCGGCATCGAGCCCTACACGGACCCGATCCCGATCCAGCCCACCGCGCACTACGCGATGGGCGGCATCCCGACCAACGTCCAGGGCGAGGTGCTGGCCGACAACGACACCGTCGTGCCCGGTCTGTACGCCGCCGGCGAGGTCGCCTGTGTGTCCGTCCACGGCGCCAACCGCCTGGGCACCAACTCGCTGCTCGACATCAACGTGTTCGGGCGCCGGGCCGGCATCGCCGCCGCCGAGTACGCGCACCGGGCCGAGTTCGTCGAGCTGCCGGAGAACCCGGCCGAGCTCGTCGAGAAGCAGGTCGAGAACCTGCGCAACTCGACCGGCACCGAGCGGGTCGCGGTGCTCCGCAAGGAGCTGCAGGAGACCATGGACGCCAACGTCATGGTCTTCCGTACCGAGCAGACCATCAAGACGGCCGTCGAGAAGATCGCCGAGCTGCGCGAGCGCTACAAGAACGTGTCCGTCCAGGACAAGGGCAAGCGCTTCAACACCGACCTGCTGGAGGCCATCGAGCTGGGCAACCTGCTCGACCTGGCCGAGGTGATGGCCGTGTCCGCGCTGGCGCGCAAGGAGTCCCGCGGCGGTCACTACCGCGAGGACTACCCGAACCGCGACGACGTCAACTTCATGCGGCACACCATGGCGTACCGCGAGACGGATGCCTCCGGCAAGGACAGCATCCGCCTCGACTACAAGCCGGTCGTGCAGACCCGCTACCAGCCGATGGAGCGTAAGTACTGATGAGCACCGCGACTCTCGACAAGCTCGAGGCCGAGGCGCAGACCTCGCACAACATCAAGGTCACCTTCCGCGTCCGCCGGTTCAACCCGGAGATCTCGGACGAGGCGACCTGGCAGGACTTCGAGCTGGAGATCGACCCCAAGGAGCGGGTCCTCGACGGCCTCCACAAGATCAAGTGGGACCTGGACGGCTCGCTGACGTTCCGCCGCTCCTGCGCCCACGGCATCTGCGGCTCGGACGCCATGCGCATCAACGGCAAGAACCGTCTGGCGTGCAAGACGCTGATCAAGGACATCAACCCGGCCAAGCCGATCACGATCGAGCCCATCAAGGGCCTGACGGTCCTGAAGGACCTCGTGGTCGACATGGAGCCGTTCTTCCAGGCGTACCGCGACGTGATGCCCTTCCTCATCACCAAGGGCAACGAGCCGACGCGCGAGCGCCGGCAGTCGGCGGAGGACCGGGAGCGCTTCGACGACACGACGAAGTGCATCCTGTGCGCGGCCTGCACCTCCTCCTGCCCGGTGTTCTGGAACGACGGCCAGTACTTCGGCCCGGCGGCGATCGTCAACGCGCACCGCTTCATCTTCGACTCGCGCGACGAGGCCGGTGAGCAGCGCCTGGAGATCCTGAACGACAAGGACGGCGTGTGGCGTTGCCGCACGACGTTCAACTGCACGGATGCGTGCCCGCGTGGCATCGAGGTCACGAAGGCGATCCAGGAGGTGAAGCGGGCGCTCATCACGCGCCGCTTCTGATCGCTCCGCGCAGTTCCCCGCGCCCCTTCGGGGCACGGTCATGCACTGCACCTTCCCCGCGCCCCGAAAGGGGCGCGGGGAACTGCGCGACCAGCCCAAGCAGACCCGCACGTGCAAGACGGCTAGGCCCGCAGCGCAATCCGCGTCAACGCCTCGCGCCGCCGCCGCAGCTCCGCCATCTCCGCGTCGAGCCGCGCCAGTTGCCCCTCCAGCACGCGCAGCGTGACATCGCAGCTCACCAGCCCCGGCCCGCCGTGCGCACAGGGCAGCACCTCGCCGATGTCCCCGGTGTTGAGCCCCGCCGCGAGCAGCTCGCGAATCCGCCGGACGGTCTCCACCGCACCGGCCCCGTACCGGCGGTACCCACTCGCATCACGGTCCGCCACGAGCAACCCCTGTTGCTCGTAGTACCGCAGCAACCGCGGGCTCACACCCGTCCGCCGCGACAGTTCACCGATCCGCATACCCCGTGCCCCCTCCGGACTTGACCTTGACACCGGTGTCACAGGACAACCTGTCGCACATGGCAAACATTCCGGCTCTGCACACCACCATCACCGGTTCGGGCCCCGGCATCCTGCTCGCCCACGGCGCCACCGGGAGCATCGCGGACAACTACGCGGCCCTCGCCCCCGCCCTGGCGGCCGCAGGCCACACGGTCGTGGCGCCGGACTACCCCGGCTCGGGCGAAACCCCCCGTGCCACCGGCCCGTTGACGCTCGACGGGCTCGCCGACGCCCTGGTCGCACAGGCCGTGGCGGCGGGCGTGGAGACGTTCACCCTCGTCGGCTTCTCCCTCGGCACGGCCGTCTCCGTACGGGCGGCGGCGCGGCACCCCGAGCGCGTCCACGGGCTCGTCCTGACCGCGGGCCTGGCCCGGCCCGACCGGCACGCGGACATCACGCTCGGCCTGTGGGCGCATCTGCTGGAGCAGGGCGACCACGCGTCCTTCGCCCGGTCCCGCACGCTGACCGGCTGGTCGCGCCGGCACCTCAACGGCCTGTCGCAGGCGGAGGCGGACGCGCTGCTCGCCCCGGACCCGTCGCTGTGGCCCGCCGGCTCCGCCGAACAGGCCGCGCTGGTACGGACCGTGGACACGACGGCCGACCTGCCGGGCATCGCCGTGCCGACGCTCGTCATCGCGACGACGGAGGACGAGCTGATCCACCCGTCCCACTCCCGCGGGCTCGCGGACCGCATCCCGGGCGCGGAGTACGCGGAGGTCGCGGCGGGACACGTGGTGATGCACGAGCGGTACGAGGAGTGGGCTGGGCTGATTCTGGACTTCCTCGACCGGCACGGACTCTGACGGTGAGCCAGGTCATACTGCCCGGCGGGGGCGACACGGCACCCTCATGCCCATGACGCACACACCCCTGCCGCCGCTCCGTACCACCGTCCGCGGGGCGGGCCCCGGCCTGCCGCTCGCGCACGGCGCGGGAGGCAGTGTCGCGGCGCATTTCGCCGCGCTCATGCCGGCGCTGGCCGAGCAGCACACGGTCGTGGCGCCGGACTACCCCGGTTCGGGCGGGACGCCCCTCCCGGCCGGGCCGCTCACGCTCGACGGCCTGGCCGACGCGCTGGTGGCCGCGGCCACCGGGGCGGGCGTGGAGTCCTTCACGCTCGTCGGCTACTCGCTCGGCACGCTCGTCTCCGTACGGGCGGCGGCACGGCACCCCGGGCGGGTCCGCGGCCTCGTGCTGACCGCGGGCATGGCCGGACCGGACAACCGCATGCTGGCCTCCCTTGAGTTGTGGCGCACGCTGCTGGGCGCGGGCGACCGCAAGGCCTTCGCCCGCTTCAGCGCGCTGAGCTCCTTCAGCACGGACTTCTTCAACGCGCTGCCGCAGGAGCAGGTCCCGGCGCTGCTGCACCTGCTGGCCTCGGCCGTCCCCGAGGGCACGGCGGACCAGGCGGGCCTGGTCGCGACGGCCGACACGACGGCCGACCTGCCGGGCATCGCGGTGCCGACGCTGGTCGTGGCCACGACCCGGGACAACCTGGTCTCCCCCGCCAACTCCCGCCTGCTGGCGGACCGTATCCCCGGGGCCGAGTACGCGGAGATCGCCGCGGGGCACGCCGTGATGGTCGAACGCCAGGAGGAGTGGCAGAAGCTGCTACTGGAATTCCTGGCGCGGCACGGCCTCTGACGCCCACGCCCGCGCGGCCGGGAGATCGGGGGCGATCCCGGCCACCTGGTAGGCGAACCCGTCCCACTCCAGCAGCACGCGCGGCTCACCGGGCCGCACATGACTCCCGCCCCCGTGCCACGGCCGGTGCCGCCGCACCTCCCCCAGCGGCGCCAGGCGCCGCCGTTCGTAGGCGGCGAGTGGATCTTCGGGACGGCGGTATTCGGCCATCCCTTCAGAGTGCCGCAAGCGGCCGGTACGGGTGGGGTTTTCAGCGCACCCGCACGGTCCTCACCGCCGACGAGCGCAGCTCCGCGGGGTGCCTGTCGTGAGGGTCGTCGGACCCGAGAAGAACGGCCCGGAAGGCGAGGACGACCCCCCGGTGCCTCGGGGTGACCTTGACGTCTGCCTTCGTCAGGACACCCATGCGACCGCACTTCAGCATGTGCCAGGGCCCGTGCCTGCCGGTGCGCTCCTGGATGCAGACCTTCGTGTACGTCACCGCGTCGTCGTCCCCGCGAGCGTGGATCGCGACGGCGTGCCCGGCACGCACCGTACGGTGCGCCACCACCTTGAAGTCGATCCCGCCCTTGGCAACGGCGGGCCCTGCCGCCGGCCCGACGGACACGACCCCCAGCGCCGCTGCCGACGCCACGGTACGAAGCCACTTCACGGCCGTCCCCTCCCTGTGCGGTTCCCGTCGCCCGGTGAGACGGTGCGGGGGCAGTGCGCGTTGCGCGGGAACGAGGACACCAGGTGTCCTCGTGCGTTGCTACGGTGCCGGGAACGTCGCCCACGGAAAGAGACAACGCCCATGGCTGCACTGGTTCTGGTCCCCGGATTCTGGCTCGGTGCCTGGGCCTGGGAGGACGTGGCCCGCGAACTCCGCTCCGCTGGGCACGAGGTCCACACGGTGACGCTGACGGGCCTGGCGGAGCGGGCCGGTGAGGCCGGGCCGGGGACGGGCGTGCAGGCGCACATCGCCGACATCGTGCGCGTCATCGAGGACAACGGCCTGCAGGACGTGGTGCTGGTCGGCCACAGCGGTGCGAACGTGCCCGTCACCGGCGCCGCCGCGCGGATTCCCGGGCGGATCGCGCGGCTGGTGTTCGTCGACACCGCGCCGCTGCCCTCCGGAATGGCCGTGATCGACTTCAACCATCCGGCGACGCAGGAGCGCTGGCGGAAGGAAGTGGCCGAGGAAGGGGACGGCCAGTGGCTGCCGGTGCCGCCGTTCGAGCGGACGGGAGACGCCCACGACTTGGCCGGGCTGACCGACGAGCACCTCGCGCGCCTGCGGGAGCGGTGCACCCCACAGCCTTTCGCCACGGCCACCGAGGGCCTCGACCTGCCGCATGGACTGCCCGCCGTCCCGTCCTCCCTGGTCGCCTGCACCTTCACCCCCGGGCAACTGCGCGAGCTCGCCGCGAGCGGCAGCCCGCTCTTCGCGCCGCTCGCCGGCATGGACCTGCATCATCTCCCCACCGGCCACTGGCCGATGTTCTCCCGGCCGGTGGAACTGGCCATGACCCTGGGAGGGTTGGCGGACCGATAGGCCTACGGCGCCGCCACAGGCCCCTGCATCTGCTTGCTGATCCATTCGATCGGGCCCGTCCCCATGTTGGGGACATAGGTCTTGGCGTTGTGCTCCCCGTCGGGTATCTCGCTCAACATGGTGTGCACCGGTCCCTTGTTGCCGTACGTGGCGATGAAATCCTTCACGTTCTTCATCGCCGTCTTCTCCTTCGTGCCGACCTGGAAGGACAGATAGACGTCCGGCCCCTTGGCCTTGATCAACTGCTTGGCCAGCAGCTGGGGGTTGTTGGCCGCCTTCTCCTTCCCGTGTCCCGCCCACAGCGGTGAATCGGGGACGATGTCCGGCCCGGAGGCGATCACGGCCTTGAAGCGGTCCGGCTTCTGCAGCACCGCCTTGAGGCCGGCGAAGCCGCCCGACGAGGAACCCATGAAGGCCCAGCCCTCGCGCTGTTTCAGGGTGCGGAAATTGGCCTTGACGAGGTCGGGGACGTCCTCCGTGAGCCACGTGCCCATCTTCGGTTGCCCCGGGATGTCGCTGCCGTCGTAGTAGTTCTTGTCGTCCGGGTTCAGGACGGGCATGGCGACGATGAAGGGCAGGCTCTTGCCCTCCTTCGACCATTCGCTGATCGACTGCTGCAGCTTGAGGTCCGTGCCCATCCAGTAGTTGACGGGATAGCCGTTGCCGCCCGGCAGGGCGATCAGCACGGGAAAGCCGCTGTTCTTGTACTTCGGGTCGTCGTACTGCTTGGGGGCCCAGACCCAGACCTTGCCCTTGAAGCCGGACTTCTTGCCGTCCAGGGTGACGACACCGATCTTGGTGCCGTCCTGGACCGTGCCGGCGACCTTGAAGTCCGCCTTCGGGCCGGTGGGCATGAGCGTGCCGGTTCCGCCCGCGGAGCCGGATCCGGTGTCCCCCTGGCCGAAGCTCATGGAGTCGCCCTTGTCGGAGAACAGGCCGAAGGAATTGAGAACGGGCCAGGCGATGAGGCCGAGGGCGACAGCGATGACCGCCGCCACGGCGAGCCGGCGTGTGGGTGCAGTAGCCATGCGGCCAGGGTGGGCGTGTGTTGTAAGAGGGCTTCTAAGAGCCTCCGGTCCCGCCCCTCAGATACGTCCCAGCCGCCACAGCCGCCAGATCCCCGTCCCGTCCGACAGATACTCCGCCCCCGAAATCGACGACGTCGTCAGCACATACTCTTTCTTCTGCCACAGCGGCACCATCGGCACGTCCTCCGCCACGATCTTCTGGATCTGCCGGAAGTCCTCCGTCACCCGGTTCCGCTGGTAGATCTGCCGCGCCTGGGCGATCAGTTTCTCCACCCGTGCGCTCGAATAGCCCGAGTGCAGCGCATTGTCCGCGCCGACCAGCGGAGTGGTGAACGTGTCCGGGTCCGGGAAGTCCGCCACCCAGCTGACGCAGTACGCGTCGTAGGCGCCCCGCGCGTACCCTTCCTGGAATTCCTGCCAGCCCACCCGCTGCGGTGTCACCCGGAACAGGCCCGTGGCCTCCAACTGCCTTTTGATCAGGGCGGCTTCCTGGTCCGTCGCCGCGCCCTGCGAATACGCCAGCCCGAAACGGACCGGCACCGCCACCCCGGCCTCGCGCAGCATCTCCCGGGCCCGCGCCGCGTCCGGCTTCGGGTAGGCGTCGTAGAACGACGTCGCATGGCCCGTGATGCCTTGCGGGACAAGGGAGTACAGCGGATCCACCGTCCGCCGGTGGACGTCGCGCGCGATCGCCTCGCGGTCGAGCACGGCCGCGATCGCCTGCCGGATCGCGGTCTCCTTCAGCGGCGCCCCGTCCCGCACGTCGAAGACGAGCGAGCGGATGCTCGGCGCCGTGGTCTCCACGACGCGGACGCCCGGGTCCGTCGGCGAGATGCGGGCGATCTCCGCCGGCGGCATCTGCCGGCCGACGACCTCGACGGAACGTTCCTGCCAGGCCTCGTCCAGCGTGTCGGGATCGGCGAAGTACCGCACCGTGACCGGGCCGCCGAGGCTCTTGACCGCGCCCGTGTAGCGGGTGTTGGGCCGCAGCTCCGCCTCCGCCCCCGCACGGTACGTGGCAAGGCCGTACGGGCCGGAGCCGTCCACCGCGTCGCCCGTGCGGAGCCGGTCCGCGGGGTAGCGGGTGCTGTCGACGATCGAGCCGGCGCCTGTGGCGATCTTCAGCGGGAACGTGGCGTCGGGCACCCGGAGATGGAAGACGACCTCGGTACCGCCCCCGTCTCCGTCCACCGACTGCAGCGTGTCCAGCAGCGAACCCGGCCCCTGGTCGGAGTGGATGCGCTTGATGCGGTCGAAGGAGAACTTGACGTCCCGCGCCGTGAGTTCGTGCCCGTTGGCGAACGTCAGGTGCGGGCGCAGCTCGCACGTGTACGTACGCAGGCCCTCGCCGCGGAACCCGCAGCTGCGGGCCGCGTCCGGCACCGGCGTGCTGGAGCCCGGCGCGAAGGTCAGCAGGGACTGGTAGACGTTGCCGAACAGCGCCCAGGAACCGGCGTCGTAGGCGCCCGCCGGGTCGAGCGAGGTGACGCGGTCCGTCGTGCCGACCGTGACCGGACTGCGGTCCTCGCTCCCCGAGGCGAAGCCGCACCCTCCGGCGAGCAACGCCAACAAGACCGGCACCACCGTGCCCCTGTGCACACAACGCATCGCCGTGCCCCTCCCGCCCAGTGATGCGCATCACCGTAAACACGAGGGCGCACACACGTCCGGGGAATCGGCCAAGTGATCGCCGTGATTCCGCCCGTCCGCAATGTCCGGTGTCCTGCCGCTATGCCATACGTCTATGACGTACGCCGCAACGCACGCACCCCACGCAACCCGATGAGCCCGACAGCCGTCCCCAGAAGAAACGACGTGATCGCAAGCAGCAGGTGCACCCAGAAGTACGCGGTCGGGTCACCCGCACGGTCAAATGCGAGTCCGCTGGCGTCCTTCCACAGGTTCTTGACGAAAGTGATCCAGATGCACCAGCTCCAGGCCCCGAAGGCGAGCAGGAACCAGGACACGGGGCGAGTGAGCGTCGCGGGGGTTCGGGGAGCGGCATCCCCGGAAGAATTCACCATGCGTCCGAGTATGCGTTTCGCGTCCCGCACTCCTCCTATCGGGTCCTCGCCGGGGGACCGCCGTGAGGCGCCGTACCGGGTGGCGGGAGGGGGCGGTACGTTCACGACCGTGCCGACGACGACATCATTCCCCCCGCGGTCCGCCGCGCTGCGCCGCGGAGGCGCGGCCCTGCTGGCCGCCTCCGCATCGCTGCTGATCCCCCTGGCGACGGCCGCGCCCGCCCTCGCCGCCCCCGGGCCGGCGTCGCCAAGCGCAAGCGCCTCCCCCGGCGCGTCCCACGGCGCGACGGCGCCCGACGGCAAGGCCGGGCCGCCGCACAAGCCGGCCAAGGAGCCGCCCGCCCAGATGTCCACGGTGGGCGGCGAGCTGCTGGGCAAGCCCGGCACCCAGGTGCAGCTCGGGCCGGGTGCGCCCCAGCTGCCCAAGGAGATCAGCGGCGACTCCTGGCTCGTCGCGGACGCCGAGTCCGGCGACATCCTCGCCGCGCACAACGTGCACTGGAAGCTCCCGCCGGCGTCCACACTCAAGATGCTGTTCGCCGACACCGTGCTGCCGAAGTTCCCCAAGGACCAGAAGCACAAGGTGCTCGCCTCCGACCTGGCGGGCATGGGCGAGGGCAGCAGCCAGGTCGGCATCAAGGAGGACTCGACGTACACCGTCCACGACCTGTGGCTCGGTGTCTTCCTCCGCTCCGGCAACGACGCCGTGCACGCGCTCTCCGCGATGAACGGCGGCACCGCGAAGACCGTCCAGGACATGCAGGCGCACGCCGAGGAGCTCCAGGCGCTCGACACCCATGTCGTCACGCCCGACGGCTACGACGCCGAGGGCCAGGTCTCCAGCGCCTACGACCTCACGCTCTTCGCCCGCTCCGGGCTGCAGAACGCCGACTTCCGCGAGTACTGCTCGACCGTCTCCGCGCAGTTCCCCGGCGAGGAGAAGCCGGGCAAGAAGCGGGAGACCTTCGGCATCCAGAACACCAACCGGCTCCTCACCGGAGCCGCCGGCCTGCAGCCGTACAAGGGCATGGCGGGCGTCAAGAACGGGTCGACCACCAACGCCGGCAACACCTTCACGGGTGTCGCCCAGCACGACGGCAAGAAGCTGCTCGTCACGGTCATGAACCCGGACATCAAGGAGGCCAACGAGGTCTACAAGGAGACCCAGCGCCTCCTCGACTGGGGCTTCGAGGCGGCCGGCCACGTCAAGCCGGTGGGCGTGCTCGTCCCGCCCAAGGGCGGCGACAAGCCGGGCGGCCGGGCCGGCCAGGGCGCGGGCGCGCAGGCGTCCGTCACCGGCTCCTCCAAGGACGGCATGTGGACGGCCCTCGGCATCACGGGCGGCGCACTGGCCGTGCTGGCCGTGGCGGGGTTCGTGGTGCACCGCCGGCACCCGTTGCCGGACCTGGTCCGGCGCCGGCCGAAGAGCTAGCCGACGGGAGCCTCGCGCCCCGTCAGGGGCGCGGGGAACTGCGCGACCAGCCACGACGCTCCCGCAGATGACCTGCCGCTCAGGTGGTCCGTCGGCCGCGGGCCGACGGTGGTTGCTCGCGCAGTTCCCCGCGCCCCTTCGGGGCGCTCCGCGTTGCCGTCCACGCGGCGCAGGCCAGCGTCAGCTTTGCCGTGAAGCTGATCCACAGGAGCAGCGCGACCGGGGTGCCGAAGGCGCCGTACATGCTCTTGGCGGCGACGCCGCGCAGATAGCTGCTCAGCACGATCTTGAGCACCTCGAAGCCGACGGCCCCGATGAGCGCCGCCACCGCGAGGTTGCGGCGGTCCGGGTGCACGCCGGGCAGCCGGGAGAGCACGTAGAGCATCATCAGGAAGTCGGCCAGCACCGCCGCGCAGAACCCCGCGACGGTGAGCAGGACGCCGCCGCCCACCCCCGTGTGCTTCACGACCCAGTCGACGGCGGCGGTCGCAAAGGCGGAGCAGCCGAAGGAGACCAGCGCGACCGCCCCCAGGCCGAGCAGCACGGCCGCGTCCTTGAGCTTGAGCAGGACGACGTTCCCGGGGTCCTCCTCCAGCTCCCACACGGCCCGCAGGCACTCGCGCAGCTGGCCGACCCAGTTGATGCCGGTGAGCAGGAGCAGGGCCCCGGCGATCAGCCCGACGGTGCCGGCGTTGTCGGTGAACGAGCCGAGGTGCAGCCCCGGCACCTGGGCGGTGAGCCGTTTCTGGAGCTCCTGGCTCTGCCGCTCGCTGAGCAGCGCTGCGGTGACGGCAGCGCCGACGGTGACGAGCGGGAACAGGGCCAGGAAGCTGCTGAAGGTGATGGTGGCGGCGAGCCGGTTCCACTTGACCCGGGTGAGGGTCTCGTAGACGCACCACGCGTGGGTGCGGGTCAGCCGGGTGTAGACAGGATGCCGCGTGAGCCAGTTCATGCCGGCTCTTCTACCCGCTTCAGGGGATCTGCGGCGCGGCTCCCGGCAGCAGTGAGCCCCCCTGCCGGGGCACGGCGGGGCTCACGGACGGAGCGGAGCCGCGAAACGGAAAGTCGCGCTCCAGGCGCCACACCCCGTCCGCCCCCTGCTCGTAGAGGGCGAAGCCCCCCGTCGTCCACTCCGCCTCGTAGTCCGCGAGCTCCTCGTACGCCCGGTCCATGGCCTCCTCGGCGATGCCGTGCGCCACGGTCACATGCGGGTGGTACGGGAACTGCAGCTCGCGCGCGACGGGGCCCGACCCGTCGCGGATCCGCTTCTGCAGCCAGGCGCACGCCGCCGAGCCCTCGACCACGTTGACGAAGACGACGGGCGACAGCGGACGGAACGTGCCCGTCCCGGACAGCCGCATGCGGAAAGAGCGGCCCTGGGCGGCCACCCCGGCCAGATGCTCCTCGATCGCGGGCAGCGACGACGCGTCGACCTCGGTCGGCGGCAGCAGGGTCACATGCGTGGGAATGCCATGGGCGTGCGGGTCCCCGAAGCCTTCCCGGCGCTTCTGGAGAAAGCTGCCGTACGGCTCCGGGACCGCGATCGAAACGCCGAGCGTCACGGTTCCCATTGCGTTCTCCCTCCTGCTGCTCCTGTGCGCCTGTGTGTGCCCGTGGTCAGTGTGGCGGCTGTGCCGGGTCCGCTGCCAGATTCCCTGGTCCCGGCGGCCGGGGGACCATGGCCCTCAGTGCTTGGCGGGCAGGAAGCCCACCTTGTCGTAGGCCTGGGCGAGCGTCTCGGCCGCGACGGCGCGGGCCTTCTCCGCGCCCTTGGCCAGGACGGCGTCCAGGGTCTCCGGGTCGTCCAGGTACTCCTGCGTACGCGCGCGGAACGGGGTCACCCACTCCACCATCACCTCGGCGAGGTCGGTCTTGAGCGCACCGTAGCCCTTGCCCTGGTACTTCTCCTCCAGTTCCGGGATTCCGGTGCCCGTGAGCGTGGAGTAGATGGTGAGCAGATTACTGACGCCCGGCTTGTGCTCCGGGTCGAAGCGGATCACGGTGTCCGTGTCGGTGACCGCGCTCTTGATCTTCTTCGCCGAGACCTTGGGCTCGTCGAGCAGGTTGATCAGGCCCTTGGCGGTCGAGGCCGACTTGCTCATCTTGGCCGTCGGGTCCTGCAGGTCGTAGATCTTCGCGGTCTCGCGGACGATGTGCGCCGACGGGACGGTGAAGGTGTCGCCGTAGGTCCCGTTGAAGCGCTCGGCGATGTCGCGGGTCAGCTCGACGTGCTGGCGCTGGTCCTCGCCGACCGGCACGGAGTCGGCCTGGTACAGCAGGATGTCGGCGACCTGCAGGATCGGGTACGTGAACAGGCCGACGGTGGTGCGGTCGGCGCCCTGCTTGGCCGACTTGTCCTTGAACTGGGTCATGCGGGAGGCCTCGCCGAAGCCGGTGAGGCAGTTCATGACCCAGGCGAGCTGCGCGTGCTCGGGGACGTGGCTCTGGATGAAGAGGGTGCAGCGCTCCGGGTCGAGCCCGGCGGCCAGCAGCTGGGCGGCGGCGATGCGGGTGTTGGCGCGCAGCTCCATCGGGTTCTGCGGCACCGTGATCGCATGCAGGTCGACGACCATGTAGAAGGCGTCGTGGGTCTCCTGCAGGGCCACGTACTGGCGGATGGCACCGAGGTAGTTCCCGAGGTGGAACGAGCCTGCAGTGGGCTGGATACCGGACAGGGCGCGCGGACGATCAAGGGCCATGCACACATTCTCTCAGGTGTGGCGACGGACTCGGGCCGACGGTGGCCGACAGGGGTGTAGAAAAGGCGGCAGCAGCCTGCACCGACCCGAACGGAGCACGTGTTGACGTCCACAGAACGCAGCATCGCCGCCGCCGAGGAGCACAGCGCGCACAACTACCACCCGCTGCCGGTCGTGGTGGCGACCGCGCAGGGCGCATGGATGACCGACGTCGAGGGCCGCCGCTATCTCGACATGCTGGCCGGCTACTCGGCCCTCAACTTCGGCCACGGCAACCGCCGTCTGATCGACGCCGCCAGAGCCCAGCTCGACCGGGTGACGCTCACCTCACGCGCCTTCCACCACGACCGGTTCGCCGACTTCTGCGCAGAACTCGCCGCGTTGTGCGGCATGGAGATGGTCCTCCCCATGAACACCGGTGCGGAGGCGGTCGAGACGGCCGTGAAGACCGCCCGTAAATGGGGCTACCGCGTCAAGGGCGTGCCCGACGGCCGGGCGAAGATCGTCGTGGCGGACAACAACTTCCACGGGCGCACGACCACGATCATCTCCTTCTCGACGGACCCGGAGGCCCGGGCCGACTTCGGCCCGTACACCCCCGGCTTCGAGATCGTCCCCTACGGAGACCTGGCGGCGCTGGAGGCCGCGGTCGACGAGCACACGGTGGCCGTGCTGCTGGAGCCGATCCAGGGCGAGGCGGGCGTGCTGGTGCCGCCGCCGGGCTACCTCGCGGGGGTGCGGCGGCTGACGGCCGAGCGGAACGTCCTCTTCATCGCGGACGAGATCCAGTCCGGCCTGGGCCGCACGGGGAAGACGTTCGCGTGCGAGCACGAGGACGTGGTGCCCGACATGTACGTGCTGGGCAAGGCGCTGGGCGGCGGCGTGGTCCCGGTCTCGGCCGTGGTCTCGTCCCAGGACGTCCTCGGCGTCTACCGGCCCGGCGAACACGGTTCCACCTTCGGGGGGAATCCGCTGGCGTGCGCGGTGGCCCTGGAGGTCATCGCCATCCTGCGCTCCGGCGAGTACCAGGAGCGGGCGACGGAGCTGGGCGACCACCTGCACCACGAACTCGTCCGCCTGACCGCCTCCGGCGCGGTGACCGCGGTCCGCGGCCGCGGCCTGTGGGCGGGCATCGACATCGCCCCGTCCCACGGGACGGGGCGGGAGATCTCGGAACGGCTGATGGAGCGGCGGGTCCTGGTCAAGGACACGCACGGCTCGACGATCCGGATCGCACCCCCGCTGGTCATCTCCAAGGAGGACCTGGACTGGGGACTGGAACAGCTGCGGGCGGTACTGGGCAGCTGACGGGTGACCCCACCTGTCCCGATTCGTTCTCCTTGCGAAGCTTGTCGATTCGCGCCGAAGGAGAACTCCCCATGCGCTTCCGCTACGCACTGGCCCCCCTGGCCGCCGCTCTGTCCGTCGCCGCCGTCGCCCCGCTGGAGGCGGCGGCGGCCGACGCTCCGGCCGCGCGTCCCATCGTCCCCGAGGCCGTGGCGCTGAACGCGCAGGCCGATTTGCCGAAGGCGTCGGATATCCGGCAACTGGACAAGGAGCTCACGGCGCCCGAGGCCGCCCCTGCGCCACAAGCCGCCCCGCAGGCGGCTCCTCAGGCGGCTCCTCAGGCGGCCAAGCCCGCCGCCAAGCCCGCGGCCAAGAAGGCCCCGATGCCCGGGCCCGGCGAGGACGAGGAGGAGGGCGGACCGGAGCACGCGCCCGACGGCGGGCCGCTGGCACCGCTGGTCGGGCTGCTCGGCGGAGTGCCGATCCTCGGCGGGCTGTTGGGCGGCGGCCACTAGGGTGCGCACCCCGTAAGCCGCCCCTCGTCTGCGGGCGCGTCGTGGCTGATCGCGCAGTTCCCCGCGCCCCTCACGGGGCGCCTGCAGTGCGTCGCGCCCACGCGACGGAGCCGCAAATGTCAACAGCCCCGCGCCCCTCACGGGGCGCCTGCTTACGGGGCGATCACGTGCGGCACGAACCTCGCGTACCCGTCCGTGATCGGCCCCGCCGACTCGCGGATGCCCAGCCCGGAGGGCTCCCCCTCCACCGTCCACGCACCGAGCACCACCCGGTTGCCGTCGAAGTCCGGCAGCGGCGCCAGCTCCTGGTAGCAGCAGGGTTCGTCCCGGACCACCGGGTCCGGGGCGCCCGGCTCATGCAGCGTGACGCCCGCACCCTCCCGCCCCAGCAGCGGCTTCGCCGCATAGCCCGTCGTACGGGCCAGCTCCCGCGGACCGTCCAGATACGCCGGCAGCAGGTTCGGGTGCCCCGGGAACAGCTCCCACAGCACCGCCAGCAGCGCCTTGTTGGACAGCAGCATCTTCCACGCCGGCTCGATCCACAGCGTCGAGCCCGTGCCCCCGCCGTTGTCGAGCGTGTCCAGCACATGCGGACCGAACTCGTCCGTCGCCAGCCACTCCCACGGGTAGAGCTTGAAGCACGCCCGTATGAACCGCAGCGACTTGTCCACGAACCGGCCGGACAGCGGGTCCCACCCGATGTCCTCCATCGAGATCGCCTCCGTCGCGAGGCCCGCCTGGTCGGCCGTCTCGCGCAGGTACGCGACCGTCATCAGGTCCTCGCCCAGCTCGTCCCCCGCCGAGTGCGCGAAGTGCACCGGCGCACCCGGCGGCAGCAGCGGCGCCTGCCGCCGCCACGCCTCCACCAGCCGCTCGTGCAACGAGTTCCACTGGTCCGTGCCCGGCACGTCCCCGAACCGGTCCTCCATCCAGAACCACTGCGCACTCGCCGCCTCCACCAGGGACGTCGGCGTGTCCGCGTTGTACTCCAGCATCTTGGCGGGCGCCCCCGTGCGCCCGTCGTAGTGCAGGTCGAACCGCCCGTACAGCGACGGCAGTTCGTCACTCCGCTCCCACGCCTCCGCGACGAGCGCCGCCAGCCGCGGATCCGTGATGCCGAGATCCGCGAACCGCTCCTTCTCGACGATGTGCCCCGCCGCGGCCAGACACATCTCGTGCAGCTCCGCCACCACCGCCTCCAGCACCTCGACCTCGGGCAGCGTGAAGGAGTAGTACGCGCTCTCGTCCCAGTACGGCCGCAGCGAACCGTCCGGGTGCCGGCACAGCGGATAGATCAGGCCCTGTTCCTCGACCGTCGCCTGCCAGCCCGGGCGAGGGGTGATGCGGTGGCGCCGCATCCCGCTCAGCCGCCCACGGAGTGGCTGCCCGAGCAGCCGAAACCGCCGCGGTTGACGGCCTGGCTCTTCGTGAACGTGCCACGGTCCGCATAGCCGTTGGTGCGGTCCGCGCCGTAGTACCAGCGGCCACCGGCACCGCCGGCCCCGCCGCCGCCCTTGTTGTCCTTGCAGGCCTTGCTGTCCAGGACCTTGTAACCCTTGGACACGTCATAGCTGTTCGGGTCGACGCACCGCTTGTCCGGCTCCGACCCGCAGGAGGTCAGGGCGGTGGCCAGCAGGCCCATCCCGCCGAGTATGACCGTGCTCGACCGCCAGCGGCGGGGTTGTCCCGTCTGTCCCATCTTTTTCGCCCCCGTGTACTGAAGAGTGCCGCCCACCCTAGACCTGCCCTCCGACACCCCTAGAGTCGGTCCCGTGATCCTCGGAATGCTCTGTGCCCTCGGCACCGCGGTCTGCTTCGGCACCGCCTCCGTCCTCCAGGCGGTTGCCGCCCGTGCAACGGCCCCCGGCAGCGGGTCCGGCGTGGACGCCGTGCTGCTGATGCGGGTGGTGCGGCAGTGGCGGTACGTGGCCGGGCTCGCGCTCGACGCCATCGGCTTCGTACTGGAGGTCGCCGCGCTCCGGCTGATCCCGATCTACGCCGTGGGCGCTGCGCTGGCTTCGAGTCTGGCGGTCACCGCTGTCACCGCGGCCTGGGTGATGCGGACCCGCCTCAGCGGGGTGGAGTGGGCGGCGGTGCTCACCGTCTGCGGCGGGCTGGGGCTGCTGGGCCTCGCGTCCGGTGCCGAGGGCCACGAGACGGGCTCGATGGCCCTGAAGGTGGGCACGCTGTGCGTGGGCTTCGCCGTTCTGGCCATCGGCGCCGCGGGCGGTCGCCTTCCGGGCCGCGCCCGGCCCGCCGTCCTCGGACTCGGCGCGGGCATCGGCTTCGGGGTGGTGGAGGTGGCCGTGCGACTCGTGGACGACGTGTCGCCCGGGGCCGTCCTCACCAACCCCGCCGCGTATGCGGTGCTGGTGGGCGGCGGTTCGGCGTTCCTGCTGCTGACGTCCGCCCTGCAACGGGGTTCGGTGACGGCCGCCACGGCCGGCATGGTGATCGGCGAGACGCTCGGCCCTTCGCTCGTGGGCGTGATCTGGCTCGGCGACCGCACCCGGGATGGGCTCGCGCCCATGGCCATTGCGGGGTTCGTACTGGCGGTGCTGGGTGCGCTTGCGCTCGCACGGTTCGGCGAGGCGCCTGCGGCGGGCCCGTCAGAGAGTGCGGATGAATCGCGCCCAGGCCTGGCGCGGGAGGATCAGGGCGGGGCCTGAGGGACGTTTGCTGTCGCGTATGGCCGTGACGGCTTCGCTGTCGGCAACCTCAACGCAGTCATGCTGATCGTCGCTGTACGTCGATTTGCGCCAACTGACTCTGCTCAACTCTCCTCGTATGGTGCACATGCGCCAACTTCCTCCATTGCCTGTTCAATCCGCTTGAGCGACAGGGCAAGCGGCAGCGCCAATGCGTGTACGCGATCGTAACGATGGGACTGCCGCGCAACTTCCCGACAGTCCTTCACGAGTTCCGTCAGCGTCCCACCTTCCAAGTAGACGACGTCCGGAGCGTTGTGGAAGGACAGCACGGTCACCGACATGCCCATGGCTGCGTGGCCGCCAGCCTCGAACGGCAGCACTTGGAGCTCGATGTTCGCCTTCCCGGCGGCCTCCAGTAGCTGCGCCAACTGCGCACGCATGACTGCCGGTCCGCCGACCGACCGCCGGATCACGGCCTCGTCCAGTACGGCCCACAGGAGTGGAGGCTCACTCCTGGCGAACACGTGCTGGCGAGCGATCCGCGCGGCTACCTTCTCCTCGATCTGGTCCGCCGTGCACCACGGCAGCGCTTCGCGAATGATTTCGCGCGCGTAAGCCTCGGTCTGCAACAGCCCTGGCACGCCGTGCGCCTGGTACTTGTGTATGGCAGTGGCTTTGGCCTCGTAGTCCCGAAACCTGCGGAACGCATCTTTGGGCGGGAACCGCTTGGCATGCACCCACAGGTCGTGCAAGTCACCGTCCGCCCCGAGGACTTTGTCCAGCCGCATGGAGAGGTCGTCGGTCGGCACCTCGTTACCCAGTTCGAACTGGGCAATCCGGCTGTGGGCAATGGGGATCTTGTCCCCCAGCTCCCTCTGCGTCCACCCCGCCCGAATACGCAGCTTGCGCAGCTTCGCCCCGTACAGGGCGGGCAGGGAAAGCGAGGAGTCAAGGTCCTTGGGCGCAGGCACAGTTGCCCCCAAATTTTAGAGTCGAGGCGGCGAAAGCCGTTACCCCTGGTGAGGGTAGCCCCACGCACCGACACTGAGTTCCGGAACGGAGAACACACCCCACCACCGAGGTACCCCATGCCCACTCCCCCACACGTCCGCGTGGCCGCCGCCCAGGCGGCCCGCGACCTGCACGACGCGTTCCGCGCGCACGGTTGCACCGTCGAGGTCGTACCGCAGCCGCCCGTGAACGGGCAGGTGTACCTCGCCATCCACGACCCGCTGAGCGGGACGGAGGCCCGGCTGCTGACGGCCGCGCTGCAGGCGTACCGGCCCCCGCGGTGCGCGCAGTGCCGCGCGTACAAGCACGCGTGGGCGGAGGCGGTACGAACCGCCAACGGCCCGGCCGCAACGGAGACGTTGCGGGCGATGGGCGTGCACCAGCGGCAGGCGCACTCCTGACCCCGTGGGGCCCGTACCCCCGTGACGGGCCCCTGGGAAGTCCAGCCCAAGGCGCCCGCGCGAGCCAAGCGGTTTCCCGGTTTCCTCGGGCGACGGGCGACCGGGAAACCCCTGTTGAGGTGCCCTTGAGCGGGCCTGGGCCCGCTGGGATGATCTTCAATCGTGGACGACGGTGGCGAACTCTTACGGAGGCTGCGACGCGAGCGCGGGGTGTCGCTGGCCAAACTGTCCACGCTCGCCTTCTACAGCAAGGGCTACCTGAGCAAGGTCGAGAACGGCGACAAACCGATGACGCTGGAGCTGGCGCGCGCCTGCGACCGGGCGCTCGGCACCGGCGGGTTACTCGAGGAACTCGTCCGGAACAGCGGGGGTTGCCCGTACCGGGGACTGTCGGCGTTCGGGCCGCAGGACGCCCGCTGGTTCTTCGGACGGGAACAGGCCACCGCGGCCCTGGTGGCCCAACTGACCAAACGGCTCGACGGGTCGGGGCCGCTGATGGTCGTCGCCCCGTCCGGCGCCGGGAAATCATCCCTGTTGCGCGCCGGGTTGATACCCGCCCTGACACGTGGCGTGCTTCCGGCGCCCGGTGCGGCAGGGCACTGGCAGCCGTTGTTGCTGACTCCGGGCGAACACCCCGCCGCGACGCTCCGGGCCCTGCTGGACCGGGCCACGGAGGCGCACCCGGCCGACTCCCCCCGATTCGCCCTGGTGGTGGACCAGTTCGAGGAACTGTTCACGTTGTGCCAGGACGAAACCGAACGGCGGGCCTTCGTCGAGCTGTTGCACGCGCTGACATCCGCACCGGCCGGGGCCAACTCCGAAGGCCCGGCCTGCCTGGCCGTACTCGGCATCCGGGCCGATTTCTACGGGCACTGCCTGGCGCACCAGGAGCTGGTCGCCGCCCTGCGGCACGGGCACGTCCCGCTGGGGCCCATGGACACGGGGCAGTTGCGCGAGGCCATCACGGGCCCGGCCGAGAAGGCGGGGCTGTCGGTGGAACCGGGGCTCGTGGAACTCATGCTCCGCGACGCGGGCGGCACGGCCACCCCGCGGGCCGGGGTGCTGCCCCTCCTCTCCCACGCCCTGCTGGCCACCTGGCAGCAGCGGACGGACACCACGCTGACCGTGGCCGGCTACCAGCTGACCGGCGGCATCTCGGGGGCGGTGGCCACCACGGCCGAGCACGCCTACTCCGCGCTGCCGCCGGAACAGCAGCCCGTCGCACGGCGGTTGCTGCTGCATCTCGTCCACCTCGACGACACCGGCGTCACCGGGCGCCGCATGGAACGCGGCCGCCTGCTGGAACGGGACCCGGCACCGGACGCGGCGAGCGCCGTCCTCGACGCGTTCGCCCGGGCCCGGCTGCTGACGCTGGACGCGGATCATGTGGAGCTGGCGCACGAGGCGCTGCTGCTCGCCTGGCCGCGGCTGCACACCTGGCTGGACGAGGACCGCGCGGGGCTGCGCATCCGGCAGTCGCTCGTGGAGGCGGCCGAGGCGTGGGAGCGCGAAGGGCGTGACACGGGCCAGCTCTACCGCGGCACGCGCCTCGCCCTCGCCCGCGAGTGGGCCGCCGACCCCGCGTGCCGGGCCGCCCTGGGGCCCGTGGCACAGGCGTTCCTCGACGCCGGTATCGACCACGAGACCGCCGAACGCCGGCGGGACCGCCGCCGCACCAGACGCCTGCGCCAGCTGCTCGCGAGTCTCGCGATGCTCCTGGCCCTCGCCCTGGTCGCCACGGGTGTGGCCTTCCAGCAGCGGGAGGCGGCTCTCACGGCGCAGCGGGAGGCCCAGTCCCGGCAACTGGCGGCCCAGTCCAGCGCGTTGATCGACTCCGACCCCGACCTGGCCTCCCTCCTGGCAGTCCAGGCCCATCGGACCAGCCCCACCAGTGAGGCCGTCAGCAGCCTCTATGCGGCTGCGGCGCTGCCGTTGCGGCACCTCCTCCCCTACCGCGGGGTCCCGGTGATGTCGGCAGTGTTCAGCCGCGACGGCAAGACCCTCATCGCCTCGGGCGGCGACGGCACGGTGCAACTGCGGGACGTCACCACGGGCACCACCCGCAACCTCCTTGCCGGCAACAGGTCATCGAGGGTTCCGGTCGCCCTGGGCGCGGACGGCAGGACCGTCGCCGCCAGCAACGACGACGGCACCGTACGGCTCGCGGACGTGGCCACGGGAACGATCCGCAACATCCCCACCGGTCACTCCTCTTCCGTGACCTCGGTGGCGTTCGGTCCGGACGGCAAGACCGTCGCCACCGGCAGCAGTGACAAGACCGTGCGGCTGTGCGACGTGACGACGGGCACGCACTGCACCGTCTTCAGCGGTCACACCGGCACGGTGATCTCGGTGGCCTTCAGCCCCGACGGCAGAACCCTCGCCACCTCGGGCGGCGACCGCACGGTGCGACTCTGGGACGTCACCACAGGCACCACCCGCAACGTCCTCACCGGCCATTCCGGCAACGTCGCATCCGTGGCGTTCAGCCCCGACGGCACCATTCTCGCCACCGGCGGCGACGACGCCACCGCGCGGCTGTGGGACACGGCCACGGGCGCGGCCCGCAGCATCCTCACCGGCCACGCCGACCCGGTGGCGTCGGTGGCCTTCAGCCCCGACGGCAGGACCCTCGCCACCGCCGGCGGCGACCGCACGGTGCAACTGTGGGACGTCGCCACGGGCACCAACCGCGGCACCTTCAAAGGCCATGCGGCGCCGGTGACTTCGGTGGCCTTCAGCCCCGACGGCAGAACTCTCGCCAGCGCAAGCTACGACGGCACCCTGCGGCTGTGGTACTCCACCGCAAGTACCACCCGGAACGTCCTCACCGGCCACACCAGCACTGTTGCGTCCATGGCGTTCAGCCCCGACGGCACCGCCCTCGCCACCGGCAGCTACGACAGCACAGTGCGGCTGTGGAACCTGGCCACAGGCACGCCACGCAGCATCCTCACCGGCCACACCAGCGGCGTGACGGCTGTCGCGTTCAGCCCGGACGGCCGGACCCTCGCCACCGGCGGCGTCGACAAGTCCGTACGCCTGTGGGACGCGACCACGGGCGCGGCCCGCGTGGCCCTCACCGGCCAGACCACCCCGGTGGTGTCGGCGGCGTTCAGCCCCGACGGCAGGACCCTGGCCGTCGGCGGCAACGACAGCACCGTACGGCTGTGGGACGTGGCCACGGGCGCAGCCCTCGACACCCTCACCGGCCAGGCCGGCCCGGTCGTATTGATGGCCTTCAGCCCGGAGGCCAGGACGCTTGCCACCAGCAGCGGGGGCACCACCGTGCAACTGTGGGACGTGACAACAGGCAAGAGACGCAAGGTGCTTACCGGGCACACCACCCTGGTCACCTCCATGGCCTTCAGCCCCGACGGCACCACCCTCGCCACCGGAAGCAGCGACCACGGCAGCTTCACCAGCGGCACCGGTGACGACACCGTCCGCCTCTGGGACGTGGCGACGGGCAAAGTCCGCAACGTCCTCACGGGCCACACCAACACCGTCACCTCCCTGGCCTTCAGCCCCGACGGCAAGTCCCTCGCGAGCGGCAGCTCCGACAGGACCGTGCGCCTGTGGGACGCGGCCACCGGCAAATCCCGCAACATCCTCACGGGCCACACCGGCCCCGTCGCCTCCGTGGCCTACGGCCCCGACGGCACCACCCTCGCCACCGGCAGCAGCGACGGCACCGCGCGGATCTGGAACGTGTACCTCCCCGACGAGGCAGAAGCCGTCCGCAGAATCTGCACGGCCCTCCACCGCGATTTCACGGAGGCCGAACGGGCCACGTACCTCCGGGGGCAGGCGCGAGGGGTGGGTGTGTGCGCAAATCCTCGTTGAGGGCGGCGTGTTGTGAGGATTTGGACTGTCGGAGCACCGCTCAGGCCCGCAGCAGCTCCCCGAACTCGCCTATCAGGCGGGCCGTTGCCGCCTCCGCCGCCCGGGATTTGCCCGCGAGGTGGAGGAAGCCGTGGACCAGGCCCGGGAAGACGTGCTTGTCGACCACGACGTCTGCGGCCAGCAGGGCGTCCGCGTAGGCCAGGCCCTCGTCCCGCAGCGGATCGAACTCCGCACAGCCGATGACCGCGGGCGGCAGGCCCTCGTGGCTGTCGGCGCGGAGGGGGGAGGCGGGGGCGCCGTCGGCGGCGGCGGGGAGGTCGGTGAGGTAGAGGCGCTTGATGCGGTCTATTTCGGCCGTGGTCAGGGCGTAGCCGTCGGCATTCTCCGTGAGGGAGCGGTGGTCGGCCTTGTCGCTGAGGTCGGTGCCGGGGTAGGCGAGGAACTGGGCGGCCAGCGGGCGCCCTTCGTCGCGGAAGGCGAGGGCGACTCCGGCGGCCAGATTGCCGCCGGCGCTGTCGCCCGCGACGGCGAGGTTGCCGCCGCCGTAGTCGGTGATGTGGTCGCAGATGTGACTCGTCACCGCGACGCAGTCGTCGAAGCCGGCGGGGAAGGGGAATTCGGGGGCGAGCCGGTAGGCGACGCTCACCACGACCGCGGTGAGGTCGCGGCAGAGGCGGCGGCAGATGCCGTCGTGGGTGTCGAGGTCGCCGCCGACGAAGCCGCCGCCGTGGAAGTAGACGACGGTGGGTACGGCCCCTTCGCCCTCCGGGCGGTAGATCCGGACCGGTACTCCGGTGATCCGGTCGTCGGCGACCGATCCCACCTCGATCGGCGGGGTGGTCGCGAGGGCGAGGGCGAAGGCGCGGGTGGCGTTGCGCATCTCGGCGGCCGTGGGCGGTTCGGCGGGCTCCGGTCCGTCGAGTCCGAGTTCCGTCAGCAGGGCGGCTATCTCCGGGTCCAAGGCCATGGGGCCAGGATGCCGCGGGTGCGCCGTGGTTGCACCCGGGGCGCCGCGTGAAGCGCTACCGTGCCGTTTCCTTCTCGTACGCCCGTACGACCTCGTCCGTCGGGCCGTCCATCAGCAGCTCACCGCGCTCCAGCCACAGCACGCGGTCGCATGTGTCGCGGATGGAGTTGTTGTTGTGGCTGACGAGGAAGACG
>NZ_JABBXF010000110.1 GCF_013030945.1 Streptomyces morookaense | reverse complement strand
GTGCACGAGACCACGGTGCTCCGCATGTGCACCATCAACCCCGCCGCGACCCGGGACGACGTCGCACACGTCCTCGACCTGGCCGCCCGGTACGGCCGCCGGTCACTGGACGCGGCCGAGGCCGAGGCCGAGGTCAGGGGATCAGCAGCGCCGACGGACCGCTGATCCGCTGCACGCCCCGGTCCGTCGCACACGCCGGGACATCGAGGGTGAGCTGGACACCGGGCGAGGCGACCGTCCGGCCACGGAACCTCCCCGACACCACCTTCCCGACCACCAGCACCACGGCCTGCCCGGCGACCTGCCGGACATCGCCCATCGGGTAGACCACCACACTCCGCTCACCGGTGTTCCAGGTGATCTTCTCCACCGTGGTGGCGTCGGAGGCGAAGCAGCCGTTCACCCCGCCGCCGGTGATCTCGGACCCGGCGGCGGTGAGCCTGCGGTCGGCGGAGGTGCAGTGGTAGGAACCCGTCCCGGTGATCCTGGTCCTTCTCGCCCGCAGACTCAGGCCCGGGGAGAAGCCGATGGTGTTGGTGCCCGTACAACTGACGCCCCCGCCCGGCTCGTTCGCTGCCACCGGCGCCGCTGCGGGCCCGGCCGCGACCATTCCCACGGCCAGGGACGCGCTTCCGCAGATCCTTGCCCACGACCACATGCTGCGCATGGCACACGCTCCCGTTCCGCGCCCGGCCCGACCTGGCCCGGCTCCCGGAACGGGAATTGTCCCGGCGGCACGGGGCCGTCGGAGCCGAACTCCCCGGGTTCGCCGCGGAATCGGCAGCACGCGCAGGGCGAGGGGCGCGCGGACCGGTTCACGTCGGGCCGGGCGCGCGCCCGGGGCGCGAACGACGTCGGCCCGCGGCGTTCCGGGCACGTGCTTCACGCCCTGATGCCGCGGAGGGACACGTCGGTAGCGTGTGGGGCGCTCCGGGGGAAGGAGCCCCGCATCCACACCGAGGAGGGCGCGAGCATGGCGAATGCCGAATTCCCGGCCGGTACCAGGATCGTGCGCAACCAGGCGCTGACCAACGGGAGGGGCGACTCGTCCCTGCGCCTGCAGGAGGACGGCAACTTCGTCCTGTACCAGGAGGACAAACCGACGTGGCAGGCCGAGAACGTCTACCCGAACGGGCGTGAGGCCCTGTTCGCCTACGACGGCAACCTTGTGGTCTTCGACGAGGACCAGAGCGTCATCTGGGAGTCGGGGACCGGATCTCCGGACAACCGCGGCTCGGTCCTGGCCCTGCAGGACGACCACAACCTGGTGATCTACAACCGGGACGGGCGGCCCATCTGGGCCACCGGTACCAACACCTGATCCGCATGGGGACAGGGCCGTGGCGTGCCGGAGCCGGTTCCGGCACGCCACGGCCCGGGCGCCGGTGCCCCCGGCGCCGTCAGCCCAGTACGCCGGTCAGGGCGCGGACGAGTACGGATGCGAACCGGTCGCGGGACGTGTCGGCGGGCGGCGCGGCGACAGCCTGCAGGGCCGCGATGCGCGGGTGGCCGCCGGCGGCGGCGATGTGCTGCAAGTAGGCGGCCTGGCGCCGGGCTTCCGGCGCCGCGGCGGCCAGTTCGTGCTGGACGAACAGCGCCGTCAGCGCGTTCAGCAGGGCGAACGCCTCGAGTTTGGCGGCGGGTTCGGCCGGGTGGCCGGCGAGCACGTCGAGCACGTGCTCCAGAAGATCGACCCCGTGCGGGCCGAGGACCGGGCGGGTGATGACCAGTTCGGGAAGCCAGGGGTGCCGCTGCATGATCTGCCGGGCCTGGCGTGCGATCACCAGCAGGTCGGCCTGCCAGTCTCCCGTGGGGGGTGACAGGTCGTACTCCCCCGCCGTGCTGTCGACCATGAGGGCGAGCAGGTCGTCGCGGGCGGAGACGTAGCGGTAGAGCGAGGCGGCGCCGGTGTCCAGTGCCGCGGCGACCCGGCGCATGGAGACGGCGTCCAGGCCTTCCCGGTCGGCCAGTTCGACTGCCGCCGCGGTGATCTCGGCGCGGCTGCGCTCGGCCGGGCGTCCGGCCGCCGCCTGTTCCGGCCGCATCCAGATCACCGGTTCCTGCTGCCCTGTCAACGGGCGCCTCCCCTGTGGTCCTTGTGGCCACCCTACCGCTCTGCGTACGGTGTTCGCGAACATTCGCGAACACCGTACGCGAAGGCTTCAAGGGGGCCACGATGACGCACTACGCGCACAACGGCAGGATCCGTATCGCCTTCGACGACCTCGGCGGCCGCGGCGGCGACCCGCTGCTGCTGGTCATGGGGCTGGGGGCGTCCCGGTTCTGGTGGCCGGACGGATTCGCCGGTGAACTCGTACGCCGCGGCTTCCACGTCGTGGCCTACGACCAGCGCGACGCGGGCCAGTCCACCCACCTCCCGGCCCGGCCGGCCGGCTCACCGGTCGGGGCCCTGCTCCGCCGCGCCGCGCCGGCCTACAGCGCCGAGGACCTCACCGACGACGCAGCAGCCGTCATGGACGCCGTCGGCTGGGACCGCGCGCACGTCTTCGGCCACTCGATGGGCGGACTGGTGGCCCAGCGCATGGCGATACGCCACCCGCACCGCGTGCTCACCCTCACCACGTCCTCGGCCATGCCCAGCGACGCAGCGTCGGGTCCGAGCGTCCTGCGCCACGTGCGCCCGGCGACGGTCGCCCGCCTCGCCCGGCTGCGCCAACCCCGAACTCCCGAGGGCGACTTGGCGCTGGCCCTGGACATCGCCCGCATCCTGGCCGCCCCCGGACAGTCGGTCGGCGAACACGACGTACGCGACTTCGTGGCCAAGGAGGCGGCGCACGGTGTCGTCGGCTTCCGTGACCAGCAGGCGCAGAGCCGTCAGATCGGGGCACGGTGGCACGGCGGCCCACTCGCCCGCATCGCCGCACCGACGCTGGTGCTGCACGGCGAGCAGGACCCGCTGCTGCGGGTGACGGCGGCACGCGCCGTCGCCGCCGCGGTCCCCGGCGCCGGGCTGACCACCGTGCCCGGCCTCGGCCACTTCCTCACCCGTGAGGTCTGGGCCGCGTACGCCACCGCGGTGCGGGCGCTGGCCACGGGGTCGCATAGGGTTTCGGGATGATGCCTTCCACGACCGGTGAAGAGTTCGTCGTACGGGTCCTGGACTGGGCCCGGACCCGGCCCGACATCCGCGCCGTGCTGCGTACGGGCTCGCGCGCCCGGCGCGACGGCACGGCCGACGCCGTCTCCGACCACGACATCGAGCTGTACACGACGGACCCGGAGCAGTACGCGGATTCGGATGCGTGGGTGGGTGCCCTCGGCCCGGTGCTGGTCTCGGTCGGGCTGGAGGGGCCGTGGGACAACCCGGCGCGGCTGGTCTTCTTCGAGGACGGCGTGAAGGCCGACTTCCAGGTGCTGCCGGTGTCCCGGCTGGCCGAGATGGCGGCGGTGGGCCTGGACGAGGTGCATGTGCGCGGCTACGAGGTGCTCTTCGAGCGCGACGGGGCCGCCGCCGGCCTGCCCGCGGCCCCGGGCGGGCCGCCGGCCGCCGAGCTGCCCGATGCCCGGGAGTTCCATGAACTCTGCGCGGAGTTCTGGTTCGAGACGGCGCACCTGCCGCGCTGCCTGGCCCGTGGCGAGCTGTGGGTGGCCAAGTCCCGCGACTGGACGGCGAAGGAACTGCTGCAGACCATGATCGAGTGGCATGCGCTGACACGGCACGGTGCCGAGCACGACGTCTGGTACGGCGGGACGCGGATGCGCCGGTGGGCTGCGCCGGGGGTGTGGGACCGGCTGCCGGAGACGTTCGGCGGGTTCACCGCCGAGGACATCCTCCGCGGCGCACGCGCCACGGCCGACCTCTTCGCCGAACTGGCCAGGGAAGTGGCCGGGACCTACGGCTTCCCCTACCCCGAGAAGGCCGAGCGGGCCATCCGGCCCGCACTGGACGAACTTCCCTTGCTCTGAGGGGAGTTCAGCAGCAGACGGTGCCGAGCCCGGGCTTCCCCGGGGTCGGGAACGCGCCCGAGGCACACTTGGCGCCCCGCGCGCCGCGCAGCCGTCAAGTGCTGCCGTCCGCCACGGTTTTCCGCGCCGATCCCGCAGCAGGCCCGGGCGGAATCGGCATGATGCGGAGCGGCTTGCCGGTTCCCGTGGTGAAGGGGTGGATTGTGAAGCGTTCTTGGCGCAGGGCCTGGGGATGTGTGGTCATGGTTTCGGCTCTGGTGGCGGGGCCCGCGGTGCTCCCCGCATCGGCCCATGACGCGTCCCGCCCCCTGACGGCTTGTGCGGGCAGCGCCGGTATCCGCTTCTCCCCGGGGCTGTCGCTGTGGCCCAGGCACACGCGGATCGCGGGCAGCGCCCACTACACCTGCACGGGTACCGACCCCGGGGTCAAGTGGGCCGAGTCGGTCATCAAGGGCAGCGGAGAGACCAGTTGTCTCTCGATCGCCAGTACGGCGGTGGAGCTGGTCACCTGGAACACGGGCGAGCACAGCAAGATGCTCTACCGGCAGCAGCCCCTCGTCCAGGCGGCGGGCGGCCAGGTCGTCTCGCTGGTCGACGGCACCGTGATCGAGGGCAAGTACAAGGGGCGGTCGGTGAGTTCACCCGGGCTGCAGATCACGCTCGATCCGCTGGACTGCGCCACGAAGAAGGGCGTCGAGCTGGTCGACGGCCCGACGACGCTGGTGATCGTGTAAGGGAGCCTTCCGCCCCCTCGCCCTCAGGTCTCCTCAGGCCTCCTTGTCGGTGATGCGGCGCAGCCAGTCCCGCAGCAGCAGCGTCTCGTTCGCGGTCAGTCCCGGCGCGTCGCGGTGGGCGAGGGAGGCGGCGAGGGTGGCGGCGGCGCTGTGCGGTCCGGCGTCGGACGGGCCCGCCCCGGTGGCGGTGCCGGTCTCCGGGGTCGTGACGGCGTCGATGATCGCGTCGCGGGTGCGGCGGGAGAGCTGGTCGCCGTCCCGGTCGGGGTCGGCGATCAGGGACAGGGTGACGCCGGTGTTGGCGGCGAGCACCATCTGGGCGGCCAGTTCCGGGGCGGTCCGCAGCCGTCCGGCGAGGGCGATGCGACGGCACAGTTCGAGCAGCGCACCGTGCGCCTCCCGGGCGGCGGCCGGGGGCGGGCCCGGGCGCGGGGTGCCGTACATGAGGGCGTAGAAGGCGGGGTGGGTGCGGCCGAACTCGACGTGGGCGTCCCAGCCGCGGCGCAGATCCTCGACCGGGTCCCCGGTGGATCCGGCCGCCTTCTTCCCGGCCAGGTACTGCTCGAAGCCGTGGGCCACGACGGCGTCGAAGAGGCCCTGCTTGTCGCCGAAGTGGTGGTAGAGCGTCGGGGCCCCGACACCGGCGGCCTCGCAGACCGCGCGGGTGGACACGGGGGCCCCGCCGGAGGCGGCGAGCAGCCGGGCGGCGGCCTGGAGGATGCGTTCTCGCGGACTGGTCTGGGGGGCCGGGATGGCGGGACTGGCGGTCATATAGCAACGATATAGGGAGCCGGAGCGGGGCGGTACAGAAACCCGCCCCGCGATATAGCGTCGCTACACAGATGGGTGTACCGTTGTTGACAGAGCGGGCGCCACCCGGCCGTCCCGCCCCCGCCCGGCCCGTCGCGGGCCCGGCCTTCCGCCGGCGCTTGATCGAGTGCCCCGTCGAGGAAAGAGACCTCTGTCATGACGTCCATGCGTGTTGCCCAGGTGAGCTCCCCGGGCGGAAAGTTCGAGATCGTCGAGCGCGAGCTGCCCCAGCCCGGCCCCGGCCACGTCCGCATCACCGTCGAGGCGTGCGGGATCTGCCACACCGATGCCGCCTTCGTCCACGACGCCTTCCCCGGCGTCGGGTTCCCGCTGGTCACCGGCCATGAGGTGGCCGGGCGCATCGACGCCCTCGGCGAGGGCGTGACCGGGTGGCAGGCCGGCGACCGGGTGGCGGTCGGCTGGTTCGGCGGCCACTGCGGCCACTGCCGGCCGTGCCGGGAAGGCCACTTCATCGACTGCGCCAACCTGCAGGTGCCCGGCTGGGCCTACCCCGGCGGCTTCGCCGAGGCCATGGTCGCCCCCGTGAGCGCGCTTGCACGCATCCCCGACGAGCTCTCCGCGGCCGAGGCCGCTCCCCTGGGCTGCGCGGGGGTGACCACTTTCAACGCGCTGCGGCACTCCGCCGCCCGCCCCGGCGACCTCGTCGCCGTGCTCGGCCTGGGCGGGCTGGGCCACCTCGGCGTCCAGTACGCGGCCGCGCTCGGCCTCGACACCGTCGCCATCGCCCGCGGCGCCGACAAGAAGGACCTCGCCCACAAGCTCGGCGCCCGCCACTACATCGACAGCACCGCGACCGACGTGGCCGAGGCGCTGCAGGCCCTGGGCGGCGCCAAGGTCGTACTGGCCACGGCGGCCAGCTCGGCCGCGATGACCGCGACCGTCGACGGCCTCGCCCACCGCGGCGAACTGGTCGTCATCGGCGCCACCCCCGAGCCGCTGGCCATCAGCCCGCTCCAGCTGATCATGGGCAGCCGCACCGTTCACGGCCACCCCTCCGGCACCTCGCAGGACGTGCAGGAGACCATGGCCTTCACCGCCCTCAGCGGTGTGCGGCCCATGATCGAGACGATGCCGCTGGAGGAGGCCGGTGCCGCGTTCGAGCGGATGCTCAGCGGCGACGCCCGCTTCCGCATGGTCCTCACCACCGGCAAGTGACCCACCGGAGCATGCCCCACCGGTAAGCGACCCGCCCTTCCCGGGGCCCGCAGCAGCGGGCCCCGGCGGCCGACATGCGCACCCTGCGGACCCGTGTGAGGCTGATCCGGGGCGGCACCGCCCCGTTGCCAACTCCCGCCCCACCGAGGAGAGCACAGCATGGTGAGCGACAGGGAACGCGACCCGTACCGCGACAGCGACGACTTCATCGAGGACGTGCCGGAGGACGCACAGCCCGAGCGCGAGGAGCCGCGGCGGAGCGGCAAGGAGCGGGAGCGCAGCCGTCAGGACGAGGGCATGTACGAAGACGACGTCGACGACCTGCAGTAGCACCGCACTTCAGCGGCACACCCCCGAACCGGTCAGCTGCGCCACCGTGGCCGTGGTCAGTTCCGTGGCGAACACGCTGTTCTGCAGCGGCAGCAGGCGGTGGGCCTTGCACCGCTGCGTCGGCAGTGCCGCGTACTCCTCGCCGGTGATCCGTGTCCACGACGGGTCGAACGTCACCCGGACGATGACGTCCTGCACGGCGTCCGAGCTGATCGACGAGCCCAACAGCCAGACGCCGGGCTCCCGTCCGCGCACCGAGCCCGGTGGATCGAACGCCAGGTGCAGCAGTCCCGCCGCGCGCCCCTGCGGGCTGCGCAGCCGGTGCCAGTCGATCCGGCCGTCCGCGCCGATGCGGCCGAACGTCCCCGTCCCCGCCCGGGCCGTGCCGAGCAGCACCACCCACACGCCTCCCGGCCCGGCGACCAGGCCGACCGGCGTGCTCCCCTGTTCCGCCGGAACGGGAATCTGTGCCGTGCGTCCGCTGCGCGGGTCGATCCGCAGCACGGAGCTCGCGCTGTCCTGGCTGACGTAGAAGTCTCCGCTGACCGGATGCTGCGCGGCGAAGATCGGCTGCGGCCGCGCCTCGAAGAGCCGGTACCGGCCCGGCCGGGTGTGGTCCAGGGCCAGCACCTGGTGACTCTCCTTCAGCGTCACCCACAGCATGTCGCCGTACTCGCTGACGTAGTGCGGCCCCCGGCCGCCGCCGGGAACGGGGATCTCCCGCTCGATGCGCGGCGCGTCGTCGAGCGCGTCCGGCCGCGGATCCACCAGGAGCAGCCGGTTCCCGCCCTCGTGCGTGGCCCAGATCCGCCCCGGGTGGCGCGCCGAGACCGCCAGTCCGTGCAGCATCGCGTCCGGGGCCCCCAGCGCGAACGCCCTGGCGCCGGTCACCTGCTCGGTGCGCGGGTCCAGACGCAGCTTCACCAGATGGCTGCTGGACAGCTGGGACACCAACACCATCGGCTTGCCCGGCACTTTGACGATCTCGTGCGTCTCCTCGGCGGGCGGCAGCCCGTACTCCACCAACGACCGCCGACAGGGGCCTGATTCAGGTCCTGGACCGGCCGCCTCCCCTTCCGGCGTCCCGAGCAGCGCCCCGGCTGCGGTCAGACTGCCCAGTGCCAGCAGCCGGCTCTGAAACGTGCGGCGATCCAACAGGCCCCCCTGGTACGTGTCCCCTCGACGACCCGTCCATGGAAGCGGCATATAACGACAATCAGATGGCAATCGGGATGGATTCACCCGTCCAGGCGACAAGGTGGGCCCGAAACCCCGCGGGCTCGGCCTGCTGCTGCACGGTCGCCTCCCCGGGTGCCGCGGATGCCCGGCTGCGCCGGTGCGGTCGCTTTCAGCCAACTTGACGTCCCCTGCGCCCCGATCACCGACGGAGTCATTGTCATGCTCGCGACGAACTCGTTTACTGCAAGCAGCAACTACAGGCAACAGCCGAGACCCGAGGAGGCGCACGAGTCCCATGATCAAGCAAATAGCCGCCCTGACCGCACTCGTCCCGGCCATGCTGGGCGCCACGGCCGACGTCGCTTCGGCGCACTCCGCGCCGCACGCGACCCCGGCCGTGGTCACCCTGACCTACGACGCCGCCAACGCAGGTCAGTGGGCGGGCCCGATCCAGCAGGCCGTGCAGAACTGGAACGACGCGGTGCACAACGTGCGCCTGGAGCCGACGAGCACCCCCGGCTCGGCCGATTACGTCTACGAGGCCACGAGCGGCTGGCCGCAGACCACATTGGGGCCGATCTTCCCCGGTGGCAGCGGTGACGTACAGCTGGGCCGGCAGGCGGTGGACGAGGGTTACGACGCGACCCGGATCGCGGCGCACGAAACCGGGCACATCCTCGGGCTGCCCGACGACTACAGCGGCCCGTGTTCGGAGCTCATGTCCGGCCACGGCCCCGGCACGTCCTGCACAAACGCCAAGCCGGACGCGGCGGAGGCGGCGCAGGTCGACAAGAACTACGCCGCCGGCACGCCGACGGTGCGCCCGCATCACCACCAGGTGGTGATCGACGTCTGGTCCGGCCGGATGCGCACCGGCTCGCACTGATAACCCGCGGAGGTCTCACTGATAACCCGCGGAGGTCTCTCCGCACGGGCCGCACGGGAGACCGCCCTCCATGAACGGCCGCCGGATCAGCGGGAGTCGAGGCTGCGCAGTTCGCCTTGCAGCGGGCCACAACTCGCCTTGCAGCGGGCCACGACTCGGAGCGTCCCGCGGTCCCGGAGCGGGCCGCCCGGGCGCAGATTTGCACCGGCCCGGGGGCGGTGTGCAACAGTGGGCCCTCCGGCTCGCCGGGCGCTCCGCCACGTGCGCGGCGACCGCCGGAATTCCCCACATCCCCCCATCCCGAACGACGGTTCCGGCCCTGCCCTGCGCAGATCCGGACCGTCCGCCCGCCCTTCCGTCCTCCTCCACAGAAGAACTCCCCAGAGAACGATGCAGGCGACGACCTACCCTCCCCCGACCGCGGACCTGTTCACCCAGGGCCTGGAACTGCAACCCGGCTCGGCCCTGCTGCGCTTCGGCGCCGCGCGGCCGCGCCCGGCCGACCGGATCAGCTGGTCCGGCGACGGTGCGGTGGCCTGGCTCGACGAGCCGCGCGGCCACCTGTGGAGCGTCGGCGAACCGGCCGCCGCAGCCGGTCTCACCCTCCGTGCGGCTCACCAACTCCCCGGATCCATAGTGGAGTTCACCGGACCACGGGGCACCGACGTGCTGCTCGGCCGCCATCTCACGGTGACCGACCCGGTCGCCTGGGTCTTCCGTTGGACGCTCGACGAGCCGCCGCTCCATCCGGCGGAGGGGCGGGTGACCGCGCTGGACGAGGCGCACCACGGCGAACTGCTCGCCTTCCTCGGCGAGCACAGCCCGGCCCACTCGACCGGGCCCGGCTCCTCGGACGTCGGTCTCTGGGCGGGGATCCGTGACGCAGGCGGACGGCTGGTGGCGTGCGGTGCCATGAGCAGTCTGCGCGACAGCGGCGCGCCGCTGATGGCGTCCGTCGCGACCGACGCGGCCCTGCGCGGCCAGGGGCTCGGCGCGGCACTCACCTCGTGGCTGACGCGGTACGCCGTCCGCCGGTACGGCTTCTGCACGCTGTGGCAGCTTGCCGACAACCCCCCTGCGGACCGGCTCTACACCCGCCTCGGCTACCGCAACGAGGACCCCTGTGTGGCCGCGCGGATCAGTAGCTGAACCGGGCTGCCGGCTGTCTGTCCGAAGTGAAGGGTCATGTCTCCAGCACCGTGCGGCAGTCGCGCCAGGCGTCGGCGCTGAGCTGCCCCTTCAGCCGGGCGAACAGGGCGAGCAGTTCGGGTCCCCACTTCTCGCGGAAGGCCGGATCGGCCTGGGCGATGTCGAGTTCGTTGGCGGCGGACAACTCGGCGAAATCCCGGCACTCCTGGGGTTCCAGGACACGGGTACGGCCGGTGAACCGGTCGTGGAAGGCGGCGGCGTCCCGGGCGAGCGCCGGGTAGGTGAGCTTCCGGTCGCACGCGGCGTAGACGTACACGACGGCTTCGGCCTCGGCGCCGATCGCCGCTGTCAGATCCGTACGCCGGTTCGGCGGGAGCAGCGTCGCGGGGAAACCGTCGGTGCCGTACAACGCGTGACACAGGCCCGCGAGTTGCAGGGCGGGCCGGGCGTTCCATGCGGCCAACCGGGCCTGTACGCGCCGGAGGTGGGCCATGAGGGTGCCGCCGGGGTGGGCGACGCTTTCGGCCCCGAGCCGGCGAATGAGGGTGAGGGCCTGGTCTGTTGCGGCAGGAGGAGCGGACATGCGCCATGTCCTTTCGGTCCTTCACGGCTGAGGGTGGTCGGCACCCGCCCGGCCGTCTTCGCCCGATCCGGATTCGTGCGAAGGTGCCGGGCGGGTTGCCGCCTGGGCCCTGCGTCGATCCTCGTGCCGCCCGGGTTCGCAGTCAATCCTGGGAATTGCTCGCGCGACCCAAGGTTTAGCTTGGGTGCCGTGACTCTGGACGACCTTCGCGTTTTCGTGGCCGTGTGCCGGGCCGGCAACCTCAGTGCCGTGGCCCGCGAACTGACCTGTACGCAGTCGGCGGTGAGCCAGCATGTGAAGCGCCTCGAACGGGAGACCGGCGTGAGCCTGCTGGAGCGCCGGCCGCGCGGCGTCGTGCCCACGGCGGCGGGACGCATTCTGTACGAGGCCGCGGCCGAGGGGCTCGCGGGGCTCGACGTCGCGCTGCGGCGCATCGGTGACCTGGTGAACGGGGAGAGTGGCGCGGTGCGGATCGCCACCGGCGGCACGACCGTACGGCACTTCATGGCCGATGCGATCGTCGCCTTCCGCAGGCAATACCCGCGGGTGAGCCTGGAGTTCCGGACGGAGACCTCCGGGCGCCGCTGTTTCGACGCCCTGCTCTCGGGCGAGCTGGATCTGGCCTGGATCACCATCGGCGACCCGGTGCGCGGGATCGAGCAGCGGCCCGTCCTCGACCTGCCCTGGGTGCTCGCGGTACGGGCCGGCGATCCGCTCGCGGACCGGCCGCGCATCGATCCCGAGCAGCTCGACGGGGTCCCGCTCGTACGGCTGCCGCCGCATTCCGTCTCCGGCGCGCATCTGGACGCGGCCTTCGCCGGGCTCGGTGTCCGGGCCGGTTCGGACACCGGTGTCGCCGACTGGGACACGGCCCTGCTGCTCGCCGAACTGGGCCTGGGACATGCGGTGGTGCCCGCCCTGCCGGGCCTGCCCGCCTCCCAGGACGCCCCGCTGCGCTTCGTGCCCGTCCCCGCGCTGCCGCCGTTCTCCGTCGGCTGGGCCGTGCGCCGCTGGGACGCGCTGCCGCCGCTGGCCCGGGCCTTCGCCGGCATGGTCGCGGGGAGCAGGACGGAGCCTACGCGGACGTCTGCAACGTCATGAGCCGGGCGCCGAGTTCACGGACTGCTGACCGGTCGGCGGGCTGGGCGATGCGAGTCTCCGCGGCGGCCAGGACGAGCCGCGCCTGCCCGGCGACGGCGGCCCGGCGGCGGGGGTCGGTGACGGAGTCGGCGGCCGTGGTCAGCAGGCGCAACAGGGCCAGGCACACGGCGGGTTCGCCTGCGCCGTACCGGCGGATCTGGCCGCACGCGAGGTCGAGGTAGTCGGCGAAGGCGGGACCGGCGACGACCGCCCTGACCACACCCGCCGCGTCGGTCCTGATGTCGTCGCCGAGGGTGCGCCTGCCCAGGGCGTCGACGAGCACCGCGAGCCGGTCGAGCGTCTGGACGCCGGTGTACGGGTCGTTGACCGCGGGCGAGAGGGCGCGCAGGGCGATGTCGACGAGTTGGCGGAGGCCGAACATGACGTCCTGCTGCAGGGTGCGCTCGGTGCCGATCTGCACGGCGTGCTGCACTGCGCGGGCCAGCACGGGGGCGTCGGCCGGTGGCCCGCCCCGGCGCGACCAGACCAGGGCCAGGGGTGCCGTGCCGGCCACGATGTGGTCGCCCACCCGGGGGACGATCGCCACCACGGCGTCCTGGCCGGCCGCGGCCTCCACCAGCAGGGCGGGCTGGACGGTCTGCACATAGCCCGAGCGGGTGGCGGCCAGCGCGAGCGCCCCCGGCGGCGGGACCGGGCCCGTGCGGTCGGTGCCGGGGCCCTCGGGGGTGTAGGCGCGCACCGCGCGGCCGGCGACCTCGGCGACCGAGGTCATGATCGTGTCGATCTTGATCGAGTGCACGATGTGGTGCACGAAGAACACCAGCATCCCGAGGCTGAGGAAGATCAGCGCGATCGCCCCGGAGACGGCGAGCCGGGGGAAGTCCGCGCCACCGGTGGCGCGGACGGTGTAGAGCCCTGCGGTGCTGTAGGCGAACGTGGCGACGAAGGTGGCGAGCACCACCTGGTTGGGGCGGTCGCGCAGGAAGTTGCGCAGGAGCCGCGGGGAGAACTGGGTCGAGGCCAGCTGGAGCGTGACGATCGTCAGGCCGAGGACCAGCGCGATCACCGTCACCACGGTCGAGGCGATCGTGATCAGCGCCTGGCGGGCATCGTCCGCGGTACCGGCGAAGGCCAGCGGATGCCACACCGAGTCCGGCGCGATCCGCACCCGGGCCAACAGGCTCCCCGCCACCAGGGCCAGCGCCGCGGCCGCCCCCGGCAGCAGCCACAGCGCACCGCGCAGGTACTCCCCGAGCGCCACGGCCCTGGCTCCCCGTCGCACCGGCCGCATCGTCGACCTCCCGCCACATGACTGCTGCTCCTGCGGCAAGCTTCCCCGCACCGCCCGGCCCGTGCGCGCGTGCCTCGACCGGACGGCCCAATGGGGGGCGGGGGCATCCCGGCCGGGGGCTCCGCTACGGGATCGGGCTCAGCTGATATCCGCCGCTTCGAAGCTCAACGGATGCCGGACGGACTCCGGCCCTCGGACGCGGGTGCCGAAGACGACCAGTTCGCACGCGTCTTCGGTGCGGCAGTCGACGGTGCGGTTGCCGATGCTGGTGAACGTCGCCGAGAGGGTGACCGTCTCGTCGAGCCGGCCCTCGTCGGTCGTCGCCGGGGGCCTGGTGCGGGGGCGGCAGCCGAGGGTGTCGGTGGAGCCGGTCGCGCATTCCATGATCAGTGCATGGAACTGCGGTTCGTAGCCGCTGCCCGTCGCGTGCACCGGCCGGCCGTCGGTGAGGCCCTCGTCGGGGTCGACGTCGAGGGTGGGCGGTGCCTCCAGGCGGCCGTTGGGGCGGAAGTGGAGCGGGACGGTGGTGAGCAGGGCGCCTGAGTTGTCGGTGAGGGCCAGGGTGCACGGGTTGCCGTGCGGGGCGGTGCGGCAGTCGAATGTGCCTGCCTTGGTGGCAAGTTGGGCGTACGTCTTCTTCGGCGTGGCCTGGTACGTCCCGTCCGGGTACACACGGTACTGGCGGCCCGTGGCGTCGTCGCAGGTGGTCGCGGATGCCGAGGGGGCGCACTGCTTGACCCAGACGCGCTGCTTGGGCGGGCCGCCCGCGATCGTGAAGGTGACGATGTCGCCGTCCAGGAGGGCGGTGGTGCGGTTCACCTGCAGTTGCGGGCCGGTGGTTGTGGCGGCCTTCGGAGACACGGCCGACCCCGGGGAGACCAGCTGCCACGGGCCCCAGTCGCCGCCCGGTGCCGACTGGTAGGCCTCCCATGTGCGGTCCCTGTTCCACTCGCGTGCCGCCAAGTGGATCCTGCCGTCCGGGAGTTGCTCGACGGTGGTCGGCTGGCCCAGGCCCGCGCCCGGGTCCGGGAGCCTGCCCATGTCCTGGACCGGGCCCCAGCCGGTGTCCGGGTCCTGCTGGTGCCGCAGCTGCATCGCGACGCCGGTCCGGGCGCCCGAGGCGAAGGCGTCGATGCTGCCGTCCCGTTCCTTGAAGAGGACGGCTGCGCCGTGGTACGGCGCCGGTGCGAGGCCGAAAGCGTCCGGCGTGCTCCAGCCGTTCCCGCTGTCGTCCTGCACCGTGTGGCAGAACGCGCCATAGGTGGAGAACAACAGCTCCAGATTGCCGGCCGAGTTCTCGATCGCCGTGATGGCGTAGCTCTTCGGGCCGACCGTCGCGGCGCTCACCCGCTGCCAGGGTCCGTACGCGCCGCCGGGCTCGTCCTGTTCGCGGTGCCAGACGAAGGGCAGCGGTCCGGTCGCCGTGGAGTCGTAGAAGAGCTGGAACTGGGCGATGCGGCCGTCCGCGCGGTCGACGGACACCAGGCTGTCCGCGACGGGTGCGCTCGCCAGACCGTGGGCCCCGGTGTCCGTACCGCACCCGGCCGCAGGTGCGGCCGACGCCGTCGCGGGGGCCGCCACGGCCCCGCCGCAGGCGAGCGCCAGGGCGACCGCACCGCGCACCAGCACCCCGACCCGTCTCGTGCGCAACCCTCTTCGGCGTATCTTCATCCGTTCCCCGCCTTTCCGATGGGCCACATCCGGCCGTTCAGCATCCTCGTGGCGCACCCTCGCCGCTGCCAGGCCGCATTTTCGGCCAGCGGCAGCGGGGTTCCGGCATCCTTTCCACAGCAGGCTCCGGAAAGGAGGAGGAGCGATGACCGACATCCCCGGACCCGAACCCCGTTCCGACGGCGGAACCGGTGCCATCACGGCGGCGGACGGACTGCACACCTATCAGTTGCAGTTGCACGCCGAGTACGGGCCCATCGTGCGGTTCCAGCTCCCGGGCGCGGAGACGGCCGTCTCGATCGCCGATCCCGTGCTGCTGGAGGCCACGGCCCATCTCGACAAACGGCCGGAGCGGCTCTTCTCCTTCCTGGAACCGCTGTTCGAGGCGGGGAACCTGCAGGTGCTGCCGGCCGGCGAACATGCGCCGCTCCGGCGCCTGCTGTTGTCCGTGCTGGCCGGACGCCCTTCCCACGAGCGGCACTTCGCGGAGTTCACCGCGCTGGCGACGGCGCTCGCGGACCGCTGGGCCGAGCGGGCGGGCAGTGAGCCCGTCGAGTTGCAGAAGGATCTCACCGCGCTGTCGCTGCGGATGATCTGCGCGTACGCGCTGGGCGGCGAGGCCGCGGACCCGGACGGTGCCGTCACCGCGTTCGAGGAGGTGCTGACCGAACACCTGGGACGGCTCTACCAGGTGCCGCTCCCTGGCCCGGAGCAGGAGCGACGCGCCGAGCGGGCCGGGCAGGCCCTCGCCTATCTGCGCGCCGTGGTCGACCGGGTGGTCGCGGCGCACCGCTCCGGCGGGCGCACCGACCGGAGCGACCTGATCGGTGCGCTCGTCGAGGCCGGTGAACGGCCGGCCCGGATCCGCGACACCGTCATGATGACGATGCTGGCCGCCCACCACACGACCGGCGTCGCCGTCTCGTGGACTCTGCACCTGCTGGGCCGGCACCCCGAGGCCGCCGAACGCATCGGCGAGGAACTGGACCGCGTGCTCGGTGACCGCGCCGCGCCCGGCTACGCGGACCTGCGCCGCCTCCCACGGCTCGACATGGCCCTCAAGGAGTCGATGCGGCTCTTCCCGCCCGGTCCGTACGGGGCGCGGGAGACGAGCGAGGGGCTCGTCGTGGGCGACTACGAGGTCCCGGCCGGGTCGACGGTCTTCTATCCGATCTGGGCCGTGCACGTCAACGACCCCTCGCTAAAGCGAGGGGCTTGCACAGCGGGCACCACTGGTTGTGGCACTGCGCTTGCGTCCAGTCCCACCCCTGGTCTTTCGGGGTGAGGCAGGGGCCGTTGACTCGACCCCGCGTCGCCGCCACATCTCGCACGCACGCGCGCGGATGTTGCGGGAGCCGTTGCGGTCTGCGTGATCAACGAATCCGCAGGACCGGCATGCGAAGTGGGCCTGGTTGACCCGGTTCGCCTTGTCGATGTGCCCGCACTCGGCGCAGGTGCGCGAGGTGTACGCCGCGTCGACGTGCACCACCGGCACCCCTGCCCTGCGGCTCTTGTAGCAGATGAAGCCGTCCAGTTGGGCGAAGGCCCAGGAATGCAGGGTGACCCGTTGGGGCTTCCTCAGCCGTACCCGCTCGCGGATGCCCGTCAATTCCTCCAGGGCGATGCCACGTCCGGTGCGTTCCGCCTCGGCCACCACATGCTTGGCGATCTTGTGGTTGATGTCCCGTGCCCGCCGTTGCTCCTTGCGGCGCCGCTCTTTGAGCCGGCGCTTGGCGGAGGGGGTGTTCTTCTTCTGCAGCTTGGTGCGCAGTTTGCGGTCGCGTTCGCGGGTGCGGTTCAGCTGCCGCCCGGCCATGATCTCGCCGTCCGAGGTGGTGGCGATGTTGACGATGCCCAAGTCCAGGGCGAGGAAGTCGTCCACCTCGGTGTTCAAGGGCTGCTCGGGGATCTCGCAGGTGGCCTGCAGGAACCACATGCCGTCCCGCACCAGCAGGTCGGACTCGCCCTTTCGGTACTTCGCGAGGGTGGCCAGCTGCTGTGCCCCGCCGGTGAAGGAGATGTCCTTGATCCGCCCATGCACGGTCCAGATCGAGATGCGGTGCTGGTCCATCTGCCAGGACAGCATCCGGTCGTCGTAGGGCTGCGCGCTCTGGGGCCGGAAGGCGACCGGCTTGCCCGTCGCCTTCACGTGCCGTCTCGAGCCCGGTCGGCCGAGGTTGCCGGCCTTCAGGTTGGCTTTGAGGGTCGCGTACGCGTCACAGGTCTTCTTGATCACGTGCTGGGCGGCCTGGGCGCCCAGCCCCCACCGTGAGCGGATCTCCGTGTAGGTGTGCTTGCGCAGGTCGTAGGTGCGCTTGGTGTTCTTCTCGAAGGCGACCGTACTGACCCAGGTTGCGGCCTCGTTGCAGGCGGCCAGGGTCGCCTCAAGAGCCGCCGCTTGCACGGGTGTTGGCTCGAGTTTGACCTGCACCACCAGTTTCATGCCGTCAGGCTAGCGCCTAGAAGTTGACCTGTGTCACCGAGATGGGAACCAAACCCGGATATACGCAGGGGACGCAGCGTTCTCTACAGCCTGCACGCACACTTGGTCTTCACCCCCAAGTACCGGCGGGGGGTGTTCACCGATGAACTCCGCGTCCGCTGCGAGGAGATCATGCGGGACGTGTGCGGCGACTTCGGCGCCGGGCTGCGCGAGTTCAACGGCGAGGCCGGCCACGTCCACCTGCTCGTTCATTACCCGCCGAAGGTCGCGCTGGCCCGTCTGGTCGGCTCCCTCACGGGCGTCTCCGCGCGCCGGCTGCGTCAGGAATTCCCCGCCCATACCAACCGGTACCTGTAGGGCGAGCACTTCTGGTCACCGTCCTACTTCGCCGCCTCCGTGGGCGGCGCCCCGCTCGCGGGGGTCAAGGAGTACATCGAGAACCAGAAGCGGCCCAGCTGATGTGCGAGCCGTCCCCGGCTCCGCCGGGCAGCCCTGCGGACGCTCCGCGCCCGAGGCGACGACACCGCGACGCTCCGCGTCGCGATCACCGGATGCGATTCCTCCCGGTCGTGAACGACCGGGGTTCCTCGCAAGAGCCCATCCTGAAACCCACCTACTGGCCCGAACCCACAGCATTCGTACCCGAGCGGTTCGCTCCGGAGGAGGTGGCCGGGCGGCCGCGGCTGGCCTATATCCCCTTCGGCCTCGGGCCCCGCAGTTGCGAGGGCACCGCTCTGGCCATGGCCGGGGCGGAACTGGTGCTGGCCGTCCTCCTCAAGCGCTTCCGGTTCCGGCCGGTCCCCGGACACGAGGTGACCCCGGTCGAGCGGTTCGTGCTCTGGGCGGCCGAGGACATCCGTATGGAGCTCGGCCCGCGGACCCGGTGACGGGTCATGTCCGGCGGGGTCTTGCGACCACCACGACAGCAGGGGTAGTTACGGTGGCGCGCCTGGCCGGCCGGGGGCTGTGCGGTGTCGAGCCTGGTCGTGCCCCGGTAGTGGCGGACGGTGCGCGGGAACCGTCCGTCCTCACTTCACGAAGTCCTCCACCACCTCGGGCGGCCAGATACCGACCTTGAGCACGCCCATGGAGTAGGCGCGGGAGACCAGCGCGGCACGGTTGGGCACCTTCAGCTTCCGCAGCAGGCAGGTCACGTGGTACTCGACGCCCTGCCGGCTGAGGTAGAGGCGCGAGGCCAGGGGGACGGTGGAGACGCCGGCGGCGATGCCCTCCAGGATGCGGGCGTCCATCTCCGAAAGGATCTTCTTGCGGTTGGTGACGACGCGCGTCTCCTCCGCGTCGCGGGCCGTGGGCATCATGACCAGGATCGCGGTGGTGTCGGGCACGCCGCCGCGCACCGCGACCGCGGTGAGGGGGACCGTGAAGGCCGACTCCGCACCGGGGCCGACGGCGATGACAGGGCTGACGAACCGCTGGTGCTTGCCTTCCAGCAGATGCGAGAACTGCCGCATCAGCGGCTGCCGGACGCTCGGGTGCACCACGTCACGGAAACTGCGGCCGCACAATTCCTCGGACGAGCCGTTGAACTGCCGGAAGAATTCCTGGTTCGCCTGCTGAATGGTCAGGGCGGAATCGAGGCTCGCCATGCACAGGTTCGCCTGGCCGAAAGAGTTGTCGTGAGCCGCGGAGCGCGCCGGATCAAGGGCCATGAGGGCTGCATTCGACAAGAGGGAGTTCCCCTTCATGAATTTGCTGTGGAGGGTGAAACTGTTTGGAAGGCTAGTTAACTACCGCTCCGGCGGTCAACGACCGCCCTATCGGAGGCACTTAAGACTGCGGCTCCGCATCAATGGTTCGGTATACGGCGGGTAGCCGCCCCGACGGGGTTCGGTACGGTCGAAGTCGCGCCACGACCCTACGGTTTTACGCCACCCCGCACCCTCCATGCGGCCCCGGACCGACGCACGAAGGCCCGCGACCGCTCGTCGCGGTCGCGGGCCTTCGTCGTACGCAGCCGGCCCGGCTCAGCCGTCGGAGATCGTCACGGCCTGTACCGGACACGCCATGGGGACGTCGCGCACGTGCGCGTCGCCCGCCGCATCCTCGTGTCCCGGGAGCAGGTCGACCAGTCCGTCGTCGTCCTGGGTGAAGACCTCGGGCGCGGCCAGCACGCACTGGCCGGCACCGATGCACCGGTCGCGGTCGACGGTGATGCGCGGGGCGCTGCCCGTTTCCCTTGCGTCCATTGCGCGCCTCACCAGGTCACGGGGAGCTCGATCGGACCCTGCGCGTCGTGGCCCGCCTTGATGGGCACCTCGTCGAGGGGGACCGCCAGCTTGAGGCCGGGGATGCGGGCGAAGAGCGAGCCGAGGGCGATTTCGAGCTCGGCGCGCGCGAGGTTCTGCCCGAGGCACTGGTGGATGCCGTGGCCGAAGCCCACGTGGTGCCGTGCGTTGCGCCGCACGTCGAAGGTGTAGGGGTCCTCGTAGGAGGCCTCGTCGTGGTTCATCAGCGTGATGGAGACCAGTACGGCGTCGCCGGCCTTGATGGTCTGGCCGCCGACCTCGATGTCCTCCTTGGCCATCCGGACCATGAAGTCCGACACCGAGGTGAACCGCAGCAGTTCCTCGACCACCTGGGAGATCATGCCCGGGTCGCGCTGCAGCATCTCCAGCTGCTCGGGGTGCTGGAGGAGCGTCAGGGCGCCCAGGGCGATCGCGTTGACGGTGGTCTCGTGCCCGGCCACCAGCAGCACCAGGGTGATCATGGTCAACTCGTCGAGGTCCAGCGCGCCTTCGGCGAGCTGGACGGCGATCAGCTCGTCCAGCAGGCCGTCCCCGGGCTCGGCCTGCTTCCGCTGGATCAGGCCGTGGAGGTAGGCGTACAGCTGGCCGAAGGCCGCGTCGGCCTCCGCCGAGGTCTTGGCGCCCACGAAGTCGCGGGAGCGCTCCTCGAAGAAGTCGTGGTCGCTGTACGGGACGTCCAGCAGGGCGCAGATGGCCAGCGACGGCACGGGGAGCGCGAAGCCGGACACCAGGTCCGCGGTCGGGCCCTTCTCCAGCATGGCGTCCAGCAGCCGGTCGACGTCGCGCTGGATCATGGGGCGCACGGCGGCCATGCGCTTGACGCCGAAGCTCGGGATCAGCATGCGCCGCTGCCGGGCGTGCTCGGGGTCGTCGACACCGATCAGCGGGAACGCGAGCCCGCCGCGGCCCTCCGTGCGCTGGACGACGACGGGGAAGACCGGGTGGCCCCAGTCGGAGGACAGCCGCTGGTCGGCGAGCAGGGCGCGGCCCTCGGCGTGCCCCTGGACCAGCCACGCCGGGCGGCCGTCGAACAGCCGCACCTTGGCCAGCGGGCCGTGCTCCCGCAGCTCCGTGTACTCCTGCGGCGGCTGGAACGGACAGGTTCTGTCCTGCGGGAAATCGAGGGCCGGCGACCCGGTGCGGAGGTCGGTCTCGGTCATGTCGCGCCTTTCACAACGATCGGTGAATTCAACAATGAGTGATACATGTATTGCCCGAAAAAATAAGGGCGTTCATCGAGGGCGTTCCGGATGCTCCATGCGGCGCCCGTGGATTCAGTCCGTCAGCAGTGCCTTGCGCAATCCGGCCAGCGTCCGGTCGTCCAGTCCCAGGCCCTGGTGCAGGTAGTTCTCGAACGTTCCGTACCGGCGCTCGACCTCGTCGAAAGAGGCATCCAGGTATCCGGTGCGCGCCTCGATCACCGGCTTCAGGATGGCCGCGTCGTGGGGTGTCGCCTGATCGAGGATCTCCTTCACCTCGTCCGCCCGGTACTCATTGGTCGCCAGATAGTCGCGCATGACCGTGCCGCGGTCGACGCCGAGCGCGGTCAGCAGGGCCGCACTCGCCCAGCCGGTGCGGTCCTTGCCCGCCGTGCAGTGGTAGGCCAGCGCGTACGCGGACGGGTTCGCGGCGTCGCGGAAGAGGGCGCCGTAGGCCTTGCGCGCCGAATCCCTGGAGACGTAGGCACGGTTGCCCTCGGTCATCAGCTCGGCCGCCTGCTCGGGGGTGGCGGGCAGGTCCACGTCCTCGCCGGTCACGTCGGCGACCACGTAGCGGGTGCCCTGCGGGATGCGGTCCGGCGCCTTCGCCCGCTCCCCCGGGGCACGCAGGTCGTAATCGGTGCGGATGCCGAGGCGCTGGAGCTTGGCGACGTCGGCGTCGGTCAGCTTCGACAGCTGGCCGGTGCGGTACAGCACACCCATCCGCACCCACTGCCCGCCGGAGGTCCGGTAGCCGCCCGCATCACGGAAGTTGGGGGCGCTCGCGAGGTGGAGCGAGCGGTCCGCCAGGGTCAGCGGGTCGCCCCGGTCGGGGACGAGGCGGAACCACTGCCGGTCGGCCGCCGGGAGCCCGCGGACCGTCACGCTCTCCTCGGCCCCGCCGCGGGCCACTTGCCGCCCGTCGGCGTACACGGTCACCGACTGCACGCCCTGAGCACGCCAGTTCACCGAGTACGAGCCGTCATCGTGCTGCGTGACGGTGGCCTCGGTGAACGGGATGGCGTGCGCGGCCGGCTGCGACTGCCCGGCCGGGGTGACCGCCGTCACCGCCGGAGCCGGCGGCGGTACGGCGAGCGCCGCGGGCGCGGCTAACGCCAGGGGCACGACGGCGGCGGCCAGGACCGTGCCGGCCCGTTGGACAACATGCGGAGTCTCCATGCTCAGATGCTATGTACCGGCCAGTAGGGCAACCCCTAGTATTCCCCGCCCCCCACTCCCCCTCCTGCCCCCGGAAAGCACCGAGCAGCGCCCGCAGTTGACGGGCGCTGCTCGGCGGCGGAACTCAGGGTGCTGTGCGGGTCACCAGGTGACGGGCAGCTCGTGCACGCCGTAGAAGACCATGTCGGTGCGGAAGCGGAGCTCCTCCACGGGCTTGGCCAGGCGCAGGGTCGGGAAGCGGCGGAACAGCGTCTCGAAGACGATCTGCAGCTCGATGCGGGCCAGTTGCTGGCCGATGCACTGGTGCGGGCCGAAGCCGAACGCCAGGTGCGGGGCGGGGCGCCGGGTGATGTCGAAGCGCTCCGGGTCCTCGACGAAGGCCGGGTCGAAGTCGGCCGCCAGCACGTGTGCGACGACCTGCTCGCCCTTGGCGATGCGCACCCCGCCGATCTCGGCGTCCTCGGTGGCGACGCGCTCGCCGCCGAACTGGCCGATGGTGAGGTAGCGCAGCAGCTCCTCGACCGCGTTGCCGATCAGCGACGGGTCCTCGCGGAGCAGGGCCAGCTGGTCGGGGCGGTCCAGCAGCAGCGCCGCGCCGAGGCCGATCATGCAGGCGGTGGTGTCGTGCGCCGCGATCAGCAGGGTGCCGGCGGCGTTCATGAGGAACATGTCGTCGATGACGCCCTCGGGGTCATCGGTGGTGATCAGCGCCGAGATCAGGTCGTCGCCCGGGTTGGCCCGGCGCTCCTGCACCAACTGGTAGAGCAGGCCGCCCAGTCGCATGCCGGCGGCCTCGGTGGCGGCGACGTCCTGGTCGACGCGCATCATCGCCTCGGCGATCTCCTGGAACTCCTCCCTGCGCTCGACCGGCACGCCGAACAGGTCGGATATCACCATGGACGGCACCGGGTTGGCGAAGGTCTTCACCAGGTCGACGGGGCCGCCCTGGGCCTCGATGGCGTCCAGGTGCTCGTCGACGATGCGCTGGATGTTCGGCCGCAGCGCCTGCATGCGCCGGACGGTGAACTCCTTGGCGAGCATCCGGCGGTCGACGGTGTGCTCCGGCTCGTCCTGCCACAACAGGCTGCCGCGGCCCGGCTTCTGGGTCACGACACCGTCCTGGGTGTGCAGCGCGTGCGGCACCTGGACGCTGAACGACGGGTCGCGCAGCAGGGCGCGCACCTGCTCGTAGCCGGTCACCAGCCAGGCCTCCTGGCCGCTGGTGAAGGTGGCCCGGGACACCGGGGCGGTCTCCCGGATGCCGGCGATGCCGTCCGGCGGCAGGAACGGGCAGCTGCGGGCCTTGGGAACGGCGGGTGCCCCGGTGGTGGCGTCGGTCATGACTCTCCTTGCACTTGCTGATGAAGAGGGGTGGTTCGGTGCGGCGGCAACCGTCAGGCGGCGGTGGGGAGTTCGAGCGTCGTCTGGTTGCGGCCGGTCGCGTTCACGAGGACGGCCATGTTCCCGGAGGGGTGCACGTTGTCGTGCATCATCTGGTGCATGTGCCCGATGTCCTCGAAGCCTTCGCAGGCGGCCAGGCAGGGGTCGATCAGGCCGACGTCCACCAGGCGGATGACCTCGCGGCACTCGCGGACGCCCGCGTAGTGCGAGCCCTGGAGACGCTTGGAGCGCATCCACAGGTGCCGCAGGTCGATGTCGCCGTTGTAGCCGGAGGTGCCGCCGCAGATCACGACCATGCCGCCGTTGTCGCACAGGTACATCGACGTCGGCAGGGTGTCCTGGCCGCTGTGCTCCAGCACGATCTTCGGGGACCTGCGCTCGCCGAGGATCTCCCAGATCTTCTTGCCGATCCCGCGGGCGCCGCGCAGGAACCGCGCCGACCCCTCGGCGTCGTCGACGTCGGGCAGCCGGCCCCAGTGGTCGAACTCGCGGCGGTTGATGGTGCCCTGGGCCCCGAGGCCGCGGCAGTACTCGGCGCGGACCTCGTCGGAGACCACGGCGATCGGGATGCCGCCGGCCATCTTCACGAGCTGGATGGCCATCGAGCCGAGGCCGCCGGCGCCGCCCCAGATCAGCACGGGGTCGCCGGGGCCGACCGTGTTGCCCTGCCAGCCGAACAGCTGCCGGTAGGCGGTGGGGCCGGTGAGCAGGAAGGCCGCCGACTCCTCCCACGACAGGCGCGCGGGCTTGGGGTGGCACTGGTACTCGTCGACCAGGCAGAACTGGGCGAACGAGCCGTAGTTGGTCTCGTAGCCCCAGGCCTGGGTGCTGGTCGAGATCAGGGGGTCGGTGCCCAGCCGGATGTCCTCGGCGCTCTCGTCCCACTGGCCGCTGGTGAGCACCACGTGGTCGCCGACCGAGACGTTGCGGACGCCGTCGCCGACGGCCCACACCACGCCGGAGCCCTCCGAGCCGCCGATATGGAAGTCCTCCGGCTGTCCCTGGCGCTGCCGCATCCCGATGACGTCGACGGGCTTGCCCAGCGAGGACCACACGTTGTTGTAGTTGATGCCGGCGGCCATCACATAGACCAGCACCTGGCCCCGGCCCACCCGGGGGACGTCGACGACCTCGGTCCGGAACGCCTGCTTGGGCTCGCCGAAACGGTCCTGGCGGATCACCGAGGCGTACATCTGCTGCGGGACCTCGCCGAGCGGCGGGATCTCGCCGATCTCGTAGAGCGCCTTCGTCATGCTTTACTCCCAGCTTCGCTGTCTTCTGCAAGGGGGTTGGTGAACTCGACGGTGTCCGCAAGCCAGGACCGGACCGCGGCCGCGGTGGTGCCGGCGTGGTCCTCCAGCATCGAGTAGTGGTTTCCGGGCACTTCGACGATCGTGTCCACGTGCTCGGGCGGCGCCGCGCGTCCGTCACCGTCCGCGCCGGCGGTCGGCAGGGACTCGCTCGCGCGCACCAGCAGGGTCGGTGCGGCGATCGACGGCGCGTCCCAGTCCTCGAACAGGCGCATGTAGCAGCCCATTGCGGTGAGTTGTTCGCCGCCGGACTTCATGTAGTCCAGGCGCTGCGACTGTGCCTGGGCCATCGCGTTGAGCACCTGGGGGTCGAACGGAATGGACCGGCTGAAGCTGTCGACCATCACCACGGCCGCCGGCTTCACGCCCATGGCCTCCAGCTGCGCCGCCACCCCGTGGGCGATCCAGCCGCCCGAGGAGTAGCCGAGCAGGACCGGCGGCCGGCCGCCCGCGCACTCCAGCACGGTCTGCGCGTGCAGCCGCAGCACGGCGTCCAGGTCGGACGGGACCAACTCGCCCGGCTCGTAGCCGGGCTGGGTCAGCGCCCACATGTCCACCGTGTCCCGGAAGGAGGCGGCGAACCGCGCGTACTGGTGCGGCCCGGCCGGAACGACGTACGGCGAGAAGCACATCAGCGGAGCAGGCGCGTCACCGTGCGAGAACCGCACCGGTACGGGCCGTTCGGCCAGTTCCTCGGGCCGCTCGAAGGAGGGCCGGAAGCGGGCCGCCTCCATGAGCATGCCCATGGCCTCGCCGGCCGCCCCGGTCTCGCTGGCGTGCCGGTAGAGCTGCACCAGCATGTCGGCCGGCCGTTCCTCGGCGGCATCGCGCCCGGAACCCGCGAGCAGGGACTGCAGGTGCCTGGCGAGCTTGGCGGGCGAGGGGTGGTCGAAGGCCAGCCCGGCGGGCAGCTTCAGACCGGTCGCGGCCGACAGGCGCCGGCGCAGGTCGATCGCGGTGAGCGAGTCGAAGCCCAGCTCCAGGAACCGCGCCGTGGGCGGCACGTCCTCGGCGGAGGCGTGGCCCAGGACCACAGCGCTCTGCGCCCGGACGTGCTCCAGGAGCCGTTCCTCCTGCTCGGCCGCGGAGAGCCCGGCGAGCTCGGCCGCCAGAGCCGCTTCGCCCTCGGGCTCCCCGGCGGCCTGTTCGGCCGCCAGCAGCCGCTGCACGTCCGGCAGATCGGCCAGCAGTGCGCTGGGCCGGCCCACGGTGAAGGCGGGCAGGAACCGTTCCCAGTCGATCGGGGCGACGGTCAGGGCCGCCTCGTCATGCTCGACGGCCTGGTGCAGGGCGGAGAGGGCCAGTTCGGGAGCCATGAAGCCCAGGCCCCGCTTCTCGCCGCGCTCCTGGACCGCGTCGTCGACCATGCCGCCGCCGGCCCAGCCGCCCCAGGCCACCGAGGTCGCGGTCAGCCCGCGGGCCCGGCGGCGCAGGGCCAGGGCGTCGAGGAAGGCGTTGGCCGAGGCATAGCAAGCCTGCCCGCCGCTGCCCCAGACCCCGGCGCCGGAGGCGAAGAGGACGAAGGCGTCCAGCTCCCGCTCGCCCAGCAGTTCGTCCAGGTGGACGGCGCCCGCGACCTTGGAGGCCGCCGCTTCGGCGAACTCCTCCAGTGCGGCGTCGGCCAGCAGGGACGAACGTGCCGTGCCGGCGGCATGCAGCACCGCGGTGAGCGGGTACCGGGACTCGATGCCGGCGAGCAGCCCGGCGACCGCGTCACGGTCGGCCATGTCGCAGGCGGCGACGGTGACTTCGGCGCCCAGCGCGGTCAGCTCCGCACTCAGCTCCTCCATACCCGGGGCGTCGGGGCCGCGCCTGCTCGTCAGCACCAGGTGCTGCGCACCCGCACCGGCCAGCCAGCGGGCCAGGTGCCGGCCCACACCGCCGGTGCCACCGGTGATCAGTACGGTGCCGTGCGGCTGCCACGGCGTGGCGGGCTCCCCCTCGGCCGGCCGGGCCCGGACCATGCGGCGGCCGAACACACCGTCCGCGCGCACGGCCAGCTGGTCCTCGCCGTCCTGGGCCAGTGCCCCGGCCAGACGGCGCAGCGCGTGCTCGTCCAGCACCTCGGGCAGGTCGATCAGACCGCCCCAGCGGCGGGGCTGTTCCAGCGCGGCCACGATGCCCATGCCCCACAGCTGCGCCTGCCCGGCGTCGCGCAGCGGGTCGGACGCACCGGTGGAGACAGCGCCCCGGGTCGCGCACCACAGCGGTGCCTGGAGGTCCAGGTCGCCGAGCGCCTGCAGCAGGGTCACCGACGCGGCGAGGCCCGCGGAGAGCGTGGAGTGGTCCGGGTGCAGGCCGGGCGCCAGACCGAGCATGGACAGGACGCCGGACGGCTGTTCGCCGCCGAGTTCCTCGGCCAGCCGGGCCGCGGCCTCCTCGCGGTCGCAGCCGACGGGGAGTTCGACCACGCGGACCTTGGCCCCGTGGGCGCTCAGCACACCGACGACGCAGGGGGCGCATTCCCCGTCCGCCAGTCCGGCGGGCAGGACGGCGAGCCACAGGCCGTCCAGTGCGGGCGCGCCCGGCTCCTCCGCGAGCCGCCGGAAGGCGACCCGGTAACGCCAGCCGTCCAGCAGCGACTTGTCGCGGTTGCGCCGCCGCCACGAGGAGAGCACCGGCAGCGCCGGGCCGATGAGCTCGGCCTCGTCCGTGCCGAGTTCGCCGACGAGTTCCGAAAGGTCCGCGCTCTCGACCAGTTCCCAGAACCGGGCCTCGACCGGATCGGCGCCCGCGGGCACCGGGTCGGCGTCCTCCAGCCAGTACCGCTGCCGCTGGAACGCGTACGTCGGCAGCTCCGCGCGGCGCACGGGGTGCCCGGCGAAGGGCACCGACCAGTCCACGTGGACGCCGTTCACGTGCAGTTCGGACACCGAGCGCAGGAAGCGGTCCATGCCGCCGTGGTCCCGGCGCAGCGAGGCACCGGCCACGGCGTCGGCGTCCGCGTCCTCGGCGATCTCCTGCACGGCGCCGACCAGCAGCGGGTGCGGGCTGCACTCGACGAACACGCCGTGCCCGTCCTCCAGCAGCACCCGGACGGTCCGCTCGAACTCCACGGTCCGGCGGGCGTTGCGGTACCAGTACCCGGCGTCCAGGGACGTGGTGTCCAGGGCGGTGCCGGTCACCGTGGAGTAGAAGGGGATCTCCGCGGCGCGCGGCGCGACCGGGGCCAGCAGCTCCAGCAGTTCCGCACGCAGGTTCTCGACCTGGGCGGAGTGCCCGGCGCCGGTGGCGCCGCGGACCTTGCGCACGCGCACACCCTCGGCTTCGAGCTCCGCCAGCAGTTCGTCGGCCGCGTCCGGGTCACCGGAGACGGTCAGCGTGGCGGGCCCGTTGACGGCGGCGACCGAGAGCCGGTCCCCGTACGCCTCCAGCCGGGCGCGCACCCGGTCGGCGGGCATCGCGACGGCCAGCATCGCGCCCTTGCCCACCAGCTTGAGCAGCACCTGGCTGCGCAGCGCCACGATCCTGGCCGCGTCCTCCAGCGTGAGCGCCCCCGCCACGTACGCGGCGGCGACCTCGCCCTGCGAGTGGCCGATCACGGCCGCGGGCGTCACTCCGTACGAGCGCCACAGCGCGGCCAGCGACACCATCACGGTGAACAGAGCGGGCTGGGCGACCTCCACGTCGCCGAGGTCCGGCGCACCGGGTGCGGCGCGCAGGACGTCGAGCAGCGGCCAGTCGAGGTAGGGGGCGAAGGCCGCTGCGCAGGCCTGCGCCTGCTCGGCGAAGACCGGGGAGGTCTCCAGGAGTTCCCTGGCCATCTCCGTCCACTGCGAGCCGTGGCCGGGGAAGACGAAGGCGACCTTGCCGGAGGCGCCGACGGAGCCCTGGACCACGCTGTCCGACGGTTCGCCGTCGGCGAGTGCCGCGAGCCCGGCCCGCAGCTCCTCCCGGTCGCGGCCCACGACCACGGCCCGGTGCTCCAGTTGTGCCCGCGTGGTCACCAGGGCGCGGCCCACGTCGGCCAGTTCGAGCCCGGCGGTGCGGTCGAGGTGGCCGAGCAGCCGGCGGGCCTGCTCGCGCAGGGCGCGTGCGGACTTGGCGGACAGCGCCCACGGGACGACGTCCGGGGAACCGTCGGCGGCAACCTCCGCCTCGGGGACCTGCTCTGCGGGTGCCTGCTCGATGATGGTGTGCACGTTGGTGCCGCTCATGCCGAACGAGGAGACGGCGGCCCTGCGGGGCCTGCCCCGGTCGGGCCAGGCGATCTGCTCGGTCAGCAGGCGGACGTTCCCCGCCGACCAGTCGACGTCCGGGGTCGGCTCGTCGACGTGCAGCGTCTGCGGCAGCACGCCGTTGCGGATGGCCATCACCATCTTGATGACGCCGCCGACGCCCGCGGCCGCCTGCGAGTGGCCGATGTTGGACTTCAACGAGCCGAGCCACAGCGGCTGTTCACGGTCCTTGCCGTACGTGGCCAGCAGTGCCTGCGCCTCGATCGGGTCGCCGAGCCGGGTGCCGGTGCCGTGGGCCTCCACGGCGTCCACCCCGTCCGGCGCGAGCCGGGCGTTGGCCAGTGCCTGTCGGATGACCTGCTGCTGGGCCTTGCCGCTGGGCGCGGTCAGGCCGTTGGACGCACCGTCCTGGTTGACCGCGCTGCCGCGCACCACGGCCAGGATCTCGTGCCCGTTGCGGCGCGCGTCGGAGAGCCGCTCGACCAGGACCAGGCCCACGCCCTCGGCGAACCCGGTGCCGTCGGCCGACGCGGAGAACGCCTTGCAGCGGCCGTCGACGGACAGGGCACGCTGCCGGCTCGACATCGTGAACGCCGACGGACCGGACATCACCATCACGCCGCCGGCCAGCGCCATCGAGCACTCGCCGTTGCGCAGCGCCTGGACGGCCAGGTGCAGGGCGGTCAGTGAGGACGAGCACGCGGTGTCGACCGTGACCGACGGGCCCTGCAGGCCGAAGGTGTAGGACAGGCGGCCGGCGATCACGCTGGCCGAGTTGCCGGTGGAGAGATAGCCCTCGGCACCGTCGGGAACCTTGATCGGGCGGGCGGCGTAGTCCTGGTAGCCGGAGCCGATGAAGACGCCGGTGCCGGTGGAGCGCACCGTGTCGGGGGCGATGCCGGCCCGTTCGAAGGTCTCCCAGGTGGTCTCCAGCAGCAGCCGCTGCTGGGGGTCCATGGCGACGGCCTCGCGCGGGCTGATCCCGAAGACGGCCGGGTCGAACCCGTCCGCGTCGTGCAGGAATCCGCCCTGGGTGGTGTAGGTGGTGCCGGGGTGGTCGGGGTCCGGGTGGTGGAGCGCCTCGATGTCCCAGCCGCGGTTGCCGGGGAACTGCGTGATCCCGTCGCGGCCGGTGACGACCAGCTCCCACAGGTCCTCGGGCGATTGGACGCCGCCGGGGTAGCGGCAGGCCATGCCGATGATGGCGATCGGCTCGTCCAGCACCGCGGCCGCGGCCTCGGCCGTCGCCTCCGGGCTTTCGCCGCCGGTGAGTTCGGTGCGCAGGTGGGTGGCGAGGTCGGCTGCCGTGGGGTGGTCGAAGACCAGGGTGGTGGGCAGGGCCAGGCCGGTGGCCTCGTTGAGCCGGTTGCGCAGTTCCACCGCCGTCAGGGAGTCGAAGCCCAGGTCCCGGAAGGGCCGGTCGGCCTCGATGGCACCGGCACCGCGGTGTCCGAGCACGGTGGCCGCGTGGGTGCGGACGAGGTCGACGAGGAGACGTTCCTGCTCGTCCCGGCCCAGTCCGGCCAGGCTCCCGGCGAGCGCCCCGGAACCGGGCTGCTCCACGGGGGCGTTCTCGGCCAGTGTCTCGCGCACCGCGGGGAGGTCGCCGAGCAGCGGGCTCGGGCGGCCGAGGGTGAACGGCACGATGAAGCGCGGCCATTCGACGTCCGCCACGGTCAGCAGCGGCTCGTCGCGGTCGAGGACCCGGTGCAGGGCGGTGATCGCCGACTCGGGGGCCATCACGTGCAGTCCGCGGCGGCGCAGCCGCTCCTCGTCGTCGCCGTCCTGGACCATGCCGCCGTCGGCCCACGGTCCCCAGGAGACGGCGGTCGCGGTGAGGCCGCGGGCGCGGCGCTGCCGCGCGAGGCCGTCGAGGAAGGCGTTGCCGGCCGCGTAGGCAGCCTGGCCGCCGCTGCCCCAGACACCGGAGATCGAGGAGAAGAGGACGAAGGCGTCCAGCTCCTGCTCGCCCAGCAGCTCGTCGAGGTGTGCGGCGCCGTCGGCCTTGGCGGCGAGCGCGGCGGCGAACTCGGCCGGGGTGGTCTCGGTCAGCATGCCGGCGTCGGCTACCCCGGCCGTGTGCACGACGGCGGTGAAGGTGTGCGCGGCCAGCAGGTCGGCCACGGCGGCGCGGTCGGCCACGTCGCAGGCGGCGACGGTGACGCGGGCGCCCGACTCCTCGAGTTCCGCCTGCAGTTCGGCGGCACCGGGCGCGTCCGCGCCGCGGCGGCTCGTGAGCACGAGGTGTTCGGCGCCGTTGCGCGCCAGCCAGCGGGCGACGTGCCCGCCGAGGGCGCCGGTGCCGCCGGTGACGAGGACGGTGCCGCGCGGCTGCCAGCGGCGGGTGGCCGGGCGGGCCGGGGCGTGCGCGATGCGCCGGGCGAAGACGCCGGAGGCACGGACGGCGAGCTGGTCTTCTTCCCACCGGCCCGTGCGGGCCTGTCCCAGCACTTCGGCGAGGCGAGTCGCGGCCCGGTCGTCGACGGTCCCGGGCAGGTCGATCAGACCGCCCCAGCGCCGCGGCAGTTCGAGGGCGGCGGTCCGGCCCAGGCCCCAGACCTGGGTGTGCCGGGCGTTGCGCACCGCGTCGGAGCCGTCCACCGCCACCGCGCCCGAGGTGAGGCACCACAGCGGGGCGTCGATGCCGGCGTCGCCCAGGGCCTGGACGAGCAGCAGCGTGGACAGCACGGGGCTGTCGGTGAACAGCAGGGACAGCACGCCGTCGACCGGTCCGAGCCCGGCCAGCTCCCGGGCCAGGCCGTCGCGGTCGCTCGCGGGGCCGACGGCCAGGGTCGCGATGTCGGCACCACGGGCGGCGAGCGCGGCGCGGACCGCGGCTGCCTGCTCGTTCTCCTCCTCGGGAACGGCCAGCAGCCAAGTGCCGCCGAAGCCGGACGAGTTGAGACCGCTCAGACGCTTCCACGTCTCCCGGTAGCGCCAGCCGTCCACGGCGGACTGCTCCTTGCGCTGTCGCCGCCACGACGACAGACGCGGCAGCACATCGCCGAAGGAGTCCTCGGCGCGGATGTCCAGGGTGCCGGCGAGGGCCTCCAGGTCCTCGCGCTCCACGGTCTCCCAG
>NZ_JABBXF010000011.1 GCF_013030945.1 Streptomyces morookaense | reverse complement strand
CGGCGCCGGGGCCGCGCCCGCGGCCCCATCGGCCTCGTGGCCGCCTGCGCGCTCGTCGCGGCCCTGGCCGGCGGCGGCGCCGCGGCCCTCGTCGGCGAGCTCACCGGCGGCTCCGACAGCACCAGCCGGAGCACGCCCGTCGAGAACGCCTCCTCGAAGCTGTCCGGCGTCTCCGCGGTCGCCCAGGCCGTCAGCCCCAGCATCGTGGAGATCAAGGCCACGACCGGCCAGGGCCAGTCCACCGGCTCCGGCGTCATCGTCACCGGCGACGGCGAGGTCGTCACCAACAACCACGTGGTCGCCGGGGCCGACACCGTCCAGGTCTCCCTCAGCGACGGCAGCACCAGGACCGCCAAGGTCGTCGGCACCGACCCCGCCAAGGACCTCGCCCTCATCAAGATCCAGGGTGCTGGGGGAGGGTTCAAGGCCGCCAAGTTCGGCGACTCCTCCAAGCTGCGCGTCGGCGACCAGGTCGTCGCCATCGGCTCCCCCGAGGGCCTGACCGGCACGGTCACCAGCGGCATCGTCTCCGCCCTCAACCGCGATGTCACCGTCGCCAAGGAACAGGGCAGCCAGGACCAGGGCCAGGATCAGGGGCGGGGCCGCAACGGCCGCGGACTCCCGCAGTGGCCGTTCGAGTTCGGCGGCAACCAGTACAACGGCGACACCGGCTCGTCCAAGACCACCTACAAGGCCATCCAGACCGACGCCTCCCTCAACCCCGGCAACTCCGGCGGTGCGCTCATCAACATGAGCGGCGAGATCATCGGCATCAACTCGGCCATGTACGCCCCCGCTTCGGGCTCCGCGTCCGGCGACTCCGCCGGCAGTGTCGGCCTCGGCTTCGCGATCCCCGTCAACACCGTCAAGGCCGACCTCGCCAAGCTGCGCGCGGGCGGCACCAACAGCTGAGACCTCGCCGCACGGTGTGACGTGCGAGGCTGTGAGCCTGCCCGCAGACGTCGCAGACGTGACACCCGTGACCCCGTGAGGTGAGCAGATGAGCCCCGCCGAGCACGGCGACCAGCCCTCCCGCATCCTGATCGTCGACGACGAGCCCGCCGTCCGCGAAGCCCTGCGCCGCAGCCTGGCCTTCGAGGGCTACGCGACCGAGCTGGCCGTCGACGGGCTGGACGCCCTCGCCAAGGTGGACGCCTACGCCCCCGAGCTGATCGTCCTCGACGTGCTGATGCCCCGCATGGACGGCCTCACCGCCGCCCGCCGGCTGCGCGCCTCCGGCGTCACCGTGCCGATCCTCATGCTCACCGCCCGGGACACCGTCGGGGACCGCGTCAC
>NZ_JABBXF010000109.1 GCF_013030945.1 Streptomyces morookaense | reverse complement strand
ACTACATCATCCCCAGCGTCTTCAACGACAAGGTCGCGGGAGCGGTCGCCGGAGCCGTCCGGGAGGCCGCCAAGGCCGCCGGAGCGGCTGTGACGGCCACCACGACTGCCTGATCACGGCGCGTCGAGTGGCGCGCGGCTTGCCGGACCCCCATAAGGTGTCGGGCAGAAATCAGGCCGCAGCACGCGGCCGCATCCGAGGCTGCAGCGCTTTCCGTGTGACTCTCCAGGGCGCCGGATTGGCTTTCCCACTACTGGTGGGGGCAGGATGCGTAACCGGGCGCGAGGGTCCGGCAACGGACCCGGGTCCGGGGACTGTCCGAGGGCCCTGGCAGCATCGGCTTCGATCTCACGCCTCATTGGCAAGATGAACACGGGAGTACAACATGAACCGCAGTGAGCTGGTGGCCGCTCTGGCCGACCGCGCCGAGGTGACCCGCAAGGACGCCGACGCCGTTCTGGCCGCCTTCGCCGAGACCGTCGGCGAGATCGTCGCCAAGGGCGACGAGAAGGTGACCATCCCCGGCTTCCTGACCTTCGAGCGCACGCACCGCGCTGCTCGCACCGCCCGTAACCCGCAGACGGGTGACCCCATCCAGATCCCTGCCGGTTACAGCGTCAAGGTCTCCGCGGGCTCCAAGCTCAAGGAAGCGGCCAAGGGCAAGTAAGGCCTTTGTGAGCACTGCTCAGCACTG
>NZ_JABBXF010000108.1 GCF_013030945.1 Streptomyces morookaense | reverse complement strand
AGTAAGGCCTTTGTGAGCACTGCTCAGCACTGAAGGGTGGTCACCCCGGCCGGGGTGACCACCCTTTCGGCCTTCCTGAGGCCCTGTCGGCCCGCCTGGGACACGAAGAGGCCCGTACCGGACCGGTACGGGCCTCCAGCGTCTTACGCGTCGTCAGACGCGTCAGGCGGCTGCGCCGCCGGGGAGCTCGACGTGGGCCCCCAGGTCCTTGAGCTTCTCCATGAAGTTCTCGTAGCCGCGGTTGATCAGGTCGATGCCGTGGACGCGGGACGTGCCGTCGGCCGCCAGGGCGGCGATGAGGTACGAGAAGCCGCCGCGGAGGTCGGGGATGACCAGGTCGGCACCCTGCAGCTTGGTCGGGCCGGAGACGACCGCCGAGTGCAGGAAGTTGCGCTGGCCGAAGCGGCAGGCGGAGCCGCCCAGGCACTCGCGGTAGAGCTGGATGTGGGCGCCCATCTGGTTCAGCGCGGAGGTGAAGCCGAGGCGGGACTCGTAGACCGTCTCGTGGACGATCGACAGGCCGGAGGCCTGGGTGAGCGCCACGACCAGCGGCTGCTGCCAGTCGGTCTGGAAGCCGGGGTGGACGTCGGTCTCCAGCGCTATGGCGTTGAGCGAACCGCCCGGGTGCCAGAAGCGGATGCCCTCGTCGTCGACCTCGAACGCGCCGCCGACCTTCCGGAAGGTGTTGAGGAAGGTCATCATCGAGCGCTGCTGGGCGCCGCGGACGTAGATGTTGCCCTTGGTGGCCAGCGCCGCCGACGCCCAGGAGGCTGCCTCCAGGCGGTCCGGGAGGGCGCGGTGGTTGTAGCCGCCGAGCGAGTCGACACCGGTGATGCGGATGGTGCGGTCGGTGTCCATGGAGATGATCGCGCCCATCTTCTGCAGCACGCAGATGAGGTCCTCGATCTCCGGCTCCACGGCCGCGTTCGACAGCACGGTGACGCCCTCGGCCAGCACGGCCGTCAGCAGCACCTGCTCGGTCGCGCCGACCGACGGGTACGGCAGGTGGATCTTGGTGCCGCGCAGCCGCTGCGGGGCCTCCAGGTACTGCCCGCCCTCGCGCTTCTCGATGACGGCGCCGAACTGGCGCAGCACCTCGAAGTGGAAGTCGATGGGCCGGCCGCCGATGTCGCAGCCGCCCAGGCCCGGGATGAAGGCGTGGCCGAGGCGGTGCAGCAGCGGGCCGCAGAAGAGGATCGGGATGCGCGAGGAGCCGGCGTGGGCGTCGATGTCGGCGACGTTGGCGCTCTCCACGCGGGACGGGTCCATGACCAGCTCGCCGGGCTCGTCGCCGGGGCGGACGGTCACACCGTGCAGCTGCAGCAGGCCGCGGACGACGCGGACGTCGCGGATGTCGGGCACGTTGCGCAGCCGGCTGGGACCGCTGCCGAGCAGCGCGGCGACCATGGCCTTCGGCACGAGGTTCTTCGCACCGCGGACACGGATCTCGCCCTCGAGCGGGGTACCGCCGTGGACAAGCAGGACATCGTCAGGGCCGGTCATGGATCTCGCGTTCCTGGAGTTGGGCAGGGGGCAAGAAGAAAGGGTAATGCGACCGGAGGGCCACACTGCCGCCTGAAGGGGCTTTTGCGTACGTCATGGATTTGCAACAACACGCTGTGTTTATGGAATGGTAGCTACCGGTTATCACCGGTCGCTCTGCGCGGTGGCTGCTCTCGTACGCCCCTCGTCGCTCCCTGTCCGTCCTCGCAGTCCACTCCCCGTCCGGGCCGCAAATGCGGGATCATGTGGCCATGACCGAGGTGTCCTCGCTCACAGGGCGACTGCTTGTTGCGACACCGGCGCTCTCGGACCCGAACTTCGACCGCGCCGTGGTGCTGCTGCTCGACCATGACGAGGAGGGTTCCCTCGGCGTGATCCTCAACCGGCCGACCCCGGTCGGCGTGGGCGACATCCTGGAGCACTGGGCCGGCCTGGCCGGTGAGCCGGGCGTGGTCTTCCAGGGCGGCCCGGTCTCGCTGGACTCCGCCCTCGGCGTGGCCGTCGTGCCGGGCGAGGCGCACGAGGCGGGGGAGCGGGGCGCCCGGCCCGGCCCCGGACTCCGCGGGGAGGACACCTCCGACGACGGCCCGCTCGGCTGGCGCCGGGTGCACGGCGCGATCGGCCTCGTCGACCTGGAGGCCCCGCCGGAGCTGCTGGCCACGGTCCTCGGCTCGCTGCGGATCTTCGCCGGATACGCCGGGTGGGGCCCCGGGCAGCTGGAGGACGAGCTGGTCGAGGGCGCCTGGTACGTGGTGGAGTCCGAGCCCGGCGACGTCTCCTCGCCCGACCCCCGGCACCTGTGGCGCGCCGTGCTGCGCCGCCAGCGGAACGAACTCGCGATGGTCGCCACCTATCCGGACGACCCGAGCCTGAACTGACGGCGCCCGGCCCCAGTACCCTTGGGGACCATGAGCACTCTCGAGCCCGAGCGCGGGGCAGGTACCGGCACCCTCGTAGAGCCGACGCCGCAGGTGTCGCACGGCGACGGCGACCACGAGCGCTACGCCCATTACGTCCAGAAGGACAAGATCATGGAGAGCGCGCTCTCCGGCTCCCCGGTCGTGGCCCTCTGCGGCAAGGTCTGGGTGCCCGGGCGCGACCCGAAGAAGTACCCGGTGTGCCCGATGTGCAAGGAGATCTTCGAGGGCCTGGGTCCTGCGGGCGGCGACAAGGACAAGGGCAAGGGCGGGGACAAGAAGTAGGCGCCGGACGGGCTGAAATCAGCCCGCCCCGCTTCCGGGGCCGGGGCAGGATCCCCCCATGGACCTCATCCCGGCCCCGCACCACGTCCGCTCCACCGGCCATCGCGCCCTCGGTGCCGACACCCGCATCGACGCCCACCCCGGCACCGAGGACGTCGCCCGCTGGCTGCGCACCACCGTCGGCGCAGCCACCGGTCTCCCCCTGGCCCCCGGCAAGGGCAACGGCATCGTCCTCCGGGTCGACCCCTCCCTCGCCCCCGAGGCATACCGCCTCGTCATCGACGACGACACAGTCGACATGGCCGGCGGCAGCCCCGCCGGTGTCTTCTGGGCCGCCCAGACCTTTCGCCAGCTCCTCGGCCCCGACGCCTTCCGCCGCGCCCCGCTGCGCCCGGACCGGCAGTGGACGGTGCCGCTCACCGTCGTCGAGGACGCCCCGCGCTTCGCCTGGCGCGGCCTGCTCCTCGACGTCGCCCGGCACTTCATGCCCAAGGACGGCGTCCTCCGTTACCTCGACCTGCTCGCCGCCCACAAGCTCAACGTCCTGCATCTGCACCTGACGGACGATCAGGGCTGGCGGATCGAGATCGAGCGCTACCCGAAGCTGACCGAGGTCGGCGCCTGGCGGGCGCGCAGCAAGCTCGGGCACCGCGCGTCGCCGCTGTGGGACGAGCGCCCGCACGGCGGGTACTACACGCATGACGACATCCGCGAGATCGTCGCGTACGCGGCAGAGCGGCACATCACCGTCGTCCCCGAGATCGACCTCCCCGGCCACTCGCAGGCCGCCATCGCCGCGTACCCGGAACTCGGCAACGCCGACGTCGTCGACACCGCGTCCCTGACGGTCTGGGACACCTGGGGCATCAACCCGAACGTCCTCGCCCCCACCGACACCGTCCTCGCCTTCTACGAGAACGTCCTCACCGAGGTCCTCGCCCTCTTCCCCTCCCCCTTCGTCCACATCGGCGGCGACGAGTGCCCGAAGGACCAGTGGAAGGCATCTCCGGCCGCCCAGGCCCGGATCGCCGCGGAGGGCCTGGCCGGTGAGGACGAGTTGCAGAGCTGGTTCATCCGGCACTTCGACCGCTGGCTCGCCGCGCGCGGGCGGCGGCTCGTCGGCTGGGACGAGATCCTGGAAGGCGGCCTGGCCGAGGGGGCGACCGTCTCCTCCTGGCGCGGATACGCCGGCGGAATCGCCGCCGCGGCAGCCGGACATGACGTCATCATGTGCCCCGAGCAGCAGGTCTACCTCGACCACCGGCAGGCGGACGGCCCCGGCGAGCCCGTCCCCATCGGCTACGTCCGCACCCTGGAGGACGTCTACCGCTTCGAGCCCGTCCCCCCGCAGCTCGCCGGAACTCCCGCCGCCGCACATGTCCTCGGCGCCCAGGCCAACCTGTGGACGGAGGTGACGGAGACCCAGCAGCGCGTGGACTACCAGGCGTTCCCCCGGCTCGCCGCCTTCGCCGAGACCGTGTGGTCCGCGCTGCCCGCGCCCGCGGAGCGCGACTGGGCCGGGTTCGAACGCCGGATGACCGCGCACTACGCCCGGCTCGGTGCGCTCGGCGTGGACTACCGGCCGCCCGGCGGCCCGCGGCCGTGGCAGCGCCGTCCGGGTGTGCTCGGACGCCCGATCGAGGGCCCGCCCCCGATCGTGTGAGCCACGGCGGAAGGTGACGGTCCGTGCGACGCGCCCCTGGCACCGTGGTCCTTCACACACCGCCGTAAGTCGTACAAGGATCCCCGAAACATGGCAATACGCCCACAGTGCGCAGAGGAGCCGGCCTCCGCCCGGGGCCGGCCCGGCGGTTCGCGGACCCTCGCGACGGCGACCTCCGAAGATGTGCCAGAGTTGCCACGTCCGGGCCGGCAGCACGTACCGTACGGCGAGACCTGGCGGCACAGTCGGGACCTCCGGGGAAGGGGCAGGTGGGTTGACCACGCACGCACCGCAGGCGGCGCACACCGTGACGTTGCCGGGCACGCTCGACGAGGCAGTGGCGGCGCTCGCCGCCATGCCCACAGCCGTGCCCGTCGCGGGCGGCACCGATCTGATGGCCGCCGTCAACTCGGGACTGCTGCGCCCCGCCGGACTCGTCGGCCTCGGCCGGATCAGCGAGATCCGCGGCTGGCAGTACCAGGACGGCGCGGCCCTGCTCGGTGCCGGTCTCACCCACGCCCGCATGGGCCGACCCGACTTCGCGGCCCTCATCCCCGCCCTCGCCGCCGCCGCCCGCACCGCGGGCCCGCCGCAGATCCGCAACGCCGGCACCCTCGGCGGCAACATCGCCTCCGCCGCGCCGACCGGCGACGCCCTGCCCGTGCTCGCCGCCCTGGAGGCCTCGCTCGTCATCGCGGGCCCCGGCGGCGGACGCCGCGAGGTGCCGGTCGGCCGGATGCTCGCCGGCCTCGACATGCTGCGGCCGGGTGAACTCATCGGCTACGTCCGCGTACCGCTGCTGCACGCCCCCCAGGTCTTCCTCAAGGCCACCGGCCGCACCGGCCCGGGCCGCGCCACCGCCTCCGTCGCGGTCGTCCTCGACCCGGCCCGGCGCAGCGTGCGCTGCGCGGTGGGCGCCGTCGCGCCCATGCCGCTGCGGCCGTTCGACACCGAGCACTGGGTGTCCTCGCTCATCGACTGGGACGGCGACCGCACCCTCGCACCCGAGGCGCTCGCCGCCTTCGGCGAGTATGTGGCCGCCGCCTGCATCCCCGACCCCGTACCCGGGCATTCCGCCGCCCCGACCGGCGACGGGCCGGGTACCCTGCCGCCGGCGGTGCTGCATCTCCGTCGTACGGTGGCGACTCTGGCCCGCCGAGCACTGGGGAGGGCACTCGCGTGAGTGACGAACAGCAGCGACACACCGAGGGCGGCTGGCAGCCGATCCCTCAGGGCGCGGGGCTGGAGGCGGACGGCACGACGTTCGTCCAGCTGCCGCCCGAACTCCTCGCACAGCCGGGCACGTCCGGCGGCTGGGGCCCGCTCGCGGCCCCGGGCACCCCTGCACCCGCGCCCGCACCCGCACCGACGGTGACGTGGCCCGACCCGTACGCCGCCCCCGCGGCCACGGGCGAGTGGGACGTCCGGGCCAACGGCACCGGCAACCCCGCGGACCCGCAGGCCACGCAGGAGTGGACCATGTCGTTCACCACGGAGGGCGACACGGGCCAGTGGTCCGTCCCCGCCGCCGGGGACGACTCGGTGGAGGAGTCCGGCGAGTACCCCGTGCGCGACCGCGCCGCCGCGCCGGGGGACATCACCGGTACAGGTGATCACCGGGCCGAGACGTGGACGGCCGCGCCGGCCCCGGAGCCCGAGCCTGCGCCCGAGCCGGCCGCCGTGCCGGTGGAGCCGGCGGACGAGCAGCGGACCGAGGACGAGGCCGGAGCCCCCGAACCCGCACCGGAGCCCGCCCCTGCCCCCGCCCCCGAAGCGGCCCAGGGGCCCGCTCCCGGTGCCTCCGGGGAAACGGAAGCAGTAGCGGAACCGGAACCGGAAGCAGAACCGGAAGCCGAGCCGCACGACGAACACCCCCGCGTCTCCTACGTCCTGAACGTCAACGGCATCGACCGCCCCGTGACCGACTCCTGGATCGGGGAGTCCCTGCTCTACGTCCTGCGCGAGCGGCTCGGCCTCGCGGGCGCCAAGGACGGCTGCTCGCAGGGCGAGTGCGGCGCATGCTCGGTCCAGGTCGACGGCCGGCTCGTCGTCTCCTGCCTGGTCCCGGCCGCGACGACCGCCGGTTCGGACGTCCGCACCGTCGAGGGCCTGACCGTCGACGGACAGCCGTCCGACGTCCAGCGGGCCCTGGTCGAATGCGGCGCCGTGCAGTGCGGGTTCTGCGTGCCCGGACTGGCCATGACCGTGCACGACCTGCTCGAGGGCAACCACGCCCCGACCGAGCTGGAGACCCGGCAGGCGATCTGCGGCAACCTGTGCCGCTGCTCCGGTTACCGGGGCGTCCTGGAAGCGGTGCGCCAAGTGGCCGACGAGCGCGCCGAGACGGCCGCCGCGCACGACGAGGCGCAGCAACCGGAGACCGAGACGGCACGCATCCCGCACCAGGCGGGCCTCCACAACGGCGGCAGCGGAAGGGCAACGGCATGAGCGGAATGGGCGGTGCGACCGGCATGGGCATCGGCGAGGGCCTCGGCGCCGCCACTGCGGTGACCGTCCCGCCGCCCGTCCTGACCGAGCCCCGCACCCACGGCCTCGGCATCTCGCTCCCGTCGACCGACTCGTACCCCAAGGCGCAGGGCACCTTCCCGTACGCGGCCGACCTGTGGGCCGAGGGCCTGCTGTGGGCGGCCGTGCTGCGCTCCCCGCACCCGCACGCCCGCATCGTCAAGATCGACACCTCGGCCGCCGCGGCGATGCCGGGCGTCCGGGCCGTCGTCACGCACGAGGACGTGCCGGGTTCCGCGGCGCACGGCCGCGGGATCGCCGACCGCCCGGTCTTCGCCTCCGAGATCATCCGCCACCACGGCGAGCCGATCGCCGCCGTGGCCGCCGACCACCCCGACACGGCCCGCCTCGCGGCGGCGGCCATCGCCGTCGAGTACGAGGTGCTGGAGCCGGTCACCGACCCGGAGCAGGCATTCGCCGCCGAACCGCTGCACCCCGACGGCAACTTGATCCGCCACATCCCGCTGCGCTTCGGCGACCCGGAGGCGACGGGAGAGGTCGTCGTCGAGGGCCTGTACCGCATCGGCCGCCAGGACCCGGCCCCCATCGGCGCCGAGGCCGGCCTGGCCGTGCCGCGCCCCGACGGCGGCGTGGAGATCTACACCGCCTCCACCGACCCGCACGCCGACCGCGACCAGGCCGCCGCCTGCTTCGGCCTGGAGCCGGAGCGCGTGAAGGTCGTCGTCACGGGCGTCCCCGGCTCGATGGGCGACCGCGAGGACGCGGGCATCCAGCTCTCGCTCGGCCTGCTCGCCCTGCGCACCGGTCACCCGGTGAAGCTGGCGGCCACCCGCGAGGAGTCCTTCCTCAGCCACCCGCACCGCCACCCGACGCTGCTGCGCTACCGCCACCACGCGGACGCGGAAGGCAAGTTGGTCAAGGTCGAGGCCCAGATCCTGATGGACGCGGGCGCGTACGCGGACTCGTCGTCCGACGCACTGGCCGCCGCCGTCGCGTTCGCCTGCGGCCCGTACGTCGTCCCGCACGCCTTCGTCGAGGGCTGGGCGGTACGCACCAACAACCCGCCCTCCGGCCATGTGCGCGGCGAGGGCGCGATGCAGGTGTGCGCGGCGTACGAGGGCCAGATGGACAAGCTGGCGGCGAAGCTGGGCATCGACCCGGCGGAGCTGCGGATGCGCAACGTCATGGCGACGGGCGACCTGCTGCCGACGGGCCAGACGGTGACCTGTCCGGCCCCGGTCGCCGAACTGCTGCGCGCCGTACGGGACTTCCCGCTCCCCGCCCTGCCGAAGGACGACCCGGAGGAGGGCTGGCTCCTCCCCGGCGGCCCGGACGGCGCGGGCGACCCGGGCGCGGTGCGCCGGGGCGTGGGCTACGGGCTGGGCATGGTCCATATGCTGGGCGCCGAGGGCGCGGACGAGGTCTCGACGGCGACGGTCAAGGTCAGCGGCTCGGTGGCCACGGTGATCTGCGCGGCGGTGGAGACGGGCCAGGGCTTCACGACCCTGGCGCGCCAGATCGTCCAGGAGATCCTCGGCCTGGAGGAGGTCTACGTCGCCCCGGTCGACACCGACCAGCCGCCCTCGGGCCCGGCCTGCCACGGCCGCCACACCTGGGTGTCGGGCGGCGCGGTGGAGCGCGCGGCACGCATGGTGCGGACGCAGCTTCTGCAGCCGCTGGCCGCCCAGTTCGGCATGTCGACGGAGCTGCTGCAGATCACGGACGGCAAGATCACGTCGTACGACGGGGTGCTGAGCACGACGGTCGCCGAAGCGCTGGACGGCAAGGAACTCTGGGCGACGGCCCAGTGCCGCCCCCACCCCACGGAGCCGCTCGACGACACGGGCCAGGGCGACGCGTTCGTCGGCATGGCGTTCTGCGCGGTGCGCGCCGTCGTCGACGTGGACGTCGAACTCGGCTCGGTGCGCGTCGTCGAGATGGCGGTCGCCCAGGACGTCGGCCGCGTCCTCAACCCGGCCCAGGCCAGGGCCCGTATCGAGGCGGGCATCACCCAGGGCGTGGGCGCGGCGCTCACGGAGAACCTGCGCACACCGGGCGGCCAGGTGCGCCGGCCGGACCTGACGGGGTACGCCCTGCCGACGGCGCTGGACGCGCCGGACATCCGCATCGTGAAGCTGGTGGAGGAACGGGACGTGGTCGCCCCGTTCGGCGCGAAGGCGATCAGCGCGGTGCCGGTGGTGACGTCCCCGGCGGCCATCGCCTCGGCGGTACGGGCGGCGACGGGCCGGCCGGTGAACCGGCTGCCGATCCGTCCGCAGACGGCGGCGGTCGTCTGAGTATCTGCGCGCCGATGAGCTGAGTACGGGAGCGCAGGCGCGGGCGGGCGGTGGTTGCTTTGCTGGTGCCCATGAGGACCACCTGGACGAACACCTGGCACCAGCCGCGGGACGACAAGGCATGGTGCGTGCGCGGCGTGACCGCACTGCTGGTACTGCCGCTGCTCGCACTGGACTTGATGTTCATCGGCCTGTCCCCGATGGCGACGGACAGCTGCGGCCCGGACCACTGCTCCGCGGCACTCATGACGTCCCTGGCGGTGGCACCGGTCGTCTGGTTCGTCGCGGCCGCCCTGCTCGTCCTGACCTGGGCCCTGCCGTCCCGGCCCCGGTACGGGGTGACGCGCGGGGTGGCGGCGGCAGGGGCGTTCGCGGCGGGGGCGCTGGTGATCGGCATCCTGGCGAACCTGCCGATGGGCTGAGTACGGTGATCGCCCCGGGCACACCCCACCCACCCCATCCCAGGAGCTGCCCTGTATGAGCGCAGAGCCCCTTGACGACAACCGTGTCGTCCTGGCACCCGCCCGGCCCGGTCCGGAGGGCCCCGGGGCGCAGGTTCTCTTCGAGACGCGCCGGACCGCGCAGGGGTACATCTGCGGGCTCGTGTTCACGTCCGCGGAGCGGCTCGTGTCCTGCCTCGGTCCGGACCAGCCGTGGGTGGCGCTGCCGGTCGGCGCGTTGCGCGAACTGCTCGGCGAGGCTGGCATCACGGTCATCGCCGTCGACCCGACGACGAGGGAGGCCGCGGCATGAGCGACAAGCTCCGCGCAACGGTGGACCATATCGACGACACCGGAAGGGCGTTCCAGCGGGAGGCGGTGGATCTCGGCAGGACCGCACATCTGGCTTCCCCGCCGACTCCCGGCGTCGGCGACGTCGCGCTGAGCTCCGCCCTCCTGCGCCTCAGCGATGCTTTCGGCGCGGCGCATCGGATGATGACGGGCCTGATCGACGGCCATGGCAGCAAGCTGCGGAAGGCGGCGGCCGATTACCAGAACACCGATATCGACCTGCACGGGATGTTCGACGACCTGATCGACAAGTACAAAGGCCGATGAAGCGTGATCGATGACGACATCAGGGGACTTCACGACGTCGCGCGCGACTACACGTCGGCCGCCAGGACGTTGGACGAGTCGTCCAGGTTTCTGAACTCCAAGGTCGCCGGTGTGGTCCACGAGGCGGGCTGGACGGGCGATGCCGCCAGTTCGTTCCAGACGGCGTGGGCCTCGGACGGTACGGTGCAGGCGGCCATGGCGGAGGCCATGTCGCAGGTGGCGGATGTTGTCACGGTCCTGGCGGAGAAACTGGCCGAGTCCCGGCAGGAGTTGGACGCCGTCCAGGACAAGGCCCGTGCGGCCGGGCTCACGTTGGACGGCTACGGCGGGGCCACGGGGACGACGGACCAGCAGGCCGCGCTGGATGCGTACAAGAGCGGTGCGGAGGCGGCGCTTTCACGTGCCCAGCACGTCCGGCAGTGGGCGGCGCAGCAGCTGAACGGCATTGCAGCGCAGATCCTTCCCGGCGGGAGCGCCCCTGCGACTCTCGGCCCGGCCGACCAGCTCACCTTGGCGGAGGTGCTGCGAGGCTTGTACACGACACCGGCGGCGGTCGAGGAGGTCGGCCACAAGCGGCTGGAGCGGTTGACCCAGGAGGCCGCGGAACTGAAGCGGTCCCATGCGGGGTTTCCCAAGGGCAGTGAGGAATGGAACCACATTCTGGAGCGGCGCCGCGCGGCCCGTGCGGTGCACAGCGAGCAGCGGCTCAGGATTTCCTCCGTCGAGGGCTGGACGAAGAAGTTCAAGGGCAGCAAGGGAGCCAGGTTCACCGTCGGGGAAATCGCGGACCAATTCCGCGGAGGGAAAGCGGGAATGGTGGGCGCCGTGGGTGCTCTCAGCGGTGTCCTGACCGGGGCCATGGTGTATTACCAGGCCAAGGAAGATCATGAGAAGGGTTGGTCCTGGGGCGAGGCGGTGGCCAAGGACGGCGGTCCGGCGGCGGTCGGGCTGGTCGCGGGAGTAGCCCTTGAAGGGGCAATTGCGGGAGCCGCAGAGGCTTCGGCCCCCGTCGTCGGCGCCGCGGGGGCCGTGGTCGCAGGTGTGGCCGTCGGATACGGCGTGGGGACCTTCGGCTACGAACTCACACACAATGCCCATTGGGGTCGGAACATCCACAAGGACGGTGTGGTGGCCGGTATAGGAGAGGGCTTTGCCGACGCCGGCAGGGCATGGCTGGACAACGACTGGCAGAAGATGGAGGAGAAGGCGAAGAACTCGGCCAAAAAGGTGTGGCATGGCGTCTTCGGATGACGTGCGCCACCGCTTGTACGAGCAGGGGTTGCTGAAGCCGCCGCCCCTGCACGGCGTTGGGCTGACCTGGGTGGACAGAGGCCGGGCCTACTGGGTCCGTCGTGTGGGTCTGACGCTCATGTGGCTGTTCGCAACCAGTATCACGGGGCTGATGGCCGTCGTAGTCACCAGGGGATGCGTCGAAGGCCAACGCCCCCTTGCCGTCGCTGCCTTCACGCTTGTATATGGCGGCCTGGGTGCCGGAATGGCCTTTGCTGCCATACGCGCGATCCACGTACTCGACCGTTACGGCCACCTCGGCAGAACAACCCGGCGTAGTCGGCGAAGCCATGCACTCGGCGTCCGCGCCGCATCGGCTTTCACGGCCCTTGCTCAGGCGTTCGTGCTCATTGCCATCCCGGCCGCCTTCGGCTTCTGTTTCCCGTTCTTCATCCGAAGTTTCGGCCGTTACACGCCCGGCGAGCGCTTCGAGCGTCGGCAGATCGGCCTGGAAACCTGAGCGTTCAGCGTCCCCGCTCCACCGCACTCCGCTCCACGCAGAACTCGTTGCCCTCGATGTCGGCCATGGTCGCCCACCCCGTCCCGTCCGGGCGCCGCAGGTCGTCCACCATCGTCGCGCCCAGGGCCAGCAGACGCTCCACCTCCTCGTCCCGCGTCCGGCCCTGCGGCTGCAGGTCCAGATGTACGCGGTTCTTCACGATCTTGCGTTCCGGCACCGTGATGAACAGCAGTGCCGCGCCTGCCGAGTCGACCGTCGCCTCCGGGTCGCCCGGGTGGTCGTCGGCGGCTAGCGAGCCGTCGAGGACCTCGGCCCAGAAGGAGGCCAGGCGGTAGGCGTCGGCACAGTCGATGGTGATGTGGCGCACGAGGGATGCCATGCGCACCAGCGTACGGCCGGGTGCCGTAGACGAGAACGCAACGGGACCATGGCCTGCTGCCGTGGGCGGCGGTACCCTCCCGGCCGTGGACGCTCCCGCCTTCGATCCCGTCGCCGAGCACGACAAGACGCGTGCCGCGCTGCGTGGGACGGCCCAGCGGCTCGGGCAACTCCTGGACGGGGTCCGCGATATGGACGCGCCGTCCGCTCTCCCCGGCTGGACCGTGGGCGACGTCGGCGCGCACCTCCGCGCCGTCTACCTCGCCTATTCCTCCTCCTTCACCGGCGAGTTCGACGACTGGGGCAGCGTTCTGCCGCCCGAGGACGGCCCGTTGGCCGAGCGGATCGCCGCCGTGAACGCGAAAGCGGTCACGCTCTTCGGCCAGGACGAACGCGCGCACCTCGGCGACTTCGTCCGCGAGCACGGCGAGACGTTCCTGCGGGTCACCGAGGGGCTCGCGCCGGAGACGCCCGTACCCACGCCCTGGTACGGGCAGCAGGTGGTGCTGACGCTCGCCGTCGCGACCGGGCTGATGCTCAGCGAGAGCCTGCTCCACGGGCTCGACATCGCCCGCGGCGCACGGCTTCCCTGGCGGATCGGGCCGGACGAGGCGCGGCTCTGCATCCGGCAGACGATGCCGACGATGATGCCGCTCACCCTCGACCGCGCGAAGGCGGACGGCGTGCGCGTCTCCTTCGACCTCGCCGTCCGCGGCGGGCCGCGGCTGACGGTCGTCGTGGCGGACGGGGCGGCGACGGTGACCTGCGACGAGTCTCCCGTCCGCCCCTGCGACTGCCGGATCTCGGCGGATCCCGTCGCCTTCCTGCTGACCGCCTTCCGGCGCACACCGCTCCGGAAGGAGATCGCACGCGGCCGGATGCGGGCCGGCGGCCGCAGGCCGTGGCTCGCCCTGCGCCTGCGCGGGCTCATCGCCGGGCCGTGAGTGCCGGGCCATGAGCGCCCGGCCATGGCGGAAACAGAGGCCGTGGCGGGAATCGAACCCACGTAACTCGCTTTGCAGGCGAGCCCCTCAACCACTCGGGCACACGGCCGTTTCGTGCATCTGTCCATGACCATAGGGCGCCGGGCGCGCCGTCTCAATGGGGCCTCGGGGCCTGCCACGCAGCCGACATGCTCCGTTCACGGGGCGGCGATCATCCAGACGATCATCCAGAAGCAACCCGTCGGTCACTGCCCCCGTCCCCCAAATTCCGCTTATGATTCCTGCGTGTTCGACTCGCGGCACATCAAGACGTTCCATGCGGTGGTCACGACCGGGTCGTACTCCGCAGCCGCCCGCGCGCTCGGATACACGCAGCCCGCGATCACCCAGCAGATGAAGGCGCTCGAACGGGCCGTCGGCACGCCCCTGTTCACCCGGGCCGGGCGGCGGATGCGGCTGACCGAGGCCGGTGAGGCGATGGCGCGGCACGCCGAGACGATTCTGGACAGTCTCACGGCGGCGCAGCAGCAGATGAGTTCGCTGACGCGGCTGCGGGCCGGGCGGGTGCGGGTCTGTGCGTTTCCCAGTGCCGGCGCCACCATCGTGCCCGAGGCCCTCGCCCGGCTGGCCGCCGATCATCCGGGGGTGCGGGTCGAGCTGCTGGAGGGCGAGCCGCCCGAGTCGCTGCGCCGGCTGGTGCGCGGCGAGTGCGACATCACGCTCGCCTTCACCTATCCCGGCCTGCGTGAACAGGTTCCCGACGAGCTGGTCGAGATACCGCTCATGGAGGACCAGCTGACCGTGCTGCTGCCCGCCGGGCATCCCTTCGCCCGGCGCCGCGCGGTCAAGCTCGCCGAGCTGGCGGACGAGCGCTGGATAGCCGGGTGCCTGCGCTGCCGCGCCAACTTCCTGCACGAGTGCGCCGAGGAGGGCTTCGCGCCCGACATCGCCTTCACCACGGACGACATCCTCGTCGTGCAGTCGCTCGTCGCCGAGGGGCTCGGCGTGGCCATGATGCCGGGGCTCGTACTGTCCTTCCTGCGCCACGACAAGATCACCGGGCGGGCCCTGGACCCCGCGTCCCGCCGGCAGGTCTCCGCGTACGTGCTGCGCGAGCATCTCCGCATCCCGGCCACCATGCTGGTGCTGGACGAGCTCAAGGCGGTCGCCGCGCGGCGCGTGGGGTGCTGACCCCGGCTGCCGCGCTTCGAACAGCGTTCCCCGATCCATAAGCCGGCGTTCGGATACTCTCTACGAACTGTCGTTGGACTGATGGATCAAGCCCCCCGATTCTGCACGTATGACCACACCTACCGCACCCCCGACGACAGCCCGTCTCGACGAGCTCATCGGCGACGTCCGGGAGGCCGTAGGCCGCGGCCTGCCGCCCGACACGACGGCGTACCTCGTCGGTGAGCGGCTCGCGGCCCACCTCGGCGCCGGCGATCTGCTGACCGAGGAGCAGTGCGAGAGCGACCCCGAGCGGTACCGCCAGCACATCCTGCACGCCGAACCCGACGGCAGCTTCTCCGTCGTCGCGCTCGTCTGGCTGCCCGGGCAGCAGACCTGCATCCACGACCACGTCTCCTGGTGCGTCACCGGAGTCCACCAGGGCACCGAGAGCGAGCGCCGCTACCGCCTCGTCCCGGACGGTCCGACCGCCCGGCTCGTCGCGACCGAGGACGTGGTGAACGCCCAGGGCGACGTCTGCGGCTTCGCGCCGCCCGGTGACATCCACCGGGTGCGCAACGCCGGTTCGTCCACGGCCGTTTCCGTCCATGTCTACGGTGCCGACGTCTCGCGGCTCGGATCGAGTGTCCGGCGCGTGTACGACCTTCCGGCCCACGAGTTCTGACCACACACATGACACTGATCTCCTCGCGGGAGCGGGCACGCCCCTCCCGCAGCACCGGGCGCCCGTCCAACAAGCTGCCCGGCCTCGCCATGGCCGCCGCCGGGGTCGCCCTCTCGTGGGGCGTCCATCGGCTCGTGCCCGCCGTCCCGATGCTCACCGCCGCCGTCGTGCTCGGCATCGCCGCCGCGCACCTGCCCGGGGTACGGGCCCTGGTGCGCGGCGCCGGGCGGCCCGGGCTGACGCTGGCGGGCAAGCGGCTCATGCGCGCCGGAGTCGTCCTGCTCGGCCTCAAGCTCGGCCTGGACGACGTGCTCGGGCTGGGCTGGGCCACGGTGGTGATGGTGCTGGTCACCGTCGTGGCGACGTTCTTCGGGACGCTGTGGCTCGGGCGGCGGCTCGGGCTGCGCGGCGACCAGCCGCTGCTGATCGCCACCGGGTACTCGATCTGCGGGGCCTCCGCGATCGGAGCCGTCAGCGAGGTGTCCGGCAGCGACGAGGAGGACGTGGCGACGTCCGTCGCCCTGGTCACGCTGTGCGGCACGCTCGCCATCGCCGTGCTGCCGCTGCTGCACCACCCGCTCGGGCTGGACGACGCGCAGTTCGGGCGGTGGGTCGGGGCCGGGGTGCACGACGTCGGGCAGGTGGTCGCCACCGCGCAGACCGCCGGGCCGACGGCCCTCACCGAGGCCGTGCTGGTCAAGCTGATGCGGGTGGCGCTGCTGGCGCCGCTCGTCGCGGCGGTGGCCGTCGCGGTGCGCCGGAGGCGGGCGTACGACGCGGAGGCCGGCGCGGGGGCCGGCGCGGCGGAGGGCAAGCGGCCCGCGCTCGTACCGCTCTTCGTGCTCGGATTCCTCGCCATGGTCGTCGTCCGGACGACCGGCTGGGTGCCCGCGGCCGCCCTGGACGGTGCGCAGCACGCGCAGGAACTGCTGCTCGCCGCCGCCCTGTTCGGGCTCGGCAGCGCGGTGCACCTGCCCACGCTGGTGCGGACCGGCGGGCGGGTCGCGGCGCTGGGGCTGTGCTCGTGGGCGGTGATCGCCGGGGTGTCGTACGGCGGGGTGCTGCTCACCACGTGAGAGGGGGAGGGGCCCGGCCGGTGCCGGGCCCCTCTTCGCGTTCTACGAGCCGTACAGCTCGGTCATCTCCGTGATCGTGTCGTCGGCGCCGACGACCACGTCGTAGAAGTTCTGCCCGTAGCAGTACTCCTTGTGGTCCGCCTTCGTCTGGCCGCTGTCGTACTGCTGGTGGTCCGGGTCCGCGCACTCCTTGACGTGGCCGATGCCGGAGAGCTTCTCGTCGAACTCGGCCGTCGCCGAGCGGTCCTCGGGGCCGTTCTTGCCGATGATGACGACCTTGGAACCGGGCTTCCAGTGGTACGTCGTGAACCCGCCCTCGGGGTGGTACGTGGCCCCCTGGTGGCTCGACGGGTTGCAGGTCATCTTGGCGTTCTGGGCGACGACGTTGTTCATCGCGCCCTCGACGTTGCCGACCTTGATGACCTTGTGGCCCTTGGCGATCGTCGGGCAGTCGCCCTTGTCGCCCTTGTCGCCCTTGTTCTTGCCGTTGCCGTCCTGGGACGGAGCCGTGCTGGCCGCCGAGGATGTGTCGTCCTTCTTCCCGCTGTCGCCCGGCCCGCAGGCGGTCAGTGCGAGTGCGCTGGTGACGAGCAGCGCGGCGGCGAAAACGCGTCGAGTGGAAATCTCGGTCCCCCTGGTGGTGCCACCCGGCCTCGACGGCCGGGCCCTGTGCGTGAGTTGGCCGAAAGTGTACCGGCATGAACATGACGAGCTTGCGATCGCCGGTCGGCTTCCCTAGGACAGAAGACCGAGCGGAATTGGTTCCCGCGACAGGGGCGCAACAGCCCTTCGCTCCTTACGCTGAGAGGTATGACCGCTCCCGATTCCACCGAGTCCCCGGCCCTGTCCGACAACGGCATACCCTCAACCGCCGCACCGGAAGGCATACTCGGGCGCCGGCACCGGGCGCTCACCCTCGGCATCATCTCCGTCGTCTCCCTGATCGCCTTCGAGGCGAGCGCGGTCAACACCGCGATGCCGGTCGCCGCGCGGGCGCTCGACGGCATCGGGATGTACGCGTTCGCCTTCACCGCCTTCTTCACGGCGAGCCTTTTCGCCATGGCGCTGTCGGGGGAGTGGTGCGACCGCGCCGGACCGCTGGTCCCGCTCTTCACCGGCATCGGGGCCTTCGGCGCCGGACTGCTCGGGGCCGGTGCGGCACAGCAGATGTGGATGTTCGTGGCGGCGCGGGCCGTGCAGGGCGCCGGTTCCGGGCTGGTGATCGTCGCGCTGTACGTGGTCGTGGGGCGGGCCTATCCGGAACGGCTGCGCCCGTCGGTGATGGCCTCCTTCTCGGCGGCGTGGGTGGTCCCCGTCATCGTCGGCCCGGTGGTCGCGGGCACGGTCACCGAGCAGCTCGGGTGGCGCTGGGTGTTCCTCGCCATCCCCGTGCTGGTGGTGCCCCCGCTGGCGGTGATGCTGCCGGCGCTGCGGCGGGTCCCGGCCGGGGTGCGGACGGAAGGGATGGACCGGCGGCGGATCCTGCTCGCCCTCGCCGTGGCCGCGGGGGCCGGGCTGCTGCAGTACGCGGGCCAGGACCTGCGGCCCTGGTCCCTGCTGCCCGCGGCCGCCGGGCTGTTGCTGCTGGTGCCGTGCGTGCTGCGGCTGCTGCCGGCCGGGACGTTCCGGGCCGCGCGGGGCCTGCCCGCGGTGGTCCTGCTGCGGGGGATCGCGCAGGGCGCGTTCCTCGCCGCCGAGGGATTCGTTCCGCTGATGCTGGTGACGGAGCGGGGGATGTCGGCCACGATGGCCGGGATGTCGCTGACGGGCGGCGGGCTGACGTGGGCCCTGGGCTCGTACACGCAGAGCCGGCCCGCGGCCGAGCCGTACCGGGAACGGCTGATGAGCCTGGGCATGGCCCTGCTGGCGGCGGCCATCGCCGTGGTTCCGGCCGTGCTCGCCGGCGCGGTGCCGGTATGGGTGGTGGCCGCCGCGTGGGTCCTCGCCGGGTACGGGATGGGGCTGACGATGTCCAGCCTCGGGGTGCTGCTGCTGCGCCTCTCGGCGCCGGGGGAGGAGGGCACCAACTCGGCCTCGATGCAGGTGTCCGACGCGCTGGGCAGCATCGTGCTGGTCGGTGTGGCCGGCGTGCTGTTCGTCTCCTTCGGGGGCGGCTCGGTGTCGGTGGACGCGGCCGGGGGTGCCGCACCGGCATCCGCCTTCGTCGGCGTCTTCGCCCTGGCGGCCGCGTGTGCGGCGGTGGGTGCGTACGTGGCCGTGCGGCTGAGGCCGCGGGGCTGACATACGCGGCTCCGCCGCGTGGGCGCGACCACGGCGCCCCGTCAGGGGCGCTGGGGGCACTTCTGGGGGTCCCCCCCAGCGTCAGCTGGGGGAGGTAGCCGGGGGAGGAACTGCGCGACAAGCCCCCACCGGCTCGCAGACGATGCACGACCCGGGGTCCGGGGCGAAGCCCCGCGCAGTTCCCCGGCGCACGGGCGGTGGTCGTTCCCACTGCCCGTCCCGCATCACCACTCGATGTGGACCGCCCCATTGCAGCCGCGGTCGCCGCGGCCCCCCTTGTTGCCCGGGCCACCCTCGCCCCCGTCGCGCCCATGGCGGTCATACCCCTTGCGGCCGTCGCCGCCCTGGCCGCCCCAGCCGCCTCCTCCGGCCTGGCCGCCGGCTCCGCCGTGGCCGCCGCACCCGTAGGCCATCCCGTGCGCCGCGGTTCCGCCGCTGCCGGCCGCACCGCCCTTGCCGCCCCAGAACGCCTTGCCGCCCCAGCCGCCGTCCCGCCCGTTTCCGCCGAACTGGCCCTGGCCGCCGCCCGATCCGGAGCCGCCCGGGTTCCCGTACACGCCCTCCAGGGGCAGACCGGTGCAGACCAGGGAGTCGACCGCGTCGGGCGACGTACCGCCGCTGCCGCCGCCGGCGGTACCGGGTGCGGGCGCGCCGTCGCCCGGGTAGCCCTTGCCCGTGGTGCCGTTGACGCCGCCCTTGCCCGCGCGACCCCCCGGGCCCTGGGCGCCTCCGCCGCCGCCGTGGCCCGGCCGGGCCCGTACGAGCCAGTCGCCCTTGCCGGCCTTCAGGCCGGATGCGATTCCCGCGCCTCCGGCATTTCCGGCGGCGCCGGCCGTGCCGTTGGCGCCGTTGGTGCCGCCGCCGTAGATCGTCGCCCCTCCGCGGCCTTTCGCGCCCGCGCGTCCTGCAGAGCCGTTGCCGCCGGGCCGGCCACCGCGGCCGACGAAGACATAGAGCTTCCGGGGGAGATCGCCGAGATAACACTTGACGAATCCGCCGGCACCTCCGCCTCCGCCGCCCCCGCCGCCGCTTCCGCCGGCTCCTGCGCCGCCCCCGCCCCCGCCTGCCGTCGGACCGGCGTTGCCGCCGCCCCCACCGCCGCCGCCTCCTCCGCCTCCGGCACCGCCCCCACCGCCTCCGCCTCCGGCCCACATCGAGACGGTGATGGCCTGTACCCCCTTGGGCACGGTGAAGAAGTCGGCCCCAGCGTCGTCGAAGAGGGCGGGTGTGGTGAACCACTTGGACCCGTGCGGCTGTTCGGCGGCGCCCGCCGGGGCCTGCAGGCCGCCGGCCAGCAGCCCGCCGGCCGCCAGGGCGGCGCCCGCCAGCCACATCAGGCGCGACGGGCCCGCGGTGCGCCTGCTGCCGGTCCCGGCCGCTCGGGGGAACGGGCAACCGAAGCGCTTGTCACTGCTCATCGATGACTCCCTGGTGATCGTCGGACGGACACGACACCCGTGGGTGCCCCGACCGGTCGGGGCACCCACGGGCCGGACGGGGATGCCGTCCGTGTCAGAGGGCGCCGACGGTGCTCGACGCACCGCCCGCGGCACTCGCCACGGTCGACTTCGCGGTCTCGGTCGCGGACTGGACCGGGCCCGGCTGCGGGGCGGGGGCACCGGGTGCGGCGGACGAGCCGCCGGACGAGCCGCTGTTGTCCGAGGAACCCGGGCCGCCCGCGGAGCCGCCCTGCGGGTTGTACTGGTAGGTCCAGAATTCGGAGTGCCCCTTGGTGAGCGTCCCCGGGGCGGGGGAGACGACCACGGGGAAGTCCTGGCCGTGGTGGCCGTGGTGGTCGTCCGCCTGGGCGGCCGAGGCCTGGCCCAGGATCAGGCCGGACGCGGAGAAGGCCAGCAAGGCCACGGAAAGGCGTCGGCGAAGAAAGGACACGGATTTCCTCCACTGCTCAGGGGGGTTCGGAATACGAGCTGCATGTCCTATCGATGAGCCCGGCCCGCGTCAAATGCCTCCGTGGAGGAAATGGGAGGTATTTACCGGCCGTTGTTCGATCTCCGGAAAATCGTTTCGAATTCGCTGTGTCCCCGACGGGGCGACCCGCTCCGTGACCACGGATTCGCGCCGTGTGATGTGACGTCCGTCCCACACTCGGGTGGCCCGGGGCCGTAGCCCCGGGGCGTGAACACCCCCGCAGGTAGGCTGACGCGGTTGCCTGTCGCCGACCCAGCCGACGGAGACCGTGACTACCACCACGCCTCACCATCTCTCGCCCGCCTTCCCCGGCAGGGCCCCCTGGGGTACCGCCAACAAGCTGCGTGCCTGGCAGCAGGGCGCCATGGACAAGTACATCCAGACGCAGCCCCGGGACTTCCTCGCCGTCGCGACCCCGGGCGCCGGGAAGACCACCTTCGCCCTGACCCTCGCCTCCTGGCTGCTGCACCACCACGTCGTCCAGCAGGTGACCGTGGTCGCGCCCACGGAGCACCTGAAGAAGCAGTGGGCGGAGGCCGCCGCCCGCGTCGGCATCAAGCTCGACCCGGAGTACAGCACGGGCCCGCTGGGCCGCGAGTACCACGGCGTCGCCGTCACCTACGCCGGTGTCGGCGTGCGGCCGATGCTGCACCGCAACCGGTGCGAGCAGCGCAAGACCCTCGTCATCCTCGACGAGATCCACCACGCCGGCGACTCCCGTTCCTGGGGCGACGCCTGCCTGGAGGCCTTCGACCCGGCCACCCGCCGGCTCTGCCTGACCGGTACGCCCTTCCGGTCCGACACCAACCCCATCCCGTTCGTCACGTACGAGGAGGGCAACGACGGCATCCGCCGCTCCGCCGCCGACTACACGTACGGATACGGCAACGCGCTCTCCGACGGCGTCGTCCGGCCCGTCATCTTCCTCTCCTACAGCGGCAACATGCGCTGGCGCACCAAGGCGGGCGACGAGCTCTCCGCCCGCCTCGGCGAGCCGATGACCAAGGACGCCGTCTCGCAGGCGTGGCGCACCGCCCTGGACCCGCGCGGCGACTGGATGCCGAACGTGCTGCGCGCCGCCGACCAGCGGCTGACCGAGGTCCGCAAGGCCATTCCCGACGCGGGCGCCCTCGTCATCGCCTCCGACCAGGACTCGGCGCGCGCCTACGCCAAGCTGCTGCGCGAGATCACGGGCGAGGGCCCGACGGTCGTCCTCTCCGACGACTCCGGCGCCTCGCAGCGCATCGACGACTACGCGGCCGGCGACTCCCGCTGGATGGTCGCCGTCCGCATGGTGTCCGAGGGCGTCGACGTGCCCCGGCTCGCGGTCGGCGTCTACGCCACGACGATCTCCACACCGCTGTTCTTCGCCCAGGCCGTCGGCCGCTTCGTCCGCTCGCGGCGCCGCGGCGAGACCGCGTCCGTCTTCCTGCCGACCATCCCCATGCTGCTCTCCTTCGCCAACGAGATGGAGGTCGAGCGCGACCACGTCCTCGACAAGCCCAAGAAGGACGGCGAGGAGAAGGACCCGTACGCCGAGTCCGAGAAGGAGATGGACGAGGCGAACAAGCAGCAGGACGAGGACACCGGCGAGCAGGACATGCTGCCCTTCGAGGCGCTGGAGTCCGACGCCGTCTTCGACCGCGTCCTGTTCAACAGCGCCGAGTTCGGCATGCAGGCGCACCCGGGCAGCGAGGAGGAGATGGACTACCTCGGCATCCCCGGCCTCCTGGAGCCCGACCAGGTGCAGCTGCTGCTGCAGAAGCGGCAGGCGCGGCAGATCGCGCACAGCCGCAGGAAGCCGGACGAGCAGGCCGACCTCCTCGAAATCCCCGCCGAGCGGCGGCCGGTGGTCACGCACAAGGAACTGCTGGAGCTGCGCAAGCAGTTGAACACGCTCGTCGGTGCGTACGTCCACCAGAGCGGCAAGCCGCACGGCGTCATCCACACCGAGCTGCGCCGCGTGTGCGGCGGCCCGCCGAGCGCCGAGGCGACGGCCGGCCAGCTGACCGAGCGCATCAACAAGGTCCGGGAGTGGGCCACGCGCATGAAGTGACCTGTACGCGGGGCGCGTCCGTCGTGCGCGCCCCGCGCATCGGTGTCCGCATGCCGGGAACCCGGCTCCGATAGTCGTTATTCGCCTGCGGGCTGACCGGATTGTGGGCAGACTCTTCCGCAGAGCGGACCGGCGGCGCTACGGTCCGGTCACGCACGCCCCGTGGCAGCGCCGCCGCGGAGCGCAGCCGGTACTTCATGCGTCCAGCAACCGGCGGCCTCTCCTTGCGCGCTGCCGGACGGGACCGGTGGCGCAACCCCACCGCATCGACGGCCGCCACTCATCGGAGGAGGGGCGTCGTGACCGCGGAGACCTCGCAGACGCTCGACAGGGGACTGCGCGTCCTCAAACTGCTCGCCGACACCGACCACGGCCTGACCGTCACCGAGCTCTCCACCCGGCTCGGGGTCAACCGCACGGTCGTCTACCGCCTGCTCGCCACACTCGAGCAGCACGCCCTCGTCCGCCGCGACCTCGGCGGCCGGGCCCGGGTCGGGCTCGGGGTGCTGCGGCTCGGGCGGCAGGTGCACCCGCTGGTGCGGGAAGCGGCCCTGCCCGCGCTGCGGGCCCTCGCCGAGGACCTCGGGGCCACCGCCCATCTGACCCTCGTCGACGGGGCCGAGGCCCTCGCGGTCGCCGTCGTCGAACCGACCTGGACCGACTACCACGTGGCCTACCGGGCCGGCTTCCGCCACCCGCTCGACCGCGGGGCGGCCGGCCGGGCCATCCTCGCCGCCCGCCGCGGCGAGGCCGACTCCCCCGGCTACGCGCTCACCCACGGCGAGCTGGAGGCGGGCGCGAGCGGCGCGGCCGCACCGCTGCTCGGGGTGACCGGGCTGGAGGGCAGCGTCGGCGTGGTGATGCTCGCGGACTCGGTGCCCGAGCGGGTCGGGGCGCGGGTGATGGAAGCGGCGAAGGAGGTGGCCGACGCATTGCGGTGAGCGGGATTGCTAGATTCGCAGCATGTCTGCTCCGTCCCGCCGCCTCCGTACCCTCGCCGTCTGTGCCGCGCCCGTGGTCGCGCTGCTGGCGGTGGCCGCGTTCGTGCCGCTGCCGTTCGCGATCGCGCAGCCCGGCCTGACGGCGGACGTGCTCGGCTCCGACAAGAACAAGCCGGTGATCAGCATCAGCGGTGCGGAGGCCCGGCGGACGAGCGGGCAGCTGCGGATGACGACGATCGTGGCCACCGGGCCGCAGACGGAGGTCTCGCTCGGCGACGTGGTCGACGGCTGGTTCCGCACCGACCGCGCCGTCATGCCGCACGACGCCGTCTACCCCGCCGGGCAGTCCGACAAGCAGATCGAGCAGCACAACCTCGCGGAGATGGCGAAGTCGCAGGAAGCGGCCGTGGCCGCTGCGCTCGGCTATCTGCACCGGTCGCCGAAGGACGTGAAGGTCGAACTGCGCCTGGCGGACGTCGGCGGCCCGAGCGCGGGCCTGCTCTTCGCGCTGGGCGTGATCGACAAGCTGAACGGCAACGGCAGCGGGGGCGACCTCACCGGGGGCCGGACGATCGCCGGCACCGGGACGATCGAACCGGACGGCAGCGTGGGCGCTGTCGGGGGCGTCTCGCTGAAGACGCAGGCAGCGAAGCGGGACGGGGCGACCGTTTTCCTTGTCCCCAAGGGGGAGTGCACTGACGCGCAGGCGGAACTGCCCAAGGGGATGCAGTTGGTTCCGGTGACGGAGCTGAGTGATGCGGTGGCGTCGCTCAAGTCGCTTGCTGCGGGGCAGAAGGTGCCTAGCTGCTGAGTCGGCTGCGGGTGCGTTGTGGTTGCTCGCGCAGTTCCTCCCCCAGCTACCGCTGGGAGGTGCCCCCAGCGCCCCTTACGGGGCGCGATCACGATCATGAGGGGCGCTCAACCCTTCCGCACGAACCCCTCCCTCACCAGCCACCCCAACGCCACCTCACGCGGGTCCTTGCCCTCCACGTCCACCTCCGCGTTCAGTTCCCGCGCCACCTCGTTCGTCAGCCGGGCCGTGATCGGCTCCAGCACCTCCCGTATCGCCGGATGCTCCCGCAGGGCCTTCGCATTGATCTCCGGCGCCGCGTTGTAGTTCGGGAAGAAGTGCCGGTCGTCCTCCATGACGGCCAGCCGCATCGCCTTGATCCTGCCGTCCGTCGTGAACACCTCCCCGTACGTGCACGAACGGCCCCCGGACACCTGGGTGTAGATGATCCCGCTGTCCATCTTCTGGACGCGCGACGCCGGGACCGTCATCCCGTACGCCTTCGCCATGCCCGGCAACCCGTCGTTCCGCGCGGCGAATTCGCCGTCCACGCACAGCGTCACCGCCCCCGGGTCCGTCGCCGCGAGCGCGGCGACGTCCGACAACGTCCTTGTCCCGTAGCGCCGTTCGTTCTCCTGGTTCAGCGCCAGCGCATACGTGTTGTCGAGTGCCGCGGGCGGCAGCCACGCCAGGCCGTTCCGCGCGTCGGCCTCGGCGACCGCGCGCCACTGCTCGTGCGGGTCCTTGACCGGCTTGTCGTGGCCGAGGTACGTGATCCACGCGGTGCCCGTGTACTCGTACATCGCGTCCGCGCTGCCCGAACGCACCGCCTCGCGGGCGCCGATCGAGCCCTGGATGTTGGTGCGGTCCAGGACGCTCGCGCCGGCCGCGCGGAAGGCGAGGCCCATGATCTGGCCGAGGACGATGTTCTCGCTGAAGTTCTTCGACGTCACCGTCAGGTGCGCGCCCTTCAGCGGCAGGCCCTGCCCCACGGAGCCCGGCCTGACCTCGTCGACCAGCGGCGAGCCGCTGGTCAGCCCGCAGCCGCCGAGCAGCGCCGCCGGCAGGAACAGGGCCGCGGCGACCAGGGTCACCACCACCGCACGCCGTTTGGCGCGGGCCACCTCCGCGCTGTGCGCCGCCTCCAGCACCCCGGCCACCGGTCAGTCGCCCCCCTCCAGGCCACGCGGCCGCAGCAGCAGTTCGGCCAGCGAGGCCAGCCAGTCGACCAGCAGCGCCAGCGCGACCGTCAGCACCGAGCCCAGCACCAGCACCGGCATCCGGTGGTTGGTGATGCCGGAGGCGATCAGGTCGCCCAGGCCGCCGCCCCCGCCGAAGTAGGCGAGCGTCGCCGTGCCCACGTTGAGGACGAGCGCGGTGCGCACCCCGGCGAGGATCAGCGGTACGGCCAGCGGGAGTTCGACCCTGCCCAGCACGCCCACCGGGGACATCCCGATGCCCCGCGCGGCCTCCGTCAGCAGCGGGTCGATGGCCCGCAGGCCCGCGATGGTGTTCGCGAGGACGGGCAGCACCGCGTAGACGACGATGCCGATGAGCGCGGCCTTCGTCCCGATGCCCAGCCAGATGACCAGCAGCGCCAGCAGCCCGATCGCGGGGGTCGCCTGCCCGATGTTGGCGACGGCCATGGCCACGGGCGCGGCGCCGCGCAGCGGCCGGCGGGTGAGCAGGACGCCCAGCGGGATCGCGATGATCAGGACGAAGAAGGTGGAGACGACGGTGAGGTGGACGTGCTGCTCCAGCCGCAGCCACACGTTGCCGCCCCCGATGGCGTTGCGGGCGATGGAGTCCAGCCGCGCCCCGCGGAACCACAGCCAGGTGGCCAGCAGGATCAGCGCCACCACGGACGGCAGGACGGTGAACTTCTGCCAGGTGATCCGGCGCGCGGGGACGGGACGTTCGGACACGGCCTCCGCGGCCCGCGCAGCCTCCGTCTCGTCGCGGAAGGGGATCCCGCGCACCTCCAGCTCGTCCGGCGGCCGGCGGCCCTTCGGCGGCGGGGCGTCCGCCGGGCTCACGTGCCGCCCTCCTGCTCCTGCCGGGTCCGCCCCGCGCGCTGCTCCTCCAGCGTGTGCTGGTGCTCGGCGGCCTCCAGCCGGTCGGCCTCCAGCAGTTCGTGGACGGAGTTCATGAGGGTCTGCATGTCGACGACGCCCTCGTACCGTCCGCGCCGGCCCGTCACCGCCACCCGCCCGGCGTTGTCGGTGAGCACCGCCTCCAGCGCGTCGCGCAGCGTCGCGTCGCGCGTGACCGTGTCGTGCACGAGCGTGCCCGCGCGGGCCAGCGAGCCCTTGGCGCGCATCAGGTCGCCGCGGCGCAGCCACTTGTAGGGGCGGTGGTGCCGGTCCAGCAGGAGCAGTTCGTTGGCGGTGCCGGAGCGCAGGGCGTCGAAGATGGACTGCAGGGGGTCGTCGACGCAGGCGGTGGGGAAGTCCACGACGCCCACGTCCCGGACCCGGGTGAGGTTGAGGCGCTTGAGGGCGGCGCCCGCGCCGACGAAGCCGGAGACGAAGTCGTCGGCGGGGTTGGTGAGGATGGCCTCGGGGGTGTCGAACTGGGCTATCTGCGACCGCTCGCGGAGCACGGCGATGCGGTCGCCGAGCTTGATGGCCTCGTCGAAGTCGTGCGTGACGAAGACGATCGTCTTGTGCAACTCGTGCTGGAGCCGGATCAGTTCGTCCTGGAGGTGGTCGCGGGTGATCGGGTCGACGGCGCCGAAGGGCTCGTCCATCAGCAGCACGGGCGGGTCGGCGGCCAGCGCCCGGGCCACGCCCACCCGCTGCTGCTGGCCGCCGGAGAGCTGCCGGGGGTAGCGGTGGTGGAACTCGCCGGGGTCCAGGCCCACCAGGTCGAGCATCTCCTCCACCCGGTTCCTGATCCGGGACTTGGGCCAGCCGACCATGCGCGGCACGAGGGCGATGTTCTGCGCGACGGTCATGTGCGGGAAGAGCCCGGAGGACTGGATGGCGTAGCCGACCTTGCGCCGCAGCTTCACCGGGTCGATGCCGGTGACGTCCTCGTCGTCGATGCGGATCCGGCCGGAGGTGGGCTCGATCAGCCGGTTGATCATCTTCAGGGTGGTGGACTTCCCGCAGCCCGAGGGGCCCACGAAGATGACGATCTCCCCGGCCCTGATCTCCATGCTGACGTTCTCGACGGCGGGCACGGCGCTGCCCGAGTAGCGCTTGGTGAGGTTCTCCAGCCGGATCGTGGCCCCCGTGGCGGCACGGGCCGGGGCGGGCGGGGCGGGCGGCTCAGGCACGGATCCCCCTCGGTATGGTCAGCCGGCCTATGAGGACGTACGCGGCGTCGAAGCCCAGGGCCAGCACGATGATCCCCAGCGTTCCGGCGAGCACCTGGTTGAGCGCGTTGACGCTGCCCAGCGAGGAGATGCCGCGGAAGATCTCGTTGCCCAGGCCCGGTCCCGAGGCATAGGCGGCGATCGCGGCGATGCCCATCAGCATCTGGGTGGAGACCCGGATCCCGGTGAGGATCGGCGGCCAGGCCAGCGGCAGTTCCACCCGGAACAGCCGGGCCGCGCGCGACATCCCGATCCCCTTCGCCGCGTCCACCAGCGCCGGGTCCACCCCGCGCAGGCCCACGATCGCGTTGCGGACGATCGGCAGCAGCCCGTAGAGCACCAGCGCCGTGACCGTGGGCGCCACCCCCAGGCCCGTCACGGGGACCAGCAGGCCGATCAGGGCGAGGGAGGGGATGGTGAGGAGCGTCGCACCGGCGGTGACGGCGAGGTTGCCCGCCCACTCGCTGCGGTACGTCGCCACGCCGATCGCGACTCCGGCGAGCGTGGCGACGACCATGCACTGGAACACCGCGCTGGCGTGCTGGAAGGTGTCCGCCAAGAGCTGGGCGTGGCGGCTGCCGACGTACTCCCAGAAGCTCACCCGCCACTCCTACCCGTGGTGGGACCGTGATCAGTCCTCGATCGGTCTCGATCAGTCCTCGGAAGCCTGCTTCACCAGCGGGATGATCCTCAGCGGAACCGGATTCTCCATGACGATCGCCGTGGAAGCCCGCACGATCCCATCAAAACCCACAACCCGGTCGATCACCCGCTGGAGGTCGGCATTCGAGCGGGCCACCAGACGGCACAGCATGTCCCCGTGACCGGTCGTGGTGTGCAGCTCCAGCACCTCGGGGACGCCCGCCAGGTGCTCCCGGACGTCCGCGCCCTGGCCCTGCTTGATCTCCAGCGTGGCGAACGCGGTCACCGGATACCCCAGCGCCGCCGGATCCACCTCCGGCCCGAAGCCCCGGATCACCCCCTGCGACTGGAGCCGGTCCAGCCGCGCCTGCACCGTCCCGCGCGCCACGCCCAGCCGCCGCGAGGCCTCCAGCACCCCTATCCGCGGCTCCTCGGCGAGCAGCTCGATCAGCCGGCCGTCCAAACGATCGATCACCGTTCTCCCCCTCTCCTGTGCAGCCTGTACAGAACGTCCGATGCCTCTCGGACACCGGTGGGCAACCTGCCCAGAGAATTCGCAAACTATTGCGCATTGTGTGGTTCGGAGGGACCCTGCGGCCATGACTCAGACCACGGATCACACCCTGCACACCGCACGGCAGGCCGACCCCTTCCCGGTCAAGGGGATGGACGCGGTGGTCTTCGCCGTCGGCAACGCCAAGCAGGCCGCGCACTACTACTCCGTCGCGTTCGGCATGAAGCTGGTCGCCTACTCCGGACCGGAGAACGGCAGCCGGGAGACGGCGAGTTACGTCCTGGAGTCCGGCAGCGCCCGGTTCGTCTTCACCACCGTCATCAAGGCGGCGAGCGAGCGCGGGCGCTTCCTCGCCGCCCACGTCGCCGAGCACGGCGACGGCGTCGTGGACCTCGCCATCGAGGTGCCGGACGCGCGGGCCGCGTACGCCTACGCCCTGGAGCACGGGGCGACGGGCCTGCAGGAGCCGCAGGAGATCAAGGACGAGCACGGCACGGTCGTCCTCGCCTCCATCGCCACCTACGGCAAGACCCGGCACACCCTGGTCGAGCGCGCCGACTACTCCGGCCCGTACCTGCCCGGCTTCGTCGCCGCCGAGCCCATCGTCGAGCCCGGCCCGCGCCGCTTCCAGGCGATCGACCACTGCGTCGGCAACGTCGAGCTCGGCAAGATGGACGAGTGGGTCTCCTTCTACAACAACGTCATGGGCTTCACCAACATGAAGGAGTTCGTGGGCGACGACATCGCCACCGAGTACTCCGCGCTCATGTCGAAGGTCGTCGCGGACGGCACCCGCAAGGTGAAGTTCCCGCTCAACGAGCCGGCGATCGCCAAGAAGAAGTCGCAGATCGACGAGTACCTGGAGTTCTACAACGGCCCCGGCGTGCAGCACATCGCCCTGGCCACCAACGACATCGTCGCCACCGTGCGCGCCATGCGCGCGGCCGGGGTGCAGTTCCTCGACACCCCCGACGCGTACTACGACACGCTCGGCGAGTGGGCCGGCGAGACCCGGGTGCCCGTCGAGACGCTGCGCGAGCTGAAGATCCTCGTCGACCGCGACGAGGACGGCTACCTGCTGCAGATCTTCACCAAGCCGGTGCAGGACCGTCCGACGGTGTTCTTCGAGATGATCGAGCGGCACGGGTCGATGGGATTCGGCAAGGGGAACTTCAAGGCGCTCTTCGAGGCGATCGAGCGGGAGCAGGAGAAGCGGGGCAACCTCTGACGGTTCCCTCGCGATCTTCCCCCTGCGACGTCGCGGTGGCAGGGTGAGGCCCATGGGTGATCTCATCGGTCGACTGCGCGACGGGCTCCCCGAGGACGCCGTCCTCACCGACCCCGACGTCATGCGTTCCTACGCCACCGACATGGCGAGCTTCTGTGCGGCCGGGGCGCCCGGTGCCGTGGTGCTGCCGCGCACCGTGGAGCAGGTGCAGCACGTGATGCGCACCGCGACGGCACTGCGCGTCCCGGTCGTGCCGCAGGGGGCCCGGACGGGCCTGTCGGGCGCGGCCAACGCGCTGGACGGGTGCATCGTCCTGTCGCTGGTGAAGATGGACCGGATCGTCGAGATCGACCCGGTCGACCGCGTCGCCGTCGTGGAGCCCGGCGTGGTCAACGCCGACCTGTCGCGCGCGGTCGCCGAACAGGGCCTCTACTACCCGCCGGACCCGTCGAGTTGGGAGCAGTGCACCATCGGCGGCAACATCGGTACCGCGTCCGGCGGGCTGTGCTGCGTCAAGTACGGCGTCACCGCCGAGTACGTCCTGGGCCTGGACGTCGTGCTCGCGGACGGCCGGCTGCTGAAGACCGGCCGCAGGACGGCCAAGGGCGTTGCGGGCTACGACCTGACGCGCCTGTTCGTCGGCTCCGAGGGCAGCCTCGGCGTGATCGTACGGGCCGTCCTGGCGCTCAGGCCGGAACCGCCGCAACAGCTGGCGCTGGCGGCGGAGTTCCCGTCCGTCGCGGCGGCGTGCGAGGCGGTATGCCGCATCATGCGGCGCGGGCACGCGCCCTCGCTGCTGGAGCTGATGGACGGCACCACGGTGCGGGCGGTCAACTCCATGGCCCGGATGGGCCTTCCGGAGAGCACGGAGGCGCTGCTGCTCGCCGCCTTCGACACCCCCGACCCCGGCCCCGACCTGGCCGCCGTGGCGGAACTGTGCCGCGAGGCCGGGGCGACGGAGGTCGTCCCCGCCGAGGACGCGGCCGAGTCCGACCTGCTGCTGCAGGCGCGCCGTATGTCGCTGCCCGCGCTGGAGACGCTCCGCCCGGCCACGATGATCGACGACGTGTGCGTCCCGCGGTCCCGCCTGGCGGAGATGCTGGACGGCACGGCGGCCGTCGCGGAGCGCCACGGCCTGACCATCGGCGTGTGCGCCCACGCGGGCGACGGCAACACCCACCCGGTGGTCTGCTTCGACCCCGCCGACCCGGACGAGGCGCGCCGCGCACGGGAGTCGTTCGACGAAATCATGGCGCTGGGACTGAAGTTGGGCGGCACGATCACGGGCGAGCACGGCGTGGGCCTGCTGAAGAAGGAATGGCTGGCGAAGGAACTGGGGCCGGTGGCCCTGGAGATGCAGCGGGGGATCAAGCAGGTCTTCGACCCGCTGGGGTTGCTGAACCCGGGGAAGGTGCTGGACGCCTGACCGGCCGGGGGCATCATCGCCCCCGGCTCCCGGCAACAGACCCGTCACCCGGACTCGGCGGCCAACAACACCCGCAGCCCTTCCTCCAGCCCCAGCAACTCGGCCTCCGCCCCCGGCGGAACAACCCGCATGGTCCGCTCCAGCCACCCCGTGACAACGTTCGCCTGCGCGAGCAACACCGCTTCGCCCTCCGGCGACGTCAACCCCAGGCAGACCATCGTGCGCCCCCCGACCCGCGCGGGCCACACCCGCACGTCCCCTTCGCCGGCCGGGCGGAAGACCCCGTCCACCAGCAGGTCCCGCGCGAACGTCCATGTCACCGGAGCGAGTGAGGTGACGTGGAAGGTGATGCGCACGGCGTACGGATCGTCCGCGCAGTACATCAGCCGGGCCGGTACGGGAATGCTGTGGTCCGGCGACAGCACCAGGTCGATGTCCAGCTCGCGTTCCACCACGGTGTGCATGAGTGCGCCCTCTCTGCTCGGCTTCCCTCGACGCGTGGCCCTTCGGCGTGGGCCCGCACCGGGGAGAGCGCACCGGCCCCACGTCATGACGCGACTTTTCACCCTGACTTCTCACCATGACGTCGCAGCATGGATCCCGGCGTCCTCCAGTCGCACGTGTGAGTGGTCCCGCCCCCGGGACGGCCACAGGGGTGGGGACTTCTGGTAGACCTGTTGGCTGCGCTGCGGGTTGCCTTTTGCGCATTGAGTTCACAGTACGGACCGAACAGATACGGGACACCGGAGACCATGAGCGCACCTCCCTCGGGATCCGCCGACAGTCACCCCGTCCGGGGGTACTACCCCGACCCCTCCATTCCCGGATATATCCGTTACTGGAGCGGCACCGCCTGGGTGCCCGGCACCAGCCGGCCCGCGCCCGCCGAGGGGGAGCCGATGCCGGCGGCGCCCGCCGGGGTGGCCGGGATGGCCGCGGCACAGGCACCCGCGCTCGCCGCACCCGTCCCGCCCTCGCCGCGGCAGGCGACGGCGGAGGAGACGGGTCCGGTGTTCCTGGACGAGGAGCCGGCTGAGGGCGCCGGAGGCGCCGTCTGGCGCGCGGACTCGGCCCGGCAGGAAGGCTTCGGCGGCGAGGCGGACCGCCGCGTCTCCTGGGGCGGCGCGCCCGGCGCGGCCCCCGAGGTGCCCCGCGCCCGCGACCCCCGGGTGCCCGCGGAACC
>NZ_JABBXF010000107.1 GCF_013030945.1 Streptomyces morookaense | reverse complement strand
GGCGGCGGTGACCCGGCCGTGCAGCCGGGCGAGCTGCTCGCGGCGGTCGGCGACGGCGCGGGCCGCGTCGCGCAGCCGGCGTTCCTCCTCCGCCAGGCGCTGCTCCAGCTCGGCGCGGTGCCGGGCGGTGTCCTCCAGGGCCCGCCCGGCCGCCTCCAGCGCGGCTTCGAGCTCGGCCTCCTGCTCGCGGATGCGGGCCGCCTCGCGCTCCAGGTCCTCCGGGTCGCGGCCGCGCCGCTCCTCCGCGGGGGCCGCGGTGGCGCTGGTGACGCGGGCGTCGGCGAGCCCGATGGTGCCGCGGACGCGCTCGGCGAGCCGGGAGAGTTCGTACCAGGTCTGCTGGGCGCGGGCGAGGCGCGGCGTCAGCTCGCGGACCTGCTCCTCCAGCTCGGCCTCGCGCCGGGCCGCCTCCCGCAGCTGCTGTTCCGCGGTCTCCTTGCGGGACTTGAGCGCCGCCTCGTCGGCGATCTCGGCGCTCAGCGCCTCGCGCAGGGCGACCAGGTCGTCGGCGAGCAGCCGCAGCCGGGCGTCGCGCAGGTCGGCCTGGATCACGGCGGCCCTGCGGGCGACCGCGGCCTGCCGGCCGAGCGGCTTGAGCTGTCTGCGCAGTTCGTCGGTCAGGTCCTGGACTCGCGCGAGGTTGGCCCGCATCGCGTCGAGCTTGCGCAGCGCCTTCTCCTTGCGCTTGCGGTGCTTGAGGACGCCGGCGGCCTCCTCGATGAAGGCGCGGCGGCCGAGCGGGTCGGCGTGCAGGACGGAGTCGAGCTGGCCCTGGCCGACGATGACGTGCATCTCGCGCCCGATGCCGGAGTCGGACAGCAGCTCCTGGATGTCGAGCAGGCGGCAGGTGTCGCCGTTGATCTGGTACTCGCTGCCGCCGTTGCGGAACATCGTCCGCGTGATGGTGACCTCGGCGTACTCGATGGGCAGGGCGCCGTCGGAGTTGTCGATGGTCAGGGAGACCTCGGCGCGGCCCAGGGGCGGGCGGCCGGTGGTCCCGGCGAAGATGACGTCCTCCATCTTGCCGCCGCGCAGCGACTTGGCACCCTGCTCGCCCATGACCCAGGAAAGTGCGTCGACGACGTTGGACTTACCCGAACCATTGGGGCCCACGACACAGGTGATGCCGGGTTCGAAGCGCAGGGTCGTCGCGGAGGCGAAGGATTTGAACCCGCGCAGGGTAAGGCTCTTGAGGTGCACGCAGCAGGACTCTACCGTTCATCTCGGTTTCACCCCGGAAGGTGCCGGGCACATCCTGAACGTAAGGGGGCTGCGGAGGAAAACGGCAGGGCGCCGAAGATACGACGGATACGACGAAGGGACGCCGGAGCGTCCCTTGCAGAATCTGAAGCGGCTGACTGAACAGTGCAGCCCGACCAGCCCCCGGGGCAGGGCTTACGGTCAGGCGAGCGCAGGCTCCGCCTTGGATACGTCGATGCTGTCGAGCAGCGAGTCACCGTGGTGAGCGGCGGCAGTCAGCGCGTCGTTCTCGGCCTGCATCCGGATGAGCTCGGATTCCAGGTCCTGGACTCGCTGCTGAAGCCGTCGCATCTCGGCGAGGACTCGGGGGTCGGAGCCGCCGACGTAACCGAGAAGCGCCTTTGCCATGATGGATGGTCCTCCACACTGAGTGACCGACCGAAGCGGTGTGGGTCGTGAGGGATTCGCACCCGCGGTGTCTGCCATCGCTACTGCGGTGTTTCAATGCCAAACAGCTAAGGTGCGCGGGGCTTCCAGAGTCTCACCAAAAGGTTTGACGGTCAACACGATCACACCCCGTATCCGCAGGCGTCCCAGGGGTGGCGGGGCGTCGATGCGCGCCGCTGTTCCTCACCCGGGGCCCGTAGGGCGTGGAGATCATCCGTTGGAAGGCAGCCTTGCACGCCGTCGCCGAGTTGGCAACCATCAGGCAATTCCGGTGGGACGAATATGCCAAAGGCATATCAACGGAATGTCCGAGGGACGCCGGGCCGGGGGTCAGCGCATCTCGAAACCGTCATAACCGCCCCGCGGGACGCCCCAGATCTCCGTGACGCCGTCCACCCGCCCGGGCGTGTCGCCGTCCCGCAACCAGTCGAGCAATTGTTCGCAGTGGGCGCGGGATCCCTCGGCGACCACCTGTACCCGTCCGTCGGCGAGGTTCGAGGCGAAGCCGGTCAGGTCACCGATCGCCAAGGCATTGGCCCGAGTGAACCAACGAAAGCCAACACCCTGCACATGACCACGGACCCACGCCGTGAGACGGACATTCTCGTTCATGTCTGCACGCTAACTGGCCAATTGCATACGAAGCACTTCGGCCCCGCAGTGCATGTCGTACAGTCGCGGCACCGTAAGGCTCCCCCGTACGAGTGACGCACTTTCACGCCGAGCACACAAGGAAGGCAGCGGATGGGTCGCCATCGACGCTCTGCCCCCCTCACCGCTGACGAAGCGGCATCGATTGCCCGGAAAGCGAGGGCCCCGCGGACGAGAGAGCGGCCCGCGCCGCTCGGCCCCGACGAGGACCCTTCGGAAGCGACCACTCAGCCCATCCCCGTCATCCCCGCCGACGGCGACGGCAGCGCCGGACGTCACCGCAGTGCGCGGCGCCCCGGGCGGGCCAAGGGCATCAAGGCGCGGGGCGGCGCCCCGGCCGCCCGGCGGGCCGGCCTGCTCGGCGCGTCCGCGGCCGTGGCCATGGGCGCCGCGGCCATGATCTCCGGACTGCTGCCGGGCGGGGGCCTCGCCACCCAGGACACCGGGGGCACCAGTGCCGCCGGCACACCCGGGCAGGTGCGGGCGGACCAGCCGCAGCCCGGCACGCCCAGCCAGCGCTCCCGGCCGGCCGCGCCGGGCGGCGGGCGCGAGGAACACCGGGCGCAGGCCCGGCCGGTGGTGGAACAGGAACGGCAGCCGGTCCCGGACCGCGGGACCGCCGAGGACGCCCGCGCCGGCCGCGGGGCCGAGCGCGGGCGCGGTCCGGACTCCCCCATGGCGGCCGCCGCGCCCGGACAGCAGGACCCGCACGCGGGCACCGTGCACACCGCCGCGTCGGTGCACACCGCCACCGACGCGGGCGTCGCCTCGGCGGGTGCCGGCGCGGCCGTGGAGGACTCGGCCCATCTGCACGGGAGGCTGGCCGACCCGCACACCGCGGCGGCGCACCTGGTGCTGTCCCTGGTCAACGAGGAACGGGCGCGGGCGGGCTGCAAGCCGCTGCGGGCGGACAGCAGACTGAACGGCCTGGCCCAGTCGTTCAGCGACGACATGGCCCGGCGGGACTTCTTCGACCACACCGACCCCGACGGCAGGACGCCGTGGGACCGCGCCGCACGGCGCGGCGTCAAGAACCTCGGCGGCGAGAACATCGCGCGCGGACATCCGGACGCCCATGCGGTGATGAACGCATGGATGCAGAGCGCCGGGCACCGCCAGAACATCCTCAACTGCGAGTACAAACGGCTGGGGGTGGGCGTGCACATGGGGGACGGCGGCCCCTGGTGGACGCAGGACTTCGGGTACTAGCCCCCGCAGGGGAGGGCGCCGGGCGCCCTCCCGTCGTGCGTCAGGCCACCGCCGCGCGGCCGGCCGCGAAGATGCGGGCCTGCTCCGTTATGCGCCGGCCCAGGTGCTGCGCCGTCTCGATGTCCGCCTGGTGGACGGCCTCCGCACCCTGGTCGTTGTTGGACTGGGCCGCGGCGCCGAGGAAGAAGCCCAGGCGGTTGAGGTCGTTCTCGGAGGCCGTGGAGGCGTTCCAGCCCGGGAACAGGTTGAGGCTCACCCAGCTCATGCCGTGCTGGGCCGCGAGCAGCGAGAAGAACTGCAGGGTGTGCAGCTTGTCGCCGCTCTTGGAGGCGGAGTTGGTGAAGCCCGCGGCCAGCTTGTCCTGCCAGGCCCGGGTCGCCCAGCGCTTGGAGCTCGCCTCGGCGAAGACGTGGAAGGCGCCGGAGGCGGTGCCCATGTAGGTGGGCGAGCCGAAGACGATCGCGTCGGAGGCGTCGAGCAGCTCCCACTGGGCCTCGGTGATCTCGTCGACCTTGATCAGGTGAACGGTCGCACCGGACGCGGCGGCGCCGGAGCGGACGGCCTCGGCGAGGACGGCGGTGTGGCCGAAGCCGGAGTGGTAGGCGATGGAGACGACGGGCGCGGTCACGGCAGACACGGCGGATACCTCTCGGAGTTGCGAAGTGCGATGCCGAAAGGAAAGCACTAACTTTTGGAAAGCGCAACCTGTTGGTAAGCGCTGTGCCGGAGTAGGGTGTCTGCATGGATCAGGATCAGGACCAGCTGCCGTTCGACGTCTTCGCGCGGAACTGCCCCTCCCGCGACACCCTGGGCCATGTCACCGGCCGGTGGGGCGCCCTCACGCTCGGCGCGCTGCGCGAGGACACGCTGCGGTTCAACGAACTGCGCCGCCGCGTCGAGGGCGTCAGCGAGAAGATGCTGTCCCAGACGCTGCAGGCGCTGGAGCGGGACGGGCTTGTGCACCGGCACGCGCAGCCGGTGAATCCGCCGCGCGTGGACTATGCGTTGACCGCGCTCGGACGCGAAGTCGCCGAGCAGCTCCTGGAGTTGATCGGGCTGCTGGAGAGCCGGATGCCGGATGTGCTTGCCGCACGCGAGGTTTACGACGCGGAGCAGCGGCGCCCCTGACGGGGCGGGACCTACGCGGCGCGCGGCGGCCGCTGGCAGCGGGGGCAGAAGTAGCTGGAGCGGTTCATCCAGGGGTGCCGGCGCATGGCCGTGCCGCAGCGGCGGCACGGTTCGTCCTCGCGCCCGTACGCGTCCAACGACCGGTCGAAATAGCCGGATTGGCCGTTCACATTGACGTAGAGGCTGTCGAAGCTGGTGCCGCCGGCCGCCAGGGCCTCGTTCATGACCTCGCGGATATGGAGGAGCAGTTCGGCGGTCCGGGGGCGGGTCAGGGTCGCGGTGGGGCGGTCGTAGTGCAGGCGCGTCCGCCAGAGCGCCTCGTCCGCGTAGATGTTGCCGACGCCGCTGATCAGCGACTGGTCGAGCAGGGCCCGCTTGACGGTCGTGCGGCGCCTGCGCAGCGCCGCGTGGAACGCGGCGTCGTCGAAGGCCGGGTCCAGCGGGTCCCGGGCGATGTGTGCGATGACGTCCGGGAGGCCGTCGGGGTCGCCGGGGACGGTGTCGTGCAGCGAGAGCCCGCCGAAGGTGCGCTGGTCGACGAAGCGGAGTTCGGTGCCCTCGGTGTCGGCGAAGCGGATGCGGATGCGCAGGTGCTTCTCGTCGGGGGCGGCCGGCGGCTGCACCAGCAGCTGGCCGCTCATGCCGAGGTGCGCGAGGACGGCCCGGTTCCCCTCCCCCACCGGCAACCACAGGTATTTGCCGCGCCGTCGGGCCGTGCCGAGCCGCTGACCGGTCAACTGCGCGGCGAAATCGACCGGTCCGGCCGGGTGCCGGCGGATGGCCCGCGGGTGCAGCACCTCGACGGCGGCGACGGTGCGGCCGCCGACCCAGCGCTCCAGGCCACGGCGGACGACCTCGACCTCGGGCAGCTCGGGCATGGGTGTGCTCCTCCAGGCGGCCGCCCCCCGGCGGCGGAAAGACGAAGACCGGCTCGCGGCACCGGAGTCGGTGCCGCGAACCGGCCGGCGGTTCGTGCTATGCGCTCTGCTGCGCGCTGTCGGCGGTGTCCGCCGACGGGGAGCCGCCTTCCTTGGCGGCGGCGGCACGTTCCTCCGCCGCCTTGTGGATGGCGCGCCAGGCGGACTCCGCCGCCTGCTGCTCCGCTTCCTTCTTGCTGCGGCCGGTGCCGGTGCCGTACGCGACACCACCGACGCGGGCAGCAGCCGTGAAGGTCTTCTCGTGGTCGGGACCGGTCTCCGTGACCAGGTACTCCGGGACACCGAGACCCTCGGTGGCCGTGAGCTCCTGGAGGCTGGTCTTCCAGTCCAGGCCTGCGCCGAGGTTCGAGGACTTCTCGATCAGCGGGTCGAAGAGCCGGTGCACCAGCTCCGAAGCGGCGTCCAGGCCCTGGTCCAGGTAGACCGCGCCGATGACCGCTTCCAGGGTGTCCGCGAGGATCGAAGCCTTGTCCCGGCCGCCTGTGCCCTCTTCACCGCGGCCGAGCCGGATGAAGGCGCCCAGGTCCAGGCCCCGGCCGACTTCGGCCAGCGCCCGGGAGTTGACCACCGCGGCCCGCAGCTTGGCCAGCTGGCCTTCGGGCAGGTCGGGGTGGATCCGGTACAGGGTGTCCGTGACCACCAGGCCGAGGACGGAGTCCCCGAGGAACTCCAGCCGCTCGTTGGTGGGCAGGCCGCCGTTCTCGTAGGCGTAGGAACGGTGGGTCAGCGCACGCACCAGAAGGGCGGTCTCGAGTGTGTACCCGAGCCGCCCTTCCAGAAGCGTGTGAGACGAGGCCGCGTCCGCCTGAGGCGCCCCATTCCCGCGACTGCGGGATGGCGTAGTGGCGTCTGACATGGAGCCTGTCACCCGCCGATCAGACCTCGAGGACCTGGCGCTTGTTGTAGGTGCCGCAGCTCGGGCACGCGATGTGCTGCTGCTTCGGCTCGTGGCAGCGCTCGCACGCCACCAGGGGGGTGACCGCAGCCTTCCACTGCGACCGGCGGTGGCGCGTGTTGCTGCGCGACATCTTCCGCTTCGGAACAGCCACGGCTACTTCTCCTGTGAGTCATCCCCGTTGGCACGGGGTGCGTTGTCCTTCTCGCCGTCCTGGTCGGAACCGGCGAGTCCCTGCAGTGCCGCCCAACGAATGTCGACGGTCTCGTGGTGGTGGTCCGGGTCGTCCGCCAGCCGCGCTCCGCACTCGGAGCACAGGCCGGGGCAGTCGTCCTGGCACACCGGCTGCAGCGGCAGTGCGAGCACCACCGCATCGCGCAGCACGGGTTCGAGGCCGAGCAAGTCGTCCTCGAGGAAGAGCGTGTCCTCTTCGTCGTCCTCGTCCTCGTCGTCGGTGGCCGCGAGGCGGCCCCGCTCGTCGAGGTCGGGGTAGGAGTACAGCTCCTGGAAGTCCACTTCGAGCTCCTGCTCGAGCGGCTCCAGACACCTTACGCACTCCCCGGTCAGCGGCGCACGGGCGGTGCCTGTGACAAGCACCCCTTCCATGACCGATTCCAGCCGGAGGTCAAGCTCAACGGTCGCACCCTCGGCCACCCCGATGACCTCGATACCGAGGTCCTTGGGGGCGGGGACGGAGCGGGAGAGCCGCTTCAGCGCACCGGGACGCCGGCCCAGCTCGCGTGTGTCGAACACGAGAGGGTCACGGTGATCAAGGCGGGCGTTCAGGGCTTCCTGCTTTCTACGCGGGTGAGGCCGCACCTCGCACGGAACGCCGAGGGCAGCCTGGATCGCGGATGCATGCGCGACCGAAGAGCCAGGATACTGGACGCCCCGCTCTGGGCCCAATCCGCTCCGGTTGTCCGGCTGCGGACCTGGCCGGTCAGCGGCCCTGCTCGTACCTGCGGAGCTGGTCGAGGTCGATCATCCCGGTGTCGAAGAAGCTCGTCTCGTCGAGCCCGGCGCCCTGCTGGTGCGGCTGCGGCTGGTGCTGTTGCGGCACCTGCTGTGACACCTGCTGCGGCTGTGCCGCGTAGGGCTGCTGGTGATAGCCGTACGGGTCCTGGTAGCCGCTCTGGACGGCGTACGGGTCCGGGTGCGCCGGGTAGGCCTGCTGGTAGCCGTACGGGTCCTGGTAGGCCGCTGCGGGCTCCTGGTAGTCCGCGTAGACGGCCTGCTGCGGGACCGGGGGCGGGCTCGTCGGCTGCTGCGAGGCGGCGAGTTCGGCGAGGAAGTCCGCGTCGCTGGTGGGAGCGCCCGCCGGCGGCTCGCCCTGGGCGGCCAGGGCACCGAGCTCGTCCGTGGGCCGGGCGCCCGTCAGCTTCTCGCGGCCGCGGCCGACGGCCTCCAGGGTCTTGGCCAGGACGGCCGAGACCGCTCCCAGCTTGGCGTCCACGTAGGCGTCGGCGTTCCGCCGCTGGGTGGCGGGGTCGGCGCTGCGCTCGGGGGCGTCGTCCTCGCCGGGGCCGCCGCCGTCCTGCAGGCCGAGCAGCTTCTCGCGGCCGCGGTCGACGGAGCCGATGGTCTTGGTGAGGACGACCTCGAAGTTGGCGAGCTTGCTGTCGACGTAGTCGTCGGCCTCCGCGCGGATCTGCTCCGCCTCCCGGCGGGCCTCCGCGAGGATGCGGTCCGCCTCGTCCTGGGAGCGGCGCGCGACCTCGGTGTCCGAGATCAGCGTCCCGCGCTCGGCACGGGCCGCGTCCAGGATCCGCTCGGCCTCCTCGCGGGCGTCCGCGACGAGCTGCTCACGGTCGCCGATGACCTCGCGCGCCTGGGCGAGCGAGCCGGGCAGCGCCGTGCGCATCTCCTCCAGCAGCGCGAGCAGCTCGGCCCGGTTGACGACGCAGGAGGCCGACATGGGCAGCGAGCGGGCACCGGCGACGGCCGTGACGATCTCGTCGAGCTTCTTCTGTACGTCCACCTGGCGCTCGCCACTCTCTTCCGACCGATGGGAACGAACGGGGACGACTGTACGGCCAGCGGACCCCGCCGGGCACTCACCGGCACCGCGCCGGGGCGTCAGCTCCGGGCGAGACGCTCGGTGAGGGCCTCCAGGACCAACGGCGGCACCAGGTGGGAGACGTCGCCGCCCCAGGCCGCGACCTCCTTGACCAGGCTGGAGGAGAGGAAGCTGTAGGTGGGGTTGGTGGGGACGAAGAGGGTCTCGACGCCCGAGAGGCCGTTGTTCATCTGGGCCATCTGCAGCTCGTAGTCGAAGTCGCTGACGGCCCGCAGCCCCTTGACGATGGCGGGGATGTCACGCTCCTTGCAGAAGTCGACGAGCAGCCCGTGGAAGGCCTCCACCTGGACATTGCCGTACTCGGCGGTGACCTGGCGGAGCAGGTCTATCCGCTCGTCGACCGTGAAGAGGCCCTGCTTGGACTTGTTGATCATCACGGCGACGTGCACGACGTCGTACAGCCGGGAGGCCCGGGCGATGATGTCGAGGTGTCCATTGGTGACGGGGTCGAACGACCCCGGGCAGACGGCGCGGCGCAACAGTGGTTCCTCGCTCTCCGGTCCATTCATGACGTGCCTGATGATGTCTCAGCAGTGCACGCCGAGGCGGCGCGACCGTACCAAAGCGTTCCCTCGCCGTAGCGACGGGCCCTCAGTGCGTCGAAGCCGTCCGGCCAGCGGAATTCCCCGCCCCTGGTGCTGCGCTCCACGGTGGCGAGCGCGTCCTCGGCGAGCCAGCCCCCGGCACGGAGTGTGAGGAGGATCTCCCGCACCTCGTCGTCCGTGACGGCGTAGGGCGGGTCGAGGAAGACCACGTCGTACGGAGCGGAGGGCGCGGCGCCGGCGGCGATCTGCTCGGCCTTGCCGGTGCGCACCTCGGCTCCCGGCAGCCCGATGACCCGGACGTTCTCCCGGATCACGCGCACCGCGCGGGCGTCGGCCTCCACCAGCAGCACATGCCCGGCGCCGCGCGAGAGGGCCTCCAGGCCGACCGCGCCCGAACCGCCGTAGAGGTCCAGCACCCGGATGCCGTCCAGGGTGCCGAGGAGGGACTGCCAGGTGGAGAACAGGCCCTCGCGCGCCCGGTCGGAGGTGGGGCGGGTGCCGGTGCCGGGCGGCACGGCCAGGCGGCGTCCGCCGGCGGTGCCGGCGATCACGCGGGTCATGGTGTTCGGGGCCCTTCGGGGTGTGGGTACCGGGCGCGGCTGGCGCCGCGTCATCAGGGTAGGCGTTTTTGCCTGCGGGCCGGTGGGGGGCCGCTCGCGCAGGCGACGGACCGCTCAGCCCTTGTCCAAAAACTCCTCCCGTTCCGCGTCCAGCAACGCGTCCAGCGCCGTGCGGAGGGCCGGCAGGGCGCTCAGCTCGGGGTCGGCGGCGACGACCGTCGTCGCCTCCTCGCGGGCCGCCGTGATGATGTCCTCGTCGTCGATGACGGCGAGCATCCGCAGCGACGAGCGGACGCCCGACTGGGCCTGGCCGAGGACGTCGCCCTCGCGGCGCTGTTCGAGGTCGATCCGGGACAGCTCGAAGCCGTCCAGCGTCGAGGCGACCGCGCTCAGCCGGGCGCGGGCCGGGCTGGCCTCCGGCATCTCGCTGACCAGCAGGCACAGGCCCGCCGCGGAGCCGCGGCCGACGCGGCCGCGCAGCTGGTGCAGCTGGGAGACGCCGAACCGGTCCGCGTCCATGATCACCATGGCGGTGGCGTTGGGGACGTTCACGCCGACCTCGATGACCGTCGTCGCGACGAGGACGTCCACCTCGCCCGCGGCGAAGCGGCGCATCACGTCGTCCTTGGCGTCGGGCTGCATGCGGCCGTGCAGCACCTCGACGCGCAGCCCGGCCAGCGGGCCCTTGGCGAGCTGCTCGGCGACCTCCAGGACGGCGAGCGGCGGGCGCTTCTCGGCCTCGTCCTCCGCGGACTTCTTCTTGCCGTTCGCGCGCTCCTCCTCGTCGCCGATGCGCGGGCAGACCACGTACGCCTGGTGCCCGGCCTCGACCTCCTCGCGCACCCGCTCCCAGGCGCGGGCGAGGAAGTGCGGCTTGTCCTTGGCGGGCACCACGTGGCTGGCGATCGGCGAGCGGCCGGCCGGGAGCTGGGCCAGGACGGAGGTCTCCAGGTCGCCGAAGACCGTCATGGCCACGGTGCGCGGGATCGGGGTCGCGGTCATGACGAGGAGGTGCGGCGGTTGCCTGCCCTTGGAGCGCAGGGCGTCGCGCTGTTCGACGCCGAAGCGGTGCTGCTCGTCGACCACCACCAGGCCCAGGTCGTGGAACCGGACCTTGTCCTCGATGAGGGCGTGCGTCCCGATGACGATGCCGGCCTCGCCGGTGACCAGGTCGAGCAGGGCCTGCCGCCGGGCCGCCGTGCCCATCGAGCCGGTGAGCAGGACGACCTTGGTGCCCTGGTCCGAGCCGCCGAGCATGCCGCCCTCGGCGAGGTCGCCCATCATCTCGGTGACCGACCGGTGGTGCTGCTGGGCGAGGACCTCGGTGGGGGCGAGCATCGCTGCCTGGCCGCCCGCGTCGACGACGGCGAGCATGGCGCGCAGGGCGACCATCGTCTTGCCCGAGCCGACTTCGCCCTGGAGCAGGCGGTGCATGGGGTGTTCGGTGGCCAGGTCGTCGAAGATCTCGGCGGAGACCTGGCGCTGGCCCTCGGTCAGGGTGAACGGCAGCCGGGCGTCGAAGGCGTCGAGCAGTCCTCCGGCGACGGGCTTGCGGGGCACGGCCGGGAGCTGGGCGTCGGCGTGCCGTCGGCGGGCCAGGGCGACCTGGAGGACGAAGGCCTCGTCCCACTTCAGGCGGGCGCGGGCGTCCTCGATGTCGGCCTTGGTGCGCGGCCGGTGGACCTTGCGCAGCGCCTCGGGCAGCGGCAGCAGCCCGCGGCCCTCCTGCAGGGCGGGCGGGAGCGGGTCGGTGACGGCCTCCCAGCCGGTGGCCTCCAGGGAGGCGAGCACCACGTCCACCGCGTTGGAGATCTTCCAGGACTCCATCTGGGCGCAGGCCGGGTAGAGCGGGATGAGCTGCTGGGCCCAGGCCTCGACGGTGTCCGCGCCGCTGTCCTTGCCGAGCATCTCGTAGGCGGGGTGCGACAGCTGGCGGACGTTGCGGAAGGTGCCGACCTTGCCCGCGAACATGCCGCGGCGCCCGGGCAGGAGCTCCTTCTGGTGGTGATAGATCGACCGCCCGAAGAAGACGAGCTGCAGCCGTCCGCTGCCGTCGGTGAGCGTGACCTCCAGGCGCTGGCCCCGGCCGGCGTTGAACTTGTGCACGCGCGCGTCGGAGACCTGGGCGACCACCGTGACGTGCTCGTCCAGCGGCAGGTCGTTCAGCCGCGTGAGCTCACCGCGCTCGGCGTAGCGGCGCGGGTAGTGGTGCAGCAGGTCGCCGACGGTGTGCAGACCGAGGTGCTCGGCCATGACCTTGGCGGTGTTGCCGCCGAGTGTCTTCTTGAGGGGTTCGTCCAGGGCAGGCACATGCCCCATTGCACACCATCGGTGTGACAGTGCCGGTCAGGTGCGCATCATTCGATCCCGATGAGCAGCGGCGCGCACTGCCGGCCGCCGCGGTAGACGACGGTGTCCACGGCCAGGTGGGCGTCCCGCACGTGCCGTTCCAGGCGGCCCGCGACGGCGTCGGGGACCTCGTCGCCGAGGACGAGCGTGACCATCTCGCCGCCCGCGGCGAGCATCCGGTCCAGGACCGTTCCCGCGGTGGCGGCCAGGTCCTGGCCGATGACGGCGACGTCGCCGTCGATCAGGCCGAGGACGTCCCCGGCCTGGCAGACGCCGGCCATGGTCCAGGACTGCCGCTCGGCGACGGCGAGTTCCGCGTACCGGGTGGCGCCGGCGGCCGAGGTCATGGCGACGACGTCCTCGTCGAAGCGCCGGCCGGGCTCGTGGACGGCGAGGGCGGCGATGCCCTGGACCGGGGAGCGGGTGGGGATGACGGCGACGCGCACGCCCTCGGCGCGGGCCTGCTCGGCGGCGGCCGCGGCGGTGTGGCGCAGGTCGTCGTCGTTGGGCAGCAGCACCACCTCGCGCGCGTGGGCGCGCCGCACGGCCTGCACCAGCTCGCCGCTGGCGGGCGGCTCCCCCGGGCGCACGGCCACCACGGTCGCCCCGGCCTCCGTGCACAGCGTGGCCAGACCCTCGCCGCGGACCACGGCCACCACGGCGCGCTGGACCCGCTCACGGGTGCGGGTGCGCTCCTGGGCGGCGCCGCCGAAGTGGGTGATGCGGATCCGGTACGGGCGCCCGGCGTCGATGCCCGCCTCGACGGCCGCCCCGGCGTCGTCGACGTGCACATGGACGTTCCACAGCCCGTCGCCGCCCACGACGACCAGCGATTCGCCGAGCGCGTCCAGGCGGGTGCGCAGCCGGGCGACGGCCTCGTCGGGGGCCTCCAGCAGGTAGATCACCTCGAAGGCGGGCTCCGCGCCGGTGCCGGCGCCGCCGAAGTCGGCCCGGCAGCCCTCGGGGTGGTACGAGCCCTCCGTCCACGCGCGCGTGGCCAGCGGTGCGGGCCCGGCGGTCTCCGGGCCGGGCGTGCCGCCCGCCAGGGCGCTGGACAGTGCGCCCAGCACCTCCACCAGGCCCCTGCCACCCGCGTCGACCACGCCGGCCCTGCCGAGGACGTCGAGCTGGCGGGGGGTGGCCTCCAGGGCGGTGCGGGCGCCCTCGTACGCGGTGCGGGCCGTCTCCGCGGCCGTGGCGCCCGGGACGACCGCGGCGGCCTCGGCGGCGGCCGCGGCGACGGTGAGCACGGTGCCCTCGACGGGGCGGGCCACGCCCTCGTACGCGGACTCCACCGCGCGTTCCAGGGCCCGGCCCAGCAGGGCGCCGCCCAAGGCGCCGTGGTGATCCTCGTCACCCGCGGAGGTCAGCACCTCGGCCATGCCGCGCAGCAGCTGGGCCAGGATCGTTCCGGAGTTGCCGCGGGCCCCTATGAGCGCGCCGTGGGCCATGGCCCGGACGGCCTCGGGGAGCCCGGGGCGGGAGCCGGGGCCGGTGGTGGCGTGGCCGTCGAAGGCGGCGTCCACGGCGCGGGCCGCGGACTCCACGGTCAGGTAGAGGTTGGTGCCGGTGTCCCCGTCGGCGACGGGGTACACGTTGATCGCGTCGATCTCCTCGCGGGCCCGGCCCAGCGCGTCCAGCGCCAGGGCGCACCAGGTGCGCACCGCCTCGGCGTCGAGCGTGTGCGGCACCTGGGTCCTCCTGGGGCGGCTCGGGGCTGGGGGCTCATGGGCAGTGGGCAGACTAGTCCCGCCGGGCACCGGGAAGGGCAGGCCGGGCGGGGTCGGGGGCGGTCATGGTAGTTTCGTTGTCCAGGAGCGGTCGTTGTATGCTGCTCCGGTTGCCTGATGAGAGTCAGGCTTTCCCCTGGCAAGCCAGTCACCACCGACCCGGCACGCCGGGATTTCCCGTAAGTGCATCTGAAGTCTTTGGAGTGACCCGTGGCTGCCAACTGCGACGTCTGCGGCAAGGGGCCGGGCTTCGGCAACAACATTTCGCACTCGCACCGCCGTACGTCCCGTCGCTGGAACCCGAACATCCAGCGTGTGCGTGCCGTGGTCGGTCGGACGCCGAAGCGCCTCAACGTCTGCACCTCGTGCATCAAGGCCGGCAAGGTCTCGCGCTAATCGCTAGCGCAGCCCCGCCGGTTGCCGAAGCCGGTCCACCTCGCGGTGGGCCGGTTTTTGCTTTGTCTGCGGGACGTGCGCGGTTGCTCGCGCAGTTCCTCCCCCAGCTACCGCTGGGAGGTGCCCCCAGCGCCCCTTACGGGGCGCCCCGTCACCCCCGCAGCGTCCACCCATGGTCCACCGGGCCGATGCCTCCGCCCAGGGGGAAGCCGGACGCGATGGCGCCGGTCACATAGTCCTTGGCCCGTGTCACGGCCTCCGGCACCGGATAGCCCTTCGCGAGGCCCGACGCGATGGCGCTCGCCAGTGTGCAGCCCGTCCCGTGCGTGTGGCGGTTGCCGTGCCGTACCGCCCGCAGCCAGTACTCCTCCTCGCCGTCCGTCAGGAGATCCACCGCGTCCGGGCCGGCCAGGTGGCCGCCCTTGATGAGGACCCACTCCGGGCCGTGGGCCAGCACGGCGTCCGCCGCGCGGCGCAGGTCCGCCTCGACGGCCACACGGACGCCCGTGAGCCAGGCGACCTCGTCCAGGTTGGGCGTGGCGACCGTCGCCAGCGGCAGCAGCCGCGTGCGGACCGCGTCGAGCGCCGACGCGGCCAGCAGCGGGTCCCCGTGCTTGGAGACGCCCACGGGGTCGACGACCACGGGCGCGTGCACCCCGGCCAGCAGACCGGCCACGGTCTCCACCAGCTCGCCGGAAGCGAGCATGCCGGTCTTGACCGCCTGTACGCCGATGTCGTCGACGACACTGCGGAACTGGGCCCGCACCGCCTCGGCCGGCAGCGGCCAGGAGCCCTGGACGCCGCGGGAGTTCTGGGCGGTGACGGCGGTGACGACGCTCATGCCGTGCACGCCGAGGGCGAGCATCGTCTTCAGGTCGGCCTGGATGCCGGCGCCGCCGCCGGAGTCGGATCCGGCGACGGTGAGCACGCGGGGAGGTATCGGCATACGGCCGAATCTACAAGTCGCCCCGGTGGTCCTCGGCGTCCAGGTCCCCGAAGTGGTCCCAGCCGCCGGCCCGGTCCCAGGGGGCACCGTCGACGGTGACCTGAGGCAGGGCGGAGGGGCTGACCACCTCGCCGATGACCTTCCAGCGGGCCGGCAGCTTCACGTCCGGCGGGAAGGTGGCCACGATGGCGTGGTCCTCTCCCCCGGTCAGCACCCACTGCAGCGGGTCGACACCGACCGCCTGCCCGATGTCGGACATCTGCGTGGGCACGTCGATCGCGGCCGTGTGCAGGTCGATGCGGACCTTGCTGGCGTCGGCGATGTGCCCGAGGTCGGCGATCAGGCCGTCGCTGATGTCCGTCATGGCGGTGGCACCGAGATCCGCGGCGGCGGGCCCGGCGTGGTACGGCGGCTCGGGGCGCCGGTGGGCCTCGACGAAGGCGCGGGGCGATCGGAAGCCCCGGACGAGCACCGCGAGCCCGGCCGCGGACCAGCCCAGCCAGCCGGTCACCGCGACCACGTCGCCGGGCTGGGCGCCGGAGCGGGTGACGGGCTCGTGGTTGCGCAGGTCGCCCAGGGCCGTGATGGCCACCGTGATGGTCTCGCCGCGCACCACGTCCCCGCCGACCACGGCGGCCCCGGCGACCTGGCACTCGTCGCGGATGCCGTCCATCAGCTCCACGGGCCAGGTGGCGGGCAGTTCGGCGGGCACCACGAGGGCGAGCAGCACCGCGGTGGGCACCGCGCCCATGGCGGCGATGTCGGCCAGGTTCTGGGCGGCCGCCTTGCGGCCCACGTCGTAGGCCGTCGACCAGTCGCGGCGGAAGTGCCGCCCCTCCAGGAGGACGTCCGTACTGGCCACGACCCTGCGGTCGGGGGCGGCGACCACCGCGGCGTCGTCACCCGGCCCGAGCCGTACCGCCGGGGTGGTGGTGAGCCGGGAGGTGAGCTCTCTGATGAGCCCGAACTCCCCCAGCTCGCCCACGGTGCCTTTCACTGAGCTCCTCCTCGGAGTGTTCCGTTCCGGTGTCCTCACCGGGTATTGCCGCGCCGCGCAGGCCGCGCGGGTCTCCCCTCAGCCTGCGGTGACGCGGTACCGTGGCGTCTCTTCTCCCCACATGATCCTCGTAGCCGCCCTGGAGGTTCCGTGGTACAGGCGTACATCCTGATCCAGACCGAGGTCGGCAAGGCTTCGACCGTGGCCGATGTCATCTCCAAGATCCCGGGGGTGATCCAGGCCGAGGACGTCACGGGTCCGTACGACGTGATCGTGCGCGCCCAGGCCGACACGGTGGACGACCTCGGCCGCATGGTGGTGGCCAGGGTCCAGCAGGTGGAGGGCATCACCCGCACCCTGACCTGCCCGGTCGTCCATATCTAGCTCCCCCGTATGCTCGGCCGGTGAAGTCTTCGCTCCGCCGACCGGCCGGCCTGTCCGCTGTTGCCCTGCTGCTGACGGCCGTGGCCTGCTCGGCCCCGGGCGGGCCCGCGGCGCCGGCGGCACCCACACCGCCGGCCGCCGAGGCCGCGCTCTGCCGGGCGCTGCACAAGGAACTGCCGGGGACCGTGGACGGCCGCGAGCGGCACGACCCCGTTCCTGCTTCGGACTTTACCGCCGCCTGGGGCGGCCGTCCGGCGATCGTCCTGCGCTGCGGGGTCCCGAAGCCGGATCTGCTGAAGCGCGATCCGGGCGCGGATGCGGCGGAGATCGACGGAGTCGACTGGCTGCCCGAGAAGCAGCCCGACGGCAGCGTCCGCTGCACCACCACCCTGCGCGAGGCCTGGGTCGAGGTGACGCTGCCGAAGCGGGTGGCCGGCGATGCCGGCGATATCAGTGCGCTGACCGATCTCGCCGGCGCCGTCAAGAAGACCATCCCCGAAGGGATCATCTCCTAGTCGGCTGCGGGTCCGTTGTGGCTGGTCGCGCAGTTCCTCCCCCAGCTACCTCCCCCAGCTACCGCTGGGGGGACCCCCAGAGGTGCCCCCAGCGCCCCTTCGGGGCGCGGAACCTAGCGCAGGCCCGTCGGGCGGCGCAGCGCCGCCTGGATGAGCCGGTCGACCAGCTCCGGGTAACTCACGCCCGTCTCCTGCCACATGCGCGGGTACATGGAGATCGGGGTGAAGCCCGGCATGGTGTTGATCTCGTTGATGACGAACTCGCCGTCCTCGGTGAGGAAGAAGTCCGCACGGACCAGGCCCTCGCAGGAGGCCGCGTCGAAGGCCCGTACCGCGAGCTCCTGGACGCGCCGGGTCTCCTCCTCGGTGAGCGGCGCGGGCACGATCCCGGCGGCCGAGTCGATGTACTTGGCCTCGAAGTCGTAGAAGTCGTGGGCCGTGACCGGGGGGATCTCGGCGGGCACGCTGGCGCGCGGTCCGTCCTCGAACTCCAGCACCCCGCACTCGATCTCGCGGCCGCGCAGCAGCGACTCGACCAGGATCTTGGGGTCGTGGCGCTGCGCCTCGGCGATGGCCTCGTCCAGGCCGGAGATGTCGTCGACCTTGGTGATGCCCATGGACGAACCGGCGCGGGCGGGCTTCACGAACAGCGGCCAGCCGTGCTCGCCGGCGAAGTCCACGATCTTCTTGCGGGCGGCGGAGGGGTCGTTCTGCCACTCGCGGGGGCGGATCACCTCGTACGGGCCGACGGGCAGCCCGAAGGAGGTGAAGACCCGCTTCATGTACTCCTTGTCCTGGCCGACGGCCGAGGCGAGCACGCCCGCGCCCACGTACGGGATGCCGGCCAGGTCGAGCATGCCCTGCAGGGTGCCGTCCTCGCCGTACGGGCCGTGCAGCACGGGGAAGACGACGTCGACCTCGCCCAGCGCCTTGGGCACGGCGCCGGGTTCGGTGTAGACGACCTCGCGGCTGTGCGGGGTGACGGGCAGCAGCACCGAACCGTCGGCCGACCCGGCGAGCTGCTCGACGCTCGGCAGCGTGCGGTCGGCGATCGCCATCCGCTCGGGGTCGTCGGCGGTCAGCGCCCAACGGCCGTCGGCGGTAATGCCGATCGGCAGCACGTCGTACGTGGTGCGGTCGATGGCTCGCAGCACGGCGCCCGCGGTGACCACGGAGATGGCGTGCTCGGAACTGCGGCCGCCGAAGACGACCGCGACGCGCGGCTTGCGGCCGGTGCTCTGGGGGGAGGTCTCGCTGCTCATATCGCGTCGAGACTACCTGGTGGGAAGCAATGCGTCAGTGCCGCTCGGGCTTGGCGCTGCGCGACATCAGCTCCTTGAGCGCCACCATGGGCGGCTTTCCCTCGTGCACGATGCCCACGACGGTCTCCGTGATCGGCATGTCGACATGATGACGCCGGGCCAGATCGAGCACGGATTCACAGGACTTGACGCCCTCGGCGGTCTGCTTGGTGACCGCGATCGTCTCCTCCAGGGTCATCCCGCGGCCGAGGCCGGCGCCGAAGGTGCGGTTGCGGGAGAGCGGCGAGGCACAGGTGGCGACGAGGTCGCCCATGCCCGCGAGGCCGGCGAAGGTGTGCGCGTCGGCGCCCATGGCCAGGCCCAGCCGGGTCGTCTCGGCCAGACCGCGGGTGATGAGCGAGGCCTTGGCGTTGTCGCCGAGTCCCATGCCGTCGGCGATGCCGACCGCGAGCGCGATGACGTTCTTGACGGCGCCGCCGAGTTCGCAGCCGACCACGTCGGTGTTGGTGTACGGGCGGAAGTAGGCGGTGTGACAGGCCGCCTGGAGGCGCCGGGCCACGGACTCGTCGCGGCAGGCGACCACGGCGGCGGCGGGCTGCCGGGCGGCGATCTCCTTGGCGAGGTTGGGTCCGGTGAGGACGGCGACCTGCTCGGGGCCGACCTTGGCGACCTCCTCGATCACCTCGCTCATCCGCTTGGCGGTGCCGAGTTCGACGCCCTTCATCAGGGAGACGAGCACGGTGCCGGGGGCCAGCAGGGGCTCCCACTCGGTGAGGTTGGCGCGCAGCGTCTGCGACGGCACGGCGAGGACGGTGAAGTCCGCGTCGCGGGCGGCCTCCGCGGGGTCGGTGGTGGCCCGGACGCCCATGGGGAGTTCGACGCCGGGAAGGTAGTCGGGGTTGGTGCGGCCGGTGTTGAGGGCTTCGACGAGCGGGGCGCGGCGGCCCCACATGGTCACCTCGCAGCCCGCGTCGGCGAGCACCATCGCGAAGGCGGTGCCCCAGGAGCCGGTGCCGAAGACGGCGCAGCGCGTCACTTGCTGTCCTCCTGGTCCTTCCGGCGGGCAGCGGCGCGCGCCTTCTTGTGGTTGTACGGTTCTGCAGGTGCGGGTTCGCCGCGGAGTTCGGCGAGGAGTTCGGTGATGGCGGCCATGATCTTCTCGGTGGCCGCGCGCAGCACCTCGGCCGTCGGCTCCTGCCCGTAGAAGTCGGAGAGGTCGACGGGCGGACCGGCCAGCACCTTGAGGGTCTTGCGGGGGAAGAGCCGGAGCTTCTTCTCCTTGGCGTACGGCGGCATCGCCTCGTTGGCGCCCCACTGGGCGACCGGGATGACCGGGGCGCGGGTGAGCAGGGCGACGCGGGCGGCACCCGTCTTGCCCTCCATGGGCCACATGTCGGGGTCGCGGGTGAGGGTGCCCTCGGGGTAGAAGGCCACGCACTCGCCCCTGTTGATGGCGTCGACCGCGTTCCGGAACGCCGTTGCGGCGTCGGCGCTCTCGCGGTAGACGGGGATCTGCCCGGTGCCGCGCAGGATCGCACCGACGAAGTTGCCCCTGAACAGTGCGGCCTTGGCCAGGAAGCGGGGCACGCGCCCGGTGTTGTACTGGTAGTGCGCGTAGGACAACGGGTCGAGATACGAGTTGTGGTTGACGGCCGTGATGAATCCGCCGTCCGCCGGAATGTGCTCCATTCCACGCCAGTCCCGCTTGAACAGAACCACGAGCGGCGGTTTTGCCAACACCGCGGCAAGGCGGTACCAGAAGCCGATTCTGCGGCGGGACACTCGGTCACCCTTCTCTTGGGACATGGATCCGGCTCTCGGGCCGGTAACGCACCCGGGGCCGGACAAGTGTCGCCCCAGGTGCCCGGTCTGTCGAGAACACCGTAACCCCGCGCCCCACGGGCGGCCGCGGCAGCGGCGAGAATGAGACCGGAGCGAAGAGAGGGGGCACGGGTGCGCTGGACTCTGGTGGTACCGGTGAAGTCGCTGACCCTGGCCAAGAGCCGGCTCGGGGCCGCGGGCCCGGGACACCCGCCGCGGCCCGCGCTGGCCCTGGCGTTCGCCCTGGACACCGTGGAGGCCGCGCTGGCCTGCCCGGCGGTGCGGGGTGTGGCGGTCGTCACGGACGACCCGCTGGCAGGGGCCGGAGCGGCCGCCCTGGGCGCCCGTGTGCTGCCCGAGCCGCCGGGCGGCGGCGGGCTGAACGCGGCGCTGGCCCACGGCGCGCGGAGCGTGCGGGAACAGTTGCCGGACGGCGCGGTGGCCACGCTCAACGCGGACCTTCCGGCGCTCCGGCCCATGGAACTCGAGCGGGTACTCGGCCGTGCCGCGGAATTCCCGCGCGCATTTCTCGCGGATGCCGCGGGAATCGGTACGACCCTGCTCGCCGCGGCCCCCGGAATGGAATTGGCTCCGGCGTTCGAGGGCCGTTCGCGCGCCCGGCACCTGGCTTCCGGGGCACGGGAGATCCTGCTCGACGGCGTGGATTCCGTGCGCCGCGACGTGGACACGGAAGCCGATTTGCGGGCCGTTCTCGCGCTGGGCACGGGGCCGCGCACGGCGGCGGTGGCGGGGCCGCTGCGGTCCGCCTCGCGGCCGGCCAGGACATAGGCTGGCGGCATGCAGGCCACCGCGTACACCTTCGATCCTCAGACCCGGTCCGGGAGCGTTCTCCTGGACGACGGCACGCCGGTGCCGTTCGGCGCGGACGCGTTCGACGCCGGGGGCCTGCGGCTGCTTCGGGCCGGGCAGCGGGTGCGGATCGAGTTGGCGGCGACCGATTCCGGCGAACGTCATGTGACGTTGGTGACGTTGCAGACGTTCTGAGCTGAACGTTCGGCTGCGGGCCGGCTGTGGCTGGTCGCGCCCACGCGGCGGAGCCGCAGATGAAAACCGCCCCGCGCCCCTTACGGGGCGCACTCCCCACAACGCACCGCGGGCCGGCCTCCCCTTCGGGAGGCCGGCCCGGCGGTGACGCCGTTGCGTCCGCTGCCTGCTTACTTCTTCCTGGCAGTGGTCTTCTTGGCGGTGGTCTTGCGCGCAGTCGTCTTCTTGGCCGGAGCCTTGACCGCGGCAGCCTTCTTGGCGGGAGCGGTCTTCTTGGCCGTGGCCTTCTTGGCGGTGGTCTTCTTCGCCGTGGCCTTCTTCGCCGCGGGCGCCGCCTTCTTGGCGGTGGTCTTCTTCGCCGTGGCCTTCTTCGCCGCGGTGGTCTTCTTCGCCGGTGCCGCCTTCTTGGCGGTGGTCTTCTTCGCGGCCGCCTTCTTGGCCGTGGCCTTCTTCGCCGCGGCCTTCTTCACGGCCGTACCGCCCGAAAGGCTGCCCTTGGGCGCCTTCTTGACGGCGACCTCGCCGCCCTTCGGGAGCTTCTTGGTGCCGGCGACCAGGTCCTTGAAGCCCTGACCCGCGCGGAAGCGGGGCACCGAGGTCTTCTTGACCCGCACGCGCTCGCCCGTCTGCGGGTTGCGGGCGTAACGGGCCGGGCGGTCGACCTTCTCGAACGAGCCGAAGCCGGTGACCGAAACGCGGTCGCCGGCGCACACCGCGCGGACAATCGCGTCCAGCACCGCGTCGACCGCGTCCGCGGCCTGCTGCCGGCCACCGAGCTTGTCGGCAATCGTTTCAACGAGCTGCGCCTTGTTCACGTCTTCCCCTTCGGAGACTTCGCCGGAAACTGATCCAGCTTTTTTCGCACGTTAGGCAGATATATACCGCAAATCAAACACGAAACGGTCTAATCACCCTTGTGCCGCAACGAACCCGACCCGTCACGGAGTTCCGTCGGTGCCGCGCTCTGAAGGGAAACGGCCCTCGTCGAGGTCGTTCATCAGCCGGTCCAGACGCCTTGCCGCGCCTGAGAGATCGTGCTTCGCCGAAGCCGTGATGGCCAGCAGCTGCCTGGACAGTGCCACCCGTACGTCCTCGGGGACTTGCAGTGTGCGCACCCTCGAGTGCGCTTCCTTCAGCCGGTCCGCGACAAGCCGGTAAAGCTCGAGTTGGCTGTCGCGTTCCATGCACCGATTGTGCCATCTGAGGCGAGTTGTCGCTTCACAGGGCCTCAACAAAGCGGTGCGCCCCCTGTCCGAAGACAGGGGGCGCATCATGTCAAACCCCGGGTGAGCAGCGAAAATCCGGGGGTCCGAAGCCGGGGTACGGACTGGGCCGAATGAGCTCGAATGGGCCTCAGACGACGGCTGTCGAGGGCTTGAACGCGGGCCTGACGGCCTCGTACGCGGCGATGTCCGCCTCGTGCCGGAGGGTCAGTCCGATGTCGTCCAGGCCCTCCAGGAGCCGCCATCGGGCGTTGTCGTCAAGGTCGAAACCGGCCGTGATGCCCTCGGCCCGTACCTCGCGCGCGACGAGATCGACCGTCACCTCGGCGGCGGGGTCGGCCTCGGTGAGTTCCCACAGCCGTTCCACAGTCTCCTGCGGCAGGATCACGGTCAGCAGGCCGTTCTTGAGCGAGTTGCCGCGGAAGATGTCGGCGAACCGGGAGGAGATCACCACGCGGAAACCGTAGTTCTGCAGGGCCCATACGGCGTGTTCGCGCGAGGAGCCGGTGCCGAAGTCCGGTCCGGCGACCAGCACCGAGGCGCCTTCGCGTTCGGGCCGGTTGAGCACGAACTCCGGGTCCTTGCGCCAGGCCTCGAAGAGCCCGTCCTCGAAACCGTCACGGGTGACTTTTTTCAACCAGTGCGCAGGGATGATCTGGTCGGTGTCCACGTTGCTGCGGCGCAGCGGGACGGCCCGGCCGGTGTGTGTCGTGAAGGCTTCCATGGCTGTTCAGACCCCCGCGGTGGCAGTGACGTCGGACAGGTCGGCCGGCGAGGCGAGCCGGCCCAGGACGGCGGTGGCGGCGGCCACCTGGGGCGAGACGAGGTGGGTGCGGCCGCCCTTGCCCTGCCTGCCCTCGAAGTTGCGGTTGGACGTCGACGCGGACCGCTCGCCGGGCGCGAGTTGGTCGGGGTTCATGCCCAGGCACATCGAACAGCCCGCGTGCCGCCACTCGGCACCCGCTTCCGTGAACACCTTGTCCAGGCCCTCGTCGACGGCCTGCAGGGCCACCCGTACCGAGCCGGGGACGACCAGCATCCGTACCCCGTCGGCCACCGCGCGGCCGCGCAGCACGTCCGCCGCGGCACGCAGGTCCTCGATGCGGCCGTTGGTGCACGAGCCGACGAAGACGGTGTCCACGCGGATGTCGCGCAGCGCCTGACCCGCCGTCAATCCCATGTATTCCAGGGCTCGTTCGGCGGCGGTGCGCTCGGACGGGTCGGTGTACGAGGCCGGGTCGGGAACCGACGCCGACAGGGGTGCGCCCTGGCCGGGGTTGGTGCCCCAGGTGACGAACGGGGCGAGTTCGGAGGCGTCGATGACGACCTCGCGGTCGAAGACCGCGTCGTCGTCGGTGCGCAGGGTGCGCCAGTACGCGACGGCGTCGTCCCAGTCCTCGCCCCGGGGCGCGTGCGGACGATCCTCGAGATAGGCGAACGTCGTCTCGTCGGGGGCGATCATGCCGGCCCGGGCGCCCGCCTCGATGGACATGTTGCACACCGTCATCCGGGCTTCCATCGACAGCTTCTCGATGGCGGAGCCGCGGTATTCGATGACATGGCCCTGGCCGCCGCCGGTGCCGATGCGGGCGATGACGGCGAGGATCAGGTCCTTCGCCGTGACGCCGTCGGGCAGTTCGCCCTCGACGGTCACCGCCATCGTCCTGAACGGCGCCAGCGGGAGCGTCTGGGTGGCCAGCACGTGCTCGACCTGGCTGGTGCCGATGCCGAACGCGAGGGCGCCGAACGCGCCATGGGTCGAGGTGTGGCTGTCGCCGCAGACGACCGTCATGCCGGGCTGGGTCAGCCCCAGCTGGGGTCCCACCACGTGGACGACGCCCTGCTCGACGTCGCCCAGCGGGTGCAGGCGCACGCCGAACTCGGCGCAGTTGGCGCGCAGCGTCTCCAGCTGGGTGCGGGAGACCGGGTCCGCGATCGGCTTGTCGATGTCGAGGGTCGGGGTGTTGTGGTCCTCGGTGGCGATGGTGAGATCGAGCCGGCGGACCTTCCGGCCGGACTTGCGCAGGCCGTCGAAGGCCTGCGGGCTGGTCACCTCGTGGAGCAGGTGCAGATCGATGAAGAGCAGATCGGGTTCGCCCTCGGCGCGCGTGACGACGTGGTCGTCCCAGACCTTCTCCGCGAGTGTCCGTCCCATCGCTGTCCCATTCGTCGGTTCGTGGGTGGTGTCCGTCCAGAGTGGCGCGTCTCGCGGAAATGTGAACTTGCGTTTCACAGTGTGAGACGTGAGTATCGTTTCATGGACAACACCAATGGCCCCTCGAGTGGTGTGGGCGTACTCGACAAGGCAGCCCTCGTGCTGAGTGCTCTGGAGGCCGGTCCTGCGACGCTCGCCGGGCTGGTCACCGCGACCGGTCTCGCGCGCCCGACCGCGCACCGGCTGGCGGTCGCCCTGGAGCACCACCGGATGGTGGCGCGCGACATGCAGGGCCGGTTCGTCCTCGGCCCCCGGCTGAGCGAACTGGCCGCCGCCGCGGGCGAGGACCGGCTGCTGGCCATGGCCGGGCCGGTGCTCACGCACCTGCGCGACGTGACGGGCGAGAGCGCGCAGCTGTACCGCCGCCAGGGCGACATGCGCATCTGCGTCGCCGCGGCAGAACGGCTGTCCGGATTGCGGGACACGGTGCCCGTGGGTTCGACGCTGCCGATGAAGGCGGGGTCTGCCGCGCAGGTGCTGATGGCGTGGGAGGAGCCGGAGCGGCTGCACCGCGGGCTCCAGGGGGCGCGGTTCACGGCGACGGCGCTGTCCGGGGTGCGGCGGCGCGGCTGGGCCCAGTCCATCGGCGAGCGCGAGCCGGGGGTCGCCTCGGTGTCGGCGCCGGTGCGGGGGCCGTCGAACCGGGTGGTGGCCGCCGTATCGGTCTCGGGACCGATCGAGCGGTTGACGCGGCATCCTGGGCGGATGCATGCCCAGGCGGTGCTGGACGCGGCCATGCGGTTGACGGAGGCGCTGCGCCGGAACGGGTAGGGGGTGCCTCCGGCGGATCTTCGCCATGCGGCATCACGGCGCCCCGTCAGGGGCGCACCCGCCTCAGTCGAAGGTGCGGGGGCCTGTCACGCGCAACGTCAGCCGCGTCAGGGCGCCCTGCGCCCTGATATCCAGGGAATCGGCCAGCGACCGGGCGAGCCACAGCCCGTCCTCCGGCTCCGGCCGGTCCCCGGGCGGGCGGAAGCCCGCGAAGACCGGCACCGTGGCGGGCCCCGTGCACAGCAGCTCGTAGACGAGCTGCCCCGGCTCCTCCCAGGCCCGGACGGCCAGCCGGGTGCCCGCCGGCGCCAGCAGGTAGGCCGCGGCCTCGCAGACCGCCAGGACGGCCAGGCCCAGCCGCTCCCCGTCCAGGCCCGCCGCAACGGCCCTCTCGCGGGCGAACAGCCGCACCGCCGACGCCGCGGTCGTCGGACCCGCCCGGGACGCCCCTGCGGGCGCAGGGGCCCGCGGTGGGGCCACGCCGGCCGCGTAGGCCGCCGGCTCCGCGCAGCCGGCGCACGGGATCAGGCGCCGGCCGTCCATCCGGGCCGGGTGCGTGGCGCAGGCGGCCCGTGCCACGTCCGCCGGGACGGTCCTGGTGTCGTACGGGCAGATCATCCACACCGGCAGCCCGGCCAGCAGCACATTGAGCCCGGACTCCATGCGTTTCCACTCCGCGACCTGGCGGGCGGACCTCCCGCACCACACCGGCTCCGCGAGCATCCGCGTGCGGCGCCCGGGCCGGGCGCGGCGGTCGTGGTAGCGCAGGAAGGCCGAGACGCGCTCCACGGGCCGGCGCCCGAAGTACGCGGTCTCGGCGGTGTCCAGCGCGTGCGCCCGCTCCCCCAGGGCCCGCCGGAGCAGGTCGAGGTTGGCGGGCGTCGTGGCGGCCAGCACGGGCTCCCCCGCCGCCAGCCCGTCCCGGACGAACGGCACGGCCGTCGCCAGGAACTCCGCGTCCGTGCCGTACAGGCACGCGTGGTGGACGAATCCGTCAGCAGGCATGGGCCGCCCCCAGCCGGAGGCCCGGGGTGCGGTCCCAGCCGATCATCGTGATGACCTGCCGCAGGTGCGGCAGCAGCCCGGTGAGCTCGACCGTGCAGTGCCGGGCGGCACGGGCCCGGGCGAAGGTCATCAGCAGCCGCAGCCCCGCCAGGTCCAGGAATTCCACCCGGGACATCTCCAGCCGCACGTCCTCGCGGACGGCCGCGACCGAGCGCAGCGCGTCCCGCAGGCAGCGGTGGGCCCCGGCGTCGACCACGCCCTCGATGCGCAGGCCCTGCGGCCGGTACGTACGGACCACGACGAGGTCGGCCGTGCGGACCAGCGGATCCGCCTCGACGCTGCCGGCGTGCGCCGACTCGAGGGCGTCCGGCGTGCCCGGCCCGCAGCGGCGCAGGTCGTACTGGCAGACGGCCAGTGCCCGGCCGGAGCCGAACTCCCCGTCCAGCAGCGCCTCGTACTCCAGCAGCCGCGGCAGATCCGGCATCCCGCCCGCGCCCGGGTCCCCCGCGACCCGCAGGGCACGGCAGCCCTCGGCGCGGGACCGTGCGGCCGCCGTGCGCAGCCGTGCGAGCAGGGCCGCGGCGTCGAACCGCCCGTCGGCGGTGAGGAATTGGGCGAGCGCGACCACTTCGAGCCGCCCGGGCGGCACCGGGGGCAGGCTCGGGGCGGGATCGCCGGTGAGACAGAGGATCTTGTCGTCCGCGTCCAGGCCCCCCAGGACGAAGTCCCGCAGGACCGATGCCCGCTCCTCGTCCGACGCGAACAGCAGACATGCGTGGTCGCCGGGTCGGAGATCACCGACGTGGACGCGGCGGCGCACGCCATGGGCATGGACCATGCGGGGATTATCGCGCCGCCCCGGATACCGCGGAAGAGCGCATGAAAAAATGCCTCCCGCCGAAGCGAAAGGCATTCTTTCCTCTTGTACCCCCGACCGGATTCGAACCGGCGCTACCGCCTTGAGAGGGCGGCGTGCTAGGCCGCTACACAACGGGGGCCTGCTTATTGCTCCGAAGATTTCGACGCAATCCGCGCTGGGCTACCAGGACTCGAACCTAGACTAAATGAACCAGAATCACTCGTGCTGCCAATTACACCATAGCCCATGGTGGTTTCACCCAGTACCCCCGACCGGATTCGAACCGGCGCTACCGCCTTGAGAGGGCGGCGTGCTAGGCCGCTACACAACGGGGGCCCTAGCGATCCCTTTTGGAGTTTCCTCCTCCAGGAACCAGTACCCCCGACCGGATTCGAACCGGCGCTACCGCCTTGAGAGGGCGGCGTGCTAGGCCGCTACACAACGGGGGCTCGCACTGCGCTTTTGCTTCTTGCTTCATTCCGAAGCTTATCAAGAGAATTCGAAGCGATTTTCTCTTGCTGGGGTACCAGGACTCGAACCTAGACTAAGTGAACCAGAATCACTCGTGCTGCCAATTACACCATACCCCACCGTAACTCCACCCCCCGGAAGGGGTCTTGTCCGGCTTGCGCCCTCCGCTCCGGCCTCTCGGCCCTCTCGGGCGGCGCAGGAAGAACATTACCCGAAGGTGGACGGGGCTCCAAAATCGATAACTCCGCGCAGCAGCAGGGGCAGCTCACCGAGCCCTCCGATCCGCCGCACCCCCTCCGGAACCACGGCTTCCGCAGCCTCGCCCGTGCGGTCCAGCCACACCGCGTGCAGCCCGGCGTCCCGGGCCCCCACGGCGTCCCCCTGCAGCTGGTCGCCGACGTACACGACCTCGCCGGGGGCCAGGCGCAGGGCCGCGCAGGCGGCGTGGAAGGCACGCGGGTCGGGCTTGGGCCACCCGACCCGGTCGGCGCACAGCACCCGTTCGAAGCGGCGGCGCACTCCCAGGGCGCGCAGCTTGCGCTTCTGGTGTCTGGTGCCGGAGTTGGAGAGCACCGCCTGCCGGTAGTGCGGGGCGAGGGCGTCCAGGGCCGGCCGGGCGTCCGGGAAGAGGGTCCAGGCGGCCTCGTAGTGCGCGATGTAGCGGGCGAACCAGGCGTCGGCCTCCCGGTCGCCCAGCGGGGCGCCCAGGAAGGCGCGGGCCCGCTCGCGGCGGTGCTCCCGGAAACCGAGCTCGCCCGCGAGGAAGCGGGCGAACTGGACCTCCATGACCTCACGCCAGAGGCCGAGGGCCTGCTCCGCGGTGTCGTACCGCGAGAGCAGGCCCTCGGCCTCGATGTGGCGCAGTGCGCCTGCACGATCGGACCCCGTGTAGTCGAACAGGGTGTCGTCGACGTCCCAGAGGACCGCGCGGACCGTCATGCGTTCGACGGTACCGCGCCGTCCCGCGGAGCCCACAGGCCCGTGCGTCAGCCCGCCAGCTTCGCCAGCGCGGCGTCCACGCGCGCCAGCGTCCGCTCGCGGCCCAGGACCTCCAGGGACTCGAACAGCGGGAGGCCGACCGTGCGGCCGGTGACGGCGACGCGGACCGGGGCCTGGGCCTTGCCCAGCTTCAGGCCGTGCTCCTCGCCGGCGGCGACGACGGCGGCCTTGAGCGCCTCCGCGGTCCAGTCGCAGGCGGCCAGCTTCTCGCGGGCCGTGCGCAGCAGGGCGTCCGAGCCCTCCTTCATCGCCTTCTGCCAGGACGCCTCGTCCTCGACGGGCTCGTCCAGGAAGAGGAAGTCGACGTTGGCGGTGATGTCGGAGAGCACCGTGAGGCGGGTCTGGGCGTGCGGGGCGATGGCCTCCCACGCGGCCTGGTCGAAGCTCTCCGGGAGCCAGTTGGCGTGCGGGGCGCGCAGCCAGGGCTCGCAGGCCTCGGTGAAGGCCTTCACGTCCAGGCGGCGGATGTGGTCCGCGTTGATGGCCTCGCACTTCTTGAGGTCGAAGCGGGCCGGGTTGGCGTTGACGTCCTTGATGTCGAACGCCGCGACCATCTCGTCCATCGTGAAGATGTCCTGGTCGGCGGAGAGCGACCAGCCCAGCAGCGAGAGGTAGTTGAGCAGGCCCTCGCGCAGGAAGCCGCGCTCCCGGTAGAGGTTCAGGGAGGACTGCGGGTCGCGCTTGGAGAGCTTCTTGTTGCCCTCGCCCATCACATACGGCAGGTGCCCGAACTGCGGGATGCTGCCGTTGCCGACGCCGATCTCGGCGAGGGCGCGGTAGAGGGCGATCTGCCGCGGGGTGGAGGAGAGCAGGTCCTCGCCGCGCAGGACGTGGGTGATCTCCATCAGGGCGTCGTCGACGGGGTTGACGAGCGTGTAGAGCGGCGCGCCGTTGGCCCGGACGATGCCGAAGTCCGGCACGTTCTCCGGGGTGAAGGTGAGCTCGCCGCGCACCAGGTCGGTGAAGGTGATCGGCTCGTCGGGCATCCGGAAGCGGACGATGGGCGTGCGGCCCTCGCCCTCGTACGCGGCGACCTGCTCCTCGGTCAGCTCACGGCACTGGCCGTCGTAGCCGGACGGCTTGCCGGCGGCGCGGGCGGCCTCGCGGCGGGCGTCGAGCTCCTCGGTGGTGCAGTAGCACTTGTACGCGTGGCCGCGCTCCAGCAGCTGGGCCGCGACCTCCTGGTAGCGGTCCATGCGCTGCGACTGGCGGTACGGCGCGTGGGGGCCGCCCACCTCGGGGCCCTCGTCCCAGTCCAGGCCCAGCCACCGCATGGCGTCCAGGAGCTGCTCGTACGACTCCTCGGAGTCGCGCGCCGCGTCGGTGTCCTCGATGCGGAAGACCAGGGTGCCGCCGTGGTGCCGGGCGAACGCCCAGTTGAACAGGGCGGTCCGGACCAGGCCCACGTGGGGGTTGCCGGTCGGGGAGGGACAGAAACGTACGCGGACGGATCCGTTAGCCACGCTTGATCACCTTGTTGGTGAGAGTGCCGATGCCTTCGATGGTGACGGCGACCTCGTCGCCGACGTTCAGGGGTCCGACCCCGGCCGGGGTGCCCGTGAGGACGACGTCGCCGGGGAGCAGCGTCATCGCCTCGGTGATGTGGACGATGAGCTCCTCGACGGAGCGGACCATGTCGCTCGTCCGGCCCAGCTGGCGCTGTTCGCCGTTGACGGTGCACATGATGCCGAGGTTCGCCGGGTCCTCGATCCCGGTCTCGATCCACGGGCCGAGCGGGCAGGAGGTGTCGAAGCCCTTGGCCCGGGCCCACTGCTGCTCGCGCCGCTGGACGTCGCGCGCGGTGAGGTCGTTGGCGCAGGTGTAGCCGAGGATGACGTCCTTGACGCGCTCGCGCGGGACCTCGCGGCACATACGGCCGATGACGACGGCGAGCTCGGCCTCGTGGTGGAGCTCGCTGGAGAAGGAGGGGTAGGCGATGGGGTCGCCGGGGCCGATCACCGCGGTGGACGGCTTGAAGAAGGTGACGGGCACCTCGGGGACGTCGTTGCCCAGTTCTGCGGCGTGCTCGGCGTAGTTGCGGCCGATGGCGACGACCTTGTTGGGCAGCACGGGCGGCAGCAGCCGCACCTTGCTCAACGGGACCTTCTTCCCGGAGCGCTCGAACTCGGCGAAGGGATGTCCCTTGATGATGTCGAGGACGGGGCCGCCTTCGGTGGAGGCGTCCCCCTCCACGACGCCGAAAGCGACGTTGCCGTCGATGGAGAACCTGGCGATGCGCACGGGAAGCCTGTGCCCCTTTTTGTCTTGTCCGGCCGGAATCTGGAACCCCAGGCTATCGCGGGGGTGTGCAGGCGGCCCGTGCGCGGCCGGGGGTCAGTCCTGCGGCACCTGGACGACGGGCGCGGTCATCAGGATGGTGCGGCGCGGGTTGGCGGTGACCTGGGGCAGCTGCACGGCGTGCTGCGGGCGGTCGGCCTCGGCGACGCCCAGCCCGGCGGCGTCCTCGAGGTGGGCCAGCGTGGTGCGGCGCGGGTTGGCGGTCTTCACTGACTTCACTGAGGGCCTCGCGTTGTCCTTCTCGCGGTTGTGTAAAGGACCAGGCTAGGCGCGCCCATCCCCCCGGAGTCGCCCGGCAAGTCATGGGTTTCCTGTGAGTTTGCTCACGAGGAAGCCGAGAAAAGCCGCATAACGGGCGCTCACTTCACGGCCGCGAAACGGACATTGGGGTGCTGAATCAGACGTTCCGCTCCTGATCATGGCGACTGGGACAGGGACCCGTGACCAGCACCGGACTGACGACTCATCGCCAAAAGTCCGAATTGAGCAAACCGATATTCGACAGCGAGTGACGATTGCGGATACGCCGCGTAGTGGCATGTGCGTCCCGGACCACCGGCCTTGTTGGGAGATCGGGCACTGTGCTGGAATTCCGGGGACCGCCAGGGGGGCACCGCGGTCCCCCCACGACTCGACACCGTCCCTCCGTCTTCCGGCGGGACGCCTGGTCCAGAGGTTGCGACGCTAGTGCAGGGACGTTTCAAGAGGGATGGCAGCGCTGCGGCGGAGCCGGAGCCGCGCGGTGCGACCGACCGCGGCACGCCGGCCGATACGCCGGGCGCGACGCCGGACGGCGCCGAAGCCGCCGAGCAGCCGCAGGCCAAGGAGCCGAGCGGGACGGGCTCACGAATAGCCCTGCGCAACTGGCGCATCAGTACCCGTCTGGTATCCCTGCTCGCCCTCCCGGTCGTCGCCGCGACGACCCTGGGCGCCTTGCGTATCGACAGCTCGCTGCAGAAGGTCGACCAGCTCGACCACATGAAGCTCCTGACGGAGATGACCGGTAAGGCGACCCAGCTCGCCGACGCGCTCCAGCAGGAGCGCGACCAGTCCGCGGGCCCGATCATTTCCGGCAACCCCAAGGACGACAAGGTCCTCGCCTCCCGGCAGAAGGCCGACCGGGCCATCGACGCGTTCCGCCAGACCACTGCGAAGGTCAAGCCGAACGACCCCACGATGGTCGGCGTGACGACCACCCTGGTCGACATCTCCAAGCAGCTGGACAAGATCAAGGAAATCCGGCAGAGCGCCTACACGGACAAGGACTTCCTCTCCCAGACCGTCAACAACTACGACGGCCTGATCAACTCGCTGCTGACCCTGTCCCAGGACATGGCCCAGGCCACCAGCGACAGCGACATGATCACCGCGACCCGCGCGCTGGCCACGTTCTCCGCCGCCAAGGAGTACGCGTCCATCCAGCGGGCCGTGATCAGTGCCGCCCTGGCCCGCCCCGGCGGCGCCGCCCTCTCGGCGAACGACCGCCAGTACGGCAAGTCGGCGCTGGACGCCGAGGACGAGGCGATGCGCCGCTTCACGGCCATCGACGCCAACGACTCGGCCTCCCTGCTCAAGGCGCTCAACGGCGGCATCCCCGACATCACTTCGGCGAACACCTTCGCCGAGCGCGTCCTGGGCAAGGCCGACGGCCTGAAGAGCGAGCCCAAGAGCTACCTGGACTGGTACGACCAGGACAGCGTGAAGCTCGAGGAAATGGCCAAGATCGAGACCACGCTCCTCACGGAGATGGACCAGAAGGCCGCCGACCTGAAGGACGAGGCCAACCAGGAGGCCATCCTCAACGGTGCCCTGATCGTCCTCGTTCTCGGCATCTCCCTCGTCGGCGCCTTCGTCGTGGCCCGCTCCATGGTGCGCTCGCTGCGCCGGCTGCAGGACACCGCGACCCGGGTCGCCCAGGACCGTCTGCCGGAGCTCGTCAAGCAGCTGTCCGAGACCGACCCGCAGGACGTCGACACGTCCGTGGAGTCCGTCGGCGTGCACAGCCGCGACGAGATCGGCAAGGTGGCCGCGGCGTTCGACCACGTGCACCAGGAAGCGGTCCGGCTCGCCGCCGAACAGGCCCTCCTCCGGGGCAACGTCAACGCGATGTTCACCAACCTCTCGCGCCGCAGCCAGGGCCTCATCCAGCGTCAGCTCTCGCTCATCTCCGAGCTCGAGAGCCGCGAGGCGGACCCGGACCAGCTGTCCTCGCTCTTCAAGCTCGACCACCTCGCGACCCGTATGCGCCGTAACGGCGAAAACCTCCTCGTCCTCGCGGGCGAGGAGCCGGGCCGCCGGTGGACCCGGCCCGTGCCGCTCGTCGACGTGCTGCGTGCCGCCGCGTCCGAGGTGGAGCAGTACGAGCGCATCGAACTCAGCGGCGTGCCGCCGACCGAGGTCGCCGGCCGTGTCGTCAACGACCTCGTGCACCTGCTCGCCGAGCTGCTCGAGAACGCGACCTCGTTCTCGTCCCCGCAGACCAAGGTCAAGGTCACCGGTCACGCCCTGCCCGACGGGCGCGTGCTCGTCGAGATCCACGACACCGGCATCGGCCTGTCGCCCGAGGACCTCGCCTCCATCAACGAGCGGCTCGCCAGCCCGCCGACCGTGGACGTCTCCGTCTCGCGGCGCATGGGTCTGTTCGTGGTCGGCCGCCTGTCCCTGCGACACGGCATCCGCATCCAGCTGCGCCCGTCCGACTCGGGCGGCACCACCGCGCTCGTCATGCTGCCGGTCGATGTGGCCCAGGGCCACAAGAAGCCGGCGCCGGGCGGGCAGGGCGGCCCCGGCGGCAAGGGCGGCGCCCCGGCCGGTCTGGCCGGCGGCCCCGGCCAGCGACGCGAAATGCCGGGCAGCGGTCCGCGCCCGGCGCTGGG